>NZ_BAAAZN010000006.1:0-235475 GCF_039536925.1 Amycolatopsis ultiminotia | reverse complement strand
CGGCTGGTGGCGGGGTTGCTGGTGGTGGTCGGGTTGCGGCTGGTGGCGGGGTTGCTGGTGGTGGTCGGGTTGCGGCTGGTGGCGGGGTTGCTGGTGGTGGTCGGGTTGCGGCTGGTGGCGGGGTTGCCGGTGGCCGCCGGGTTGCTGGTGCTGGCCGAGCCGTCCGCTGCCGTCGAGTTGCCGGGTGTGACCGAGCCGCTTGTCGTGGCCGGGTCTGCCGGGGCCGTCGGGTGGTCACTGGCCACTGATCGTCACGCCCGTCCAGTCGACGTGTGCCGGGTTCTTCGGCAGCGCCGAGATCTGCTTGCTCTTCGCGAACAGGTTCGGCGTGGAATAGGTGAACACCAGCGCCTTGCTGTCCAGTCCGGCTCGGGTGGCCGCTTGCAGCACCTGCTGGTAGTCCGGTGCGTCGAGCGGGGTCTGGCGCACCTTCGCCACCGCGGCCTCGAATCCGGCCGGCTCGTCCGGGCTGGAGAGGTTCAGCGGGCCGTCCGGACCGAAGTGCGCGGTGAGGGTCTGCACCGCGGAGTCCCGGCCGGTGGTGCTGTAGAGCGAGAGGGTCAGGTCCTTGGCGAAGAACGGGGTGGCCCAGTTCTTGTCGACCTTGATGTTCGTCGTGATGCCCGCCGCGGCCAGTTGCGATTGCACGAGCTCGGCTTCCGCGTTGCCCTCCTTCACCACGAGGTCCAGCTTGACGTCGCCGGGCCGGTGGCCTGCCTCGGCGAGCAGCTGACGTGCTTTCGCCGGGTCGTAGGGGTAGCGGTTCTTCGACTGCGGATCGTAGGCGACGTACCCCGGCGGGAACGGCTGGTCAGTCGCTTCGCCGTAGCCGAAGGTCAGCTTGTCCACGAACTCCTGGCGGTTGACCGCGTAGCGCACCGCGTCCACCACACGCGGGTCGTTGAACGGTGCCCGGTGCACGTTGATGCTGATGTTGGAGGCGTTGAAGCCGGGCTGGACGAACACGTCGAGACCGGCCTGCTTCGCCGCCGCGGCCTGGCTGGGTTCGAGATCGGAGAAGTTGTAGACGCCGGTCTGCAGACCGGAGACGACCGTCGCCGGGTCCGGTGCGGAGGTGAGCTCGACGTTGTCGATGTGGATGTCCTTGGCGTCCCAGTAGTCCGGGTTCTTCTTCAGCACCGCCTTCGTCCCGGGGATCACCTGCGTGACGGTGAACGGTCCGGCGCCGACCGGGTTCTGGTCGAGGTTCGCCGGGTTCTGCGCGGCCTTCGGACTGGCCACCTGCAGTACGCGCTCGCCGAGCAGCTGGGGGATCTGGTAGTCGACCTGGGTCAGGTGCACCACGACGTCGAGCCCCTTCGCGGTGACCGATTCGATCGAGGTGAGGTCGCCGAAGAGGGCGGAGTTCTTCTGCTGCTTCGCCCGCTCGACGGCCGCCTTCACCGCGGCGCCGTCGACCGGGGTTCCGTCGCTGAACTTGAGCCCCTCGCGCAGGTGAAACGTCACCTCGTCACCGGCAGTGTTGTAGTCCCAGCTCTTCGCCAGGTCGGGGACCGCTTTGCCGCTTTCGTCGGTGCGGGTCAGCGAGGAGTAGACCAGCGCCAGCTCCCGGAACTGCGCACCGCTGCCGCCGACCACCGGGTCCCAGTGCGTGGGAAAGTACGACGAGGCCCAGCGCAGTGTCGGGCCGCCGGACGCGGCGTCGGCACCGCATGCGGTGAGGGTGCCGCCGAGGACCGCGGTGAGGGCGAGGGCGAGGGCGAGAGCACCTCCGCGGCGCTTCTTGCGTGGGGACATGGGCCTGTCTTCCTGTGGTCGAAGGGATCCGGCCAGACGTGTCTACAGTGGACTGACGGCGGACGGCACCGGGCACCGGTGCCCGGCGGGGAGTTCGCCTCAGCGCGGACAGATCGCGGTGCCGCAGCGGGCGTGGTCGGGCCGGTGGCGGCAGGTGAGCGGGGTGCTCATCGGCTCGGCGGACCAGGTCATGGCATTGAGCATGGTCGGTGTTCGCCGCGGATGTCCAACGACGTCTCACGATGCAAATTCATCACGATCCGCGATGGGTTGCGGGGTAGGTTGCCAGCCATGGAGCAGGTACTGGACATCGTGCCGCTGCGCAGCTTCGTGGCGGTCGCCGACCGTGGCGGGTTCCAGCGCGCGGCGACCCACCTCCACCTGAGCCAGGCGGCGGTGAGCCAGCACGTGCGCAGGCTGGAGGCGGCCACCGGCCGTCGTCTCGTGGAGCGGGACGGCCGCCGCTCGCGGTTCACGACCGACGGCGAACGGCTCCTCGGCTACGCGCGGCGCCTGCTCGACCTGCACGCCGAGGCGTTGCGCGGCTTCGGCGTGGCCGACGACGAGACCGTCGTCATCGGATCCACCGAACACGCCGCGGCCCAGCTGCTGCCACAGCTCACGTCCGCACTGGACCGGCGGCTGCCCGACTATCGCGTCCGCTACCGGCTCGACCGCGGCACCGCACTGCGTGACGCCCTCGCCACCGGCCGGCTCGATCTCGCCCTGCTGCTCGGCGCGACCGACGACCCGCGTGCCACACCGGTCGGCGAGCTCGAGCTGAGCTGGTACTGCGCACCCGGCTGGACCCGTCCGCCCGGTCCGGTGCCGCTGGTCGCGTTCGACAATCCGTGCGCGCTGCGCTCGCGGGCCCTGGAAACGCTGACCGCACACGGGATCCCCGCCGAGATCAGCGCGGAGGCGAACCAGCTGGCCGGCGTGCAGGCCGCCGCGGCGGCGGGGCAGGGCGTCGCGCTGCTCGCCACCTTGGGCACGACGCCGGACGGTCTGGTGCAGTGCCGGGACCTGCCGCCGTCGGAGTCCCTCCCGCTCGCGTGCTGGTACCGGGAGGGACTGGCCCCCGAAGTGTCCCGCCAGGCCGCAGGTTCGTTGCGGCGGCTCCTGTCCGCGGGCCGGGGACTTCGGATCGCGTAGCGGGCGGTCCTTTCCTTGCGGGTTCCGGCACGGCCGGCGCCCGCTGCCGTGGCGGCTCGGTGAACTCGGCGGCCGCGGTCCGCGCTTCTGACCTGCAAATACCAGGACGCCTGTCGTTTACTGCCGCGCAGGTCTTGCTTTTTCTTTCTGTGACGACTCATGATGGCGACGTCGATATCAGGAATCCTGATGAATAGTCCCGGCGAAGGAGAATCCCGTGACGCTCCTCGATCCCGCAACGTGGCAGGACCGGATCTTCACCGGACAGTGGCGCCTCGGCGGTGCGGGCAGCTTCCCGGTGCGGGAGCCTGCCACCGGTGCGGTGCTCGGCTCTGCCGGACTGGCCGATGCCGGCGACGTAGCCGACGCGGTGGCCAAAGCCGTTGCGGCGCAACGAGAGTGGGCTGCCCATCCGCACACCGAGCGGGCCGCGGTGCTGCTGCGCGCGGCCGCGGCGTGCACCGCGAACTCGGCGGAGATCGGTGACTGGCTCGTCCGGGAATCGGGTTCCACGCGGGTCAAGGCCGGGATCGAACTCGACGGCGCGGCGGGGGAATGCACGCAGGCCGCGGCGCTCGCGTCGGCACCCTATGGCGAGTTGCTGCCTGCGCAGCGCCGGCTGAGCCTGCAGCGGCGAGTGCCCGCGGGCGTCGTCGCGGTGATCTCGCCGTTCAACTTCCCGCTGCTGCTCTCCGTCCGGTCGGTCGCTCCGGCGCTGGCGCTGGGCAACGCGGTGATCGTGAAACCCGACCCGCGCACCGCGGTGTGCGGTGGCGTGGTGCTCGCCCGGATCTTCGAGGAGGCCGGCCTGCCGCCAGGGGTGCTGCAGGTGCTGCCCGGCGGGGCCGACGCCGGAGCGGCGCTGGTCGAGCACCCGCGCGTGCCGATCGTTTCGTTCACCGGCTCCACCCGTGCCGGGCGGGCGATCGGCGCCCGCGCCGGTGAGCTGCTCAAGCGCGCGCACCTGGAGCTGGGCGGCAACAGTGCGCTGATCGTCTGCGCGGACGCCGATCCGGCGGCCGCCGCCTCGTGCGGTGCCTTCGGCAGTTTCCTGCACCAGGGTCAGATCTGCATGGCCACCGGACGGCACCTGGTGCACCGCTCGCTTTACCAGCGTTACGTGGATCTGCTGGCGCACAAGGCGGACGCGCTGACCGTCGGCGATCCGTTCACCACCGAAGCCGCGCTCGGCCCGATCATCGACGAGAACCAGCTGGCGCACGTGGAGAACCTCGTCTCCGGCAGCGTCGCCGCCGGCGCGCGGCTGGTCGCGGGCGGCAAGGCGGACGGCCCGTTCTACCGCCCGACCGTGCTCGCCGACTGCCACCCCGGGATTCCCGCCTACGCCGAGGAAGTCTTCGGCCCGGTCGCCTGCGTGCGCCCGTTCGACACCCTCGACGAAGCCGCCGAGCTGGCCGCGGAGACCGACTACGGGCTCAGCCTCGGCGTGCTCACCGCCGACCCCGCCGCGGGACTGGCGCTCGCGGACCGGATCCCGTCCGGGCTGGTGCACATCAACGACCAGACCGTGAACGACGACCCGGCCGCGCCGTTCGGCGGCGTCGGTGCCTCGGGCGCCGGCCGCGTGGGCGGCGCCCGCGCCAACCTCGAAGCCTTCACCGAGACCCAGTGGGTCACCGTCCGCACGGAAACCGCGCGGTACCCGTTCTGAAAGGACACCACGATGGCTGCACCCGTCACCGAGCGCGCCGGAACCCCTTGGGGTGACACCGTTCTCGTCGAGTTCGACGAGGGCATCGCCTGGGTTTCGCTCAACCGCCCGGACAAGCGCAACGCGATGAACCCGGCGCTGAACGACGAGATGGTCGCCACCCTCGATGCGCTCGAAGGCGACGCCCGCTGCCGGGCGCTGGTGCTCACCGGCTCCGGCACGTCGTTCTCCGCGGGGATGGATCTGCAGGAGTACTTCCGCGAGGTCGACGAGTCCGGTGACCCCGCACTGCAGGCCCGGGTCCGCCGCGCCAGCGCGGAATGGCAGTGGAAGCGCCTGTCGAACTGGTCGAAGCCGACGATCGCGATGGTCAACGGCTGGTGCTTCGGCGGTGCCTTCACCCCGCTCGTCGCGTGCGACCTCGCGATCACCGACGAGCAGGCGCAGTACGGGCTGTCCGAGATCAACTGGGGCATCCCGCCGGGTGGGGTCGTGAGCCGTGCGCTCGCCGCGACGGTGCCGCAGCGGGACGCGCTGTACTTCATCATGACCGGTGAACCGTTCGACGGCAGGCGTGCCGCGGAGATGCGGCTGGTGAACGAAGCCGTGCCGGCGGCGCGGCTGCGCGAGCGGACCCGTGAGCTGGCGCTGAAACTGGCGGGGATGAACCCGGCGGTGCTGCGGGCGGCGAAGGTCGGCTACAAGCTGGCCCAGGAGATGCCGTGGGAGCAGGCCGAGGACTACCTCTACGCGAAGCTCGAACAGTCGCAGTTCCTCGACCCGACCCGCGGCCGGGAGAAGGGCATGGCGCAGTTCCTCGACGACAAGACCTACCGGCCCGGCCTCGGCGCCTACTCGCACGACTGAGTCCCCGGTGCCTGCGTGAACGACTGACTCCCCGTTCCGGCCTCGGCGTTGCGCCGGGCCACTGACCCCCGACCCGGCAGGAGGCGCGGCAATGCGTGACGGTGGACTGGGTTCCTGGCCCGCCCGCCGGGCCCGGATGACTCCGGACCGGACGGCAGTGGTGCACGGCGAGGACCGGATCACCTACGCCCGGCTGGCCGCGCGCACCGCGGCCGTGGCCGGCGGGCTCCGGCGGCTGGGGGTGCGCAGGGGCGACCGGGTCGGTTACCTCGGGCCGAACCATCCGGCGTACCTGGAAACCCTGTTCGCCACCGCCGCGCTCGGCGCGGTGTTCGTGCCGGTCAACACCCGGCTCGCGGAGCCGGAGGTGGAGTTCGTCCTCGGTGACGCCGGGGTGTCGGTGCTGGTCCACGCCGAGGGCTGTGCCGCCACCGGCCCGCTGCTGCGCGAGCGCCTGGTGCTCGGCGGCAGTTACGACGCACTGCGTGCCGCCGGGCCCGCGGACCTGCCGGACGAACCGGTCGGACTCGACGACCCGTGCGTGATCATGTACACCTCCGGGTCGACCGGGGCGCCGAAGGGCGCGGTGCTCTCGCACGGCAACCTCACCTGGAACTGCGTGAACGTGCTCGTGGAGTCCGATGTGGCCAGTACCGAGGTCGTGCTCGTGGTGGCATCGCTGTTCCACGCGGCCGCGCTCGGCATGAGCTGCCTGCCGACGCTGCTCAAAGGCGGCACCTGCGTGCTGGCCGAGTCGTTCGACCCCGGCGGCGCGCTCGAGCTGATCGCCCGCCACCGAGTCACCACGCTGTTCGGCGTTCCCGCGATGTACGAGGCGATCGCCGCGCACCCCGGCTGGGCCGGCGCCGATCTGTCCAGTGTGCGCGCCCTGTTGTGCGGTGGCTCCCCGGTGCCCCCGGCGACCATCCGCCGTTACCTCGACCGTGGCCTCGTTTTCGTACAGGGTTACGGGCTGACCGAGTGCTCACCAGGGGTGCTGCTGCTCGACCGCGACGCGGTGCGCACCAAGGCGGGCACGGCGGGCGTCCCGTCGTTCTTCACCGACGTGCGGCTCGTGGACCCCGGCGGTGCGCAGGTCGGCACCGGCGAGCGGGGCGAGATCCTGGTCCGCGGCCCGAACGTGATGCTCGGCTACTGGAATCGCCCGGACGCCACGGAAACCGCGCTGGCAGGCGGCTGGCTGCACTCCGGTGATGTGGCCACAGTGGACGGTGACGGGTGCTACACCGTCGTGGACCGGGTCAAGGACCTGATCATCTCCGGTGGGGAGAACGTGTACCCGGCGGAGGTGGAGTCGGTGCTGTGCGAGCATCCGGACGTCGAGTCGTGCGCAGTGGTCGGGGTTCCCGACGAGAAGTGGGGCGAGGTCCCGTACGCCGTGCTCGTGCCGCGGCCCGGTGCCGTGGTGACTGAGGACGAGCTGCGCACGTTCGCCCGCAGCCGGCTCGCCGGATACAAGGTGCCGCGTGGTTTCGAGCAGTGGACCGAGCTCCCGCGCACCGGATCCGGCAAGGTCGGCAAGGCCGAGGTGCGGGAGCGGCTGCGGTGAGCGTGCGCGAGGATCGGCGGATGGCCGAACCGCTGACGTTGTATCTGGTCAAGCGCCTCGAACTGGCCATCCGGGCCAGGATGGACCAGGCGCTGCCGCCGCTCGGGCTGACCACGCCGCAGTTCACCGCGCTGACCGCGTTGCGCCACCGCGACGGGCTGTCCTCGGCCCAGCTCGCGCGGAGATCGTTCGTGACGCCGCAGACGATGAACGAGATGGTCCGCACACTGGAGACCCAGGGGCACATCGCGCGCGAACGCGATCCCGGCAACCGCCGGGTCCTCCTGCTGACCCTGACCGACACCGGCCGGGAACTGCTCGAACGCTGCGATCCGCTGGTCGAGGCGATCGAGGACGAGATGCTCGGCGCCGTGCCCGCGGTCCAGCACGCGCTGTTCCGGCAGAGCCTGGAGCTCGGCTACGGCGCACTGACCGAGGAGTCCCGGTGAACGTCGACGAACTCACCGCGTTCGACGTGCACACGCACGTCGAACAGGACGGGCACGGCTGCTTCTCACCGGACCGGGAACTGCTGGACGCTTCCGCGCCGGACAGGACCGCATGCCGACGGTTGCCGTCACCGCGGAGCACTACCGGGCGCGGACCACGGCCGCCGTGGTGTTCACCGCCGACGCCGCCGCCGGGCTCGGTGCGGCCCGGCCCGGCGGCCGGGGGATCCGTCTGCGGTACTCGGACCCGACGCGCGCCGCGGACACCTCGCTGCGCGGCAAGGTACTGTTCGGCTCGGATTTCCCGGTCGTGCCCCCGGACCGTCGGCCGGCCGGTTTCGCGGACTTGCCGATCCGTGACGAGGTCCGGCCGTTGATCGGCAAACAGAACGCGGCCGGGCTGCTGCGGTTGTCCTGACCCGTTCTCGTCACCACTACCTGCGGGAGGTACCCATCGTGCGCACCCAGGTCGCTATCGTCGGCGCGGGCCCGGCGGGCTTGTTGCTGTCGCATTTGCTGGCTGCGGCAGGCGTCGAGTCGGTGATCGTGGAAACCCGCTCGCGCGAGTACGTCGAGGCGCGGATCCGCGCGGGCATCCTCGAACAATCCACTGTGGACCTGCTGCGCTCGTGCGGGCTGGGGCAGCGGCTGGACCGGGAGGGCGACGTGCACCGCGGTATCCACCTGCAGTGGCCGCGGGAACGGCATCATCTGGACTTCTCCGAGCTGGTCGGCCGCACGGTGACGGTGTACGGGCAGACCGACGTGACCAAGGACCTCGGCCGTGCGCGGTCGGCCGCGGGACAGGAGATCGTGTACGAGGTGAGCGACACCGCCGTGCACGACGTGGAGACGGACCGGCCCTCGGTGACCTACACCGGCCAGGACGGGCGGCCAGGACGGATCGAGGCGGACGTCGTGGTCGGATGCGACGGCTCATTCGGGCCCTCGCGCACGGCTGTGCCGGATCCGCGGACGTGGGAGCGGGTCTACCCGTACTCGTGGCTGGGCATCCTCGCCGACGTCGCCCCCTCGACCGACGAGCTGATCTACGCCTGGCATCCGGACGGGTTCGCGTTGCACTCCATGCGCTCGCCGACGGTGTCCCGGCTGTACCTGCAGGTCCCCAACGGCACCGACGTCGCAGCGTGGTCCGATGACCGCATCTGGTCCGCGCTCGCCACTCGGCTCGGCGACGGCCAGGACGGCTGGACACTCGACCCGGGCCCGATCATCGAGAAATCCGTGCTGCCCATGCGCAGCTTCGTGCAGCAGCCGATGCGTCACGGCAGGCTCTTCCTCGCCGGCGACGCCGCGCACATCGTGCCCCCGACCGGGGCGAAGGGGCTGAACCTCGCCGTCGCGGACGTCGCACTGCTGGCGCCCGCATTGGCTCGGTTGCTCAACGACAAGGATCCGGCACCGGCCGAGGCCTACTCGGACACCGCATTGCGGCGGGTGTGGCGGTGCACCCACTTTTCCTGGTGGATGACCACCATGCTGCACACCTCCGGCGACCCGTTCGACGAGCAGCTGCAGCTTTCGCAGCTGCGCTGGGTCGCCACGAGCGAAGCCGCCGCGAAGGGCCTGGCGGAAAACTACGCCGGACTGCCCATCGGGTACTGACGAACTTCCGCATCCGGACCGCCGCGGCGGTGCCTGCGCCGGGCCCGGCCGGGTGCAGTTCATCAGCTGTCCGGCGAGAAGGTCACGGTGGTCGAGTCGTCGTGACCGTTGATCTTGCTGTGCGTGGACAGCGTGTACCCATCGTCGCGTTGTCCGGTGACGGTGTAGTCGACGTCGCCCTCGGCCGAGGTCACCGTGAATTTCCCGTTCGGGCTCCAGGTGCCCCGGGAGATCTCCTTGTCGCTGGTCTTCGTCAGCCACCGGCGGACGTCGGCGGGTGTCGCGTTGGTCGTGACGCCCGCTTCGACGACCGTATGGTCGTCGTAGAAGCGCAGGAAAGATCGGCTGCCGCCCTCGTCGCCACCCACATACAGGCCGTCGGCCCGTGGGCTGAAACCCGCGCTCTTGCTCGCTGTCGACCTGACGATGCTGCCGGTCTCCGGCCCGGTACTGCAGGAGGCCAAGAGGAAGAGCACGCACAGGGCTGCGACGACCTTCATGGCTGACGAGCTTAACCAGGATCTGTCGATCCACCAGCTCCGCGCAGCACGCAGCCGAGGTCGACGACCTGGCCTGCGACGGTTGACCGGCCATCCGGGCGGTGGGGCTGACCTCCCCGCGGCCTACTTCAGGGCGTTGCCGGCCAGCCGCAGGTCCGTGAAGGCGCGGTCGAGGTGGGTGTGCAGGTCGTCGGTGCGGTCGGCGCCCCAGCGGCGGATCGCGATCGAATAGGTGTCCATGCCCACCTGGGCGCACAGAGCCGCGAGCGGTTCGGCGACACCGCGGGCCTGCAAGGCCTCGGTGAGCGCGGCGACCAGGCTCGCGGTCTTGGTCAATGCCCGTTCCTGCAGGGCCGGTGTGGCGGCGATGACCGGCGCCCGCCGCTCGGTGACCGGGAGGTTGCGCTCGATCAGTGGCACGGCCTGGTGGAACGCGGTCCGCAGGGCGGGCAGCGGCCTGGTGTCCGGCGGCACCTCCGCGACCGCACCGGTCAGCAGCTCCCGCAACTCCGCCTCGCCGTCGAAGAAGACCTCACGCTTGTCGGTGAAGTGCCGGAAGAAGGTTCGCTCGGTGACGCCCGCACGGGCGGCGATGTCCGCGCCCGTGGTCTTGTCGTAGCCACGCTCCAGATACAGCTCGAGCGCTGCCTCCTGCAGCCGCTTCCGCACTTCGTCCCCGCTCCGTGGCACGGTGCCGACCCTATCACGAGCGTCAGATACTGACGGAATTTTGCGTCAGTAACTGACGATCTGTATCGTCAGTTACTGACGAATAAGAACGGCGGTAACCGACCAGGAGAAGGTCCTATGGAACAGCGTTTCACCGGCAGGACGGTCGTCGTCACCGGCGCGAGCTCCGGTATCGGCGACGGCATCGCCCGGCGGTTCGCCGCGGAAGGGGCCAACCTCGTTCTCGCCGCACGGCGCGAAGACCGGCTCGCGGCCCTCGCGGCCGAGCTCGGTGCCGACCGCGCGCTCGCCGTCACCACCGACGTGACCAGCGCGGACGACGTACAGGCGATGATCGATGCGGGCGCGGCCCGGTTCGGCGGGATCGACGTCCTGGTCTCCAACGCCGGCGTCGGGCTCGGCAAGGAATTCGAGGAAACCACGTCGGCGGACTGGCGGCTGATCATGAGCACCGACGTCGACAGCTGCTTCTTCGGCGCGCAGGCGGCGTTGCCGTACCTCAAAGGCAGCCGCGGCAGCATCGTCCAGATCGCCTCGGCCTCCGGCCTCGGCGGGGACCGGCGGCGCACGGCCTACAACGCGGCCAAGGGTGCGGTCGTGAACTTCACCCGCGGACTCGCCTTCGATCTCGGCCGGTTCGGCATCCGGGTGAACACCGCCGCCCCGGCACTGACCCTCGGGGAAGAACTGGCGCCGACGTACGCCGACCTGATCGAACGCTTCGACCAGCGCCGGGCGCTCACCGGTTTCAGCACTCCGGCCGACGTCGCCGCCGCAGTCGGTTTTCTCGCCTCGGACGACGCCCGGTTCATCACCGGCACCATCCTGCCCGTCGACGGCGGCATCACCGCCGGCAGCGGCCAGCCCTCCCTCTACTGAACTCCTCCGAACGGATTTCCCATGCCTGGAACCATTCCCGAGCTCGACCCGGAACTCGCCGCCGCGTTCGCCGCGATGCCCAAGGCGGCGAACGGCACCCTGCTCGAACTCTCCGACATCCCGGGCCTGCGCGCGCAATCCCGCGCGGCGCTCGCCCAGCTGCCGCCGATCCCGCCGGACACCAGGGTCACCATCGAAACCCGCCACCTCCCGCGGGAGGACCGGACCGAACTCGAGATCGTCCTGTACCGCCCGGCCGGTGCCGAGCACGCTCTCCCGGCAGTGGTCTGGTTCCACGCCGGTGCCCAGGTCCTCGGCGACGACGCCCGCGACGACGACGCCTACCACACCGCGCTGGCGCTGGGCTTCGACTGCGTGCTGGCCGCCGTCGTCTATCGGCTCGCCCCGGAGACCCCGGCCCCCGGTGCCGCCGAGGACGGCTACCTGGCCTACACCCACCTCGTCGAGCACGCCGCCGAGCACCGGATCGACCCGCGCCGGATCGCGCTCGGCGGCGCCAGTGGCGGCGGAGCGCCCGCCGCGGCCACCGCGCTCATGGTGCGTGACCGGCAGGCCCCGCCGCCGTGCGCGCTGTCGCTGCTCTACCCGATGCTCGACGACCGTCTCGAAACCCCGTCGAGCTCCGAGGCCGGCTCCGAGGTCGTCTTCGCCCGCCCGGACATCCGGCTCGCCTGGGCCGCGGTGCTCGGCGACCGGCTCGGCACCGACGAGGTGCACCCGTACTCCGCACCCGGCCGGGCCACCGACCTCACCGGCCTGCCGGACACTTTCGTTGCGGTGGCCCAGTTCGATCTGCTGCGGGACGAGGGCATCGACTTCGCCCGACGGCTGCTCACCGCCGGCGTGCCGGTCGACCTGCACCTCTACGCCCGCGCCTTCCACGCCTGGGACCGGTTCGCCGCCGAGTCGGCACTGACCCACTCGTTCGAACAGACCTGGCGCATCTTCCTCCGCCGTCGCCTGCACGGCTGAACCTCCCGGGGGCAAATGTCCGGTGGCGAACGGAACTGGGCCGTCCGATGTGGTCTGGTGTGGTGGTGTTCGGGCGGCAGGTCGTGGACGGGGTGGAATGGGTGGCGGTGCGGGTGGAGCACCGGTTCACCGTGGACGAAGCGGTGATCGGCGTGCTGGCCGCGCACCCCGGCCATCCGGCCGGGCCCGCCGGAAGGCCCGCAGCGGTGGGCACGTTGTCGGTGCGGGAAGTGCGGGCGGCGTTGAAGAAGTCCGCCAGTGACCGGTTGTGCCCCGGGATGTCCGCACGGCTGGAAGGGGAACATCCGGGTGGCCGGTGGCACCGGTCGGCCGACGCGGTGCGTGCCGAGCTGGTCCGGTTGCGGATGTTCTCCGAACCGGGCGGTGGCGCCGGTGCGGGCCGGTACGAGTTCGTGGCGGTGCCGGTGGAGCACCGGTTCGCGGTGTACGACGCGGTGGTGGCGGTGATGTCCGCGAAGGCCGTGGTGCGGCCTGTTCCCGGGCGGCGGATCGTGCCGCTGACGGTGCGGGAAGTCCGGCGGGCGCTGGAGTTCTCGGCCCGGCACGGTCCGTGTGCCGAGCTGGTCCGCCGGTGGCAGGCCGAGCCTGCGGGCGGTCCGCTGGAAGGGCTGGCCGGATGGGTGCGCGCGGAACTGGTCCGGCTGCGGGTGTTCAGCGGAGCGGCCGCGGAGACCACGTAGTGGTGGTCTCCCGCTACCCTGGGTAGGCGAGCCGAGAGCCGATCCCGGGAGGCTGCGAGCGTGGTGGACGGGTGGCGGCAACCGTCGTTCCTGGACCGGTTGGCCGAGCGGGACCGGACGGCGCTGCTGCAGCTCGGTACTCCCCAGCAGGTGGCGGCCGGGCAATCGGTGCTGCGGCTCGGCGAGGCGGGCGCCGACGTGGTGGTGCTCGAGGCGGGGTACGTGAAGGTGACCTCGACCGATCCGCAGGCGCACCACGTCATCCTCGACATCGGCGGACGCGGTGGCCTTTACGGTGAGGCCGCGGTGATCTCCGGACGGCCGAGGATGGCCGACGTCGTGGCGCTGAGCGAGCTCTCGGTGCGCCGGATCGACGCGGACAGCTTCATCCGGTTCCTGCGCGCGCATCCGGACGCCGGTCACCAGCTGCTCGTGCTGTTCGCGTGCCGGCTGTCGGACGCGCAGCGGCAGCGGACCCACACGCGTGCCCCGGACACGGTAACCAGGGTCGCACGACGGCTGGCCTACCTGGTCGGCGTCTGCGGACGCAACACCGGCTCGTACTGGCAGCTGGAGGCGCCGCTCAGCCAGGAGGAGCTGGCCGCCTTCATCCCGCTCGGCCGCACGGCGCTCGCGACCGCACTGGAGCAGTTGCGGGAACTCGGCGTGATCAGCACCCGGCGCCGCGGGCTGTCCGTTCTCGATCTGGACCGGCTGCTCCAGCTCGCCAACATGTGACGGAGTTTCACCCTTTTGCGTGGGCCGCCGGGAGAGTTCTGTTCGTCGCCGAACAGAACTGAACGCCGGTAGTCGTGAGACTCCTCTGCGTAACCCGTTGGGAAGGTAGTGCAGGGGGAGAGTCGGATGAGCGCGTTCCCGTCCAGTCGGTACAACGCCCGCACCAAGGCGGTCATCGCCGTCGACATCGTCGGTTCGTCACAGGTGAGTGACGACCTGCTGGATCCGATGAAGAGCGAGATGGAGTCCTGCCTTGCGGAGGCTCTCGCCGCGGTCGGCCTGTCGTGGGGGCAGGCCGAACACGTGCGGGAGACCGGCGACGGCGTCATGCTCGCGTTCCCCGACCACCACGCGGGGCAGGTGGTGGAGGTGGTGTTCCACCTCGACCACCTGCTGCGCTCTCGCAACCGGAACCGGCGCGCGCCGATGCGGGCGCGGGTGGCGGCGCACCTCGGGCCGATGGCCGAGCAGAACCGCTACCACCGCACCTACATCACGCTGACCCGGGTGCTGACCGCCGCGGTGTTCGACGAGGTGGTGCGGCACTGGTGCCGGACGGATCCGGCCGGGGAACGCTTCGGTGCGGGCCTGGTGATGTCGGAGGCGATCTGGCGATCGGTGGTCGAGCCGTTCTCCGTCGCGCTGGTGCCACCCGCGCGCTGCACCCGGATCGAAGTGGTCAGTGCGGATTTCAGCGGTTCCGCCTGGATGCACCTTCCCGGGCTGGACGTCGAGGACGCACTGGCCCGTGCCCGCGGGACGGTGGCGTCGGCGATCGTCAAACCGTTGCTGCGCACCGGGGGCACCGCCTCGAACGGGACAGGCCTGCGCGCAGGCGGTGACGGGCCGGGACACGACGGCTGAACCCGGCCACTGCCGCGGCCGGGAGCGGCAACGATGCCCGAGGGTTTCCGGTCGCCCGAGAACGCAGAAGACGGTGTAAGCCCACTCGATCAGCACGGGGTTTGCCGCATGCGCATTGAATGCAAGAAGGTCATCGGCTGCAGGCCCCGCACATCGGTCGCCGCTCGCGCGTGGCGGGAGCTGAGCGACGACGATCTGGCCTGGCTGGCCTCGAGAGGTGAGCAGAAAGCCTTCCAGCGCTTGGTGGAACGCTACTGCTCGGCGGTCTATTCGATGGTCGACCGCCGGGTCTGCGACGCCGGTACCGCGGAACGGATCGTCATCGAAGTGTTCCGCACAGCCTGGCACGAATTGCGGGTACCGCCGTATCGGCGCGGATTCCTCGTGCTGCTCGCCGAAGCGGTCGCCGCGGCACTGCATCGGCACGACACGCGCTGAACCGACACGTTCCACAGAACGGGCATCCGCGCAGTGCGGAGGTCGCCGGAGCTGAGCCCGGACAGCCGTGGACGAGTCGTCTGCGCGGACGGCCGGCTCGGCGAGGTGTGCACGCGATGGTGGACCCGGTGCACCGCCCCACGGTCAAGGACGTCGCGCGCACGGCCGGGGTTTCGGCAGGCACGGTGTCCAACGTCCTGTACGACCACCCCGAGGTAACCGACGAGAAGCGGCAGCGCACTGGCCCGACGCCGGAGCATCGACCGTCTGCTTCGGACTCGCCGGGGATGGGTGTACTGGCATTCGGCTGGGTGCTGTTCCTGATCCCGGAGACGAAGAACCGCAGCCTCGGCCAGATCGGGCAACAGCGCCCGCCCGACCCGCAACCGGTCACCGGTCCCTGACCGAACGGTGGCAACCACCGGACTCGGCTGCCAGTGTCTCCGCGGTCGAGTTCTGCGGCAGTTTCGGTGCTCAGGCTTCGGCGACGACTTCGTAGTACCAGTGTTCGACCGTTCCCCCGGTGGCGGAGGCCAGCTTGCCGCGGTTGGCCGACGCGGCCGCGTCGGCGTTTTCGAGGGATTCCCGGCTGTCCCACAGTGTCACGGACAACCCGTGCCCGGAATCCCGGTCGAGCAGCCAGAGTGCCCGGACGAATCCGTCCTTGCCCGCCGCGTTCGGCGCGATCTCGGTGCGGACGATCCGGCGCCACTGTGCCAGCCCGTCCTCGTCGGCGGAAACCTTCGTGACTCGAGCGTGCATGGGAATCCTCTTCTCCTGCCGGTGCGGGCACAAGACCGGTGCTGATTGCGGAAGCTGTTTCTGCGGAACGGGTTCTTGACCCGTTCCGAGGCGTGTCGTAGCGTACCGGGCATCTGCTTGCCAGGCAAACATTAGTTCGCTAGGTGGGCACCAGTCAACACCAAAGGCGGTGGTTGCCGATGACGCACAAGCCGTGCCTCGTTCGTCGGGGCGGGCGCAGCGCGGTCCGCAGCTTCGGGCTTCGGCGATCCACAGTGGACGAAATGGACCACGACGCCGCCGTGCGGTGGCCGGCACACGACGAAGCGACACCGTCGCGCCGTTCTCTTCGGAGGGTGCTGTCATGACCCGTTCACCGGACGGCGGCGACGCCGGCAGGACTCGTGTCGCCCGCTCGCCCCGCCTCTTCGGCGTGCTGCTGATCTGTTTCCTCACCGTCATCTTCGACGGTTACGACATCATCGTCTACGGTTCCGTCCTGCCCGGTTTGCTGCACGAGCCGGGCTGGCACCTCGGCACCGCGGAGGCCGGGGCAATCGGCAGCTACGCGCTGGTCGGCATGCTGTTCGGGGCATTGGTATCCGGTCCGCTGGCCGACCGCATCGGACGGCGGCGCCTGATCCTGGCCGCCGTCACGTGGTTCACCGTGTTCACCGTGCTGACCGCGTTCGCCCCCTCGGTCACGGTGTTCGGGCTGCTGCGATTGCTGACCGGGCTCGGTCTCGGCGGTGTGCTGCCCAGCGCCGTCGCGTTCACCGTCGAATTCGCACCGCCTGGACGCCGGCAGATGTTCAACGGCCTGATGTCCATCGGGTTTCCGCTCGGCGGCATTCTCGCCGCGGTACTCGGGCTGGTGCTGCTGGCTCCGTTCGGCTGGCGCTCGATGTTCCTGGCCGGTGCGGCGCCCGCGGTGCTGATCCTCCCCTTCGCGTTCGCGTTCCTGCCGGAATCACCGGCGTATCTGTACGCACACGGCCGGATCGACGAGGCGAAGCGAACCGCCCGGCGCTTCGGCCTCGTGCTTGCCGACACCGAAACGGATTCCGGTCGCGAGGCCACCGGGTTGCGCAGTGTCCTCAGCCGGCGGCATTTCCGTGCCACGGTGGTGTTCGGCCTGGCCAGTCTGTGCGCGCTGTTGCTGACCTACGGCCTCAACACCTGGCTCCCGCAGATCATGCAACAGTCCGGGTACGCGCTGGGCTCGTCACTGCGTTTCCTGCTGGCGCTCAATCTGGGCTCGATCGTGCTGAGCACGATCGCGGCCATCGCGGCCGACCGGTTCGGTCCCAAGATCGCGGTGCTGGCGGCGTTCGTCGCGGCCGGCCTCAGCCTGCTGCTGCTCGGCCTCCGGGTCGCCCCCGGACTGCTCGTGCTCGCGGTCGCCGTCGCCGGTTTGGGCGGCACCGGTACCCAGGCGCTGATCCACGGTTACGTGGCCGCGCACTATTCGCCCGGCGCACGGGGCAGCGCACTGGGCGTGGTACTGGCGACCGGCCGGATCGGCGCAATTCTCGGCCCGATCGTGGGCGGCCTGATCCTCGCCTCCGGTGCCGCGCTGGGCTGGAACTTCGTGGTGTTCGCGCTGCCCGCGCTGCTCGGTGCGGGCCTGATCGCCTGCGGACCCCGGACCGCCGGGAGACCGCGCCCACCGGCTCCCGGTCCTGCGGCCGAGCCCCCTCGCGAAGCCGCGTCACCGCACTCGGGAAACGGCTGAGCCAGAGGTCGGCCGGTAGTGATCAGGGGGTACGGGACAACCTTCAGGTGCCGGATTTTCCCACGGGGCCAAGGCCGTTGAGGAATACCTCGAGAATTTTCTGCCGCTGGGCCTCGGAGTCGATCTCCATGGTGGCGATGCCGTATACCGCGCGGAGGAGGTCTGCGTCCGTCACGTCCCGGCGGAGATCGCCGCTGGCTCGTACCCGGTCGACGATCGGCGCGGCGGTGCCCAGTATCGCCTCGCTGCACGCTGCGAACACCTCGCCGTCGGGGCTGATCGCGACGCCGAGCTTGCGTTTGCGGCCGAGGTGTTCGACGAACCGGCGCACCCAGACCGTCATGGCCTCCCACGGCGCCAACTCCTCCACCGACGCCGCGTCGCCGACGATGGACTGGATCTCCTCGACGTAAAGGTGTTCCAGCAACACCTCACGGGTGGGGAAGTTCCGGTACAGGGTGGCGATGCCCACCCCGGCGCGTTCCGCGACCAGCTCGAGTGCGACATCCGCGCCGTCGGCCAGGAACGCTTCGCGCGCGGCTGCCACGATGGCGTCGAAGTTCCGTGCGCCGTCGGCCCTTCTCGGCCGCGGCACCCGGAACTTCTCGAGGTCGACGTCGGTCACCACGCGAGTGTATGCCTCACCCGCGGGGCATCATGATTTCCGGGTAACGGGCGCCGAACGCGCCGTGCGGGACGATCTCGTCGATCCGGGCGAGGTCGTCTGCGGTGAGCTCGACGTCCGCGGCGGCGGCGTTCTCCTCGACGCGCGCCACGCTCCTGGTGCCGGGGATCGGGACGATGTCCTCGCCCTGTGCGAGCAACCACGCCAGCGCGAGCTGCGTCACCGTGCTGCCCTTGCCTGCGGCCAGCTCGCGGAGTTGCCCGATCGCGGCGAGGTTCTTCTCGTAGTTGCCGGGCTGCCAGCGTGCGTCGTTGCGCCGCATGTCGTCCTCGGCGTAGTCGCCCGCGGGCTTGACGTCACCGGTGAGGAAGCCGCGGCCGAGCGGCGAGTACGCGACGAAACCGATGCCGAGTTCCCGGACGGTCGGCAGCACTTCCTCGGCGGTGGCGCGCTCGAAGATGGAGAATTCGCTCTGCAGCGCCGAAACCGGGTGCACCGCATGTGCCCGGCGGATGGTGTCCGGCCCGGCCTCGGACAGCCCGAAGTACTGCACCTTGCCCTCCTCGACGAGCTCCCCGACCGTCCCCGCGACGTCCTCGATCGGCACGTCCGGGTCCACCCGGTGCTGGTAGAACAGGTCGAGCCGATCCACCCCGAGATACCGCAGGCTCGCGTCGGCGACCTCGCGGATGTGCTCCGGACGGCTGTCGTAGAGCTTCTCCGGGTTGAGCGGGAGCACCCAGCCGAATTTCGTCGCGAGCGTGATCTCGTCGCGGAACGGCGCGACCGCCCGTCCCACGATCGTCTCGTTCGATCCGGTGCCGTGCCCGTACAACTCCGCCGTGTCGAACATGGTGACGCCGAGTTCGTGGGCGCGCCGGATCGCCGCGATGCCGCCTGCCTCGTCCGCGGCACCGTAGGCCGTGGTGATCCCCATCGCGCCGTAGCCGATGGCCGCGGCCTCGAGTCCCTGGGTGCCGAGCTTCCGTGTCCGCATGTCTGGTTCCTCTCCACTGGTCAGGCCATAAACGATAACACTCCTCCGGTTATTTGTCCTGTCCGCAGGCCGGGCCGCACGTTTCCGGCCGGCTCACCAGGCGGTGAAGTCCAGTACGAGACGGCCGCGCAGCCCGCCCCCGGCCAGTCGCCGGTGTGCCTCGGGCGCCTGTGCGGCGGGCAGCACGCCGGCCACGCGCAGGGTCAGCTCGCCTGCCTCCGCTTGCTCTCGAAGGCGGCGCAGCCGGGCGTGGTCGGTGGCCGCCGAGTTGACCCAGACCGGGTGCACCTGGATCGCGCGCTCGACCGGGCCGTCCCAGCCGCGCAGGACGGCGATGCCGCCACCGTCCCGGATCGCCGGGAGGACCGGCTCGTGCAGCATCGCCCCGTCGAGCACGCCGTTCACCCCGGCGGGGGCGAGCGCGCGGAACCGGTCGGCGACGTCGTCACCGCGGCGGACCACCTCGTCGGCGCCGAAGCCGGCCACCAGCTGCGTGTCCGACGGCGAGGCGTCGGCCAGCACACGCAGGCCGTCACTCTTGGCCAGCTGCACCGCGTACCCGCCGAAAGCCCCGGCCGCGCCGGTCACCGCGACAGTGCCACCGGCAGGCACCCCGAGCAGGTCCAGTCCGAGCCGCGCGGTGAGCGCGTTCATCAGCAGTGTGGCGGCAGCCGGGAAGTCCACATCGGACGGAATCGGCAGCACGGATTCGGCAGGCACCACGACCGACTCGGCGTAGGCGCCGCCGCGGCGCTCGTAGGGGCGGACTCGCGATCACCGCATCCCCCGGCCGGAGCGGGGTGTCGGTGCCCGGTCCGATCGCGTCGAGCACGCCCGCCGCGTCCATCCCCGGCACATACGGCCCCGGCCTGCCGTCGAACCGAGCGCTCGTGGCACCGGAACGCAACAGCGTGTCGGTCGGGTTGACTGCGGCGGCGTGCACCCGGATGCGCACCTCACCGTTGCCCGGCACCGGATCCGGCAGCTCGATCACCCGCAGTACCTCGGGTCCGCCGAACTCGGTCAGGCCGATCGCTCGCACTGCCCTGCCTCCTTGTCTCTTCGCCTGCCGTCTCGTTGCCTGATCTTGCCGTTCGCGGTGCTTCGCTAGGCCCGAATGCCGGCCACCTCCAGCCACAGGTGCCGGGGACCGCGCAGTGCGGCGGTGGGCCGGTACGGCGGCGGGTCGGCGGCCAGCCGCGGATCGTCGAGGCGGCGGACCAGTTCGGTGAGCACGATCTGTGCCTCCAGCCGGGCCAGTGGTGCGCCGATGCAGTAGTGCATTCCACCCCCGAATCCGAAGTGGTCGTTGGGGCTGCGGTCCGGGACGAAGCGGTCGGCGTCGGCGAAGTGCCCTGGGTCGCGGCTGCCTGCGGCCAGCAGCAGGACCACCACCGAACCGCGCGGGATGGTCGTGCCGCCGATCTCGATGTCGGCGAGGGCCGCGCGGTGGCGGAACTGCACCGAGGGCTCGTAACGCAGCAGTTCTTCCACCATCGGCACGACCAGTTCGGGTTCGCCGCGGAAGCGTTCGAGGAGATCGGGGTGCCGCAGCAGGGTGAGCATCCCGTTGGTGATGAGGTTGACCGTGGTCTCGTGCCCGGCGATGAGCAGCAGCCGGGCGGTCACCACCAGGTCCTCCCCGGTGAGCGGAGCACTGTGGCTGCTTCCGCTGAGCAGCCCGGAAATCAGGTCGTCGCCCGGGTTCTCCGCGTGGTCGTCGGCGAGCTTGCCCAGGTAACGGCCGAGTTCCTCGGCCGCGTGGTTGATGTCGTCGATCTCCTGCCGGGTCAGGCTCGGGTCGTTGTCGATGTTGCGGGCCACGGTGTCGGCCCAGGAGTGGAACCGGGCTTCGTCCTCCCTCGGCACGCCGAGCAGCGTGCAGATGACGCTGACCGGCAGCGGGTAGGCGACCTCGTCGACCAGGTCGAGGCGAGTCCTGGAACCGATCGCGTCCAGCAGCCCGTCGATCAGCGTGCGCACCTCGTGCCGGAACGATTCGACCACGGCGGGGGTGAACTTGGCCATCACCGCACTCCGCAGCCGGTCGTGGTCGGGCGGGTCCTGCACGAGCAGCGAGCCGCGCACCATGGCCGGCCGGGCGCTGTCGGCGTTGCGCAGGTCGGAGCTGATCCGCGGATCGTGCAGCAGGGTGTTGATCTCCTCGTAGCCGCTGACGACCCAGGTCCCGTCGGACTGCCGGGACACCGGCTCGGTGCGCAACGCGGAGTAGAGCGGATACGGGTCCGCCCGGCTGTCCTGGTCCAGGACGCGGGCGAAGAGTTCTTCGTGCGGCGTCGATACCGCGAGGCCGGCGGTGGACCGGATACTGGTCGTCATGATCGGTCTCCTCGGGAACGGGATGGTGGGTTCTCGTGCTCAGGCGTCGAGGATCCGGATGGGGTCCGGGGCGTCGGCCGCGTTGAGCGCAAGCGGGAATCCGGCGCGGTCGTTGATCATCGCGGCGTAGGAGTCGACCGCCCGCGGCGTGTTGACCGCCAGCGCGCCGATGAGCCTGCCCGCTCGGCCGTAGGTCGCGACGAAGCACGCGTCGCGCACCGAGCCCTGCACGACCGCGACCTGGTCGGCACGGCTGGGCACGCCGACCACCTTGATGTTCACGCCGAACTGGTTGGACCAGAAGGTCGGCAGCGCCGTGTGTGCGAGCACCGGTCCGTGCAGCATCGTCGTCGCGGCCACGCGGGCTTGGCGCACCGCGTTGTCCCAGTGCTCCACGGCCAGCGGCTCGTCTCCGAACAGGGGATGCGGCCAGCACGCGACGTCGCCGGCCACCAGTACGTCGTCGTCGATCCGTCCGTCGTCGTGGATCGCTCGGCAGAACGCGTCGCAGCGCACCCCGCGGTGGTCGACGGCCAGCCCGGAACCGTCGAGCCATTCCACGTTGCGGATTGCTCCCAGTGCGGCCACGACCACGTCGACCTCGAGGACGTCGCCGTCGGACAGCCGAGCGCGGCACACTCGGCCGGCGGAGTCCCCTTCCAGCGCCAGCACCGAAGTGCTGGTGCGCAGGTCGACGCCGTGGTGGCGGTGCAGCCGTCCCGCCGCGGTACCTGCCGGACCGCCGAGAGCGCCTGCCAGTGGTGCCGCACCGCGCTCGACGACCGTGACCGCCAAACCCAGCTCGCGGCACACCGACGCGGTTTCCGAGCCCACGAAACCTGCGCCGATCACCAGCACCCGCCGGGGACCGGCGGCCAGCCTGGCCCGCAGGTCACGGGCGTCGTCGCGGGTGCGGATGGTGACCACCCCGTCGAGTGCGGCCTCGGCCGGCTGCGGCCAGGTACGCGCCCTCGTGCCGGTGGCGATCAGCAGCTTGTCGAAGCCGAGCACGTCGCCGTCGGCGAGGGTGACCGTCTTGCCCTTGGTGTCGAGCGCGACCGCTGCGACGCCCAGCCGCCACTCTGCGTCCAGCTCGATCGACTGGGGGAGCCCGGTGTTCTCCGCGGACAGCCGGCCGGCCAGTACCCGTTTGGACAGTGGCGGACGGTCGTACGGCGGATGCGGTTCCGCGCCGACGAGCGTGAGACGTCCGGCAAATCCCTTCTGTCGCAACGTTTCGGCCGCGTGCAGAGCGGCGAGGGACGCGCCGACGAGCACGACGTGCCCGGCCGACGGCGGCACCCGGTCATCGGCGGGCTGCTGCTGCCCGCGGGGCGTCGCGCTCACTTCGGCTGCCGATCCCGCTGCGGGCCTGCGGCCGGGCCGATCGTGATGGCCTGGACCGGGCACGCGGCGCGGGCTCGTTCGGCGTGCAGGCGCAGCCGCTCCTGCGGGGCACTGTCGTACTCGAGGATCTCGGGTCCGCCGACGAGTTCGAAGATCTCCGGTGCCGCGAACACGCATTGCCCGTAGCTCTGGCATCGCGCGAGATCGACCGAAACCTGCATCGCGATCTGCTCCCTTCCGCCGCTCGTGCCGGGTGGTCCTGCCGCGGCAGCTCACCAACTACTATCGCTTTGGAAGTAGATCTTGTCCAGTAGTACTTCGTGATATGTGGTGATGAGGTATCGTGGCGGCATGTCGACACGGCCGCACACCCCGTTGGCCCAGGAACTGTTCGCACTGCTGGGCGAACGGTGGAACTACGCCATCCTGCGGGAGGTCTTCTTCGGCGTGGAGCGGTTCGGCGCGCTGCAGCGCAGCCTCGGCATCGCACCCAACACTCTGACCAGTCGCCTGGCCGGGCTGGTCGACCTCGGCTTGCTCGAACGCCACCGGTACCGGCCGGACAAGGACTGGTACGACTACCGGCTCACCGCCAGCGCGCGGGAACTCGTTCCGGGCTGGATCACCCTCTCCCAGTGGGCGGCGAACCACCTGAGCACTGATCCGGCGTCCCGGCGGCACTTGCGCCACACCGGATGCGGGGAACTGATCGAGCCACAGCTGACCTGCGGACACTGCGGAGCCGTGCTGCAGGGCCGCGAACTCGAACCCGTCGAACTGGTCTCGGAGGGCGAATCCTGACCCGCAATACCGGACAACACCCCGGCACGACCCGCTGACCCGAGCGGGAACGCCACCGGACGGCCCCCATCCACCTTGCGGCGGGAACACGCCGGCGGCACGGTTCACGGGAGCGGGTTTGGCCTGCGGAGGGTACTTCGGGGGAGTGGGCCTGCTTGCGGCTGGAGTACGACAAGGGCGCGGGTCTTGCTTGCGCGGGCGCTTTGCGAGAGGGGATTGCTTGCGCGGGACGCTTCGGAGGAGTGGGCCCGCTGGTAGCTGGAGCACTTCGCAGGAGCGGGGTTGGCTTGCGGCGGGGCGGTGGGCGGGATCGGCTGTGGCGGGAGGGTTTCGTGGCGGAGGGGCCGGGGAGCAGGTTTGCCCACCGCGGTCCTCCTCCGGGATTTTGCCGGGTGGTTGCCGGGGCGGTGCGGGCCGCAGCCGGCCATGGTCGGTGTGGTGACCGAGAATGACCGGCTGGCGGCTGCGCTTTCTGTGTGCTGACTCGGCGGCATCTCGCGCTTCGGCCGGGATACGCCGGGGCCCGGCAGGTGGCTCAGCGGTTCGTGTCGCCGCGGCTGTGCTTGTTCCGATCGCTGCGGCCGAGTTCGACGCCGTCAGTGGTTTCCGCGTCGATTTGCTCCTTTTGCAGCGTCTCGTTCACGGTGGCCTCGTCGGTCACGGTTTCCGTGCCGAGCCGGACCCGCTCCACCGGAACGGTTTCCTTGTCCGTGACCACTCGCTCCTCGTGCAAAGTGACCTCTTGTTCGTCCTCGGTGAGGTGTTTGCCGGACGTCGCATTTCCGCGATTGGTGTCCGTGATCGGCTCGCGTTCCACGACGACCTCTTCATGGCTCACCGGGACGGTCCTGGTAACATTTTCGGTCACGATGTGCTTGCGCAGCCGGGCGCGGCCGGATTCGTGGGTCTGCTTGCCGACGCGCAATTGTTCTTCCGAACGCGTCATCGTGTTGTCCTGACCCGAATCGCCGCGATTTTCACGGCCCTGCCCCACGGTGGCATCGCCGCGGTCATCGCGGGCGTGCCGCCGTTCGGAACGCTGGTCGCCTGCCGCCCCGGCGGCACCGGCGGTGCCTGCGGCTCCGGCCGTGCCGGCTCCGGCAGCCCCGGCCGTACCTGCGGCTCCGGCGGCTCCCGCGGTGCCTGCCGCACCGGCGGTGCCGGTCGCGCCCGCCGTGCCTGTCGCACCTGCTGCGCCGGACCGGTTGGCGGAAATCCCGTAGTGCCGGTAGAGCTCCTGCTCGTCCTTCTCACTCAGGGCCTGGTCGGGTTCGTGGTGCGGGGCGGCCTTGAGCGCTTCCTTGTCGAAGGGCACGCTCAAGGCGCTGCCGTCCCACTTCCCGCGTGCCAGCGGCACCAGGGAGACGTGGTTGCCGAACAGACCGCTCTTCACCGCGACCCATTCCGGCTTGTTGGTCCCGGTATCCAGGTAAACGGAGTCGACCTTGCCGAGTTTGCCGCCGTCCCGGTCGTATACCGCGGCACCCATCAGAGTGTCCGGGTTGTTGGCGTTGGTGTTCGGCTTGTCCGAGGTAGTCATCACTGCCCTGCCGATCGGCGTGCACGATTCACTGGTCTCGTCCTGTGCGGGTGTGCACGCACAAACTCGCACAATGGAGGTTGGAACGTCGAAGCTGGGGCTTCGAAAAATGTCCCTACTCGGGGCGAGTACCCCCGGGTCCCGGCCCGCACACTTACCGCGCCGAGGAATTCCCCGGGCCCGAGGTGAACCACTGCACCGCCCGTCTGCGCAAGTACACTGCCGGAGCAGCCGCGCCGATCCGATCAGGACCGTTCCTTTCAGGACACTGTCGCGGCCGGTGCCAGCGCATCACGGCCTTGGGGTCCGGTGTAGGCCGGCTGGTGTTCCTCCGCGCTCTCGTCGGCCGGATTCCCGGTCGCGCGCTGGATCGCGGCGAGGGCTGCTTCCGCTCGCGTCGCCGCGGCCTCGGCCCGTTCGGCGTCGTGGCGGGCCTGCGCACCGGCCTTCTTGATCTTCTTGAGCTTACCCACGTTTTCCTCTCTGTTCATCGGCTTCGTGAGACGGGCGGGTGCGGAACCGGTCAGCTCCTTCGCCGCGACGACGCTGCACGCCCACCGGGAAACGCTCGGAAACCCGTGCGGCACAACGAAGAAGCCGCAGTCCGCTCCGGCCGTCACCCGTTCCGGGTGCCCCGGACGTGGGACCCGGAAACCCCGATCCGCCACCGGCCGCGGCTCGTGCCCGGTGCGGTCAGTGGCGCGGGTGTCCCAGGATCGTGGCCGGCTCGGCGGTGCCGTCGATGACCGAGCGGGCGAGCTCGGTCAGGCGCCGGTTGTGGTCGCGGGCGTAGCGGCGCAGCCGGGCGAACGCCTCGTCCATGGAGATCGCGCTGTGCGCGGCGAGGACGCCCTTGGCCTGTTCGATCACGATGCGGCTGCGCAGTGCGGTGTGCAGCTGCTCGGTGAGCTGGTCGCCGTGTTCGATGGTGCGTTGCTGCAGGATCCCGATCGTGGCGACGTCGGCAAGGGCCTGGCCGAGGTCGAGGTCGCGGCGGTCGGCGCCGCCGGGGTCGATGCTCAGCAGGGTGAGCACCCCGACGGTCTGCTCCCGCAGCCGCATCGGCAGCGCCTGCGCGGCACGGAACCCGCATTCGGCGGCCGCCGCGGTGAACCTCGGCCACCGGTGTGCTTCGGCAGACAGGTCCTCGCACGACACCGGCGCCGCGGTGCGGACGCAGTCGAGGCACGGACCGTCGTCGGTTTCCACCGCGAACAGTTCCAGCAGTTCCGCCCGTTCCGATGAGGTGGCCGCGACCTGCAGGGTTTCGTCCGGGCCGAGCAGGATCACCCCGGCCGCGGAGACGTCGAGCAGGTCGGTGCACTGCTCGGTGAGCATGTTCAGGAAGTCCGCGATGTCGAAGTCGGCGACCAGGGTGTCGGCGAGGCGCACGAACGTGCGGGACACCCGCCGCTCCCGATCACGCAGCGCTTGTGTCGGCGATTCCGGTGTGGGTGACACGCGTTGTGCTCCTCTGTCCTTCACTGGTCACGGCCGCGAGACCGGACACATCGCCGCCCGGCAGACCGTCACCCGCTCGACCTCAAGCGGCTACCCGCAGCGTACGACCCGCACACCAGACGGAAAGCGGGCTACGGACAGTGGTGCTGCGGCTCGGCCGGGCGGCGTTGCCACGGACTGGTGCTCCGGAGTTCAGCTCGGCTGCCCGCCGGGGTGGTCGCCGCGTTCGGCGGCGCCGGTGATGTTGCGGGCCATGCCGCCGAACACGATGTCGTGGAAGGGCGCGATGGCCCGCCAGTAGAGATGCCCGGCGAAGCCGTGCGGTTCGAACAGGGCCTGCTGGCGGTAACGGGCACCGCCGGTGCCGTCCGGTTCGGCGCTCAGTTCGAGCCAGGCACGGCCGGGGAGTTTCATTTCGGCGCGCAGCCGGAGCCGGTGGGGGCGTTCGAGTGCTTCGACGCGCCACCAGTCGAGTGCTTCGCCCACGTGCAGGTGGCGGGGGTTGCGGCGGCCCCGGCGCAGCCCGACGCCGCCGATGAGGCGGTCGGCCCAGCCGCGGACGGTCCAGGCGAGCGGGAAGGAGTACCAGCCGTGCTCGCCGCCGATGGCTTCGATCACCTGCCACAGTGCTTCGGGGCCGGCGGTGGTGTGGTGCTCGCGGACGTCGCGGTACCGGGTGCCGCCGGACCACTCCGGGTCGGTGGGCAGCGGGTCGGAAGGAGCCGACGGCCAGGTCGCGTCCGACCAGCGGGTGGGCACGTCGGCCTCGCGGATGCGGGCGAGGGCGAGTTCGATGGCGCGTTCGTAGTGGGTTGTTCCTTCGGCAGGCGGCGGGATGTGCGCGTCGATGTCGTGGTCCCGGCGGACGACTTCGTGCACAAGGGATTCGATGAGCGGGATGCCGATGCTGCGCGGGACCGGGGTGACGAGGTCGACCCACTGTGCCGACAGCCACGGCGTCAGCACCGGCACCGGCAGCACGAACCGCCGGGGCAGGTGGGCCACGACCGCGTAGCGGCGCATCATTTCGAGGTAGGTGAGCACGTCCGGGCCGCCGATGTCGAAACCGCCGTGCACCGTGGCGGGAAGGCCGGCGGCGTGCGTGAGGTAGTGCAGGACGTCGCGGACGGCGATGGGCTGGATCCGGTTGTGCACCCAGCGCGGAGCGACCATCACCGGCAGCCGTTCGGTGAGGTAGCGCAGCATCTCGAAACTGGCCGAGCCGGATCCGATGATCACCGCGGCCTGCAGGACACAGGTCGGCACACCGGAACCGAGCAGGATGCGGCCGACCTCGGCACGGGAGGCCAGGTGGTCGGACAGCGGTTCATCGCTCGACGGGGTGATCCCGCCGAGGTACACAAGGCGCGTCAGGCCGGCTTCGCGGACCGCGGCCGCCACATTCCCGGCCGCGGTGCGGTCGACGCGCACGAAGTCGGCGCGGTGCAGTGCGTGCACGAGGTAGTAGGCGACCTCCTGTCCGTCGAGCGCGGCGCGCACGTCGGCGGGATCGGTGACGTCGCCGCGTACCACCTCGACCTGTTCGTGCCAGGGCACGTCGGCGAGCTTGTCCGGGCTGCGGGCCACCACGCGGACGCGATGGCCCGCTTCGAGCAGCGCCGGCACCAGCCGGCCGCCGATGTAGCCGGTCGCACCGAAAACCACGCAACGCATGGTCTGGCTCCTTTCGACGTGGGCCGGACCGACGTCGGGATCGAGCCCGGTGGTGACCTTGCCACATCGGACGGGTGCGCGTCAGACGTACGGCGGCCCCTGCGGCCGGTGCGGCACGCCGTAGGGCATCGGCTGGACCGGAGGCTTTGCCGACGCCAGCGCGACGATGCCGATGACCGCGGCGACGATGAGCGCAATGACCATGAACAGCGCCGCGAGCAGGTACACCAGCCGGAAGCCGAGCGCGTCCGAAACCAGCCCGCCGAGGAACGGTGCGATCACCAAGGCGAGGACGCCGAGGCCCGTCGTCACCGCGGCCGCGACACCGCGACCGGCGCGGAGCCGCCGGATCAGTGCGACGGTCACGCCGATGGCCGCGCCCGCACCGAGTCCGCTGAGCACCCGCCCGAGCAGAAGCAGGCCGGTGCTCGGGACGAACGCGATCAGCAGTACGCCGAGGAGCATCAAGCAGATCGCGGGCACGGTCACCGACGTCGGGAAGCGCGCGCCGGGCAGCAGACCGGCCGGGAAGGCGAGCGCGGCCGCGACGAGATACGCGACGAGGCCGCTCAGCAGCAGCGACTGACTGGACAGGCCGAGCTCGATCTGCAGGAACGACCGGCCGTTGAAGCGGTAGATCACGGTGAGCAAGAAGAGCCCGATCAGCGCGGCGAACGCGGGCCCGATCACCAGCCACCACGGCGGTCCGGCAGCTGGGCGTGGGTTGCTCTGCATCGGCGGCGTCACGTACATGCGCACACCGTATAGCGTCCGCAGGTGCGGCCGGACCACTTCGCCGGAAGCCGTGGACTGTTCTCCCACCGGCGGCCAAAAGCCGGCGGCAGCCGGCACACCACTTGCGTCGGCCGGTCGAGACGGCGCGGCGGAGTCAGACGATCTCCGCATCCGATTGCGGGTCGTGGTCCGGCCAGGCGAGCACCGGCGGGTTCGGTCCGTAGGCGTTGGCCCTGGCCGAGCGAGCGCGCATGCCCGGCAGTGCGGTGACGATTTTGAGCAGCCAGGGCGGGCCGATCGGCCGCCCGGTTTCGCGGGCGGCCGCGACCCGCTGTTCGGTGCGCACCTGGGCGGCCTGCACCTGCCGTACCGCCGGCTCGCGCTCGGCCTGCACCGCCGCGAGCACCGGGGCGGACACCGTCCGCCCGGCCCGCAGCACCGGCACGAGGTGGTTGGCCGCGACCACCGCGTCCTGTACGGCCATCAGGATCCCGTTGCCACCGACCGGGGAAATCACGTGTGCGGCGTCCCCGATCAGCAGCAGGCCCGGCTGCCACCACTGCCGCACACTGGCGATGTCCACCGACAGCATGGTGGTCTGCGAGAAGTCCGTCAGCAGGTGCACCCGATCCGCCAGCCACGGCACCAGGTGCGCGACTGCCGCCCGGATCGGCGCCACGCCCGCGTCGCGAGCGGCCGGATAGCCGCCTTTCGGCAGGCTGTAGCCGACCTGCCAGCCCGCCGTGCCGGTCAGCAGCCCCACGTAGTGATTCCGGGCGAAGAACAGATCGACCCCGGCATCCGGCGGATCCGAGGCGAGGTGCGGAAGCCGGAACCACAGCAGATCCGTGCTCGCGCCCAGCGAATCCGCGGTCAGGCCGGCGGCGCGGCGCACCCGGGAGAACCGCCCGTCGGCACCGACCACCAGTCCGGCGGCGAGTTCGTGCTCGCCGGTGCCGTCCCGGTACCGGACCCCGGTGATCCGCCGGTCGCGATCGCGGAGCAGGTCGGTGACCTTGGCGCCGGTGCGTACCTGCGCACTCGGCAGCCGCTCCAGCTCGGCGGCCAGGAAATCCAGGAACCGGGCCTGCGGCATCAGCGCCACGTAGGCGAACCGGCTGCGCAGCTTTCCGTAGTCGGCGGGGGTGATCGGACCGGCCGGGGTGTGCAGGCGGAAGTACCGAGCCCGGTGGTGCGGCAGCCGCAGCAGTTCCCCGGCAAGGCCGAGCCGATCGAGCAACTCCAGGGTGTACGGGTGCAGCGAATCGCCCCGGAAGTCACGGTCGAAATCGTGGTGTGCCTCCAGCAGCGTAACCGGCACTCCGGCGCGTCCCAGCAGATACGCCAGCACCATGCCACCGGGGCCGCCGCCGACGATCACACACCGCGTATCCGCACCATTCACACCGTCTCACCACTTCCGGGTAGGTATGCCACCAGGCCCCGTTTCCACAGCCTGCCCGCGGCTCGAGTTCCGTACCACTGCTTCGGCGGGTTTACCATCGAAAAATCAGGGCATCCGTGCCGTGCGCCCCCAGACCCCGGGCTCGATTCGACCTGTCTACCAGGGGGCGATGATGGCTGAAGCCAGGCGCAACTCGGAACCGCCGGACACCCCGCTGTTCCTGGAACGGGCTGCGAACACCTTCGTCAAAGCGGCCGACGCGGGACTCCTCGACGCCGAGGAACTGCTTTGGCTGCTGAACCACCTCCGGTCCGCCGTACCCGCCCCGAGGACGGCCCGATGACCGCCGGGACGAGGGAAGCCCACCTGGGTTCGGTGCCGGCCTGGCTGGACGGAGAACCCGCGGTCGACGAACGGATGCTGACGCTGGCCCACCGGGTTGCGCGGCGGGCCGCCGGACGGTCACGCCGTGCGCGTGCTGAGGCCGGGAAGAGCGTGGTGCTCGTACTGAGCACTGTGGACACGTCCGGCCCGGCCGCGGTTCCCGGCGGACGGGATGCCCGTGCCAAGGTGCTGGCGGCCCTGCAGGCCCGGCTCGGTGCGCGCGTCGATCGGCGACGGCTGGACTCCGCGGCACGGGAGGCGGTGCTGCTCGACGAGCTGGCACTGCTTCCGCCCCGGCAACGCTACGCACTGTGGGCGACCGCGTTGCAGCATCGGAGCGTGGCCGAGGTCGCCGCTGCGACCGGTTGGAGTCCGGCCCAGGTCGCACGCCTGTTGCGGGCCGCGCTGCGGACGGTCGCCGCCCACGCACAGCTCTGACCAACCTGACCAAGCCGGGCCCCGCGCTCACTCCTGCGGGGGAGCGGCGAACCGTTTCGTGCGCCAGGCGTGGAAAAACCCCAGCGCGCACACCGCCAGGAAACCGAGGCACCCGAGTGCGCCGTCACCGGCAACCAAACCGGTCACGAAGGTCAGCACCGCGGTGCTGCCGGCGAGCACGAGTACGGTGCGCCAGCGGATGTTTTCGGCGCGGGCACGGACCGCGAAGGCGTGCCGGGTCAGTGAGCGTGGCAGATCGGATTCGAGATGACGCAGGACGCGCTCGTCAGTCTCGTTCAGCATGGGACCTCCTCGGGCCGGGCGTGCCCCGGGTACCCGCGCACGCGCCCGTTACGCGGACCGCTCACCGGCTCGGGTGTTTCCGCGGACGAGTGGTCGGGTAGCCGGACGACGATCGACGCGGGAGGAGATACTGGTGGCCATCGCTACGGTGAACCCGGCAACCGGCGAGCGCATTCGCGAATTCGACGCCCTCGGCGAGAAGGAGCTGGAGCAGAAGGTGGCACTCGCTGCCGAGGCGTTTGCCGGCCAGCGGCGCACGTCGTTCGCCGAACGGGCCGAGTTGCTGCGCCGGACGGCGGGAATCCTCGAAGAGGAGGCCGAGGCGCTCGGCCGGATCGCGACCTTGGAGATGGGCAAGACACGGCCGGCGGCCGTCGCCGAGGTGCGCAAGAGCGCGGCAGGCTGTCGCTGGTACGCCGACCACGGCGAGGAGATGCTGGCCGACCAGCCGTGGCCGGTCGAGCGGGCGCGGGTGTTCACCCGGTACGAGCCGCTCGGTCCGGTGCTCGCCGTGATGCCGTGGAATTTCCCGTACTGGCAGGTTTTCCGGTTCGCCGCCCCGGCGCTGATCGCGGGGAACGTCGGCCTGCTCAAACACGCGTCCAACGTGCCGCAGGTCGCGCTCGCGATCGAGGACGTCTTCCGTCGCGCCGGCTGGCCGGACGGGGTGTTCCAGAGCCTGCTGGTGCCGTCTTCGGCGGTTGAAGGGCTGCTCGGCGACGACCGGATCCGTGCCGCGACGCTGACCGGCAGTGAACCGGCCGGGCGCGAGGTCGGCGCGGCCGCCGGGCGCAACATCAAGCCGAGCGTTCTCGAACTCGGCGGGAGCGACGCGTTCGTCGTACTGCCCTCGGCCGACCTTGCGAAGGCCGTCGAAAGCGCGGTGCAGTCCCGGATCCTCAACAACGGGCAGTCCTGCATCAACGCCAAGCGCTTCATCGTGCACCGGGAAATCGCCGGGGAATTCACCCGGCAGGTCACCGAACGGATGGCCGCACTGACCGTCGGCGATCCGGCGAAGGACGACACCGACCTCGGGCCGTTGTCCTCGGCCGATGCGGTCGAAACCCTGCACCGGCAGGTGACCGACACCGTGCGGGCCGGTGCCCGGCTGCACACCGGCGGCGAAACCGTTGCCGGGCCCGGGTTCTACTACCCGCCGACGGTGCTCACCGACATTCCGGACGGTTCGCCGGGACAGCACGAGGAGTTCTTCGGCCCGGTGGCGCTGATCTGGCAGGCCGAGGACCTCGACGACGCCATCCGGATCGCGAACGATTCGCCGTTCGGCCTCGGCGGCAGCGCGTGGACCACCGATCCGGCGGAGCAGGAACGCCTGATCACCGAAATCGAGACGGGCATGGTGTACTTCAACGAATTCACCCAGTCCACCCCGGAGGTGCCCTTTGGCGGCGTGAAGAATTCGGGCTACGGCCGGGAACTGGCGTCGTTCGGGCCACGCACCTTCGTCAACGCGAAAACGGTCTGGCTCGCCTGACCGGAGTGCTTCCGGGCGGCAGCCGACGACCGGTTACCCATGCCGATCCGAGGGCAAACCCCTCGGCGGTCCGCCGAGCGGAAGGGTGCGCAACGGCCTAGCGTCGAGAGTCATGACCGACATCACCAGTGCGATCCTCGACGATCACGACCGGTTCCGCCGGGCGTTCGCCGAGCTGGACGATCTCGCCACCCCGGACGAGCTGGCACGGGCGTGGGAACCGCTTGCGACACTGCTGGACCTGCACGCGGCGGCCGAGGAGGCAGTGTTCTATCCCGAACTGATCCAGCGTGGCACCGACGCCGAGGACGAGACGCTCGACGCGGTCGGCGACCACAACGAAATCCGCGATGCGGTCGCCGAGGCGAGGCGTCATCCGGCAGGCAGTGCGGCCTGGCGTGCCGCGGTCCGCCAGGCCCGCACCGCCAACAGCGAGCACATGGCCGAGGAGGAGGACGACGCGCTCGCCGACTTCCGCCGGCACGCCGATCCCGGGCTGCGGGAAGAACTCGGCCGCAGGTTCCTGGCGTTCAAGGCCGAGCACGAGAACGGGGAGGGCATCGACACCGGCGATGTCGACCCGGAGCGCTACGTGGCCGAGCAGGAGCAGAAGGCAGGCAACGAAATACCCGACGACGTTTCGCTGGGCATCGGCGGACTGAAGGAGCAGTGAGCACGATGAACCACCTGCTGCGCGAGCTCGCGCCCATCCCGGCCGACGGCTGGCAACAGATCGACGACGAAGCGCGGGAGCGGCTGACCACGCACCTCGCCGCCCGCAAGATGATCGACGTCGCGGGCCCGCACGGCTGGGCGCACTCGGCCACTTCGCTCGGGCGGACCCGCCGCATCGACGTGCCGGAAGCGGCAAGGGAGCGCGAGGCCCTCGTGCGGCAGCGCCGGGTGCTGCCCCTGGTGGAGGTGTGCGTGCCGTTCACCGTCGAGCGCGCCGAACTGGACGACGCCGAGCGCGGCGCGGACGACCTCGAGCTCGACGACCTGGACCGGGCCGCCGCACAGGTGGGTCTGCTCGAGAACCGGGCGGTGTTCCACGGCTGGCCGGACGCCGGGATCGGCGGGATCATCGACGCCAGCCCGTACCAGCACCGGACGCTGGGCACCGATCCGCAGCGTTACCCGCACGTCGTGGCGAATGCGGTGGACACGTTGCGCTGCAACGGGATCGGCGGCCCGTACGCGCTCGCGATCAATCCGGACGGGCACACCGCCATCGTGGAGAGCACCGAACACGGCGGCCTGCTCGTGCTGGACCACCTCCGCCGCGCGCTCGGCGGCGGCCGGGTCAAGCGCACTCCCGGGATCACCGGCGCGGTCGTGCTCAGCCTGTCCGGCGGGGACTTCACCCTGGAACTCGGCCAGGATCTCGCGGTCGGCTACCGCCACCACGATGCCGGAACGCTCACCCTCTACCTGGAGGAGAGCTTCAGTTTCCGGGTGCGCGAACCGGATGCGGCGATCGTCCTCGACTGAGTTCGGGGCCGGCGGCCGGATTCCGGTGCGGCCGCGGCGGGTATCCGGCGACCATGACTCGAAGTCGTGGAAAAGTGCAGGTCACCGCCAGGGTGCGGATCGAGGGCCCGGACGATCTGGCCGAGCACTACACACCCGGTGTCGCCGAGCAGGCGAAGCGGGTCGCCGAGGACCCCTCGGTGCTCGCGCGGGAAACGGTGCAGGCCAACTCCGTCGCGATCGTTTCCGACGGTTCGGCCCTGCTGGGGCTGGGCGATCAGGGCCCGGCGGCCGCGCTGCCGGTGATGGAAGGCAAGGCGGCCCTGCTCAAACGCTTCGCCGATGTCGATGCCTGGCCGATCTGCCCGGTCAGCCGGGAACCGGACGACCTGGTGCGCACGGTCAAGGACCTGGCGACGTCGTTCGGTGCGATCAACCTCGAAGACATCGCCGCGCCGCGGTGTTTCACCGTGGAGCGCCGGTTGCAGGACGAGCTCGACGTACCCGTCTTCCACGACGACCAGCACGGTACCGCGGTGGCCGTGCTGGCCGCTCTGCGCAACGCGCTCAAGCTGACCGGCCGTGAGCCTGCGGACACGTCGGTGGTGATCTCCGGTGCCGGGGCAGCCGGTTCCTCCGTCGCCCGGCTCTTGCTGGGCGCGGACTTCCGGGCCGAGCGGGTGGTGGTCTGCGACAGCGGCGGCGTCCTGCACGAGGGCCGCGATCTGACCGCGGAGAAACGATGGCTCGCCGAACACACCAACCGCGGTGGTGCGGCGCAGGGCAGTCTCCAGGACGCCTTGTGCAATGCGGACGTCTTCATCGGCGTGAGTGCCGGCGGGCTGCTCGACGGTGCCGACATTGCGCGGATGGCCGACCGGGCGATCGTGTTCGGACTGGCCAATCCGGACCCCGAGGTCGATCCGGAAGCCGCCGCCGAGCACGCGGAGATCGTCGCGACCGGCCGCAGCGACCTGCCCAACCAGATCAACAACGTCCTCGTGTTCCCCGGCATGTTCCGTGGCCTGCTCGACTCCGGCGCCGCGCGGGTGACCACCCGGATGCTGCTCTCGGCCGCACAGGCGCTGGCCGACACCGTGGGCGACGACTTCGATCGGGAGCACATCGTGCCCAGCGTCTTCGCCGAAGGCCTGGTGCCGGCGCTCGCCGAAGGTGTTGCTGCTGCGGCGAAAGACTACTGAACGCAGGCATGCCCTCGAACCACTGCGTGCGCGGTTCGAGGTGCCGCACCGAGCCTGCCGGGCTGCCAGTCCGGGAACGGCGGGGCTCGGCCGTTCCGCGAATCCGGTCAGAGGCCGGTCAGGTGCACGGTGGCGGGACGCGTGGCCGCGTCGAATGCCGCGTGGGAGCCGGTGCTGCCCATCCCGCTGTCGCCGGCAGGTTCGTAGACCCGGCCGGGGCCGCCGCCCTGCCACTGGTTGACCCAGACGACGCCGGCCCGCAGTGCCGCGGCCGCCGCGGCGTGCTCGTGGCTGCGGGTGTACACCGTGGCGGCGAGCCCGAACGACGGGTGGACGGCCCGGCGCAGTCCGTCCGCCCAGGACGACACGACCTGGACCGGCGCGACCGGCCCGAACGTTTCCTCCTGCATCACCAGCATGTTCTCGTCGACCCCGGTGAGCACGGTGGCCGGGTAGAAGAAACCGGGCCCCGGCGGGATCGTCCCTCCCGAGTGGACGGTGGCGCCGCGCTCGACGGCGTCGGTCACGTGCCGGTGGACGATCTCGCGCTGGCGTTCGTCGACGAGGGGCCCGAGTACGGTCTTCTCGTCGTGCCCGTCGCCGGTCGGATAGGCCGCCGCGGCTTCGCAGAGCGCGGCGATGAACTCCTCGGCAATATCGCGGTGGACGTAGATCCGTTCCATCGACGTGCAGATCTGCCCGGAGTTGACGAAGGCGCCGAAGGCGACGGCCTGTGCGGTCGCCACCGGGTCGACGTCGGCGTCGACGACGACCGGATCCTTGCCGCCCAGTTCGAGGACGGACCGGTGCAGGCGCTGCCCCGCGGCCGCGCCCACCTTCCTCCCCGCGGCGACGGAACCGGTGAAGTGCACCAGCTCGACGTCCGGATGCGCGGCGAGCGGACCACCGGAGCGGCCGTCGCCGTGCACGACGTTCAGCACGCCATCGGGCAACGTCAGCAGCTCGGCCAGCCTGGTCACCGACAGCGGGCAGCGTTCGGAGGGCTTGAGCACCACGGTGTTGCCTGCGGCCAGCAAGGGCCCGACGGCGATCAGGACGTTGAGGACGGGGAAGTTCCACGGCGTGATCACCGCCGTGACACCGAGCGGGTGGCGCAGGACGTGGGTCCGACTGCCGTCCGCGTGCTCGGTGCTGTCCTCGAACCGGTAGCTGCGCGCGTCGGCGCAGGCGCCCTGCAGTGCGGCGGCGCCGGACTCGATGAACGTCCGGCCGAGGGCCACCGGCTTGCCCATCTCACGGCATTGCAGCTCGGCGAGCTCTTCGGCGTGCGCAACCACCACGTCCGCCATCCGCTCGAGATGTGCGAGGCGGTTTTCCAGCGGGAGTGCGGCCCACGCCGGCTGGGCGGCGGATGCGGCCGCGACGGCGGAGTCGACGTCCTCGGCACAGCCGACCGGCCACTGGGCGACCACCTCACCGGTCGAGGGGTTCACCAGATCGGCGACGGCCGGGGAAGCCGAGGGCGCCCACCGGCCGCCGATGTGGTTGCGCAGGGTCGGCACGGCAGTGGCCTCCTCGGGCGGATTGGCGGTTTTCACGCGTGGCTCAGCCGGTCGGCCATGAGCTCGCCGGCCATGATCGCGGTGAGGTTGGTGTTGGCGCGTGGCACGGACGGGAAGATCGAGGCGTCCACGACGCGCAGGCCGTCCACCCCGAGTACCCGGCACGCCGGATCGACCACAGTGCCGGGACGGCCGGGATCGCCCATCCGGCAGGTACTGGTCGCGTGCTGCGCGTCGGCAGCGGTGGTGAGCAGGTGCTCGTCCAGCCGGGCGTCGTCGTCGAGCACCGACAGCAGGGTGGCATTGACCCGGTCGAGCGGCCCGTCCGCGATGGCGGCCGCGTCTTCGCCGCGGGCCAGCTCGACGAGAGCCCGGATACCCGCGCGCAGCCGGGCACGATCCCGTTCGTCGGACAGCATCGCCTCGCGGACCTCCGGCTGCGCAGCCGGGTCGGTGGAGGTGAGCGAGACCGATCCCCGCGACCACGCCTGGTTGACCCAGACACCGAACCCGCCTGCCCCGAACCGCACGTCGGCGTTCTCCATGGACAGCACGTTCTGGTTGAGCGACACGAACATCATGTCGTTCGGGCGGGCGTCCGGTGCGTCGCTGGTGTAGCGGACGCAGACATTGGTGTGCCGGTCGTCCGGGGTGCGGATGGCCGATTCCTCGTTCAGCGGGATGGCGACCCCGACCATCGGATGGTCCTGCAATCCCCGGCCCGCAGGCAGGTCCGCGACGACGTCGATGCCGAGTGTGCGCAGCTGGTCCGCCGGGCCGATGCCGGAACGCTGCAGGATTGCCGGTGAGTGCACGGCGCCCGCGCTGAGCACCACGAGATCCGCATGTTCCTCGACCGTCCGGCCGTCCGCGAGGTAGCGCACCCCGACCGCGCGAGCGCCGTTGAGCAGGACCCGGTCGACGAGGGCGCCGCCGCGGATGGTCAGCTCCGCCGTCGCCCTGGCCGGCTCGAGGTAGCCGTCGTTGACGGTCACCCGCCTGCCCGCGCGGGAGTTGATCGGGTAGGGCGACACCCCGGTCGCTCCCGGCGCGTTCACGTCCTCGGCCCAGGCGTGCCCGGCCTGCAGTGCCGCGGCCCGCAACGCGGTGTCGGCCGATCCCCAGTGCGCCCTCGGCATCCGGTGGATCGGCGTCGGGCCGCCCTGTCCGTGGTAGGGCTCGGTGCCGAACTGCTCGTCGTCCTCGGCGCGGCGGAAGTACGGCAGCACGTCGCCGGGCGACCAGCCCGCGCAGCCCCACCGGACCCAGTCGTCGAAGTCCTCCGTCGGTGGCCGGATCGCGATCTGCCCGTTGATCGCGGAGCTGCCGCCGGTGCCGCGGCCACGCCAGTACAGCGCGGCTTGCTGCCGGTCCGTCCGCGTCGCCAGCAGGTCCCGCCACACCAGGTGCTTGCCCGCCTCGGGATCGACCAGTGCGCGCAGCGGGTTCGGCGAGCGCCACACCTCGGGCAGCTCGCCGCCGCGGTAGTCCGGTCCCGCCTCCAGCAGCAGGACGCGCCGGCCGCTCGCCGCCAGCCGGGTCGCCAGCGGTGCGCCGGAAGAGCCCGCACCGACCACGATCACGTCCCACCCGTTCTTCGCCATACCGGACCTCCGTGACCGACCGGCGGAATCCGGAGCGAGCCCGCCGGTGTCCGGTACTATGAGCCGCACGAGAACTCTCAGTCAAGAGTGAATTTTCATGTGACAGTGAAAGTGGTGCTTGTGCCCGAGACGCCTGCCCGTGCCGGCGGTGCCCACACCGGGGGCGCTCATGCCGACGGCACTCACGCCGAAGGTGGCGAGCGGCTGCGTGACGACTTCGCGACGGTCATCGGTCAGGCGATGGGCTGGCCGCCGATGGCGGGCCGGACCGCGGCCGTGCTCCTGCTCAGCGAACGCCCGATGACCGTGCAGCAGCTGCAGGACGAACTCGGCGCCAGCGCCGGATCGGTGTCGGAAATGACCCGGCTGCTGATCACCAACGGCGTCGTGCACCGCTTCAAGCCACCCGGCGCCCGGCATTTCGCGTACGAGTGGCGCCAGGACGCCTGGGCAGGCTGCCTGGAACACACGCTCCGGCAGACCACGCAACTGCGCGAACTGGCCCACAACGCCCTGCGCGAGAACGACGAATTCGCCGGACTGCAACGAGGCAGACTTCGCCAGATGGCTGCCTACTACGACTTCATGGTGGCGCGCCTGACCTTGCTGCTCGAGGACTACCGAGCCGAACTCTGAATCACCGCGCCCGGGTGAGTGGCATCCGGCTTGGCACGAAAAGCGGACAGGCCTGCGCGAAGAATGGCTTGCCGAATTCCCGGATCCGCGCATAACGTTATCGGCACCGCAAGTGGTTCGTGCCCGTATATCGGCGCGAAGCGAGCCGAATGTCAGAGTGGACGGAGCATCGCATGGTCAAGTCGTGGCTTTTCGAGATCTTCAGCTATCCGTATGATTCGGACCCGGTGAATTTCGATCCGCAGCTGTGCAAGGAGCTGTACGACTGGAAGCTGGAATCCTGGATTGCCGCCGAGGATTTCGGGTTCGACGGTGTTTTCTTTTCCGAACACCACTTCACACCCTACAGCATCAGCCCCTCGCCGAACCTTCTCGTGGCGACCCTGGCGCAGCGGACCGAGCGTATCAAGATCGGCGTGATGGCGAACATCACCGCGTTCCACAATCCGCGCCGGCTGGCCGAAGAAGGCGCGATGCTCGACCACCTCACCGATGGCAGGCTGGAAGTCGGACTCGGACGCGGGGTCGACGAACCGGAGTTCGTGCGCGAAGGCATCAAGATGGAGGAAACCCGCGCCCGGTTCGAGGAATCGGTCGCGCTCATCCAGTCCGCCTGGAAAGAGCCAACTTTCAGTTTCAAGGGCGAGTTCTACAATTACGACAATGTCGGCATCTGGCCGCGGCCGTTGCGCCCGGAACTGCCGATCTGGATCACCGCGCTGAGCCCGCAGACGGTGAGCTGGGCGGCGAAGCAGGGCTTCAGGTTCACCTCGGTCTTTGCTCCGACCGACACCCTGCAGACGATTTTCGAGCAGTACAAGAAGGCGGCCGCGGAAGCCGGGCGCGAAGCGGAGCCCACGGACATGGGCGTGTGCCGCAACGTCTTCATCGCGGATTCCGAGCAGGAGGCGCGCGACCTCGCGGAGCCTGCTTTCGACGCGTTGTTCGCGGCATTCAAGGAAGCTGCGGTGTTCCACGACCTCGACAACGTGCCTACCGGCTACGAGCACTACCAGTCCTTCTTCCGTCCGTTCGCGGGCGAGAACGTGTCCTTCGACGCGCTCATCGAGATCGGCGCGATCTGTGTCGGAACGCCGGCGACCGTCCGGGACCAGATCGTGAGCCAGGTGGAGCAGATCGGCTGCGGGAACTTCCTCAACTGGGGCTCGTTCGGCACCCTGACCAAGGAGCAGACGATGCGCTCCTACCGGTTGTTCGGCGAGCAGGTGGCGCCCGCCTTGCGCTCGCTGAGCGTGTAGCCGTGGCCGCCGAACTGGCCCTGTGCTGCATGTCGCACAGTCCGCTGCTGCGGGTGGCCGACCCCGGCGAATCGGTCGAGCGGCAGGTCGAGGAAGCTTTGCGCGAGGCTCGGGCGTTCGTCGACGCGTTCGACCCCGACCTGGTCGTGATTTTCGGCCCGGACCACTACCAGGGCTTCCGGTACGAGCTCATGCCGCCGTTCTGCGTCGGCGCGGCAGCAACCGCCATCGGCGACTACGGCACCAGCGCCGGTGACCTCGACGTGCCACAGGCACTCGCCGACGACCTGATCGCCCATCTGCTGGCAGCCGATCTCGACGTCGCCATGTCCGAGAAGATGGTCGTGGATCACGGGATCTCCCAGCCGCTGGAGCTCCTGCTCGGCTCGAGCGGCGCGAAACCGGTGCTGCCGGTCTTCATCAATTCGGTTGCCGAGCCGCTGGGGCCGCTGCGCCGGATCAGGCGGCTCGGCACCGCGGTCGGCGAGTTCGCCGGACGACTGGACCGGAAGGTCCTGCTGGTCGGTTCGGGCGGGCTGTCCCACGACGTGCCCGTCCCGCGGTTGCGGGAATCGCCGCCGGAGGTCGCCGCCTACCTCGTGTCCCAGCGGCGCACCCCCGCAGAACAACAGGCCCGCGAGGAGACGATCTACCAGGCCGGTCAGTCCTTCGCGCGCGGTGATTCCCCGCTCCGGCCGTTGAATCCCGAGCTCGACCGGGAGATCCTCCGGCAGTTCGCCACAGGGGACCTCGCGGGGTTCGACGCGATGAGCGTCGAGTGGCTCGGTGCGCGGGGCGGCAGCTCGATCCACGAGGTGCGGACGTGGATCGCTGCGCATGCCGCATTGCAGGAGGCCGGCCCGTACCGGACCGAATCGTCGTTCTATCAGCCGATTCCCGAATGGATCATCGGGTTCGCGGTCACGACCGCGCGACCCCGGACAGTAACCAGGTGAGAAAAATGGTGGAGAAAGAAGAAATCGTCGAGACCGGCGACGGGCCCATGACGGTCACGATTCGCCATCCCGACGGTGGCGGTCCGTTTCCGGTTGTCCTCGTTTATCACGACGGGCCGGGGCTGCGGGCGGATATCCACGACGTCACCCGGAAATTGGCGGACGCGGGCTATTACGCCGTTCTGCCGGATCTCTACCACCGGATCGGGCCGCAGATCTCCTTCGACATCGACGGCATCGCCGAGGGGCCGGGCGCACCGGAGTTCGACCGGCTGACGGCGGCGGTCACGTCCCTTGACGACGACCTGGTGCTGGCCGACACGGCTGCCGTGCTCGCCGCAGCCGCGCGCGACGCCGCGGCCGACATGAACTCCAAGGCCGCCATGGGGTTCTGCATGGGTGCGCGGTTCACCCTGCGGCTGCTCGCTGCCCGGCCGGGACAGTTCGCCGCGGGCTCGGCCCTGCATCCCTCGAACTGCGTCACCGACGATCCGGACTCGCCGCACCGGAGCATCGGCGCGATCTCCGCCGAGCTGTTCGTCGGCCTCGGCGCGGCCGACACGATTTCCCCGCTCGAGCTGAACAAACCGCTGCGTGCCGAGCTGGGGCAGCCTTCGGTGAAGGCGACCGTCGAGGTCTTCGACGGAGCCGACCACGGGTTCATGTTCCCGCATTACCCGGCCTACCAGCGGCACGCTGCGTCGGTCTCGTGGGATCGCACCCTCGAGCTGTTCGGCCGGGCACTGCCGACCGGGAGCCGCTGATCATGAGTCCGATAAGGACAGAGGAACTGAGCACCGGCGCGGACACGACGCACCTCGCGACGGCAGGCGACGGCAACGGGGAACCGCTCCTGCTGCTGCACGGGACCGGGCCGGGCGCGACCGGAGCGCTGAGCTTCCGGCCGCTGCTGCCCGGACTCGGCGCGTACCGGTGCCTCCTGCCCGACCTGGTCGGATTCGGGCGCAGCAGCCACCCGGAGACCGTGGCTGCCGGACCCGGGCCGTGGTTCGCACGGCGCGTCGAAGGCGTGCGCCGGTTGCTGGACGAGCTCGGGCTGGAGCGCGTCCACGTGGTCGGGCACTCCTACGGCGCCCGGGTGGCGCTGGAGCTGATCCGCTGTGTCCCCGAGCGGATCGGCCGGGTCGTCCTGGTCGCCGCCGGTGGCACTCCGGTCAAGGCCAAGCTGCAGAGACTGACCGGCTTCTACCAGGATCCGAGCGAGGCGGGGATGCGTGCCATGGTGCGCGCGCAGTTCTCGCGCCGCGATGTTCCCGGCACCGACGAGTACGTCCGCGAGCGATTCGCCGTGGCGGCCAGGTCCGAAGTCCGGCGATCGTTCGAGGCCGCGATGGCGGCAGGAGAGCCCGCGCCCACCTACGACGAATCGGTGCTCGCCGCCATCGCCCACCAGGTTCTGGTGGTACACGGCAAGGACGACGCGACGATTTCCCCTGCCGCGAGCTGCTTCCTGGCAGAGCACCTGTCCCGAGCCGATCTGCACTTGTTCGCCGGTTGCGGGCATCTGGTGCAGTTCGAGGTCCCGGCGCAGCTCGGTTCCCTGATCCACGAGTTCGTGGCGGGCACCCGGTGATGGTTCCCGATCCCGCCGAGACCGGCGCAGTGCGGCGGGCCTACGGCACCTTCCCCAGCGGGGTGACCGCGGTTTGCGCACTGCGCGAAAACGCTCCGGTCGGCATCGTCGCCAGTTCGTTCGTCTCGGTCTCGATGGCCCCGCCCTTGGTGGCGGTGTGCGTGCAGCACACCTCCGCGACGTGGCCACTGCTGGCCGACCGGCCGCGGCTGGGGCTGTCGATGCTCGGTTCGGTCCACGACCGGGCCTGCAGGCAGATCGCGGCGAAGACCGGGGACCGCTTCGCGGGCATCGGCTACACCGCGACGGACGAGGGCGCGGTGCTGCTGCTCGACGCGGCGACGTGGCTGGACTGCTCGATCCACGAGACCGTGGCCGCCGGGGATCACGATCTGGTGCTGCTGCGGGTCGAGGCGCTGCAGACCCATGACGACGTCGCACCGCTGGTCTTCCACGAGAGCCGCTTCCACTCGCTCTCCCCGTTGGTGGCCCGGTGAGCGTCCGGTCCGCGATTCCGGCCGACCGGATCGGCCCCGCCGTGGCCGCTCTCCGCGCCGGGAGCCCTGTCCTCGTCGCCGACGACGCCGGCCGGGAGAACGAGTACGACGTCGTTCTCCCGGCGGCGCTCGCCGAGCCGCGGTGGACCGCATGGACCGTCCGTCACACGTCGGGGCTGCTCTGTGTGCCGCTGCCTGCCGCGCGCGCCGACGCTCTCGCACTGGACCCGATGGTGCGTGACAACCAGGACCCGCACGGCACGGCGTTCACCGTCGCGGTCGATGCGGCCCACGGCGTGACCACCGGCATCAGCGCCACGGACCGGGCACGAACCGCGCGGATCCTCGCCGACCCGGCCAGCGGTCCCGCGGACCTCGCCCGGCCGGGGCACCTGCTCCCGCTGCGGGCCCGCGCGGGCGGGGTGCTCGCCAGGCCGGGGCACACCGAGGCCGGCGTGGACCTGTGCCGGCTCGCCGGGCTGCCCCCGGTCGCGCTGATCGCCGAGCTGGTCGGCGAGGGCACCGGGATGGCCGGCGGTGCGGATGCCGCGCTGCTCGCCGCCCGGTGTGACCTGCCCGTCCTGCACATCGCCCAGCTCATCGACCACCGGCTGCGGTTCGGCGACGGCGAGCGGGCCAGGGTCACCCGCGCGGCCACCACCCGGCTGCCGACCGAACACGGCAGGCTCGACGCGGTCGGCTACCTCGACGAGGTGACCGGGGCCGAACACGTCGCGCTAGTCGGGCACGGGCCGGCGACCCGGCCGGTCGTCGCGGTGCACGCGGAGTGCGTGACCGGCGACGTTTTCGGCTCGCTGGACTGCGATTGCGCCCGGCGGTGCACCGAGTCCGTGGCGGTCGTCGCCCGCGAAGGCGGAGTGCTGGTCTACCTGCGCCGCCCGAGCACCCAGTCCGCCACGCACACCTGGACCTCCGCCGACGACGGCGCCGCCGGTGCGGTCCTCGCCGACCTCGGGCACCGCGCCGTACGGCTGCTCCCCGGGCCGACGACGTCCGCCAGGCTCGCGCGGCCGGACTTGACCGTCCTGGCGGCGTACTGACCCGGTCGCTTCCCGGCGACGATTCGGCGATCGGTGGCCAGTTCGAGGCGAAAGGTGGATATCCGATCCGAGCCCGCTGCTGGTTGAGTGGTGGGAGCATCGAGGCTGGAGGTGGCCAACGGGGTTCGCCAACCGCGCAGCACCCGACCCCTGCGGCGGAATGGATGGCTCGGGAGCACGAGGTGCGGCACACTTTCCGCATCGGGGCATCGGGGCATCGGGGCCCGCGGGCGATGCCGCTCTTCACCAGTGAGGCAGAGAAAGGGCAGAGCTGATGGCGTCGAGCAGTGTTGCACGCGCCGTTTCGACCGGGGACGAGGCCGCCGCGCACGGTCAGTGGCGCAGCCATGATCCTCAGGAAGCGCAGCACATCCTCAGCAGCGTCTACGCGCCGCACGACCTGCACGTGCGGGAAAAGGGCCGGTTCACCTTCGATTTCCAGCTGCTGGGTTCGCCGCAGCTGACGGCGGGTTTCAGCAAGTTCCGCACCGACGTGACGATCGACGTGCCTCCTCCCTCGACGTTCTACTGCCTGTGCCTCGCCCCTCGCGGCGCGATCCTGACCAGTTCCGGTGCTCGAGCCTCGACGGTCTCGGCGACGACGGCGGCTGTGCTCAATCCGGACGAGCCGTGGCGGTTCGCCGACTGGAGCGACACGCTCATGTCGGTGCGGGTCGGGCGCGCCGATCTGGAGGACGATCTCGCGGCGATCACCGGGCGGCGCGTCGAGAGCCCGATCGTGTTCGGTGAATCGCTCGATCTCCGCACCGGGCCAGGGCGCGAATTCGGGCAGATCCTGCAGAACGTGCAGGGCACGCTGGGTGAGTCGAGCACCATGCCGCAGCTGCACCCGGTGATCGCGGCCCGGCTGGGTGCGCTGCTGCGCTCGGCAATGCTGGTCGCGTTCCCGCACAACTACTCGGAACTGCTGGCCGAAGAGGACGCCCACGCCCGGATGCCGCGAGCGATCCGCCGGGTGATCGACGCCGTGGAGCACGATCCGATGCAGCTGCGCACGGCCGCGGACGCCGCCCGGATCGCCCATCTCAGCCTGCGTGCGCTGGAGAGCGGCTTCGAACGGCACATCGGCGTTTCCCCGACCGCCTACGCCCGCAAAGTGCGCATGGCGCGAGCCCGCGAAGACCTCGTGAACGCCGATCCCGAAAACGACACCGTGTCGGCGGTCGCGCGCCGCTGGGGATTCGGCCACGCCGGGCGATTCGCGACCTCGTACAAGCAGCGTTACGGCGAGACGCCCTCGAGAACCCTGCGTCAGTGAGGCCGAGCGCATCCCGAATCCGCTGGTGAACGGGTTACTGCGTCTGCATGGGGGGCGGAGCTGACCTAGGGTCGCGGGGGTGGAGACCGTTGATGTTGTCGCTCGTGGTGTGACGGTGCGGGGTCCGCGCGGGGCGGTGTTCGAGAACGTGGATCTCGAGGTGCCCCCGGGCGGGCTGCTGGTCGTACAGGGCCACGGCGGGTCCGGGCGCACCGCGTTGCTGCTGGCGCTGGCCGGTCGGATGCGGTTCGTTTCGGGCGCCATCCGGGTCGGCGGGCACACCCTGCCCGGTGCGGCGCACAGGGTGCGCAAGGTGGTCGGAGTGGCGCGCGCCGAGCCCGCGGTGGACTGGGAAGGCCGCCTGCGGGTGGCCGAGGTGATCGCGGAACGTCGGTGGATCGGGCGACTGGCGCAGCGGCAGATCCGCGCAGCCCTGGAGGTGGTCGGGGTCGAGCCACCGGAGCGCGCGCTCGTCGAGGATCTCGAACCACCGACGGCACTGCTGCTCGCGGTCGGTCTCACCCTGGCGGAGTACCCCGGCGCGCTCGTCGTGGACGATGTCGAACGCGGCTGCACACTCGATCAACGGCTGGTGGTGTGGGAAGCGTTGGAACGCGTGCGCGGCACCGGCTGCACGGTACTGGCGGGCACGACGGAGCCCGCTTGGCCGGTGGCCGATCCGGTCGTGGTGGAACTGCCCCGCCACAGCGCGGGTGAACTTCCCCCGGCCACCACCGACAGCGGAACAGAGGCGAGCCCATGACCGCGATCCGATTGGCCTGGCTGGAACTGCGCAGGTTCCGCGGTCCGGTGCGCAAATTCGTCCCGGTGCTGTTGATCCTGGTTCCGCTGCTGTACGGCGCGATGTACCTGTGGGCGAACTGGGATCCCTACGGCAAACTGGACAGTGTCCCGGTCGCGGTGGTCAACCAGGACCGTCCGGCGCAGGCGAAGCAGGGGCAGCGCGTCGACGCCGGGGCCCAGCTGGTGCAGCAGCTCAAAGCCGCGCGGAAGTTCGACTGGCACTTCGTGGACGCCGCGCAGGCCAAGGACGGGCTCGAGCACGGCAGCTACTTCTTCACGATCACGATTCCCCCCGATTTCAGCGGGAAACTGGCCAGTGCCACGGATCCCGACCCCCGGCGGGCCGGGATCTCCATCGAGCTCAACGACGCGAACAACTACATCGCCGGGATCATGACCGAGGTCGTGCAGCCCGAACTGCAGGACCAGGTCAACTCGGCGGCACACGCCGCGTACGTGCGCGGGATCTACGGCGAACTCTCCACCGTCCGCGACAAGCTCACCACCGCCTCCGACGGTGCGCACCGGCTGGTCGGTGCGACGCAGGTCGCCCAGCAGGGCAGCGCCACGCTCGAATCCGCCACCGGCACGCTGCACGACGGCGCGGGGCAGATCACCGATGGCGCGCAGCAGATCTCACAGGCGACCGCACAGCTCGACGGGATCAGCAGGAAGCTCACGAAAGCGACCGCCGACCAGCTTCCCGGTGCGGCCGCGGCATTGGTGACCACGGCGAGTCTCGCGGCGCAGGGCCTGAACACGCTGCACGACGCGACCGGTCAGGTCAAACAGCAGACCTCACGCGGGGTGGCCGACCTGACCCAGCTCGCCGACGCGCATCCGGAGCTGCGCGGGGATCGCCTGTTCCAGCGTGCGCTCGACGACGCGGGCCGGCTGGACGGGCTCGCGGGTCAGGTTGACGGGCAGGCCGCGGCCGGCGCGGCCAACGCGGGGCAGGCATTGCGGTCCGCGAAGGACATCCAGGGCGGCATCGGCGACATCCAGCGGCAGGTGCTCGATTCGGCCACACCGGTCCGGCTGATCGATTCGGGCGCGCACAGCATCGCCGACGGCGCCGGCACCGTCACCAACGGTCTCGGCACACTCCAGCAAGGTTCCGGCACCCTGCACACCGCGGCCGACCAAGCCACCAGTGGCGCCGAAGACCTCTCCCGGGTCGTCGACCAAGGACTGGACCAGATCCCGCCGACCGATCCGGCTCAGGTCGCCAAGGCCGCCGACGTACTCGGGTCCCCGGTCCAGATAGCTCGGCACAACCTGAATCCCGCGGGGGTTTACGGGCGCGGGCTCGCCCCCTTCTTCTTCGGCATCGCGCTGTGGGTGTTCGGCCTGTTCGCCTATCTGCTGCTGCGTCCGGTGAATCTGCGCGCGCTGGCCGGGCGGGTCAACGCGATGAGCGTGGCGGTGGCCGGATGGTTACCCGGCGCCGCACTGGGCGTCGCCGGTGCGATGGTGCTCTACGGCGTGGTCGACGTGGGGCTGGGGCTCGATCCCGTGCACGCCGGACTGACCGTGGCGCTGCTCGCCCTCGGCGCGGCGAGTTTCGTCGCGATCGACCATTGCCTGCGTACCACGCTCGGGGCGCCCGGGGACGCGCTGTCGCTCGTCCTGCTCATCCTGCAGCTGACTTCGTCCGGCGGTCTGTATCCGATGCCGACGACACCGGGCTTTTTCCAGGTGCTCAACCCGATCCTGCCGATGACCTACCTGATCGACGGCCTGCGGGTCACCATTTCCGGCGGGCTCACCTCGAACCTGGTCCGGGATTTCGCCGTGCTCGCCGGTTTCGCCGCACTGTTCCTCGCCCTCACCACCCTCGCGGTCCGACGGCAACGCGTCTGGACGATCGCGCGGCTGCACCCGGACGTCGAGCTCTGAACGAACCGGCGGCAAGGGTCATTTCGGCGGCGGGATCCGGCGGTGTACGTCGGCAAGCAGGTTCCGCATGGCGTTCCGGAATATCTCCGCCTGCGCGGGGCCGACGAAAGAAGTGTGGCCGAAGGCTTCCAGCACCACGAGACCGTGCAGGTGTCCCCAGGCGCTGATGAACATCGCGACGGCTGAGGGCGGCAGCCCACCCATCGACTCTTGCGGGAGTGCCTCGAAACGGGCGTGCAGTTCGCGGGTCAGCTTCGGGAAATCGGCGCGGGACAGCTGGTCGTCGGTGCAGCCGTCGAACAGTTCGCGGATGAAGACGGCACCGAAGCGGCGGGCGCCGTCGGTGGTGCGGCCGTCTGCCGGCGCGCGGTAGTGCGGCAGCGGAGTCCCGTAGAGCAGCTGGAACCGGGCCAGGTTCTCGATCGCCCATGCCCGGAACCCCTCCGCGGCTACGACGAACCGGGGCAGCCGCCCAGGGTCCGCCGCGTCGTCGAGGGAGGCCTGCACGGCGTCCGCCAGATCGTGGTAGCCCTCCGTGATCAAGGCGGTGACCAGCTCGTCGCGGCTCGGGAAGTAGTGGTAGAGGGCCTGGACCGTCATTCCGAGACTGCGGGCGACCGCGCGCAGCGACAGCCCGGCCGGACCGTGCTCGGCGATGTGCTCGCGCGCCGCGTCGAGGATCTCACGGGTCGCGGCAGCCCGGCGGCGTTCGCGAAGCGGCAACGTCATGCGGACAGCGTAGCGGTGTTAGGTAAATCTAACACTGCCAAACACGGAGTGTGCTCGTTACCGTCGGGGTCGCGGCCGCGGAAACCGGCACCCGGTCGTCTTCACCGGTATCGATCTGCGCGGGTCGACCGCGGCCGGCTCGCCGGGTCAATGCCGGCCGCCACGTCCGGCCGCCCAGCCGACGGCCGCAACCCGAAGAACAGGAAGAACCCGAACATGTCGAACAACCAGGATTCCCCGTTGCACGTGGTTCTCGGTGCGGGAGCGGGCGGAGCGACGCTCGTCGACGAGCTCGTCTCGCGTGGGCTGCGCGTACGCCAGGTCAGCCGGAGCCCGATCGACGGGGCACCCGCCGGTGTCGAGACCGGGGTGGCCGATCTTTCGTCGGCCGAGCAGGCAATCGCCGCCGTCGACGGGGCCGCGGCGGTCTACCACGCGGTGAACGTGCCGTATCACCTTGCGGTTACCGAGATGCCGGGTATCGGGCGCGCGATCCTGGCCGGTGTGCAGCGGGCCGGCGCGCGGCTGGTGGTGCTGGACACGCTCTATCCCTACGGCGAGGCCGATGGCGAGGCGATCACCGAAAACACCCCGTGGGCCGCGACGAGCCGGAAGGGGCGGATGCGGGCCGAGCTGGACGAGAGGTACCTCGAGGCGCACGAGGCCGGCCGTGCGAAGGTCGTCCTGGGCCGCGCGGCCGACTTCTACGGTCCGCGGGTGCTCAATTCGACCTTGGGTGCGACGTTCTTCCCGGCCCTGCTCACCGGCGGGACCGCGATCGGGTTCGGGGACATCTCGCTGCCGCACACGTATTCGTACCTGCCCGACGTCGCCGCCGGACTGGTCGATCTCGGGACCACCGGCGACGAGTCCACGCTCGGCCGGTCCTGGCACCTGCCCGCCGCGGCGGCGGTGAGCACCGCCCGGGTGCACGAACTGGCCGGTGAGCTCAACGGCCGCCCGGTGGCCGTCGAAGTGCTGGCGCGGGCCGAGCCTGCCGGGCCGTACGACGAGACCTTCATGCGCGAGTACGCGGAAATGTTCTACCAGCACACGATCCCGCAGAACATGGTGTCCACGCCGTTCGAAGAGAAGTTCGGCCGGAAGCCGACGCCGCTGGCGGACGGCCTGCGGCAGACCATCGAGTGGTACCGCGGCCGGCCGGCGTCGCGGGTCTGAACCAGCCGTTGAACGTGGCGTCCCGCATCGTGGGCACTTGGTCCGGACAGCGCCGGAAGCGGTGCGCGAGACGGCATGATGCCGGAATGTCGTTTCGATTCCGCTCGGTCACGTTCGCGGTGGCCGTGAGCTGTTCCCTCGGCCTGCTGGCGTGTGCACCGGTGGACGAAGGAAGTACCGCCGGTGCACCGCCGTCCGGATCGCTCACCGCCGGGCAGGGCTCCTGCGCCCCGGCCGGGCTGAAGACGCTGAAGCCGGGCTCGTTCACCTTCGGTACCGACGAACCCGTCTACCAGCCGTGGTTCTCCGGGAACCAGCCCGCCAACGGCAAGGGCTTCGAATCGGCCGTCGCCTACGCGGTCGCCGGTGCACTGGGCTACCAGCGCGATCAGGTGTCCTGGGTGCGGGTGCCGTTCAGCGCCGCGATCCAGCCGGGGGCGAAGACCTACGACGCCGACCTCAACGAGTTCTCCATCACCGACGAGCGGCGCAAGGCAGTGGACTTCTCCGCGCCCTACTACGAAGTGGCACAGGCCGTCGTCGCCACCAAGTCCTCGCCGGTCGCCGCAGCCACGACGCTCGCGCAGTTGCGCGGGGCGAAGCTCGGTGCGCAAGTCGGCACCACCAGTTACGACGCGACGCGGCAGACGATCGACCCGACCGAACAGATTTCCGTGTACAACAACAACGACGATGCGAAACAGGCGCTCGCGACCGGCCAGATCCAGGCGCTCGTGGTGGACCTGCCGACCGCCTTCGAGATCACCGGGGCCGCCCAGGTGCCGGATTCGGTGATCGTCGGCCAGCTGCCCGCCTCGGGCAAGCCGGAGCAGTTCGGCGCCGTGCTCGACAAGGACAGTCCGCTCACCGCCTGCGTTTCGGCGGCAGTGCAGAAGCTGCGCGGGGACGGCACGCTCGCGAAGCTGACCGACGAGTGGCTGGCCCGCGCCGGTCGTGCACCGGAGCTGAAATGACGAGCGATCTCCAGCGGGAACGGTTGGCCTACAAGCGTTCCCGTTCCCGGAGGTCGACCGCGGTCGCACTGTGTTCCACGCTGGTGTTCGCGCTGGTGGCGTGGTTCACCGTCACCTCGGCACCCGGCTGGCCACGGGTGCGGGACTCCTTCTTCGATCCGGGCTCGGCGCTGTCGTCGTTGCCGGACGTCCTGAGTGGACTGTGGCTGAACGTGCGGGTGCTGGTGGTGTGCGAGGTCGCGATCCTGCTGCTCGGGGTGGGCATCGCCGCACTGCGCACGCTGCGTGGTCCGGTGTGGTTCCCGTTGCGCGCGGTGGCGACCGGGTATGTGGACCTCTTCCGCGGCCTGCCGCTGATCATCTGCCTGTACCTGGTCGGGTTCGGCCTGCCGGGCCTGCGGCTCACCGGGATCCCGAACGATCCGGTGCTGCTCGGCGGCATCGCGCTGGTGCTGGTCTACGCGGCTTACGTCGCGGAGGTACTGCGGGCCGGTATCGACTCGGTGCACCCGTCCCAGCTCGCGGCGGCGCGCTCGATCGGGCTGACGCACGCCAAGACCATGCGGATCGTGGTGCTGCCACAGGCGGTGCGGCGGGTGCTGCCACCGTTGCTGAACGATTTCGTGGCGTTGCAGAAGGACTGCGGGCTGATCTCCGTGCTCGGCGCGGTGGACGCGGTGCGGGCCGCCCAGATCGACGTGGCCCGGTTCTACGATTTCACGCCGTACGTGGTGGCCGGTCTGCTGTTCGTGGTGCTCGCCGTGCCGTGCGCGCGGCTGGCCGATGCCGCGGGCCGCAGGCTGGCGACGCGGGAGGGCGCCCGATGAGTGAACCGGTGCTGCGGGTGTCCGGGCTGGTCAAACGGTACGGTCCGGACACCGTGCTGGACGGGATCGACCTCGAGGTCGCCGAGCACGAGGTGGTCGTGCTGATCGGCGCTTCGGGCTCCGGCAAGTCCACCCTGTTGCGGTGTGTGAACCTGCAGGAGGAGATCGACGACGGGCAGATCCTGCTGGAGGGCGAGGACGTGTCCGATCCGCGGGTGGACGCGGACCTCGTGCGGCGCCGGATGGGGGTCGTCTTCCAGGCGTTCAACCTGTTCCCGCACCTGTGCGTGCTGGACAACGTGGCCTTGGCGCCGCGCGTCGTGCACGGCCGCCCGCGGGAGGAGGCGGAGCGCACGGCACTCGCCCTGCTCGACCGGGTCGGTCTCGCGGACCGGGCGTCCGCCTACCCGGACCGGCTTTCCGGTGGCCAGCAACAGCGGGTCGCGATCGTGCGCGCGCTGGCGTATGACCCGCGGCTGCTGCTGCTCGACGAGATCACCAGCGCACTGGACCCGGAACTGGTCGGCGAGGTGCTCACCCTGGTCCGCGAACTGGCCGGGCAGGGCCGCACGATCCTGATGGCCACGCACGAGATGGGCTTCGCGCGCCGGATCGCCGATCGGGTCTGTTTCCTCGATGCGGGCAGACTCCTGGAATCCGGGCCGCCGGAGCAGCTGTTCACCGAGCCGGCACACGCGCGCACGCAGCAGTTCCTCGCGCGCATCGTCGCCGCCGGGCGGCTCTGACCCGGATATCAGGAAAAGTCTTGCGGGGCAGCCGAACCGCGGGGCGCGCGGGGTGGTTCGAGACGGGCCAGCCAGGCGGTGAGCAGGTCCTGCAGCCGGTCCGCCTCGGCCGCGGCCAGGTCGTTGAGCAACCGGCGTTCGTTGCGCATGTGGTCGGCGAACGCCTCGTCGATCAGGTCGCGTCCGGCCGGGGTGAGGGCGACGACCCGGCCGCGGCCGTCGCTGGCGCTGGGACGGCGGGCGAGCAGCCCCGCGCGTTCGAGCCGGTCCAGCCGCTTGGTCATGGCCCCGGTGGTGACCATGGTGAAGGACGCCAGTTCCCCCGGTGCACGTTCGAACGGATCACCCGCCCTGCGCAGCGCGGCCAGCACGTCGAACTCGCCTTCGCTGAGCCCGTGCCGGTGGTAGACGACGCAGAGCCGGTCGGTCAGCAGCGCGGCGACCCGGTGCAGGCGGCCGATGACGCCCTGCGGGGAGACGTCGAGGTCGGGGCGTTCCCTGGCCCATTCGGCCTGGATGCGGGCGACGTGGTCAAGCGGTTCGGTCACCCTTCCATAGTAGCTTCCTGGTAAGCTACTGTAGCTTCCATGGAAGCTACTTTGCGATGGAGCCTGATCACCGCCGTCGCGCCGATCGCGTGGGGGACGAACTACTTCGTCACCCATGAGCAGCTGCCGGAGGGGATCCCGCTGTGGGGCGCGGTCTTGCGGGCATTGCCTGCCGGGCTGTTGCTCCTGGCGGTGCGCAGACGGCGGCCACGCGGGTCGTGGTGGTGGAAGTCGCTGCTGCTCGGCGCGCTGAACACCAGCGCGTTCTTCACCCTGATCTACCTTGCCGCGCAACGGCTTCCGACGAGTATGGCGGCGATGGTGATGGCCACCTCGCCGGTGGTGCTGATGCTGCTGGCCTGGCCGGTGGTCGCGGAGCGGCCGAGCTTCGCGGCGCTGAGCGGTGCGGTGATCGGGATCGGCGGTGCGTGCCTGATGCTGCTGACCGCGACCGTACGGGTCGACGCGGTGGGGGTGCTGGCGTCGGTGAGCGCCATGGTGCTTTCCTCGCTGGGCTACCTCCTCTCGAAACGATGGGCGGGGCAGGTGGATGTCCTCGCCTCGACGTCCTGGCAGCTGATCGCGGGTGCGCTCATCCTGGTGCCGCCCGCATTCGTGTTCGAGGGCGCGCCGCCTGCGCTCGACGGTGCGGCGCTGGCCGGGTTCGGCTACGTCGCGGTGGTCGCGACCGCGGTGGCTTTCGGTGCGTGGTTCGGCGGGCTGGCGCATCTGCCCGCCGCCTCCGTCGGTCTGATCGGGCTGCTGAACCCGGTCACCGGGGTGCTGCTCGGCACGCTGCTGGCCGGTGACACCCTCGGCGGACGGCAGATCTGCGGCATCGCGGGGGTGCTGGCCGGTCTCCTGCTGGGACAGCCGGTTGCCACCCGGCTCGTGCGCCGGTTCACCGCGGTGCGGGCGGGAAGCTCGGCCCTGCGATGACGTTGCGGCCTGCGCCGTGGTGCGGTCCGGATGCTCGTCGTGGCCGCGCCACCATGGCGTAGGGTGGCGACGGGTAGGCGGATGCGCACCCTTCGGATGCGCGCAGTTCGGGAGCGCTTTTGTACTTGTCATGCCGATGTGCCGAGGTCGGGACTCTGTGCTCCCGGCCGCACCGGAGCCGCCGTCCCGGATCGCGGGAGTCGTTGTGGCGGCCCGCTGCCGGACGTAGCGTACGGCGTGAACGCCCCGCGAAATGACGCCGATCGTGCCGGGCACCGACTCTGCCGAGAGGCTGCCCTCAATGTCGTCCGGAGCGTCCTCGTCCGGGACTGCTGGGTCCGTTGTGGACGGAGCGCGGCGCGGCAGGTCCGCGGAGCTGGTGTCGGTCACCAAGGCCTACCGGGACGTGGTCGCGCTGGACGGGGTGAGCCTCGGCGTCGCGGCGGGGGAGTTCGTGGTGGTCGTCGGTCCCAGCGGCAGCGGCAAGACCACCGCGATGCGCGTGCTGGGCGGGTTCGAACAACCCGACCGCGGCCAGGTGCTGATCGGCGGGCAAGAGGTCACCCAGCTGCCCGCGCAGCACCGGGATGTCAACACCGTCTTCCAGAACTACGCGCTCTTCCCGCATCTGAGCGTTGCGGACAACATCGCCTACGGCCTCAGGATGCGCGGAGTCAAGGCAGCGCAGCGGCGTGCGGCGGTGTCCGATTTGCTGGACCTGGTCCGGTTGCCGGGGCTGGCCGGCCGTAGGCCCGCGCAGCTGTCCGGTGGCCAGCAGCAGCGGGTGGCGCTCGCGCGGGCGCTCGCCCGGCAGCCCGGGGTGCTGTTGCTCGACGAGCCGCTCGGCGCGCTGGACCGGAAGCTGCGCGACGAGGTGCAGACCGAACTGCGGCGGATCAACCGGGAGCTGGGCACCAGCTTCGTGCACATCACGCATGACCAGGACGAGGCGTTCGCGCTCGCCGACCGGATCGTGGTGCTCAACGAGGGCCGGGTCGAACAGCAGGGTGCCCCGGCCGAGGTCTACGACTTCCCCGCGACGCTGTGGACGGCCCGGTTCGTCGGCGCGCAGAACTTCGTGCCGGGCCGTGCGGAACGGGTCACCGGATCGTCGGTCACGGTGGCGGCCGACGTCGGGGAGTTCACCGCCGAGCAGGTGCACGGCCCGATCGAACCGGGTTCCGCGGTCGTGCTCGCCGTCCGGCCGGAACGCGTCACCCTCGAACCCGCCGGAGGACCCGCCGAGACGTCCGGCGCCGGGCCGCAGGCGCGGGTCACCGAAATCATCGCGGTGGGCCCGGACGAACGGATCACCGCGGAAACTCCGGGTGGCACGGTGTTCACCGCGTTGCGCGCCCGGCACGGCTCGCCCGCCCCGCTTGCGGCAGGCGATCCGGTCCGGGTGCGGTGGCCGCCCGCCGCCGCGCAGGTTTATCCCCGGCCGAGTGCCGAACTGTCGAACGGAGCGCCCCGATGATCCCCGCCGCCAGCCCCTCGTTGTCCCGCAGGCGGTTCCTCGGCGCCGCCGGCGGTGCTGCGCTGACCGGTCTGCTCGCCGCCTGCTCCTCCGGCAGCAGCACGAGCGCCGGATTGGCGATCTACAGCTGGGCGGACTACTTCGCGCAGGCGAACCTCGACGCTTTCGCGAAGTCGTCCGGTGTGACGCCGAAGATCACCACCTACGACTCGAACGACACGTTGTTCGCCAAGCTGAACAGTTCGGCGGGCAGCGGATTCGACCTCGTCGTGCCGTCCTCGGGGTGGATCCGGCAGTACGCGGACCGCGGGCTGATCCAGAAGATCGACCACGGCAGGCTGAACCTGTCCGCGCTCGACCCCGCGTTGCTCAACCGCGACTACGACCCCGGCAACCAGTACTCCATCCCCAAGGACTGGGGCGTCTACGGGGTGATCTACGATCCGGCGGCCGTCGGCGGGGAAATCCGTACCTGGCAGGACTTCCTGGAAGCCGCGCAGCGGCCCGCGGTGAAGGGCCGGGTCCGGCTCGGCGAGTCCGGCTGGGAAACGGTCGGCATTGCGCTGTGGGCGGACGGAAAGGACTGGAACACCACCGACCAGTCCGTGATCAAGGCGGCGGGCGACCGGCTCGCCGGCTGGGTGCCGAAGGTCAAGCCGCAGTTCTCCGGGTTCGACGTGGACCAGCTCGCAAGCGGTGCGGTCGTGCTCGCCGCACACAACCAGTCCGGTGCGCGGCGGGCGATCGCGCAGAACCCGAAGCTGAAGTGGGTCGTTCCCGGCCCGACGAGTGAACTGTGGGTCGACAGCTACGCGATCCCCAAGGACGCGCCGCATCTGGACACCGTGTACCAGTTCCTCTCCCGCCAGCTGACGCCCGAGGCGCAGGTGACCGACACCAAGTTCCTCGGGTACCCGACCGCGCTCGCCGGGCTGCGCGGGAAGCTGCCTGCCGGAACGGCCGACGCGGATCTCATCTTCGGCGGCGCGGGGGTGGACCTGACCAAGCTCACGACGTTCGTGGTCAACCCGGACACGATCACCGTGTACCAGGACATCCAGACGCAATTGCAGGCGCTCGCCTGAGATGTCGCGACGAGAAGTCCGCGGCCGGGGAAGTGCGGTCCTGCCCCATCTGCTCGCCGCGGCCCCCGGCGGGTGGCTGGCCGCGATGGCGGTGGCGCCGCTGCTGCTGACCGTCGTGCTTTCCTTCGGACATCCGGGTTTCGGCGAGGTGGTGCCCGGTTTCACCCTGGACAACTACGGCAGGGCGTTCAGCGGGCTCTACGCCGAGACGTTCGCCCGTACCGTCGGCACGGCGGTGCTGTGCAGCGCGATCAGCGTGCTGCTCGGCATGCCGGTGGCGTACTTCATCGCGCGCAAGGCGGGGCGGGCGACGAACTTCCTGCTGGCCGCGATCCTGCTGCCGTACTTCTCGAGCTTCCTCATCCGGGTGCTTTCCTGGCAGGTACTGCTTTCCGACGGTGGCCCGCTGGAGAAGGTGCTGCACGCGCTCGGGCTGCTGGACGGCCCGCTCGGGCTGCTCGGCACCCAGGGCGCGGTCGTGATCGGCATCGTCTACGGCTACCTGCCGATCGCGATCCTGCCGCAGTACCTCGTGTTCTCCCGGATCCACCCGTCGGTCACCGATGCCGCGGCGGATCTCGGCGCGGGTGCGTGGCGCAGGCTGCGCACCGTCGTGCTCCCGCTGGCCCGGCCGGGAATCGCCACCGCGGTGCTGCTGACCGCGGTGCCGATGCTGGGTGAGCTGGTGGTGCCCCGTCTGCTCGGTGGCGGCCGCGGCCTGCTGCTCGGCCAGCTGCTGCAGTCGCAGTACCTGCAGTCGCAGAACTACGCGCTCGGCTCGGCCGTCGCGGTGCTCGTCCTGGTGTCGGTCGCGGTGCTGGTCGCGCTGCTGCTGCGGCTCACCCGCGGCTTCGACGAGGACCGCCGATGACCGGATCCCGGCGGGCCCGGCTGGTGCTCGGCGCGGTCTGCGCGGCCGGGTTGGTGGTGCTGTACCTGCCGCTCGTGCTGACGGTGGTCTATTCGTTCAACGCAGGGGTCCAGGGCAAACAGTCCGCCCGTTTCACCGGCTGGACCCCGGATGGCTATTTCCGCGCGTGGGCCGACGATTCCCTGCGTTCCGCGGCCGGGACCGGGCTGGCGGTCGCCGCGGTGGTTGCGGTCGTCTCGGCGCTGCTGGGCAGCGCGCTCGGGTACTCGCTCGTCCGGCATCCCGCGGCGTGGGTCCGCCGGACGCTGTCCGGTCTGGTCTACCTGTTCCTGATCATCCCGGAAGTCGTGTTCGCCGTTTCGGTCCTGCAGTTCACGAGCCAGGCCGGGATTCCGCTCGGCTTCGGCACTCTCGTGGCCGCGCACACGCCGACCGCGATCAGCGTGGTCGCGTTGTTCGTCCGGACCCGAGTGCTGACCCTCGATCGCGAACTGGAGGACGCCGGACGTGATCTGGGCGCGTCGTCCGCGAGGGTGGCGTGGGACATCGTCGTTCCGCAGCTGCTGCCCGGAGTGCTGACCGGTGCGGTGCTCGCCTTCGTGTTCTCCTTCGACAACCTGGTGATCTCCACGTTCCTGACCACACCCGAGGTCGGCACCCTGCCCGTTTACCTGTACAGCAGCCTGAATTACGGGACCACGCCGGAGGTGTACGCCGCGACGACGGCGGTCCTGCTGATCACCGTCGCGGGGTTCGCGCTGGCCGGGCTGCTGCACCGGCTCTCGTCCCGCAGAGTCCGGCCTGCCGTACTGGAGGCATCATGAGCACCACCTGGCAACCCGATCGGTACGCGGCGCTGGCCGATGCGTTCGGCGGGCTGGTGCGCGCGGACCGGGCCGACACCGTGCTGGTGCACGCGGAGGCCACAGTCGCGCTGGAGGCGGTCGCCACAAGCCTCGCGGCACCGGGCACGACCGCGTTGAACCTCGTTTCGAGCCCGTACGGCACGCTTTTCGGCGATTGGCTCGCCCATGGCGGGACCACCGTCATCCCGGTGACGGCTGCGGACGGGCGCGCGATCGACGTGGCGGAGGTGCGCAGCGCGTTGCGAGCCGAGCCCGGGATCGGCGTGCTCGCGGTGGTGCACGCCGAGGTGATCACCGGGGTGGTCAACCCGATCGACGAGATCGTCGCGCTGGCACGGGAGCACGGCGCGATCGTGGTGACCGATGCGGTTGCCGCGGTCGGCGGGCTCGCGTTGAACCCGGACGTGGACATCACGGTGCTGAGCCCGCAGAAGGCACTGGGCGGTCTGCCCGGTCTGGCCGCGGTCACCGTCAGTCCGGCCGGCTGGGCAGCACTGGCGAAACGGGCGGACCCGCGGGCGCCGGAGTCGGTGCTGTCCCTCACCGGTCTGCGCCGCAGGTGGCTGGACACCGGCCGGGTGACGATCCCCGGTATACCGTCCACTTTGGATCTTTCCGCGGCCGAGGAGACCCTCGAGGCGGTGGCACGAGAAGGCGTGGACGCCCGGATCGCCCGGCACGTGCTGGCCCGCGACGCGGTTCGCGCCGGCATCCGGGCGTCGGGCTTGCGCCTCTGGGTGGCCGAGGACGCGCAGGCGAACAGCTTGGCGACGACGGTCGCGGTTCCCCCGGGAATCCCGGCGGAACGGCTTGCCGCACGAGCCGGTTCGCTCGGCGCACCCTGGACCGAGGGGATCGGGCGGACGCACGGCAAACTGCTCCGGCTGGACCACTACGGCGCCCGAGCCCGGTTCGACGCGGTGCTTGCCGGAGTGCTGGCGCTGGCCCGCGCCGCCGGCGAACTCGGCGTCGCCACCGACCCTGGTGCGGCAGCGGCCGCTGCCGCCGCCGCGTGGGCCGCCGGAGTGCTCTGACGGGTTCGTCGCGCCGAGGTCCGGTTTGCGCCGGGTTAGGGTGAGGCGATGGGGACGGGAGCCGAGGAACCGGTGGGCCGGCGTGCGCGCAATCCGCGCGGGCAGGGCGAACGGTTGCGCGCCGATACGGTCGCGGCCCTGGCGCGGTTGGTCTCCGATGACGAGCGGATGCGCCCGGTGTCGGTGTCGTTGCGGGAGCTCGCGCGGGAGGCGGGGGTGACCGCTCCCGCGATCTACCGGCATTTCTCCAGTGTCAACGAGGTTGCCTGGGCGGTCGCGCTGGACGGTTTCGCGCGGCTGCTCGCGGCGATGGACGAAGCGGCCGGCCAAGGCGGTTCGGGTGCGGAGCGGCTCATCGCGCAGGCACAGGCCTACGCCGCGTTCGCCGCGGAGCACCGCGGGCACTTCCGGTTGATGTTCCTGGTCGAGCCCGCCGTGTTCGAGGTTTCCGCGGAGGCCGCACCGCCGGCGCGGGAACTGGTCGAACGGTGGCGCCGGGCCGCGTCCGGACTGCGCGAGGACGGAATCGAGGTCGGCGACGTGGACGCGGCCGCGATGTATCTGTGGACCGCCGTGCACGGCCGGATCGCGTTGTCCCCGCTGATCAACTCGGTGTGGGAGCGGGGCGACATCCGTCGGTTCGTCGAGCTGATGGTGCACGAGATCGTCCTTGTCGGCGGGCGTTCCTAACCCTGTGCGGTAGTGGTTGACCGCACGCTCACGCGGTGTCGTATCGCTTGCGCTTGGTAAGTAAACGTTTGTAAAGTCATCGGTGCTGACGTTCATCGAGGAGGTGTGGGCCCGTGCAGGTGACCATCGACGAGGCCAGGTGTTGCGGTGCCGGACAGTGCGTGCTCGCCGCGCCGGAGGTCTTCGACCAGCGTGCGGAGGACGGTGTGGTGGTCCTGCTCGACGCAACCCCGCCCGACGGCGAATCCGCGGCCGTCCACGAGGCCGTTTCGCTGTGCCCGGCCGCCGTCATCGCCGTCGAAGACTGAGGAGCAGCGATGACCCGGACTGACGAAACCCCCGCCACGCCGTTGCCCGCACCGCGGGCGTGTCCGTACGCGCCGCCCGCGTTCTACACCGAGACCCGTGCATCCGGCAGTCCGCGCCGGGGCAGGTTGTGGGACGGCAGCGAACCGTGGCTGGTGGCCGGCTACGACCAGGTGCAGCAGGTGCTTCGCGATCCGCGGGTGGGCGCGGACGTCACCGAACCCGGCTTCCCGAACACGAGTGCCGCGCAACCGCAGGTCGAGGGCGGCATGTTCTTCCGCAAGGACGGCGACGAGCACATGCCGATCCGCCGCATCCTCAACCCGGACTTCACCGCCAAACGGGCGCAGGCGTGGCGGCCGCGGATCGAGGAGCTGGTCGACGAGGCGATCGAGGCGATGCTGGACCAGCCGCGGCCGCTGGACCTGGTGCGGCACTTCGCATTGCCGATCCCGACCGGGGCGATCTGCGAACTGCTCGGCGTCGACCTGGTGGACAGCCCGATCGTGACCCGTGCCGCGCATCTCGCCACGGACCTGGCGGCGCCGACCGAGGACAAGGTCGCCGCGATGCACGAGCTGAACGAAGTTCTCGCCCGGTATGCGAAGCAGAAACAGCAGCAGCCGGACGACCGGTTGCTCAGCCGGCTGGTCAACCGGCATCTGCCCAGTGGTGAACTGACCTTCGAGCAGGTCGTGCGCCTCGCCCAGCTGGTCATCGGCGCCGGGCACGAGACGACCGCGAACATGCTCAGCCTCGGCGTGCTGGCGCTGATCCGGGACGAGGAGCAGCGCGTCGAACTGCTGTCCGATCCGGACACCTACGCGGCGACGTGCGCGGAGGAAATGCTGCGGTACTGGACGATCGTGCAGACCGAGCCGCGCCGCTGCGCGCTGGCGGACCTCGAGGTGGGCGGCAGGCTGATCAAGGCGGGCGAGGGCATCATCTGCTCGCTGGCCGCGGCCAACCGGGATCCGGCGGTGTTCGCGGCGCCGGAGGAGCTGGACGTCACCCGTGCCGAGCGCCGGCACCTGGCCTTCGGGCACGGCGTGCACCAGTGCCTCGGCCAGAACCTCGCGCGGGTCGAGCTGCAGGCGGCGTTGCCGCGGCTGTTCCAGCGGCTGCCGGAGCTGCGGCTTGCGGTGCCGGAGGATCAGCTGCGTTTCCGCGACAGCCACATCGTGTACGGCCTGCACGAGCTTCCGGTGACCTGGTGACCGCGAAACTCGCCGGGCGCACGGTGCTCGTGGTGGGCGGTGGGCAGACCGCGGGGGAGACCACGGGCAACGGCCGCGCCGCCTGTCTGACCTACGCCCGCCATGGCGCACGCGTGCTGGTCGTCGACCGGGATCTCGGGTCCGCGGAGGAGACTGCGGCGCTGGTCCGCGATGCGGGTGGTGCGGTCCGCGCGCACCAGGCCGACATCACGTCCGAAGTGGACTGTCGGGGCATCCCGGAGGCGGCGCTCGCCGCGTTCGGCCGCATCGACGTGCTGCACAACAACGTCGGGTTCGTGCCCGCGGGGCGGACGGAGCGCCTGGCCGCCGAGCAATGGCGCACCGGGTTCGAGGTCAACCTCACCGGCATGTGGCTGACGTGCAAGTACGTACTGCCTCATCTGCGGGCCAACGGTGCGGGCGCGGTCGTGAACATCTCCTCGATGGCCGGCCTGATGGCTGGCGGCGAGGCGATCGCGTACGCGACTTCGAAGGCCGCCGTGCACTCGATGACCCGCTCGCTGGCCCTCGAGTACGCGCCGCACGGCGTGCGGGTCAACTGCGTGGCGCCCGGCATGGTGGACACCCCCATGGGCGTGGACACCGTCGCCCGCGCGACCGGCACCGGCCGGGACGAGGTGGCCGCGCAACGGGCCGCGATGATCCCGATGGGACGGCAGGGCACCGCCTGGGACGTCGCGAACGCCGCACTGTTCCTGGCCTCCGACGACGCCGCGTTCGTCACCGGCGTCGTACTGCCCGTCGACGGTGGCAGCACCCTCCGGAATGGACTGTCGTGAAAGGATCAGCCGATGACCGATGATCGGGAAAACGGCCTCCGCCTGGTCCGGGAAATGATCCCGGCAGCCGCGGCCGACGTGGAGAACGGCCTGCCGGACACTGCGTTCGGCGCAGCACTGGGCGAGCTCAGCCTGACGAACGTCTTCGGCAGACTGTGGACGCGAGAAGGCCTGGACCGACGATCCCGCAGCCTGGTCACGCTCGGCATCCTGATCGCACTGGGTGCCACCGAGGAGCTGAAGATCCACTTCGCCATCGCACGGCAGAACGGCCTCTCCCGAGAAGAACTGGAAGAAGTGATCTACCACGCGAGCGGCTACGCCGGCTTTCCCGCAGCCAACAAGGCCCGAATGACCGGCAGCGAAGTACTGGACAGCTGACCGGCTTCCCCTCGGCAGGAAAGCACCAGGCAGCAACAGCTTTACCTCCGGCGCGGGTGCGCGCGGCCATGCGAACCGGCCGCCCGGCCTGGTGTTCTGAGGCATGGCTGGGCAGAATCACCGCGCCTTGACGGAACGGGACGGGTGCGTCACTTTCGGGTGAATCCTGTCCGGTTCGGACTCGACTGAAGCGGTCGTCGCTACCACCTCTACTCGTTTCTCGGCGTACCAGAGGCACTGCCGAGGGTGACGATGGAGCGATGGGGTGGTCGGGTGTGGGTAGTCTTCGCACATGAGCCGCGCCCGGCAGACCGTCACGCTCACCGCCGATCTGGTCATCCTGACCATTCGGGACGGTGTGCTGAGCGTGCTGCTCGTGGAACGGGAGAACGAGCCGTTTCGAGGCCGGATGGCATTGCCCGGCGGATTCCTGCGCGGGGACGAGTCGCTGGAGCAGGCCGCGGCGCGGGAGCTGGCCGAGGAGACCGGTCTCGACGCCGGGGCGCTGCGGCTGCGGCAGGTGGGTGTCTACTCCGCACCGAACAGGGATCCCCGGCGTCCTCGAGTCGTGACGTGCGCCTACCTCGCGATCGCACCCGACCTGCCGGTGCCGGTCGCCGGGTCCGACGCGCGTGCCGCCAGGTGGGTGCCGGTCGCCGAGGTCGCCGATCCGGGGCTGGCCTTCGACCACGACTGCATCCTCGCCGATGCCGTCGACCTGGCGCGCACGCTGCTGCAGTTCAGCACGATCGCCACCGCCTTCTGCGGCCCCGAGTTCACCATCGGCGACCTGCGTGCGGTCTACGAGGCGGTGTGGGGGGTCGGTCTGGACAAGCCGAACTTCCACCGCAAGGTCACCGACGCCGACGGTTTCGTCGTGTCCACCGGTGGCAAGCGACCTTCGGCGACCGGCAGGCCCGCCGCTCTCTACCGTGCCGGATCCGCGACGGAGCTGGTCCCGCCGATGATGCGGTCACGCTTCGGCGCCTGAGATAGTTCTTGTCAAACTGACCATTGGCTTTGTGTTGCCACTTGTCTTGATTCACCGTTCATGTCATCATGACAATAAGCGTGGTCCTGCCAAGTTCACCGGCACGCCATGCCTGCTCTCGTCGCACGCCTCGTGGGCGTCCGTTCCCGAGGTCCCACAACCAAGGTGGAGTGAGAACCGGTGAATGTGATCATGACTGCGATTGATCTGGAGTACAACGCGGTGCTGGAGCATCTGGTCGATGTGCGAGCGCATCGGCATCCGTCCGGCACCGTGTTCGAAGTCGGCACGGTGGCGGGCCACCCAGGCCACCGTGTCGCGCTGGTGTCGACCGGCACGGGCACCACCGCGGCCGCGACGCTCACCGAGCGTGCGAACACCGAGTTCAACCCTGCTGCCATGGTGTTCGTCGGAATCGCGGGCGGGCTGCGGGAGTGGCTGAGGATCGGCGACGTCGTGGTGGCCACCAAGATCTATTCGTACCAGGGTGGCAAAAGCGAGGATGACGAGTTCCTGGTCCGCCCGTCCGCCTGGTCCGTCTCGCATCGTCTCGACCAGGAAGCCAGGAGGTTGCCGCGGGGCGACGCTTGGCGCTCGTTCCTGCCTGAACTGGCCGACGGCGACGCACCGGTCGTCCACTTCGAGGCTGTCGCGGTGGGCGACGTCGTGATCGACTCCCGCAGTTCCGAGCTGGTACGCAGACTGCGTGCCAACTACAACGATGCGGTGGCCGTCGAGATGGAGGGCTCCGGGTTTGCGCACGCCGCCCATCTTGGAGATCAGGTTCGCGCGGTGTCGGTGCGCGGCATCAGCGACAAGTCGGACGGCACCAAAGCCGCTTCGGACAGCGAAGGTGGGCAGCGGCTTGCGGCCCGCAATGCCGCGGCATTCGCCGTCGCCCTGATCACCGCGCTCGAACCCGACGACGGGCCCCCTGGTGACGAACAGCCGCAGGCGCCTTCGGCCGCGGTCGTCCAGAACAAGAACACTGCAAAGGACAACGCCCGCGTCGGTCAGCAGATCGGGGTCAATTTCGGCTCTGGGCGGCGGTTTCGGTGACCGAGGATGCGGCTGGCACGCACGTCGGCAACCAGAACGTCGCCTCCGACAACGCCCACGTCGACCAGCAGATCGGTGTGCAGTACGGGGACACCGTCTTCCATGAAGCGACCGTCTACACCGTGAGCGAGGACGACACTGCCGAACGCAAGCACGATGTCGCACTCTCCTATCTCACCGGTGGTGTCCCGCGGCGTGCCGAAAACCTGTTCGGCGCGCTTGTCTTCAACGGCAACCCGTCGACGGAACGTGCCTACTACTACGTGCTCTCGGTGCTCAGCGAGCGTGGCTTCGGAGACCTCGCTGCGGCACAGGCAACCGGCATCCGCGATGCCGGCAAGGTTTCCGAGTCGTTGCCGGAAGACGAGTGGACGCGGGCGCACGACGTCGTCCGGAGACTTCTCGACCAGGTCCGGTCGAACAGTGGTGACGTCTCGTTCACGGCGGTGGCCGCCTTCGGCGATCTGCCCGCAGAACGGCAGGACGAGATCAGCAGGCATCTTTCGCTGCTCGTGAGTGGGGTGGTCGAGCAGCAGTTGGATGCGGAGCGCAAGAACAAGGTTGGAGCGGAGCGCTTCTCCGCGGACCGCGTGGGACGAGCATGGAAGTTCTTCGAGCCCGAACCGGCAGCGCCTGCCAGGTACCGGCCGCAGACCTTCCTTCCCGACCTCGCCGAACGCAGGCCAGCGGTCGTCGGCGGGATTGTCGCTGTGCTGGCGTTCGCGGGGTTGTTCTTCGGTTCGCTGACATTCTCCTTCTGGGGCGGGCTGTTGCTGCTGGTGGCGGGTTGCTCCGTGCTGGTCCGGCACGGCGTCGAGCATGCCGCGCAGCTGCTGCACGCGGCGCTCCGAAGCAACGCCCCGGTACCGGAAGACGGGCAGCGCAGGCCGACGGCGATCGACAATCTCGTCGAGCGCTGTTTCCGCGAGGCTCGTCCCGAGGAGGCCGAGAACTGGCCGCAGTTCACCGCGGGGTACTGCGCGGGTCTCAAGCGGCGGTTCAACGCCCAGTTCGGGTACAGCACGCAGCCTGTCCGGCAGATCAAGTGGCTGGTCGATTGGCATGCACGCCGGGTCGCCCGGCAATGGCAGAGCGCCTACTTCCAGGGTCAATCGGCGCTTGCCGCCCCACGGGGCACCCGTCGCTGGCAGGCCCTCGGTTTTCTGGTGACCGTGGCCGGTCTGGCGCTCCTGCTCGTTGCGCTGCGCTGGCAGGTCGTGCCGCTCGTGGTGGGCGGCTGGTTCGCGTTGCCCACGGTGGTGGAGGTCTTCGGGATTCGCCGCGCCGCCCGATTCCAGCTGGCCGAGGCGGAAGCACTGTTGATCGAGGAGACGGCGGAGTACCACCGGTGGCGGGCGGAACTCGCCGACCGTCCGATGGACGGCGAGATGGCCCGCTGGCTGGCCCTGGACAAGGCACACCTCAAGGCCGAAGCGCTGCGCGCAGGCAATATCGCCGAACAAGACCTCGTGTCCCATGTGGTCATCAACCAGCTGGCGCCGTTCTCCCGGCGCGGGGTGGTTCTGCACGGGCCCCCGCGCTACACGGCGTACCTGGTCACGGTCATCCTGCTCACCCGGCACGGCGTCCGGTCCTCGAGGGTGTACCTGGACTTCACCACCGGCGAGGTGAAGAACGAGAACTGGCAGGTCTTCGGATACGACCGGATCGCGTCGGCGTCGTTCAGCGTGGCCGAGAAGACGTCCAAGAAGCGGGCTGACCGGCCGGTGCGCAACCGCCATTTCCGGCTCCGGCTGCTGGACGGCGCGGAGATCCTCAGCATCAGCGAACGCCTGGACTCGGTGAACGACGCGGAAGTCGACGATGCTGAACTGGAAGGTCTCGTCGCGGAGACCTCCGGGATGGACGCAGCTCTTCCCGTACTGGAAGCGGTGGCGCACCAGGGTCGAGACTGGATCGAGTTCGAAACCGGACGCCGGAAGCTGTGGTCAAGTGTCTGGTCGGACTGACCTGTGCTCCGTCCGGGTGCCGGCCGGACGCGGTAACCCCGCCGGCACCCGGCAGGCGTTCCCCTCGGCCACCCGGCATCGATCCGGGAGAAACGACGACCGGCCGCCGAGGGAGGCGCACGCCGGCGGGACTGCGCCGGGAGAACCGGCCAGGGATATCCGATTGGCGGAACACGATGCCCTCAAGAACGAGCAGACGTCGCGGATCACGCGGCGGGGCCGGCGGATGTACGCGGTACTCGCGGCACTCGCCACGACGGTGGCGCTGGTGCTCCGGCCCGGCGGGGGAACCGACTTGCTCTTGCTGTTGCCGTCGGCTTGCTGTTCGGCCCGTTCCTCGTCCTGCTCGTGGTGGTCTTCGTCGTCCCCACCGCGTACTCCCTCTACCTGAGCTTCTTTTCCCAGTCGCATTCCGTGCTGGGGTTCGGCAACGGTGTGACGTCGTTCGCCGGACTGCGCAACTACGCGGTGGTGCTGTCCGATCCCAGCTTCCTCAGCGGCACCGGGATCACCCTGCTGTACGCGGTCCTGTTCATCGCGGCGGTGATCGTGGGAGCGCTGGTCCTGGCGCTGCTGTTCGATTCCGGAGCCGTCCGGATGCGCCGGTTCATGCAGACGGTGCTGTTCGTGCCGCACGCCGTTCCCGGCATCATCGGCGGCGTCATCTGGCTCTACCTTTACACACCCGGCATTTCGCCGGTGGTCAAGGCGCTGGACAAGGCGTCGATCACGGTGAACTTCCGCGGACTCGACCTGGTGATGCCGTCGCTGGTCAACATCGCGCTGTGGTAGGGACTCGGTTACACCACGGTCATCTTCTTCGCCGCACTGCGGGCGGTGCCAAGGGAAACGATCGAGGCCGCGGCCGTCGACAGTGCCGGACCGATGCGCACGGCAGTCACGATCAAGGTCCCGCTGATCCGCCGGACGGTCGTCACGGTGGTCCTGTTCACCATGATCGGCGCGTTGCAGCTGTTTACCGAACCCATGCTGCTGAGTCAGGTCACGCCGCTGATCCGGCCCCGTTTCACACCCAACATGTACATCTTCGATGCCGCGTTCGTCCGCAACAACCACAGCCTGGCCTCGGCCGCCTCGGTGCTGCTGCTGATCGTGTGCTGTGCCTTGTCGTTCCTCGTGACCCGAGGTGCCGCACGTGGCTCCCGACCGGAAGGGGACGCAGCATGACACAGATCGTCACCCGCGGTCCGCGGCACTCCCGCTCGTCCGCTGCACCGTCGCAGGCGCCCCGTGCCCGGATCCGCCGTCGCTGGGCGGCGCCGGTGTTCGCGAATGTTGTGACCGGGATCAGTGTGCTTTATGCGCTGCTGCCGCTGTTGTGGCTGCTGCTGGCGTCCGGAGTGGACGCCGAAGCCCTGTTCTCCTCGGACTTCTTCAGCCTCAAGCACTTCGCGTTCTTCGACAACATCGGTGCCCTGCTCAGCGCGGACGACGGTGGCTGCCTGAAGCGGTACGGCAACAGCCCGCTGTACGCGGTCGCCGGTGCGACAGTGGGCGCGCTGCTGAGCACTGCGGCGGGCTACGTCTTCGAGAAGTACGAGTTCACCGGCAAGGGCGCACTGTTCACGCTGGTGCTGGTCTCGGTGATGGTGCCGGCGACCGTGCTGGCCCTGCCGTTGTACCTGCTGGCCGCCGGGCTCGGCGTGGCCAACACGGTGTGGTCGGTGCTCGTGCCGTCGCTGTTCAACCCGTTCGGCGTGTACCTCGCCCGGGTGTTCGCGGCGGGCTACGTCCCGGACGAGGTCCTGGAGGCGGCGCGGGTGGACGGTGCCACCGAACTGCGCGGGTTCTTCGCGGTCGGATTGCGGATGCTGACCCCGGCGTACGTCACCATTTTCCTGTTCCAGCTCACGACGATCTGGAACAACTTCTTCCTGCCGCTGGTGATGCTGTCCGACGATTCGCTGTATCCGCTGAGTCTCGGCCTCTACAGCTGGAACGCGCTCGCGCCCATCGATCCGGACTACTACCCGTTGGTGGTGCTCGGGTCGCTGCTCGCCCTGCTGCCGCTGGTGCTCGCGTTCCTGCTGCTGCAGCGGTACTGGCGATCCGGCCTGACCGCGGGGAGCGTCACATAGCCTGCCGGACACCGGGCCGGGGCGGAACTCCGGAACTCCGGCACAACGGCAGCCCGTGCGCGCGAAAATGCGCGATCCCGGCGTTGCGCTCGCCCGGATCGCGGGGGTTGGTTATCGTGTCGGGCACGCCGGGTGGGACCGACGCAGACCTGGGCCAGGAGGCCGGTCCCACCCGTGCCGACGGCGCGCGGCGCCGGAGTACGCCCGGGGCGCGGATCAGGAGTGTGCAGCTCTATCCGCGCTCCGGGTCGAGGTCATGACGCTGACGCGTACCGTCGGACTCCGTGCCTCGGCCGGCGTTCCGCACACACAGCGGGCGGCCTCGGCAGGAGAATCAGTTGCCCTGGGCGCTACCGCCGTCCACCACGCCACCAGAGGCGCAGTTGTACGGAGACTCGCCGGACGCCTCGTTCTCACCCGGGGACAGGATCGGCACGCCGATGCCGTTCAGCGCGTTGCGGACCGGGACCTGCACACCGAGCACGTTGATGTCGTTGCCGCACGCGCCGACCGTGGCGTTGACGTTGTGCAGCACGTCGATGTTGTTCAGGTTCACCAGTCCGACCTGGCCCTTGCCCCCGTCACCGTGGTGGCCGTGGTGGCCGTCCTGCGTGTCGGCTGCGGCAATGCCGCCGAACAGGAACGCGCCTGCCGCCATGGTGGCGGTGACGATACCGATCTTCTTCAACATGCTGACTCCTCTGGGACTTCGGCGATCGCCCTTGACGATCATCGACTCTGACGATTGCGTACGCGGTTTCGGCAATGCAGGTGTGTACTCCGAACCGTGTGAGGAAAAACGTACCGACGCTCCGGTGTTATTTCCACCTGATGCCACTATTGTGTCCGCATGTGATCCGCTGACCGGCCGGATGGGCCACTTTCGGGGTAACCGATGAGGTCGTGCGCTTGTTTTCTCCACGGTGGCCGGGAATGTGTTTTCCGGCGTTGCGGGAAAGGGGAAGTTTCCGGGCGCGCGAAATAACCCTGCGTCGCCAATGTGGCGATGCAGAGTTTTTCCGGGGATCCGACGGTCAGTCCGGCCAGGCCTCCGCTTCCGCTGCGAGAGCCGTGGCTACGTCCAGCGTGCTCGAGCGCACCTGCGAGGCCAGCGATCCCAGCTGTGGCCGGAGCAGCAGCCAGCCGGTGACGTCCCGATCGGTGTACCGCGGTTCCTCGTCATCGCCGATGCCCAGTGCGGCAAAGTATTGGCGCGCGGCCCAGGTTTCGGGCGCCCACGCCCGCGCCCACCGCACCACGATCCGCGCGAGGTCGTTCTGCGCGTCGGACGGATGGATGAGCCGGTCGCCGGTGATGGCCACCAGGCTCGCGGTGTAGGTGACGCCAGGGGCGCCGATCATGAGATGACTGTCCATTCCTCCCCCGAGCCCACCGAGTCCACCGGGGTGGACGAGAAGTGTCTACGCCAACGCGAAGAAGCGGAGGCCTGATGAGGAAGGACAGCCGACGGCGGGCGCACCGCGAGGGCACGTCCTTCCACGGCTGCTGGCTGAACCGGCACCCATGATACGGATTCCCCGGAAGCAGCGGTATCCGGTCTGGTGCACCGGGAATCTGCGGGCGAAGCGGGCGGGTGGCGCGGCCGGGCCGTTTCCGGCCCGGAGGACCGGGCGATACCCCCGGTATCGATTGAAGGCGCAACCGCGAAATGCGAAAACAGCTGACGCGGGCAGCGAACGGTGGTGAATCCGGTGAAGAGCACCGGATGCGGACAGTAAACCGAAACCACACAGTCTCCCTCATGGAGAACGCCCCGGCGACGTTTCTCACCGCCTGGGCGCCCTCCACCACTGCGAATGCGATCTTCCCGGCACCTTCGTTGTCAGGTCCCCGGCACCGGGAGCGATCCGGCGGCGAACCCGGATCCGAGGTCACTTCCCAGTGCCCGCAACAATAGCGACCGACCGGATACGCAGGCAGCAGCTACCCGGAAAAACCTTCCGACGAGTGTCTTTTTCACCGGAGGAAAACTGCGCTGATTACCCAGCATCACGAAGCAGAAACCCCACGATCGAGTGGTTTCTTGTCACCCGACGTACCCGCCGAAGCTCCACGGTGAGTGCGATGTGTCGGGAGTGGCACCGCCTTGGACCAGGCTTGACCTGCACCGATGGACGACTCCGGATGCGCAGAGTGACCAATGGGTGGATCCGGCTGGATCCCCGTTCACGCGAATGCCAGATTGCCGGGAATAATGGAGTAATACCGTATGCAGCGGGATACCCGTGTCCGGCCCAGGTCGGCCGGCGGTTTTTGCCCGAGCCGTCGCAGGGTGATTCAACCGGACTTCGTGAAAGGGAAATTCGCAATTACCAACCGGCCCACAGCTGCGCGACGACGACCACAACAGCGACGGTGACCGCGACCGCGACAGTCACGGCCGCCGCGACACGCTCCGCGCAGAAGAGGATCAGTCACAGCACCGGCTGAACTCGCCGCCCGGCACCAAACACCGCCCACGCCGGAGTCCGAGGTCGCTGGGGCGCCGGTCGTGGCTGGCTGCGGGGGCCGTGCCGGGATGGCCAGCTCGTCTGCCGCTCGCCGTGCAGCATGCGCGCGCCGCCGATTCCGGCGAATGCGGCCGAGTCCTCCTGGCCGGTGCGGATTGCCGCCGGAGGAAACCGATCGGCCGCCGTCCAGCGGTACGCGGGAAAGGTAATGCCATCTGGAAGATCCGTTGGTGTGGTTGGCAAAACCGTTGCCACGCCAGGGTGACGGCGAGGTGCCTGCAGTTCGCCGGATCGGGCCGGGCAAGGGGTGCGCGGCGCCACGTCGCCGGACGGGGCCTACCTCCGGTACTTCGCCGCGCACAGGCGGACGCTGCCCGCCGAACTGTCCGGCGGCAAGGTCGACGGCCGACGTGGTCGACGGGTACGGCTACCTCCACGGGGGCAACACCAGGTCCCGGCTGCCGATCAGCTGCCCCGGCTCGGCTGATCCTCACTGCCGGGCGCGGGATTCGGTGACCCGGCTGATCAGCTGCAGGGCGAGATCGTAGACCTTGACGTTGGTGTGCTGCGAGAGCCGCTTCAGCAGCTCGAACGCATCGTCGGGTGACACCTTGTGCTGAGCCATCACGATGCCCTTCGCCTGCTCCAGCACCGTCCGCCGGTCGAGGGCTTCGCGTAGCTGCTCGTTCTCGGCGCGCAGGTACCGGACGAGTTCCGCCGGATTCGCGTCCTTGCCCGGCTGCGCTGCCGCGGACGGCTTCCAGTGCGCGACGTGCGGGGGCCGTTCCTCGGCGCGGGCGGTGCCGGTGTGCGTTCGTGCCTCGTCGAGGGTGTCGTAAAGCGTTACCAGCGAGTCGATTCCGGCGATCTGCAGGGAGCGCCGAGCCGGACCGGACGCGGCGATCACCAGCGTGAGCCTGCGCTCGCGTACCTCCCGCAACACGTCCAGCAGCACGGTGATCCCCGCCGAGCCGAAGAAGGTGACGCCGGTGAAATCCGCGAGCACCACCGGCGCGGTGACCTCCGCGTGCCACAGCCGTTGCCACCCCGCACGCCACACCAGGGTCGTCGCCTGATCCACTTCACCCACCGCGGCCACCGTGGTGACCGACGCCCCCAGCTCGACACGAACCGACAGCGCGCCGCCTGCTCCAGGTCTTGACACTTTCAACGGAACCCTCCCAGCGCGTACGACGACATGGCTGCGGCGCGCTGCTTGGCCGTTAGGAAGACCAACTTACCGTGTCCTGATCACAAAATGCACACCGCACGTGCACCCGCAAAAGCAAACGCACGAGCTGTTCCCGGTCCCTGTGCCGGGGAAGCCGGCCAGCTGCGAAAACGATCAACGCCGCGGCCGGTCCGGGTGCGCAGCGAGGAGAGCGCCGATTACCCGCCGTCTCGTGGTGGAAAAGTGCGATCGTCGCCCCGGCCGATCACCGCACACACCAAAGCGGCCGCCGCGTGCAGTGTGCACTCGTCGGCCGTAATTGCGCGATTCCCCGAACCGTGGCGGCGGGCAGCTCCGTCCCGGCCGAAGCGCAACGCTGTTCGACGGGGGAAGCGAATTCCGTAGCAGCGAAAAGGAAATTGTCCTGTCCTGCAGGACTTCGGTCGCGGTGCCGGGCACCCCGGATGGGGCCGGCGGCGGCTTCAGGCAGCCGCCACCGGCCCCATCCGTGCCGACGTCGCCCGCCGTCGGCGCAGGCTCGGCCCGGAACCGGTATGTCGGGGCCCGGTTCCGGTACCGACACCTGCACGACACGGGTGCGAACCGTCGGGCTTCGCGCCTCGGCCGGCGTCCGCCCCACCGCGGGCGGCCGGACGCGAAGACTCAGTTGTGCTGGATGCTGCCGCCGTCGACGACGGTGCCGGAGGCGCAGTTCTCCGGGGAATTGCCTGCCGCCGTGTGGTCACCCGGCGAGAGCACCGGCACGCCGATTCCGTCCAGCGAGTGGCGGATCGGTACCTGTACGCCGAGCACATTCACGTCGTTGCCGCAGAATCCGAGCGTGCCGTTGACGTTGTGCAGTGCGTCGACGTTGTTCAGGTTGACGAGACCGACCTGCCCGGCCGAGCCGCCGTGCTCGCCATGGGTGTCGGCGAAGGCAGCCCCACCGGACAGCAGCGCGCCTGCCACCACCGCGGCAGCCGTGAGACCGATCTTCTTGAGCATACGGGTTCTCCTTGGGGGATTGACGATTGCGCGGCCGCGGGGACGTTCCGCCAGGCCGGGTACGCCCGAGAAACGTACTGGCGGATGCCGGCGTTTTTCCAGATCGTTCCACCATCGTGTGCTGGCGCGAATCTCTGACCGGATTTTCGTAGCTCGATCGGTTCGATACGCATTCGGTCCGGCTGCCGCGACGGCAAGCGCGACGGCAATTCGGCTGCCGCGGACTCCGGTACGTTGTGCGCATGGACTCCGATCCGCCTTCGGAGCAGACACGGTGGACGATCCACGGCGAGCGCTCAGTCGACGACACGCGCCGGCTTCGCCTCAGCATTGCTTCAGTCGAGCTGCCGGACGGCGTGAAGTTCGAGCAGTACGTCATGCGGTCGCCGAAGGCCGCGATGATGGTCGTACTCGACGACGCTCTGGAGAACGTCCTGATGATGTGGCGGCACCGATGGATCTTCGATCGGTGGGTCTGGGAGCTGCCCGGTGGCTACGTCGATCCCGGCGAGGACCCGGTCCACACGGCGGCGCGCGAGGTCGAGGAGGAGACGGGTTGGCGGCCGCGCAGCGCCGAGCCGTTGGTCTCCCTGCAGCCGAACGTGGGCGTGGCGGACGCAGAGAACCTGCTGTTCCTCTCCCGCGCCGCGGAATACATCGGCGACGAAGTGGACGTCAACGAGGCGGAGCGGATCGCCTGGATTTCGCTGGGCTCGGTGCGTGCGCGCATCGCGAAGGGTGCGATCCTGGGTGCATCGTCGCAGGTTGGCCTGCTGCATGTGCTTGCGTTTCCGCCCGCGTAAGTCGGATTCCCGGCGTGGCGGGCCCGATCTGGTCGAGCTGGTGGTGCAGGGTGCGAACCCCGGCCGTGGGAACGGAGTCCGCCGCCGGGCAGCATCGGTCACGGCGGCGGTGGCGCGGACCGAGCGCGCTTGTGGTCATCCGCACGGCCGCTTTGGCGGTCGTGCCCGTCCCACGGAACGGGGTGGGCGAACTCGGCGGCCGGGCAGGGAGCGTCCACGCAGCTCAGCAGATTCGGCGCGTCCGGCCAGCTGTGTTTCGCAGATCGCGAGGAACAGCTCTTCCTTCCGGCGAAGCTGGAGTAGAAGGCGCCACGGGTGAAGCCGGCGCGGTCGCAGAGCACCTCGACCGGGGTGTCGCGGATGCGCGGCCAACGGCGGCTCACCCTCCTGCGGTGGCGACCTCCGCAAGGCCACCGTCCGAGCCAACGCGTCAAGAGCGGTGTGCACCAGGCCGGTACCGGCACCGAGAAGATCGACGACGGTCGCTGACGGTGTTCGGCGCACTGGCCCTGCGGGCACTGGCGCCGGCCACCTCCCTCGTCACCCGCGCGGTGCCGGACGCCGTGCGCAGGATGGTGGTACCGGTCCTGGTGCAGCGGGTCAGCCGGCGCTGTGCGCTCCGGTCATCAGTGCGGCGAGGTCGTCGGGTTCGAGGAACGACGGGGGCGGGGGCGGTCCCCACGAGTAGAGCCCGGCGAGGCCGTGCAGCACTTCCGGGCTCCACAGCTCGTCCTCGGGGATGGTGTCCATATCGGCGTAGTACTCGGAGAAATTGCCCGCGGGATCCTTGAGGTACCAGAAGAAGTTGGATCCTGCGTGGTGGCGGCCCAGTCCCCACATGTGCCGTTCCGGGTTGCCTTCGAGCATGTCGCGTGCGCCGCGGCCGACGTCGTCGACGTCGTCGACCTGCCAGCTGGTGTGGTGCAGGAAGCTCACCGGCGCGGCCATGACCAGTACGTTGTGGTGCTCGACCGAACAGCGCAGGAACGCGGCCCGGTCGCCCATGTAATCGCTGACCTTGAAACCCAGTCCCTCGGTGAAGAAACCCATCGTGGCCTGGAGGTTGGTGGTGCCGAGCACGGCGTGGCCGAGTTTGCGCGGCTGCACCGCTTCGCGGGCGAGGAACGGTGCCCGGCCGCTGCGTTCGATGCGGCCGGGTCCGTTGTAGCGCGTCGCGGGTGGCGCCGGGTCGACCGTGATCCGCGGCCGGACCACGGCTTTCACGGTCGTTCCGGTGATCGGTTCGACCGCGCGCAGCACGGACGCCTCGTGCTCGACCGGCACGCCGAGCTTGCCGAGCCTGCTCGCGATCGCGGCGATGTCGTCGGCGTCGTCGGCGGCCACGGCCAGCTCGACCAGCCGCCGCCGAGGCGCGTGCACGATCTCCAGCTGCTCGCCGCCGTCCCGGGTGGCGAACACCCCGCTGCCGCGAGGCTGCAGGCCGAAATCGGTGTAGTAGGCGATGGTTTCCTCGACGTTGGGCACGCCGATGGTGACCTTGCCCAGCCCGTGCAGTGCCATGACAGGCTCCTTTCCTGGATCACGTCGTTGTGACAAAGGTTTGGTGCAGCTCGCCGATCCCCTCGATCCAGCTGTCGAGCCGCTCGCCGGCGCGCAGGAAGCGCTGGGGGTCACGGCCGGCGCCGACCCCGGCCGGTGTGCCGGTGAAGATCACGTCGCCCGGATAAAGCGTCACGTTCCGCGACAGCGCGGCGACCAGCTTGCCGACCGGGAAGATCAGATCGCTCGTCCGTCCCTTTTGCACCTCCTCGCCGTCGATCGTGCAGCCCAGCTCGAGGTTGTCCGGGTCCGCCAGCTCGTCCGGGGTGACCAGCCACGGACCTTGCGGGGAGAAGCCGGCGAAGGACTTTCCCAGCCCGAACTGCGGTGCCGGCCCGGCGAGCTGGGAGACGCGTTCCGAGATGTCCTGGCCCGCGGTGAGGCCCGCGATGTGGTCCCACGCGTCCGCCGCGTCGACTGCGCTCGCCTCGCGGCCGATGACGGCGACCAGCTCGACCTCCCAGTCCACGTTGCCGCCGGGAGGCAGCACGACCTCGCTGTCCGGCCCGGAGAAACTGGAGACGTACTTGGTGAACACCGGAGGCAGCCGGGTGGGGGCTTCGAAGCCGGACTCGGCCGCGTGGGCGTGGTAGTTCAGCCCGATTGCGAAGACCTGCCGCGGGGCGGGCGAAGGCGGTCCGAGCCGGGCGCGCTCGAGCGTGGCCGCATCCGCCGCCGGCCCGCCGAGGTCGAGCGTCGCCGCCCACGCGGTGAACTCGTCCCAAGATCGGTACAGCGCCGGGAAATCGGGACCAAAACGGCCACCGGACGCGGTGGCGAGGTCGACCGTGCGCTCGGCGCCCTGCTCGCCGTGCACCAGTACGGCCCGGTTGTCCAGATTCGCGATGCGCATGAGTATCGGTTCTCCTTGTCGATGGTGTGCTCAGGACGAGGTCGGCACCGCGGCGCCTCCGGCGGCCGTCGATGCGGCCGGCGGTGGCACCGGCATCGGCTGTTCGGCGAGCGGCAGGACCGGGCCGGGTCCGTCCGCGCCCGCGATCATCCACTTGTCCCGTTGCCTCGATTGCGCTTCGTCGTGGACGCAGATGACCCGGCCGAGGGGGATCGGGCGCGCCGGACCGCGGAGCTGCCGGTTCATCGGCGACCACTCCCGGTCGTCGAGCGGGAGCACGTCCACGATCACCACGTCCACCGCGCTGTGAACCCCGTCCCGCATGTCCGCCTCTTCCGCCTCCGGCGTGGTCTCTTCTGGTGTACGCGGCCGTATGCGACATGTCAACCAGCTTTCGAAAGTTAGTGTCAGCATCGACTGGTGTTAGGGTGTTCCTATGGTGAAGTCGGAGGAACGCACGCGTCCCGGTGGCGTTTACGAACGGCTGCGTGCCGACATCCTCGGCGGGCGCCTCGTGCCGGGGCAGCGGCTGAAGTTCCCCGAGCTGTCCCGGTTTTACCGCACCAGCGTCGGCGCGGCACGGGAGGCGCTGACCCGGCTGGTGGGCGAAGGGCTGGTGCAATCCCAGCCGCATCAGGGATACCGCGTGGTGCCGCTGTCGCACGAAGACCTTGCCGACCTCACCTACGCGCGCGTGGAGGTCGAGTCGCGGGTGCTGTACCTGTCGGTGCTGAACGGGGACATGCACTGGGAGTCGCAGGCGGTCGCCGCACACCACCTGCTCGACCGCACGCCGTACTTCAGCGAAGACGACACCGCCCACCCCACGGACGCATGGGCGGCCGCGCACACCGCGTTCCACCGGGCCCTGCTGGCCGGCTGCCCGAACCGCCGGTTGCTCGCCACCGCGCTCGGGCTGCGCGAGGAAGCCGCGCTGTACCTGCAGTGGTCGGTGTCCTTCGGACAGGAACCCGATCGCGACGTCGCCGCCGAGCACCGGGCGCTGCTCGACGCCGCGACTGCGCGAGAAGCCGAGCGGGCGGCCGAACTGCTGCGCGACCACATCGCGCACACCGCCCAGCTGGTGATCAGGGGCGCCTCCGACGAACCCAACACCGTCGAAGCAGGCCGCCGGTCGTGACGACCGGCGGCGGCCGGAATTCTGCCCGGGATACTTCGGCGCCGGCCATGCTCCGGTGCCGGATCCCCGTGTTCGTTCGACAGATCGGGAGTGCACATCCATGCCAGTACTGCACGCGGAGGACCGGGAAGGTTCGTTCGTGCCGCATGCCTTCGCCGAGCACAGCGTCGATCTCGGCGAGATCCGGATGAACTACGTCGTGACCGGTGAACCGGACCGGCCCGCGCTGCTGCTGATCCCGGCGCAGACCGAATCGTGGTGGGGCTACGAACAAGCGTTGCCGCTGCTGGCCGAGCACTTCCAGGTGCATGCGGTCGATCTTCGCGGGCAGGGCCGCTCCACGTGGACCCCCGGTCGCTACACCCTCGATGTGTTCGGTAACGACCTGGTGCGGTTCATCGACCTGGTGATCGGGCGGCCGACGCTGGTCAGCGGGCTCTCCTCGGGCGGGGTGCTGGCTGCCTGGCTTTCCGCGTACGCCAAGCCGGGACAGGTGCGGGCGGCCGTCTACGAGGACCCGCCGCTGTTCGCCTCGGAGGTGAACCCGGCGTGCGGTCCGTCGATCCGCCAGGGCGCCGGGCCGCTCTTCGCGGCCTGGAGCAAATGGCTGGGCGACCAGTGGTCGATCGGCGACTGGCGCGGGCTGCAGCAGGCGCTGCCGGACGAACTCCCGGCCGCGCTGCGGCCGCGCTCGGCGAGCTTCGATGCCGACGCCGTCCGCGAGCCGCCGCAGCACCTGCGGGAGTACGACCCCGAATGGGCGCGGTCGTTCGTGTCCGGCCGGGCCACTGTGGGCTGCGACCACGAGACGATGCTCAGCGGAGTCCGGGTGCCGGTCCTGCTGACACACCACTCCCGGCAGATCGATCCGGGCACCGGCCATCTGCTGGGCGCGATTGCCGACGTACAGGTACAGCGTGTGCGCGAACTCGTCGAAGCGGCCGGTCAGCCGTTCACCTACCGCTCGTTCCCCGACCAGCCGCATTCCCTGCACGAAGCCGATCCCGAACTGTATGCCCGCACGGTCATCGAATGGGCCGAGGGACTCCCGGCGGCGTGACTGTCCACTGTGGCCGACTCACGCAGCGGGTGGGACGAACTCCCCGGTCGGCTCGTTGCAGGGCAGGAACGACCGGCACCCCGGACTGGCCGACACCTGGCCGGTCGAGGTGCACCGTCGCGAAGCCGCACTCGCGTAGCGGTGCCCCGCCGGGCGGCCGCAAGCTGCACGGTGCGGGGTGCACCCGCCTGCCGCTGGGGAATCGTCCGCCTCGGACGGTTCTCGCTGGCCTTCGCATCTACCATGGCGAGCATGACTGGAAGTGCACCCAAAGGTGCGGCACGCAAGAAGGCGGCATCGTCGGCGTCTCGTGACGACGGTGCCGGCAAGCCGTCGCCGATCAGCACTTCCCGTCGGGAGCTGGTGGAGAACGAGTTGTACGAGCATGCCACTCGATTGTTTGCCGAGCGGGGGTTTGCCGGGACGAGTTTGCAGGATATTGCTGATGCTCTGGGGATTACGCGTCCGGCGTTGTACTACTACGTGAAGAGCAAGGACGAGTTGCTGGCCAAGCTGGTCACCGAGGTCACCGACGGCCCGCTCGACGAGCTCGGCGGGCTGGTGGCCCGCACCGATCTGGACCCGGTGCAGAAGCTGCGCGGAATAGTCGAAATCGTCGTCGGCCGCCGCGTGACGCAGCCCGAGCGGTTCCGGTTGCTGATCCGGTCGGAGGCCGAACTGCCCGCGGAACTCACCGCCGCCTACGACGAAAGCCGCAAGGCGGTGCTGAAGACAATCGCCGGTGTGCTCGACGAGGGTATCCACGCGGGCAGGTTCCGCCCGGTCGAATCCCGCGTCGCGGCACTCGGTGTGCTCGGCATGTGCAACTGGGTGGCGTGGTGGTTCCACCCCGGCGGACGGGACAGCCCGGAAGCGGTCATCGACCAGCTGGCCGAGATGGCCGTCGGCGCACTGCAGCGCGCGGACGGCCACGTGCCGGAGGGGGAAGGCCCCGCTGCCGCGGTGAAAATGCTTCGCCAGGACATCGACCACCTGGAGCGGATCCTCGACCTGTGATCCCGGCCGGCTGATCCCGCTCGCCGATGCCGGTCAGCGTCCCCCGGCGAGCGGTGTCCTCACCGGAAAACGCGAACTGACCTGGAACTCCGCGGACAGGCCTCGACGGCGTGCGGTCTGTTACATATCATGGTGTGTAACAGACGGCGGAAGGAGCCACCCGTGGCCACCACCAGCAACGGGATGCACTACCAGGAACTCGGCACCGGAGAACGGGCTCTGGTGCTGCTGCCCGGTTTCGGCTGTTCGACCGAGGCGTGGGCCGAGGTCGCCCCGCTGCTCGAGGGCTACCGGACGATCCTGATGGACCTGCCCGGACACGCAGGCTCGGCCGGTGCTGCCGCGGACGGCAACCTGCACCATCTCGGTGAGACCGTGGTCGAGGCGTGCCGGGAGATCGGCCTGACGAAGTTCGCGCTCGCCGGAACGTCGCTCGGGGGAGCGATCTGCGTCCGGATAGCGCTCGACCATCCGGCCGAGACGACCGCGGTCGTCGGTGTCATGCCGTGGAACGCCGGTGGTACGCACGCCGGCGACCAGGTGATCGAAGGCTTCCTTTCCGCATACGGCGACCGCGAAACCATCGCTGCCGGGGTCCTCGGCATCTCCCGGAAATCGGAGAAGACCACCGACCTGCCGCGCACCATGGCCACCGTCACCGAACAGATGTGGAAAGGCTGGCTGGGCGAAGGCGCCTACACCAGCATGGCCGAACAGCTGCCCGAACTGCAGGTGCCGGTCTGCTACCTCATCGGCGGGAAAGACGTCGTGGTCGACCAGGAAGCGCAAATCGCCGACATACGCCGGATTCCCGGCGGCCGGCTGGTCCTGCTCGCCGACGCCGGCCACCTCGCGTGCTACGAAATACCCGAAACCATCGCCAAGGAGATCAACGACTTCCTCGGCGCACGCCCGGCGGCGTTGAGCTGACCACTCGGCCGGCCCTCCGTGCCGGGGCCGGCGCCACGCGATGGTCCGGCGCCGACCACAACCGTCACGACAGCAGTGCGCGGATCGCGGGCCCCACTTTGGCCGGATCCGGCTCGTCTCCGGTGATCAGGTCCACGTAGCAGAAGGATTCCGCGATGCGGACCACCAGATAGGCCATGTCGTCGACCGGCAACCGCAAGTCGTGTTCCGGCAGCTCCTCGAGCAGCAAAGCCCGCACGTAGCCGATGAAATTCCGCTGGGTGTCGCCACTGCTCGTGGTCAAAACGCGCAGTGCGATTTCACCTTCCTGCTTCAGGAAGGCCCGCATGAAGGGTGCCGCGCGCACTGCGACGATGAAACGTTGCAGTGTCTCGGCGACCGCGTCCACCCCGGTGCCTGCCGCCGCTGTGCGGGACTGGTCCAGGGTCGGCCGGGCCAGTGCCCAGTTCACCTCGCCCAGTAGCTTGTCCCTGCTTCCGACCCAGCGGTGCAGAGTCATCCGGCTGACCCCGAGCTCCTCGGCGATCGTCCGCATCTCGAGCCGTCGCCCATCCAGGAACTGTTTGCGTGCCAGCCGCACGGCCGCCTCCCGGCCCCGTTCTCCCGGCGATGGATCGGCAGGCTGGCTGCGCAGCTCGGAACTCGGCACGAGCCGCAGTTTACCCACCGGACCCGGGCCGCGATGCGTACTGCGCTCGTGGCGGCCGGGCAGCTCGGCGATCCGCCGGAACAGCGGTGCCCATCCTGGCGAGGTTCCGGCCGAGGCACTGGTGCCGACCGTGGCGATTTCCCGGGTTTGCTGCCGTTCGGGCCGGAACCCGCCGTGCCGACGGGCCCCGGCGATCCGCGTTCGCCGGAAGTCAGAACCTCGTTTTCGGTGCCGCGGCCTGGGCGCCGTGGATCAGTTTGTCGAGCAGTCCGACCAGAGTGGTTTGCTCGGTCTTCGACAGCGCGTTGGTCCAGGCCTGCTCACGCTCGTTGTGCACCTGGAACGCAGTGGTGATGGCGTGGTGCCCGGCGTCGGTGAGGGTGAGCGTCACCGCGCGACGGTCGTGCTCGGCCCGGGTTCTGGTCGCCAATCCGTCTCGCTCCAGGGTGTTGATCAGCGCGGAAACCGCCGCCCTGCTCATTCCGGCGAGTTCGGCGACGCGCTTGGCCGCCAGCGGTCCGGCCAGCCAGAGCACGAACAGCACGCGGAAGCCGGGCCAGCTCCAGCCGCTGGGCCGGTGCACCGCGGACTCGAGGTCGTAGACCAGCGAACTGGTCACCCGGTGCAGCGTGAGCACCAGCCGCATCGCCATCAGATCGGCGGCGGGCAGCTCGCGCCCGACCTTCGCGATCGCGTAGTCGACGAAGGAGAGGTAGTCGAGGTTTTCACTGGCGGCAGGGCGCGCGGTCATGCCGCCAGCGTAAACGCTGAAAAGCCGCCGGCGTGGCACGAGGCGAGCGGCCGCAGGGGCTTCCCCGGTGGGTGTCCACGGGGTTACCCTGATCCGGCAGGGTGATCAAAGCTTTGACTAAATGAGGTGGCGCTGGTGGCTCGCAAGTCGTTCGCATCGTCGGCTGACCTGGGGGAGAAAGTGCGGACCCTGGAGGTCCTCGCCGACGGCGTCTACGCGCTCACCGCGGAGGGCGATCCCAACATCGGGGCGGTCGAAGGGGAGGATTTCCTGGTCTGCTTCGAGGCGCTCGCCACCCCGGTCGCGGCCCGGGAGTGGCTCGCCGAACTGCGCAAGTACACCGACAAGCCGGTGCGCTACCTCGTGCTCTCGCATTACCACGCGGTGCGCGTGCTCGGGGCGTCCGCGTTCGACGCCGAGGTGATCGTGGCGCACGAGAACACCCGCGCACTGGTGGCCGAACGCGGTAAGCAGGACTGGGAAAGCGAATTCGGCCGAATGCCGCGCCTGGCCAAGGGCGCCGATTCGGTGCCCGGCCTGACCTGGCCCACGCTCACGTTCTCCGACCGGCTGACGATCGACCTCGGTGGCGACCGCGGCGATCTGGTGCTGGAGTACTGCGGGCGCGGGCACACCGAAGGCGACCTGGTCGCCTGGCTGCCGCGGCAGAAGATCCTGTTCGCGGGTGACCTCGTGGAAGCGGAGGCGGCGCTGTACACCGGCGACGCGTTCCACCGCGAATGGGCCACGTCCACATTGGACCGGGTGCAGGCGTTCGGTGCGGAGCAGCTGATCGGCGGGCGCGGCGCGGTCAGCAGCGGCCAGGATGCGGTCAACGCGGCGATCGAGCAGACCCGGCACTTCCTGGACGTGATGATCCGCGAGGTCGGTGCGGCGCAGCAGGCGGGCGGAACGCTCAAGGACGCCTTCACCCGCACGCACGCGGCGCTGGTCGACCGATACGGCCACTGGCCGATCTTCGAACACTGCCTCCCGTTCGACGTTTCCCGGTTGTGGGACGAGCTTTCCGGTATCGAGCGCCCGGTCATCTGGACCGCCGCCCGTGACCGTGCGGTCTGGGACCAGTTGCAGGACTGAGAGGCCGCGGTCGATGAAGCCACGACACGAGCCGGACCGCGTGGCGGTGCTCGGCAACGGTCCGGTCGGCCAGAGCACGGCCCTGCTGCTCGCTCGCTGGGGCGTGCCGGTCGTCCTGCTGGATGCACGGCCGGAGCGGGATCCGATCGGGTCCAAGGCGATCTGCCAGCAGCGGGACGTCCTCGACGTGTGGGAGTCGGTCGGGGCCGGCCGCCGTATCGCGGCCGAGGGCGTCACCTGGCGCACGGCGCGCACATTCCACCGGGACGCCGAACTGTTCGCCGACGATCTGCCGGACCCGGGGCGTTCGCCGTTCCCGCCGTTCGTCAACATTTCCCAGGCGCGGACCGAACAGATCCTGGACGAGCGGATCGCGGCCGAACCGTTGATCGAGGTGCGCTGGAACCACCGGGTGAGCGCACTGACCCAGGACGGGCGCGGCGTGGCGATCACCTGCGAGACGCAGGCGGGCCGGACCCACGTCGAAGCCGGGTATGCGGTGGCGTGCGTGGGTGCGCGAGGTGACGACGTCCGGCGCATGCTGGGCGTCCGGTTCGACGGGCATTCGTTCGAGGACCGGTTCCTCATCTGTGACATCCGCGCGGATCTGCCGGGGTGGGCCACCGAGCGGCGGTTCTACTTCGATCCGCCGTGGAACCCCGGCAGGCAGGTGCTGATCCATCCGTGCCCCGATTCCACCTTCCGCATCGACTGGCAGGTCGCCGGCGGCTACGACCTCGACGCCGAGGAAGCCGGCGGCGGACTCGACGCGCGGATCCAGGCCGTCATCGGCGAGCGGAACTACGAGATCGTGTGGAAGTCGGTGTACCGGTTCCACGCCCGGGTGGTGGATCGGATGCGGGTCGGCCGGGTGCTGCTCGCCGGGGACTGCGCCCACCTCGTCTCGCCGTTCGGTGCGCGCGGGCTCAACTCCGGCGTGGCCGACGCCGAGAACGCGGCCTGGAAACTGGCGTTCGTGCTGCACGGCTGGGCAGGCGAGGAGCTGCTGGAGAGCTACCACGCCGAACGGCACGCCGCCGCGGAGGAAAACCTCGAGGTCACCACGGCCACCATGGATTTCATGGTGCCGCGCGACGACGAACAGCACCGCCGTCGGCTCGAGGTGCTTGCCACCGCCGCGAAGGACCCGACGACGGTGTCCCAAGTGGACTCCGGACGACTCGCCGAACCGTTCTGGTACGCGGAGTCGCCATTGACCACCCGGTCCGCGCACCATCCATGCGCTGGCAGGCCGCCGCGTGGTTCGGTGCCGCCGGCCGGGCCAGGGGTGCTGGTGCCGGACGTGCCGATCTCGGTGCCCGGCAGCGAGCGCGGGCGGCTGCGGGAAATCGCTCGCGACGGGTTCCTGCTGCTGACCACCGAAGGTGTGGATCATGTTGCGGTGCACGAAATCGCGCGGCAGTCCAGCTCCGCGCCGGTGCGCGTGCTGCCGCTGGCCGAAGCCGACGTCACGCTGGCGCTGGGGGAGGCGCTGGCGACCAGACCCGGTGAAGTCTGGATCGTCCGGCCCGACGCCCACGTTGCCGCCGTGCTCAACGCCCCGGCCCCGGAAGAAGTGGCCGACGCGCTCAGGCGCGCACACGGCGCGGCGCAGCATGCGGAATCACCGCGTGCCATCAGCGATTCGGCGAGCGTCCGGCGAGGCAGCACACCCGACATGGCGATCCCGGCCACGGGTACCACGGAAGGGAACTGACCGGCTCTGCCCGCGCCGTCCCGGCGACCGTTCCCACGCACCGAATTCGGCCGGTCCGGAGCCGTCCGCCGGCAGCAGGGTGCGCGAGGAGATGCGCCAGCCGTCGTCGCTACGTTCGAGTGTCCAGCGGTTGGCCAGCACGCGGTGGATCCGGTAACCCGGCGAAGTGCTGTGATTGGCCAGTTCCCGGGATTCACCGTGCGGATCAGCGCGAGGTAGGAGACGGCCACCGCGCGGTCCTCGTCCGGGTCGACCAGCGGCAGCCTGCCGAAGTGCGCGAGCTCGCCCGCGTCGGAAGCAAACAGCAGCTGTTCGCCGCGGTGCTCGAGCAAGAGATGACCACGCTGTCCGCCGCGGTGCCGTTGACCGGTGAGCAGGCTGAGGATCTCGGCGAGTTCGCCGGCCGGGTCTGCGACTACCACCGCAGCCATCCGCACTACCTGCGGTTGCTGCTGCGGGAAGGCCTGCAAACCGGTGCTGGGCAAGCGATGCCGGGCCCGGTCGCCGCCGCGGCCGAACGGACGGCGACATTGCCGCCGTGGCCCGCGCGCAGCGGGCCGGAGCACTGCGCGACGACGTGCGCCCCGGGTACCTGCTCTACCTTGCACGTGCCTTGACCGCCTGGTTGCTGGCGGTCCCTTCGACGGCCACGCTCATGCTCGGCGACGCGTCCGCGGACGGGACCGCCGACCACCGCCGGGTACTGGCCCGCCTCGTACGAGACGCCACGAGGCCACCGTCCTGATCCCGGCGGCCGGCCCGATCCGAGCGTTCCATAGGAGAACTGGCCGTCGTCCCGTGTTCGGCTGTCGAGGCAGTAACCGCTGCCCGGAAGCACGCGTTGTGCGCGGGCTCCGGCCGTCGCGGAAACCCGCTACAATCGCCCGAAAACACGGTGATCGGGGGAAGCGTGGAATTTCAGGAAGTCGTGCGGCGCAGGCGGATGGTGCGCAAGTTCAGCGACGAGCCCGTGTCCGAGGAAAGCGTGCGGCGGATCATGCGCAACGCGCTGCGCGGTCCGTCGGCCGGATTCTCGCAGGGTCAGGCGTTCCTGGTACTGCAGGGCGACGATGTGCGGCGGTTCGCCGACGTGGTCGAGCCCTGGGTGGCGGAAACTGCCACGGCGGCACCGGTGCTCGTGATCCCGTTCGCGGTCAAGGACGTCTACCTCGACCGGTATGCCGAGCAGGACAAGGGCTGGACCGACCGAAGCGAGGACCACTGGCCGGTGCCGTTCTGGTACATCGACACCGGTATGGCCGTGCTGCTGATCCTGCAGACGGTGGTCGACGAAGGGCTCGGCGCGGTGTACTTCGGCATCGGCGAGGAGGATTTCGACAAGGTGCGCGCCGAATTCGGCGTACCGGCAAACCACGTGCCGATCGGCGCGATCGCAATCGGCCACGGCGACGACGCCAAGATCTCCGCAGGCGCCTCCCCGGCCACGCGCAAGCGCAAACCGGAAACCGAGACAGTCCACTTCGGACAGTGGTAGCGAAGCGGACGACCGCGAACGCCGCAACAGGACTGCCGCGGTCGGTCCGCGGTGGCGGACAGGAATTCCGGGGCCACCCGTTCCGCCGGATCGGCCGCGACCTGTGCGATGTTCCCGGTCGAACGAATGGGTACCCGTAGTATCTCCGGCAGCGCAGCCGCCCGAGGCTGCGGCGTTCAAGATCCGAACGCAGTGCGGCAACGGCATATCCTGCAGTGGCAGTACAGGAAACGGATCGACGGTGGCTGTTTTGTTCCGGTTTCCAGTACTGTCCGTTCGCGGCCGGGAAAAGCGGCCGGTGGTTCAGTCGGTGCGTTGTCCGGCTCGGAGGACGCTCAGGTAGCGGCGTGCTGCGCGGTTGTCCATTCGGGTGCGGATGTGCTCGGCTATCGCGTCCAGCAAGGGCTCACGGACCTCGCGGGCGAGGCGCCGGTACAGCGACGTCGAGCGGAGGAGATCGGCGAAGCCGTCGCCGGTGAGCCACTGGACGGTCGGGTACCAGTGCACTGTCGCGGGACCGAACACGCCAGCGGGATCCTCGGCTGGACCCCAGCCCGTGTCGTGGGCGCGCACGACGTCCTCCAGTGGCGGATGGCCCCAGCCGGGGTTCCCCGGGCAGAACCGTTCGTGGAGATCGGCCGTCTCGGCGTAGACCTCCGGCTCTCCGGGCCTTCGGATGACGACGTTGCCGAGCAGCGCCAGCCAGCCCCCGGGGCGCAACAAGCGGTGTGCCCGCCGCCAGCCGATCGACGGGTCGACCCAGTGCCACGACGACGCGGCCACCACGGTGTCGAAGCGCCTGCCGCGGTCGTCCCACTCCTCGAACGTCGACGTCTCGACTTCGACGTTGCGAAAGGCGGCGATCCGCCGCCGGGCGAGTGCGGCCATGTCCGCTCCCGGTTCGACGGCGGTCACCGAGCATCCGAGTGCGGCCAAGGACCGCGTCGCCTGGCCGGTACCGCAGCCCACCTCCAGTACCGACGCCCTTTCGTGCAAGCCGGTGATGGTACGAAGGTCTGCGAACAGCTCGGCCGGGTATCCCGGCCGGATCCGGTCGTAGAGCGCCGGTACCTCGTTGAACACCTGGCCGAGTTCAGGTCGGTTCGGAAACATCTTCGGATTGTCGGTCACGGGCGAGCGGTGGCTGTAGTCACAAGCTTCACCACTCTGTGCGACGCGGTGTCCCCTGTTAAGGTGAGGCATGCCTTACTTCGCGACGCGGCGGGGCCTGCGCCCGGCTCGGCGCCGGCGCACCGCGGCCGTCTTCACCGCGGTGCTGGCAATGCTGGCGGCGGGGGCGTGCTCGGCCCCGCAACAAGATGAACAGTCAAGCGCCGCAAAGCGAACGGTCACCGATGTGCTCGGGCGCAAAGTGGACATTCCGGTACCGGCGAAGCGCATCCTGCTCGACGGGGCGCGTGTGCTCTACACGACCGCGTTGCTGAACAAGCAGGATCCACTGCAGGGAATTGTCGGGCTGCCCAACGACCTCGAGCAGAACGATCCCGATTCGCTGCAGCAGTACCGGAAGAAGTTCCCCGGGATCGACCGGATCCAGCGCACCGGGCAGGTGTACGACGGGTCGTTCTCGATCGAAGCGGCGATCCGGCTGCACCCGGACGTGTTCGTCCTCAGTGCCGCGAACTACCAGGCCGCCCAGGATGCCGGGATCGTGGACCGGCTGGCCCGGGTCGGTGTGCCGACGGTGGTCCTCGACTACTTCCAGGACCCGATCAAGAACACCGCTGCGTCGGTGCGGCTCATGGGCACGATCCTGGGCCGGACGGCCGAGGCGGACGCTTTTGCTTCCTACTACCAGGCCGCGATCGACCGGGTCCGCTCCACGCTGGCCGCGGCGCACGAACCGCCGACTCCCACGTTCCTGTGGCGTGCGCCGGGCTATTTCGAATGTTGTTCGAGTTTTGCGAAGTCCAACCTCGCCAAGGTGGTGCAGTTCGCGGGCGGGGCGAACCTGGCCGACGACGTGCTCAAGACCCCGCAGGGCGCGATCTCCCCGGAGACGATCCTGAGCCGGAACCCGGACGTGATCATCGCGACCGGTGCGGACTGGGCGCCGGGCACGCCGGCGAGCCCGGGTACGTTCGTTCCGCTCGGATACCGCGAGAACGCCGCGGCCGCGGCGGCCCAGCTGAAGTCGATCGTGCAGAAGCAGGCCGGCTTCCCGCAGCTCAAGGCGGTGCGCGAGCACCGGACCTACGCGGCGTGGCACCACTTCTACGACTCGCCGTACAACTTCCTCGCGGTGGAATGGTTCGCGAAGTGGCTGCATCCCGAGCTGTTCCGGGACGTCGATCCCGACGCGACGATCCGCGAGCTGCACACGAAATTCCTGCCGATCCCGTACCAGGGCACGTTCTGGACGGAGCTGCGGTGACGGCCGCACCCGACCTGTCCGTCCCGGCGGTGAGTGCCCGCGCCCAGGAGGTCGTCGGTGCGCATCACAGCCGGCTCCGGCGAAAGCGGCTGATTCTCGCCGCGCTCGTACTGCTGACGCTGGTCGTGGTCGTCGCGGACATCGCGATCGGCGGCGAGTCGTTGCGGATCGGGGACACCGTGCGGGCGATCTTCGTGCCGTGGGACGCGCCGGTGGTGGACACCGAGATCGTCTGGCACATCCGGATGCCGATGACGGTGACCGGCATCCTCGTCGGGGCCGCACTCTCGCTGGCCGGCGCGGAAATGCAGACCATCCTGAACAACCCGCTCGCCGAGCCTTACACGCTCGGGGTGTCGGCGGCCGCCAGTTTCGGCGCGGCGCTGAGCCTGGTGATCGGCGTCTCGGCGATCCCGGTCCTCGGTTTGATCGGTACTGCCGGGACAGCGTGGGTCTTCGCGATGCTGACCAGTGCGGTGATCATCGGCTTCAGCGTGCTGCGCGGGCCGCACACCGAAACGATGGTGCTGCTCGGGATCGCGATGGTGTTCCTGTTCACCGCGTTGTTGTCGCTGATGCAGTACGTCGCCTCCGAGGCGCAGCTGCAGCAGGTGGTGTTCTGGACACTGGGCAGCCTGAGCCGGGCGAGCTGGCCGCAGGTCGGGATGCTCGCCGCGGTACTGGTCGTCGCGGTCCCGCTGGTGCTGCGGGCCTCCTGGAAGCTGACGGCGATGCGCTTGGGCGACGATCGTGCGCGGGCGCTGGGCGTGCGCGTCGAACGGCTGCGGATCGTTGTGCTGGCCGGGATTTCCCTCGTTGCGGCGACGGCGGTGTCGATCGCCGGCAGCATCGGTTTCGTCGGGCTGGTCGGTCCGCATGTCGCGCGGATGCTCGTGGGCGAGGACCACCGCTACTTCGTCACCGCGTCGCTGTTCAGCGGGGCGTTCCTGCTCTGCGCGTCTTCGCTGGTGGCCAAGATGATCGTGCCGGGCGTGCTCATCCCGGTCGGGATCATCACCTCGATCGTCGGGGTACCGGTCTTCCTCGGGCTCATCCTGTCGCGCCGGAGGAAACTGTGGACCTGACCCTGCACGTCGAACGGCTCGGGTTCCGCTACGGGCGCACGCCCGTGCTGCACGAGGTGACGCTGCCCGAGGTGCGGGCCACGGAAGTGACCGCGGTGATCGGCCCGAACGGTTCGGGCAAGTCGACCCTGTTGCGCTGCGTCGCCGGTTTCCACCGGGCGCGCGGACAGGTCCGGCTGACCGGAAGCGATGTGGGCAGACGTCCGGACGGCGGTGGAATCCTTTACCTGCCACAGGATCCCCCGCCGCCGAGTTCGATCACGGTCTTCGAGGCGGTACTGGTCGCCCGGCGGATCGGCGGTGCAGGCGGGCGCAGGCAGGACCACGAAGCACACGTGGCGGCCACCCTGACGAAGCTGGGCCTGGACGAGTTCGCCACCCGGCGGTTGTCCGACCTCTCCGGCGGACAGCGCCAGATGGTCGGTCTGGCGCAGGCGATGACCCGAAGACCCGATGTGCTGCTGCTGGACGAGCCCACCAGCAATCTCGATCTGCGCAACCAGCTGCAGGTGCTGCGGCTCGTGCGCGACCTCGCGCGAGATCAGCCCGCCGCGGTGCTCGCGGTGGTGCACGACCTCTCGCTCGCCGCCCGGATCGCCGACCGGATCGTGGTACTCCACGACGGTGTGGTGCATTCGTCCGGACCGCCCGCCGAGGTGCTCACCGCGGAAATGCTCGGTGCGGTCTACCAGGTCGAGGGAACCGTCCAGGAGACGCGGGACGGGGTACTGACCATCGCGGTCACCGACAGCCTCTGACCGTTTCCGGGGGCGGGTGTGTCCATTGTGGCCACACCCGCCCTTTTCCGGTGCGGAATGCCGTGGTGTGCGGGCAAGAGTGTTGCTGTGACTGGTCTCACCGGCGGGTCCGGGCAGGCGGGAGTGCCGGTATTTCCGCAGGAGACAGGTGCTCTATCGGTCAGGTGCCGCGGTCAGCTTAATTAGGGAAGCCTTGCCTTACTTGGCGAGTGCGGTTACGGTCGCTGCGACGCGGTCGGTGCGGATGCGCCAGCGGCCGAGAATGAGCGAGCGCCGCACACCGGCCGGTTATCCGAATTGCATGCTCACGATTCCCCCTTGTCTATGGTGAGGATTTCTTCAGATGACGGAGCCCGAATTTCACGTGTTCACCCGAAGCGATCTGGTGGATGTCGAGCTGAGCCCGGCGGAAGTGATTTCCGCGGTTCGGGGCGGGTATCTCGCACTGGCCGGCGGAGATTCCCGCTGCCCGACGAAGCTGATGATGCCGCTGCCGGACGCCGCGCGGGACGCGGTCGCGTACTCGATGCTCGGCTTCGACGCGACCTCGCAGCAGGTCGGGTTCAAGACGTCCTACCGGCAGGGCAGTGACAACCGGGACAAGTACTACACGGTGATCAGCCTGTACGACGACACCACCGGAATGCCGTTCGCGCTCATGGACTGCGACCGGATCGGCGCGTCCCGTACCCCGGCGACCACCGCGCTGATCGCGCAGGAATGCGCCAAACCGGACGCCCGATCGGCGTTGATGATCGGTACCGGCGTGCAGGGCCACCTCACGCTTCCGTACCTGCTGACCGCATTGCCGGACCTCGAGCGGCTGATGCTGTTCGGTACCTCTGCCGAGGGGCGGCAGGCCTGTGTGGACACCTTCCACCGGTATTTCCCGGACCGTGCGGTCGAAATCGTCGACGACGTCCCCGCAGCCGTCGCGGAGGCCGACATCGCGGTGGCCGCGTCCGGCCGGGCCGCGCATCCGAAGGTCAAGACCAGCTGGCTGAAGCCGGGCGGGCTGCTGATTTCGGTGTCCAGCAAGGGAGTCGACTCCTCGTCGCTGCGGGACGCGGACTACGCGCTGGCCACCAGCGAGGGACAGCTCGGGGTGACCGGTTCGCGCTTCGCCGACGAAGAGGGGAATGCGACGATCCACGCGGAGTTCCCGGATGTGCTGGCCGGGCGCCGTCCCGCCCGTACCGGTCCGGCGGATCGGGTGTTCGCCTTCAGCAGCGGGATGGTGATCACCGACATCCCGGTGGCGCACGCACTGGCGAGCAGGGCGATCGCGGACGGCCGCGGGAAGCGGGTGCGGCTGTGGAGCTGACTGCCTCGACGATTTCCCTGCCGGCGCGCCAGCCGGACTGGGCCCGGCGCGTGCAGTCCGATCCCGTGCTGCTCGGCGACATCGCCCGCGCTGTCGGCGGTCCGTTCCACGTGCTGCATCCGGGCCGGTTCACCGACAACCTCGTGGCGTTCACGGACACACTCGTCACCGGCGGCGTCTCCGGACAGGTGTACTTCGGCAAGAAGGCAAACCGTTCGGCCTGCTGGGTTCCCGAATGCGCCCGCGCGGGTGCCGGTGTCGACGTCGCCAGCGTGCCCGAGCTGGTGGACGCACTCGCCGGCGGTGTCCGTGGTGCGGACCTGATGGTCACCGGAGCGGCGAAGAGCGCCGAGCTGGTGTGGCTCGCCGCACGGCAGCAGTGCGTGGTGGCCGTCGATGCGCTCGACGAGCTCGACCGGGTGATCGCGATCGGCCGGTCCGCCGCGCCGGTACGGGTATTGCTGCGGCTGCTGCCGGAAAACGATCAGGGCAGCCGGTTCGGGCTCACCGCCGACGAGGTGGCCGAGGCGCTGCGGCGGTGCGTGGCCGCCGGTTCGGCGGTGCGGGTGGAGGGATTTTCCTTCCACCTGGGCGGGTACGAGGTCCGGCCACGGGCCGGGATGGCCGCGACCGCGCTCGGGTACTGCCACCGGGCACGCGAGCTCGGGCTGCCTGCGGCATCGGTCTCCATCGGCGGCGGATTCGCGGCCGCCTACCTGGACGAGCCGGACTGGACACGGTTCACCGAGGAGTACCGGTCCTCGTGGTTCCACCGGGGAAAGACGTTCACCCATTTCTATCCCTACCACCAGTCGCCGACCGGTGCGGACATGCTCCGGGAGGTGCTGACGAGCCCGCTGCCCGGAGGAGGCACGGTGGCCACCGAGTTCGCGCGCACCGGGACCCGGCTGCTGCTGGAACCCGGCCGGGCCCTGCTGGACCAGGCAGGCTTCACCGTCTTTCCGGTGCAGGGCTTCAAAAAACGCGGCGACTACGGGATCGTGACCGTGGCCGGGCTCAGCATGAGCATCTCCGAACAGTGGAAGGGCAGTGAGTTCCTGCCCGACCCGGTGCTGTGGCCCGCCGACGGTCCCGGTGCTCCGGTGTCGGCCTGCGTCGGCGGTTCCAGCTGTCTCGAATACGACATGCTCAGCTGGCGCAAGATCCCGTTTTCCCGTCCGCCGCGCCACGGTGATCTGCTCGCGTATCCGAACACCGCCGGATACCAGATGGACAAGAACGAGACCCGCTTTCACGAACTTCCGTTGCCCGCCCGCGTGGTGCTGGATGCCTCCGGGCCGGGCTGGCGGATCGAGGGTGAGGTGCAGCGCCGGTGAACGAGTTCATCCCACGCCGCGGACGAGGCATCGTTTCGCACGTATCGGAGCTGATCGGCCGCACACCGCTGTTCGAACTGTGCACGACTGCTTCCGGGACCCGCCTGCTGCTCAAACTCGAGCAGTTCAACCCGACCGGATCGGCGAAGGTCCGCATGGCCGAGCAGATGATCGCCGACGCCGAACGCGAGGGCAGGCTGCGACCCGGCGGCCGGATCGTCGAGCCGACCTCCGGCAACACCGGGCTGGGGCTGGCGCTGGTCGCGGTCGAACGGGGCTACCGGTTCACCGCGGTGGTCGATCACCACGCCAGCAAGGACAAACTGCGCGCGATGGCGGCACTCGGGGTCGAGCTCGTCTACGTGGACGAAGACGGCGCCGGAGGCCTTCGTTCGGTCGAACGCCGGAGGGTCGCGGCCGAACTGGTCGCGGCCGACCGTGCCGCCTACTGGCCGGATCAGCACAACCATCCTGGCAACGGGGGCGGCTACCGGGAACTGGCCAAGGAACTGCTCGCCGATGCCGGGCAGGTCGACTGGCTGATCGGTGCGATCGGCACCGGCGGGTCGCTCTGCGGCACGGCCGGTGAGCTGCGCAGGCTGCGCTGTCCGGCGCGGACGATCGCGGTGGAACCGGAGGGATCGATCATCTTCGGCGCGCCGGCCGGACCGTACCGGCAGACCGGGAGCGGCAGCCCGGAAGGCTTCCCGGTGGGGACGAACGTGTGCCGGGAGCTGATCGACGAGGGCGTGCAGGCGAACGACACGGACGCCTTCGCGACTGCGCGGGCGCTGGCGCGGCACACCGGGCTGCTGGTGGGCGGGTCGGCGGGCGGCGCGATCCACGTGGCGCTGGACCGGATCGATACGATGCCGCCGGGCAGCACCGCGGTGGTTCTGGTCTGCGACGCGGGCGAAAAGTACCTCGACAGCGTGTTCGACGACGAGTGGATGCGCGGGCACGGGCTGCTGGCTCCGGACGTCGAGGCCAGGGCCGCGCAGCGGCTGGGCCGGGATCCGGCCGCCGACCGCGTGCTGAGGTGGGTGTCGTGACCGATCGCGCCGCCGGAACGGGAGAACGAAAGGACCGGGGAGGACCTGCGCGATGATCCGGATGCGATGGCCGGGCGGCTACCGCCCGCTGCTCGCGGTTTCACTGCCGATCGTGGGGATCCAGCTTGCGCAGGTGGCGCTCACCACGACCGATCTGGCAATGCTCGGCGGGATGAGCGTGCGCGCGATCGCCGCGGGCGGACTGGCGCTCACGCTGTACAACCAGGTTCGCACGATGTGTGTGGGAACGGTTACCGCAGTGGGCAATCTCGTGGCCGGTGCCGCCGGCCGCGGCGAAACCCGTGCCGGTGCCGATCGGCTGGACGAGCAGGCCCGCGCCGAGGTGCGGGCCACGGTGCGCGCCTCCTTCCTGGTGGCGACGGTGGTCGGCCTGATCGCCGCGCTGGTCCTGATCGGACTGGGTTACGTGCTGGCCTGGTTCGGTCAGGACGCCGACGTGCTCGGGCTGGCCCGGCCGACGATGCTCGCGCTCGCGCCGGGGCTGATCCCGATGCTGTGGCTCAACGTGCTGCGGCAGTTCGCGGTGGGCATGCGCCGTCCCGGATCGCTGCTGTGGGTCACGATTGCTTCGGTGGCGGTCAACGTCGTGCTGAACGGCGGGTTCGGCTACGGCTGGTTCGGCTTCCCCGAACTCGGCGCTCCCGGCGTCGGATTGGCCACCACGATCGTGCAGTTCCTGAACTGCGGTGCGTTCCTGCTGATCCTGCGCCGCGACGACCACCTCGCGCCGCTGCTGTCCGTGCGCGTTCGCCGCACCGACCTGCCGATGGCGAGGCAGACCCTCCGGCTGGGGATCCCGATCAGCCTGACCTACGGTTCCGAAGCAGGCATCACGTCCGTCGCCACGGTGCTGATGGGCAGCTTCGGCCCGGCGACGCTGGCCGCGCAGAGCGTGGTGAACCAGCTCGTCTACATCGTGTACCAGCTGAACATCGGCCTGTCCCAAGGCTCGTCCATCCTGATCAGCCGTGCGGTGAGCCGCCACGATCGGCCGACGGTGACGCGGACCGCGCGCCAGGCGCTGACGCTGTCGGCGGCCGCGATGACCGTGGCCGGTCTGGTCTACCTCGCTGTGCCGGGCCGGGTACTCGGCCTGTTCCTCGAAAAGAACCCATCACCGGAAGTGCTGTCGCTGGCGTACACCCTGCTGTTCTTCGGGATCGCGCAGCAATACCTCAAGGGCGCGCAGAACGTCTGCGTCGGCCTGTTGCGCGGTCTCGGCAACACGAAGAGCGGTTTCCGGGCCACCCTGCTCGGCTACTGGGTGATCGGCATTCCGGTGATGGTGCTGTGCGGATTCGCGCTGGGCCTGCACGGGCCCGGTATCTGGCTCGGCTTGTGTTTCGGTTTCGGGGCGACGGCGGTGCTGCTGCTCCGGCGGTTCTCGCAGGAGCTGGGGAAGCTTCCCGCACTGGCCGCTGTGCCGTCCGCGGCCTGACCGGACGCACTGGATCAGGGTGCACGCCTCCGCGGTCCGGCGGGCCGCGGAGGCTCCCGGCCGGACCTGGACGGGTAATAGTTGTTGTGCAACAATCACTAAATGGATGTTCCCGCCACGAGCCACCTCGCCTGGGCCGTGCTCGCCTGCCGCGGCGCCGCGACCGTGCTGCTCGGCCTGACCTCGACCGGGCGTTGGGCGAAGGCCCGTGCCGAATGCGGTGGCAGGCGGCGGAGTATGCCGGTCCTGGATGTAGCTCGATGAACCCCGGCCCTAGCGGCAGCCCGGCGGCCCGAGCCTGGGCGGAGATGCTGGCTTTCGTCACGGGCCAGGACCGGCTTCGTGCCCTGCGCCTCGAACTGGACCTCGGGGCCGGGAAAGCCGAACTGCTGATCAAACTCGTGCAGGAGCCGATGACGCTTCGTGAGATCGCGCAGGCCGCCGAAGTCGATCCCTCCGCCGCCACCGTCGCGGTCGACCGGCTCGAGCGACGCGGTCTCGTCGAGCGACGAGCGCACCCCGACGACAAGCGCCGCAGGCTCGTCCACCTCACCGATGCCGGACGGCAGGCAGCCGCGACCGCCCAGCGCATCCTCACCGACCCGCCTCCCGCGCTGGCCGCGCTCAACGCCGAGGACGTCACCGCTCTCGCACGCATCTTCGCCACGTTGAACGCGGCGCCCGCCGACCACTGAATGCCCGAGAAAGGCGATCCCGTGACTCTGCTCGGCACGCTCCTGCGCAACCGGCGACCGGACGAGCGCAACTACGCGTGGAACCAACCGAACCTGACCGCCCCGGACACCATCGAGATCACCAGCAGCGACTTCACCGACGGGAGCCCGCTGCCGTCCCGGCACGCCGGCACCCGCGTCGGAGGCGGGAACCTTTCCCCGCAGCTGGCCTGGCGTGAACTGCCTGCCGATGCCGCGGAACTCCTGCTCCTGATCGAGGACATCGACAGCCCGCTCGGCGCCAGACCGGCCGTTCACTGCCTCGCCCTGATCGATGCAGCCGGCCTCCCGGCACCCCGCGAACTGCCGGCCGGCGCACTCGCCGGCCAAGACCCCGGCCAGGGCGTCACGCTGCTCCGCTCGACCATCGGCCGCGGATACCACGGACCGGAACCGGTGAAAGGCCACGGACCACACCGGTACGTCTTCCAGCTCTACGCACTCGACCGGCGCCTCCGGAACCGCGACGCACTGGTCAAGTCCCGGCCGCGCCCCCTCCTCGCCGCCATCGCCCCGCCGGTACTGGCCCGCGGCCGCATCACCGGCGTGTACGAACGCTAGGGAGCGTCGGACAACGCGATCGGCGCGTCGATACCGGCAGCTGATCCCCTCGACCATCGACCTGGCGTGCGCACCGGGACCGGAGCGTTGCCGGGGCGTGCTAGGTGCGCAGGCTCAGCCGTTCGCGCTGGGGGACGGTGAGCAGCTTGAACGCCGGTCGTTCCACCCAGCGGGTCAGGGCCCAGCCCAGCAGCACGGCGGACGCGAAGAATGCGGGCACCCACACCCACCAGGCCAGTCCGAGGTCGGCGAGGCGGCGCGCGACGATTGTGCCGATCGTGTAGTGCATCAGGTAGACGCCGTAGGAGATTCCGGCGAGCCATTGGATCGGCTTCGCCAGCCGGTTCAGGATGCGCACGTTCCACGCCGGCCGGTACGCCGCGACGCACACCAGGACCAGTGCGAGCGTGAACATCTGGACCGAATCGCCGCCGGGCGGATGCACCGTGTGTGCCCACAGCACCACGCACAGCATCAGGAACAGCTGGGGGAAGCCGATCCGGCCCCGGCTCCAGCGGAAGATCGACACCCCGGCGATCACCAGGTGTGCCCGGTTCAGGCCGGTACCGTCCATGATCGCGGACAGCCAGGCCGGCGCGGGCACGTCGGGGTTCATGAACAGCACCCGCACCGCCAGCGGCGCCAGCAGGACGAACCACAGCACCGCGGACGCGAGGTGGCCGCGGATCCTGCCCCGCCGGGCCAGCAGCGCGATCATGGTGAACGCCGCGACCTGCACCGGCACCGTCCAGTGTGCGAGGTCGATGTAGTCGACGCCGGGCAGCAGCAGATGCGCCAGCAGCAGGTTGCCGATGAGGTCGCCGAAGTCCGGCCGGACGAAGTCGTCGGGTGCGAACAGGCGGCTGACCGTGAAGATCACCAGCACGGCGACCCAGAACGCGGGCAGCATCCGGGCGAGCCGCCGCAGCCACCAGCGCAGCGGGGTGCTGCGGCCGACGGTGGTCGCGGCGAAGAACCCGGAGACCACGATCAGCGTGGCCGAGCCGAACGGGAAGTCCATCTGCAGCCACGGCTGCAGCGGTGGCAGTCCGGGCAGTGTCAGCGGGGCGAGGCAGGTGATGTGGTAGGCGAGTACCGCGAAGATCGCGAGCACCCGGATCGCGTCCCAGCTGACCTGGCGGGACGAGGTGGGTGCGGGTGCCTCGACCGGTCCGGCGGTGGTGGCCTGCTCGGCCGTTACCTGCCCTGCGGGCACGTCATCAGCCTCCCCGGTGAAGGAAAAGGGCAACCCGCCTGCCGCGTGGACGGCGGTGGACCGGGACAGGTTAACTTCCGCGTTCCCGGCCGGGCCTGCCGGGCTGCGGGAGCGGTCTGGTCCCGCTGGTACCGGCAGATCCGGCCGGGCGGGCACCGGTCGCCTTGGGTCCACTGTGGACTGAGCTCGTCGTCGGCGGGAGGTGCGGCGGGTCCGGGACCCGGCGTCGGTCTCGGGCGGTGCGCGTGCGCACCGGGCGGTGGTCGTGAGTAGCGGACGGTCGCGGCCGGTGCTGCGCACCACCGGACGCCGCGACCCGCGCGAGCCCGGTGTCGGTGATCTCGCCGCTGCTCCCGATTCGTGGGCTCACGAGCAGGCGAGACCGGGGCCGCAGTCAGTGGCGGTACCTGCCGAACGTTGTGACGTCACCCGGCGCGAAGCAGTTGTGCGGTGCCGGGGTTGAGCTCGATCGGCCCCGCTTCGCCGACGATCACGGTTCCGCCGACAGTGACGACGCGGCGACCGAATCCGCAGTTGGGTTCGAACGCGAAGGTCATCCCCGGCTCGAGGACCAGGTCGCCGCCCAGCGTGGGAGCGGCGGGGACCTCGTGATAGCGCTCGGAGCCGGGAACCTGGCTGAAGTCCGCGGGGAAGCCGCACAGCGCACCGAACGGGTTGATCGCGTGGATCTGCGGCCCCCGCACCCAGCCGCCCGCGGATTCCACCGGCGCATACATCGCATCGGCCACCTCGCCGAACCGATGCCGCGGGAGCAGCGTCCGCATTCCCGCGGCATAACACTCGCGGGCGACCTCGGCGCCGCGTTCGAAGTCCTCGTGCACCTCCCCGATCGCGATGGTCAGCTGATGCTGCGACGTGCGCATGCCGAAATTGCAGAAGGTTTCGGTGACGATCACGTCGCCTTCCCGCAGAACCCGCGGCGCCTGCGGCCGATAGGCCCACGGCGGCGGCCCCCAGCCCGCAGGCTCGGGTCCCGACCGGAAGTGCATGGCCGGCGCAACGGCGCCGCGCCGGTGGGCCACGGCCATACCCGCGGCGTAGACCTCGTTTTCGGCCACGCCGGGAGCCGCGGCGGCGACCATGGCCTGTGCCATCGCTTCGCCGATGGCCGCCGAATGGCGCACGACCGCAAGTTCCTCATCGCTGAGCTGCGCTGTCAGCTTCGTGAAACCTGCATCTGCCGCGACGAACTCGGCGCCGGGAAACCGTGCCAGCACATCGGTCCACAGCCCGTAGGGAATCAGGCCCTCCGGCTGGGCCGGCGGGTACGGGTCCAATCCCAGTACGCCGATGGTGGCTTTCGCCAGCCCGTGTTCGACGAGCACGTCGGCGATCCCGTCGCTGCGACGACCACCCGCACGGAAGTTCTCCGGCCGGATCCACCAGGCATCGCCCCGGTGCAGGGCGTCCATGTGGTCGTTGAGGAAGGTGGACACCAGCCCCAGCGCGACCGGCTCGCCGTTGCGGGGGAAGACGACGACAGTGCCGGGCCGGTCGTTGGTGAACCAGGTGTCGAGGTAATAAGGCGCCGGACCGGCGTCCTCGTGCTCCCCGACGACGATCAGCGCGTCGAAGCCTTCCCGGTCCATGAACGAACGCGCGAGGTCCCAGCGGCGGTCGCGCTCCGCCAGAGTGTAGGTCGGTACTGCGGTTTCGGTCATTCCCTTGCCCTTTCGGTGCACCGCAGGTCGGTTCGATCAGACGACGGCGGGACTGTCACCAGGGCACCGGCCCCGCGTCGTTGAAGAATTCACCGGTGGGGCCGTCGTCGGGCAGGGTCGCGAGCCGGATCGCGATTGCCGCGCCTTCTTTCGGGGTGCCGGCGCCGCGGAAACCGTTGAGGTCGGTCGCGACGAAGCCGGGGCAGGCGGCGTTGATCAGAACGTTCGTGCCCTGCAGTTCCTTGGCGTACTGGACGGTGACGGCGTTGAGGAACGTCTTCGACGACGTGTAGGCGACCGCGATCGGACCGGTTTCGGCGCCCGGCGTGGTCTGCAGCGTGAGCGAGCCGACGCTGCTGGAAATGTTGACGATCCGCGGCGCGGCGGAGCGGCGCAGCAACGGCAGCAACGCGTTCGTGACCCGGATAACGCCGATCACGTTGGTCTCCACGACCGTCCGCACCGTCTGCGGGTCGACCGTGGTCGGCATCTGTGACCCGCCGCCGGTGATCCCGGCATTGTTGACGAGCACGTCGAGGCGCCCGCCGTTCTCCTCGATCAGTGCCGCGGCGGCGTCCACGCTCGTCTGGTCGGTCACGTCGAGCGGCACACCGAACGCATCCGCACCGCCCGCGCGCAATTTCGCCACCGCGTCCTCGCGGCGCTGATCGTCCCTGGCGCCGACGCCGACCTTCCAGCCGAGCGCACCGAGCCCGGCCGCGATCTCGTACCCGATTCCCTTGTTCGCGCCGGTCACCAGCGCGGTTGTCTGTTCACTCATGACATCGATCGTGGCCCTCGCCCCGCCGCGGCGGCCAACACCGATCGGGTGGTTCGCGATACCCCAGCGGTATTGATCGCGAGTACGGTGGCGGGGGTGGAGACACGGGAGCTGCGCTACTTCGTCGCCGTAGCTGTGGATGTTCTAGTGCACACTGGATGCCATGGGAGTTTCACAGCCGCGTCGTGAGCAGGGTCGGACGCTCATCGATATTGACCCTGACCAGCTAGTCTGGGTGCTACTGGCCCGCGAGTCGCGGGATGCCAGCGAAGACGGCGACGAGCAGGTCAACTACCAGCTTAGCGACCTGCGGGAGTTCGTCGGAGGGATAGGCGGGCGGGTCGAGCGCGAGGTCCCGGAGTCAAATATCTCGTCGTTCAAGCGACGGCGGGTCATGCTGCCGGACGGCACGTATGGGTATCGGGTGGTGCGTCCGGACTGGGAAACCACCATGACGGCGCTGCGACGGGGCGAGGCGAATGCGCTCGCCGGGGCGGACATCGACCGGTTGACGCGTGATCCGCGCATTCTGGAAGACCTGATCGACGCGGTCGAGTTGTACGGTATTTACGTCGTCAGCATGACCGGGAATATCGATCTTTCCACGGATGCGGGTATTTCTGCGGCGCGGGCTCTGGTGAACCAGCGCAACAACGAGTCCCGGAACACGTCACGGCGCGTGACGAGCGGCAAGCGGCGCGCGGCGGCAGAAGGCCAGCACAACGGCGGGCGAATGCGGCCGTTCGGGTGGCGCAAGGACCGGCTGCGGAAGAACAAGCGCGAAGCTGCACACATCCTGCGCGAACTTCCGCGTATCAAGGCGGGCGTGTCTCCGTTGACGTTGGCGCACGAGTGGAACAAACGCCGGATTCCCACGGTGACCGGCGTGGAATGGCGTGCGGCCACGATCAGGAACATGTATCTGCGGCCACGCATGTGCGGGAAGGTCGTGTATCGCGGCGAGGTCATGAAAAACAAGCAGGGCGAGCCGGTCCGCGGCCGGTGGGACGCTATTCTCACCGACGAGCAGCACGCGGACGTGGTGCGGGTGTGGGGTCCGGCCGAGCCGGAGGAGCATTCCCGGGTCGGCGGCAAGGGGCGCGGGTACCGTACGAATCACCTGCTGTCGCCGTTTGTGCGGTGCGGCAAGTGCAACGCGCGCATGATCGGTTCCTCGCGCCGGGACCAGCGCACCAGGGAACTGGTCGAGATCTACCGGTGCCCGTCGAAAGGGCAGGGCGGGTGCGGGGGCATCTCCCGCAACGCCGTACCGGTGGACGTGTACGTGACGGCGCTGGTGCTGGCCGAGCACGAGAAGATCCAGTCGCAGAAGTTCGAGGATCTGCCGCCGTGGCCGAAACAGAAGGAACTGGACGACGCGGAGAAACGGATTGCGGAGTCCACGCGCGAGTATGAGGCGGGCCGGTATTCGGCGGAGCGGTATTTCCCGAGTCTGGCGCGAATGGAGGCGCAGGTAGCGGAGCTGCGGCGCGAGGCGCGCAGGTACGAGCGGCGGCGCGATTCGCGCCGCGCGGTGGCCGCGAACCTGCGGAACGAGTGGGACAAGCCGGATTTCGCGATCGAGCAGAAACAGGCCGCGATCGCGAAAAGCCTCATCGCCGTGGTCATCGGACCTGCGCACAAGGGCGGCCGGTTCCACCCGGACCAGATCACGCCGGTCTGGCGGGATGACACGTGACGTGCTAAGCAGAAGCAGGCGGCTCCGGGCTCCCCTCCCCCTCAGCGCGGGGCCGCCCCTGTTGAACAGCGTCACGGTCACGCCGGTCAGAACAGCCGGTCAGAACAGATAGCGCGCAGGGGAACTGTCAGAACATCTGTTTGAGCGCGTCGTATAGCCCGTTGCCCGCCGCACCGATAATCAGCTCACCGGCCAACCCGAGCAGCAGCTTTACGGACGTGCACACCTTGTCTGTCATCGGCGCGTTCTGTTCAACGACCTTGGCGATCACCTCGACCTCACCGTCAACAGCGCTGCGCTGGTCGTCATTCAGTTCCCGCCGTACCTCTGGTTTGCGGAGAACTTCGAGCAATTGCCGCAAGGCGTCGAGTTCCTGTTCCGAAGTTCCCGCGTTCGAGTTGTGGATGTTGCTTGCGGTGCCCCCGTAGCCCGTGCAGGAAATTTGCGGGTTGTTGCCGAATTGCATGTTACCGCCGTAATTGGTGAAGCTGTTCACTGACTGTCGCTCCTGTGCCTCGGGTATCAGTTCGATTCCGCGCTCGCGCTCGCGCTGGAGTAGCCACACTGCACCGGCGTCGGTCAGTATCCGCTGCCGTCCCCGGCGGCCGGTCATTCCCAGACGCTGGGCGGCGTCCATTGCGCGCTGGACTAGCTCGTCCGGCCACCCGGCGCTTCCTCCCAGACCGGCTGCGCATTCGTCCTCGGAGAGCCCGGCTAGGTCGTTGCGCAGCATGTGAAGCAGAGCTCTGACGACCGGCTCCAGCTCCTGGAACAGAGGCGGTGCGGGTTTCGGGGCGCGGAACCGCGCCAGGGGATCTGTCAGTGCGAACACCGCCAGACGCTTTCCCGGCCGGAACTCGCGGCACTCGCCCGAAGCGCAGCCGACCCAGACAAAGCGTTCTTCGCCGCGAAAACGGAAAACAGCAGTGATCTGCGTGACTTGAATGGAGCCGGTGAAGCGGATTTCACCGGACTTTTCGGCATTCTTGAGCGTCGCCGGAGACGGCACCCACATGCCCGGCTGAAGGAACCAGGCTGTGTGCCGTCCCCACCGCAGGCCGGGCAGAAACCACAGTGCGGCCAGTATGTAGAGACCGCCCGCTCCGACGATTCCCCCTGCAAGGCCCATGCCTGCCACTGTTCCGGCGATGCCGAGCGCGATGAACACGATCGCAATGCCCGCGACGAGGCCGCGCCGCACGGCAGTCCGGCAGCGTCCCAGCGGAGGACGGCGACCACCCGGCAGATAGTGGTCAAACGTCGGCTCGACCGCCACATCGAAACCCGTTATCCAATTCACCGCACGACCACACCGCCCCATGGCAACCCTCCCCGGTTACGCGCTACGGTTGACACTTTACGTGCCCGCACCTGTACCCCGGCGCATTTTAGCTGCCGGAGCGCGGCGGCACAGGAATCGGAATGCGCGTGGCCCGCACTCCGGACAGAGCGCGGGCCACGGCTGCGGGGACGTGGGTGCCCCCGGTTCTGGTCAGTCGGCGAGGTCGAGTCCGTAGATTCCGGCTACCTCCTTGGCCCATTGGCGGGATCGTTCGGGGGCGTTGACCAGTTGCTGCTGTGCCCACTGTTCGGGCGTAGGCGGCCCGGGCACTGCGTGGCGGGTGCTGTGTCGGGAACGCCGCACGGGGGCGGTCTGCCGGTTCCCGCGCTGTGCTGTCGACGGGCACTCGCGGCGGGTGCTGTGCGCGGCCTGCCCCGGGAAACCGGTGTCGCTGGTGCCGACGGGCGGCGCGTCGTGGGGGCGGTCATGGTTGCTGCCTTTCGTCGGGTTTCGTAGCGTGGCGGTCGGGCATGTGCGTGGGGTCGCGCGGCGCGGTTCAGCTGTCATTCGCGCCCCCGGGGAGGGAGTCCGGCTGTGTGGTCTCCTGACCGTGTTTTCCGGGGTTTTCGAGGGTGTTGCGCTGGCTGTGGTGCTGCCTCCCTGGACGGTGTTTCCGCTGGTCAGCGGAGGGAGTCCGGGGCCGGGGGGAGTCAGGGAGATCTCCCTGACTCCCCGCTGGGTCCCTGCCCGGCTCCCTGTCTTTCCTGTCGGCGAGCGCGGCGGCGAGGTCGTCGGCGCGGACGACCATCACTCCGTCGGACTTGACGGGGACGATGCCGTCGGCGGCGAGCGCGGCGGTCAGGTCGCGCAGGGTCCAGCCGTCGTACTCGCCCGCGTTGCGGGCGATGAGCCGGGCGAGCACCACTTGAGTGCGGACCCGCTTCTCTCCTGCGCAGACGTCGGCGATGTCGGCGAGGTGGTCGGCGGGCGCGGGTTGCTTGTTCTCCTGTGCTGTGGTGAGGGCGACGGGCCGTCCGTGTTCGGCGAGGATTGCCATGGCGCGGGCGATGACCGGAGTGACCAGGTCGGTTCCGTCCTCGAAGGTCACATAGAAGGTGCGGACGAGTTCCCACGGTTCGTCGGTGATGCCGACCGCGACGCAGGTTCCCCGGTCGGTTTTCATCCGCAGTTCCGTGGCACGGATGCCTGCCCGGTACCGGCCCGCGCCGAGCAGTCCGTCGTTGGCGATGTGATCGGCGACGGCGAACGCGACTCCGCATGAGACGTTGCGGGTGATCTCCTTGGGGATGCTGTCCTTGGTGGGCGATTGGGTGGCCAGCAGCAGGATGATGCCGTATTTGCGGCCGCGCTTGATCAACCGCACGGCCAGCTCTTCGGCCTGGCGCCCGTGTTTCTTGTGCTGGAACAGTTCGTGACACTCGTCGATGGCGAGGACCAGCGGGTGCAATCCGAGTCCGGCGCGGTCGCCGGACACCCCGCCGGCGGAAGAATGTGCTGCTGACCTGCGCGGGAGGCTGGGAGAAGCAGCCGCAAAACTGCAGGAGGCCACGGGCGCGGGCGCGGTTCCGCCCCGGGGCGCAGCGTCGCTCGCAAGGTGCTTGGACGCGCTCACCGAGCAGCTGCCCGACTCCGGGGGTTCCGGTGGCGCGGACCGAGGTAAGGAGTAGGACTACTCACTCGACGCTGAGTAGTTGTGCGCGGCTCTGCGGACCGGATGCCCCGGGCGGGTCACAGTGACGTGAAATACCTGGTCCGGGTCCCGTACCCTGTGACGGACTGATCACGGGGAGGGATCGAGTATGGGTTTCACAACGGTGCCCGAAGCGCTGCGCGCGGCGGGCAGATCCGCTGGCGAGAAGGTGGGCGGCCTGCGCGGAGCGGATTGCGCGGAGCCGGTGGGCCGGGTCTCCGGCGCGGTGTCGGGAGGGAATGCCGCAGCTGCTGCGGGGCACTGCCGGGAGGCGTTGGCTGCCACGTTCACCGAGTGGTGCGTCGAGGCGCAGCGTTTAGCCGATCACCTCGGCGTGGCCGCTGACCGGTATCAGCGGGGCGACCACGCCGCCGCCGGAGTGTTCCCGCCCGCCGCGCCGACGATGCGGGGGCCGCGCTGATGGTGTCGCTGGCCGACGTCCGCGCGTGGAACCCCGGCGCGCTGGACGAGATTTGCACGCTCTTGCAAGCTCGCACGCAGATCCTGGTGCACGAGGGGGACGACTACGGCAAGGTGCTCCCGGTTGAAGGCTGGAGCGGCCCGGCCGCGGACAACGCGGCCGAACAGCACCGCGCGTTGATGCGCCAACTGGACACCGTCGCCGCCGGGGCCGCCGCCGCGGGCAAGGCGATCGGACAGGCTGCCGATGCGATCACCGGCGTCCAGCACGCCCTGACCAACGCTGAGGAGCTGGCCCGCAAGTACGGCTTCCACATCGCCGACGCGGGCGGCATTTCCGACACCTTCGCGGGTAAGCAACCACCGGCGGACATGCACCCCGAAGACCGGGAGCGCACGCACACTCAATTGGTGGACGAGGTTGCGCAGATCCTGCGCACCGCAAACGACATCGACACCGATCTCGCGTCGGTGCTCGACCGCGCAGCGTCCGGTCAGTTCGGCACCGGGAACGAATCCACCGTCGCCGCTGCCGCCGCCGATGGAGTGAAAGACCCAGGTCTCACCCTGCCGGAACCACCGCCGAACGCGACGCCATCCCAGAACGCAGCATGGTGGGCCACCCTGTCGGCGGCCGGACGCAATATCCTCCTGCGCGATCATCCCGATTGGCTGGGCAATAGGGACGGCCTACCCGGCGATGTCCGCTCGAAAGCGAACATCGCACGCATACCCGGCGAGCGAGCCGACCTTCAACGCCAGCTCGAAGAGGCAAAAAAGAGGGTAGATCTGGTTAAAGACCAGCCCTATCCGCCGCCGAACATGCTGCCCGATGCGTTAGCGGACGTCCGCAAAATCGAAGCCAAGCTCGCGTCTCTGAACGCGATCGACACGACTCTCGCGCAAGGCAATCGCCAACTGCTTACCCTCGACACGACGGGCGAACGGTTGAAAGCAGCGGTCGCGGTGGGCAATGTCGATACCGCCAAACACGTCAGTGTCTTTACTCCGGGGTTCACCTCCACCGTTGACCGCAGCATGCCAGGCTACGACCGGGACATGTACAACCTGCAACAACGCACACAGGTGCTCTCCGACCAGTACGGCGACGGCGGAAAGGTGGCCACGGTCACGTGGCTGGGCTACGAGGCACCGCAGAACGACGATGTGATCAACGGCAACCAATCAGTGGCGTCCGACCACCTCGCGCAGACTGGCGCCAAGAAGCTCGACGGCTTCCTCAACGGGATCGGCGCTTCCCACGAAGTGCAGAACCAACCGCTGCACCTGACCGCGCTGGGCCACTCGTACGGCAGCCTCACCACCGGCATTGCCCTGCAACAATCCACCCCCGTGAACGACGCAGTGGTTTTCGGATCGCCGGGCCTCGACGCCCAGCAACGCAGCGACCTCCAGGTGCCGCAAGGACATCTGTTCTCCGCCGGGGCCGACCAGGACTCGGTGCCGAAACTTGACGTCGCCAACCACTTCGGCGTCTCCCCCTACGACATGTCCGGCATCGACCGCGTGAGCACCGGAGACGCAATCGCTGCAGACGGCACGCCGCTGCACGCGACCCACACCCACGGCCAGTACCTCGATGACGGCTCGACGTCGCAGTACAACATGGCGGCGGTCGCTGCCGGGCGACCAGACATGCGCGTCAACTACGTCGCGCCCCCACCTCCGCCCCCGCCACAACAGCCCACCCACCGATGACAGAGGCCCAGCCGACCACATGAAATACAACCTCGTCCGAACTCTGTCCGGAGCCGCCCTCGTTCTCATCCTCGCCGGTTGCAACGGCCAGGATGCGCAGGAGAATCCCATGAACAACAACGACAAAGCTGCAGCCGATCAGTTCAAACAGCTCATGCAGCGCCCGGACATCGACGAAGCCGCCGCTCGCTACGACGAGATGTACCGCAAGATCCGCGAACAGCTGACTAATGCCGTTCCATCACTTCATTGGGAACAGACGAATCCTCCTGGCCGGGCGGCGTGCAGCACCGAATTCGGCGCAATCGACACTGCGGGCCGAGCTGACGCCCAGGAGCGAGGGCTCGGCAACTGGGCAGCCCACGGAAATCTGCCAGACGCTCGATGGGACGAAGCGGTGTCTATCGTGGGCGGCGTAGCCCGCAGTTATGGTTTCAACTCCGGACCAACAGTGGTGAAGAACAACCCGTCCGACCATTATGTGACGTTCCATGATTCATATGGTGGAGAACTCGTCTTCGGCACGGCCGTAAACACCACACTTCTGGTTCGTACCGGGTGCCATCTGACCGCCGAAGCCAAAAAGCGAGGAAGCCTCGCGCCCCTTCCTTCGTATTGAGCTGTTCGCTCGTCCGGGCCGCCTGCGTGTAGTCCGGACGAGCGAACATGCGCTCACGACGGGACGCGCGCTGCGCCGAACAGCCCACCAAGCTATGCCGAATAGTGTGGCTGGCTAACCCGTTAGGCGGCTGTTGATTTTCAATCCAACTCAATACACTGGTTTATTGGCAACTGGGATCAGGGGGCTGCCTGGGGCCGAGGGGGTCCGCACTTAAGGAAAACCAGCTCTTCACCTGGATGTCGTTTTCACCACTTTCCGGTCTCAAGGGGAAGTGTCCGCGTGTATTCGTGATCCAGGAGGATGATTGTGCGTTTTCGAAGAAGGATATTTACAGCGCTTGCACTGTGCTCAGCGTTCATGTTGGGCGGCGGTGTCGCCACCGCCCAAACGACTGATCGGCCACCCGCTCCACCGCAAGTCTGGGCAGGCCAGCAGAGCAGTGATTCACCAGTCGTATTGACCGCCACGCGAACTACGTCAAGTGGCACTGCATCGGCAGACGACGTCATTACATGCTCGGTTGACAAGCAATATCCGCACAAGTCAAGCCACGATCCGACGACGGTAAATGTGGTAACGGTGGTGACATGCACTGCACCTGTAACGACCATCGGACTCCAGATCGTTCTCTATAAGAATGGTCCAGCGGTCGCCGATTCCGGCTGGAATGACTTCCTTAGCACGGCATTCGCGCAAGTGAACGCAGCGGCTCCCTGCGTCAATGACCTCTACGGTTCCTGGCGTCAGTTCGGGATCACCTTTCCGCCGGGCTACGAGCCGCCAACAGCATTTTGGCCATCGGATGTTAACGACGGATTCGGCCCGGAAAATCAAGTGAGCAACTGCTAGCTGTCCGGTCCCGGCCGACAGTGAAACAAGCTAAGCCGGATTTCAGATAAAATTCTTAGAAAGCATGTTTTCCTGCACCTGCCCTGGAGTCAGAGACCAGTCTAATTGACGGTGTCTGACTCCAGGGTGACCAGGTCGGTAGGACGCACCTCGAAAGCCTCAATACCGTCGTCGATCAGCAGATCGTGAACACATTCTGAACTTGCAGCTATATACGTGCTTCGCAAGTCCACCTCTGTAGCGATCACCCAACTACGATCATCCGGCCACGCGATGTTAGGCAGGCTTGACAGCGGAGCGGGGGCGAGATTTTGACTCAGGCCAGTCAGGTTTCCGTTCAAGAGGTACATATCGCGTAGGGGCAACCGGAAGACGGGTGCCTCCTCCGGTATCAGTAAGGGTTGGCGGCCCATCCATTCTCCAAACCAGCATGTGGCGGACGTCTTGGTGTGCCTCGCCAGAATCGATACGAGTGATTGCGCTAGATCATGAGGCAGGGTGCCAATGCTCGGTTCCTGGAAATCGTTTCTATTTGGTCGCAGTTTCTCCCATTGCATTAATGGATGCGTTGTTCGCCCTGTCTCGCCGGCAATGTCCGCCCAAGACAACCGATTGATTATTGTTCCTGCTTTAACGTCGTATTGATAAACAGGGTGAAAGACCCTTGCGTAACTCTCGAATCCGACTGGGACGATAGATCCTACATCTGCCGGTTCTGAATGCATTCGGGTTCTAATCCATTGGGAGGGCGTGATGTCATCGACTACCGCAAGCTGGCCCACGTACGCAACTGACTCCATTTCTCTATAATGCAGGAGCGCTGGCGCAGAACGCAAGCAAAAAGAGTCCAAAGTGGGTCCCCGTCGCTGGAAAGTAGTTGTTGAGCTTCGTTGCGTGCACTGTGTGGGCGGACTGGAGCTGTCACCCGAGACCTGCCGGGTACGCCGAGAAGACAGCGAAGCCGTCTCCCACACGAGGGCTACTGCCGACGCACCGTTAAGCAACGGGGCGCGTTCCGTCCCTTCGGCATGCACGCCGAGACCGATGGAATCAGGAAGCATCGCCGCAGGTGGGACGGGTGTTTACAAGTGCACTAAAAAATCCACAGTTGTTGCGGAGGAGCTGCATTTCGGACGTGCTGCGGAGCGGCTCGGAATTGCGCAGCCGCCGTTGTCCCGGGCGATCAGGTTGCTTGAACGGCGTCTTGGCGCGGTGTTGCTGGAACGCACCAGCCGCGCGGTTGCGCTGACCGCGGCCGGGGTGGTGCTGCTGGGGGAGGCGCGGGCGGCGCTGGATGCGGTCGAGGCGGCCGAGCGCCGCACCCGTCGCGCTGCGACCGGCCAGGTGGGCGTCGTGCTCGCCACGAAGGCCGGTGCGTCCGCCGAACTGCTGACGAAACTGCTGGACGCCTACGCCGCCGAACCCGATGCGGTCCCCGTCGAGGTGTTGTTGTGCGGTCCGGGCGAGCAGGAAAGACTGCTCCGCGACGGGCGGGCCGACGTGGCGCTGCTGCACCGGCCTTTCGACACGACGGCCGGGTTCGACACCGAGGAACTCCACATCGAGGGTCAGGTCGCGGTGCTGCCCGCAGGCCATCCGCTCACCACCCGGACCCACCTGCGCCTCGCCGAGGTCACCGACCTGCCCGGACTGCCGACCCCGCGCTGGCCCCGTCCCGACGGCACTTACCCGGACGGCCGAGGGCCCAAGATCAGGGACCACACGCAGTTGCTGCAGCTGATCGCGCTCGGCCGCGCTTGTGCGGTCGCACCGGAATCGGCGCGAGCCCAGGCACGCGACGACCTTGCCACGGTCCCGGTGCCCGACGCACCTGCCGTCACCACAGTCATCGCCTGGCCACCGCACAGCCGATCCAGAGCCGTCGCCGACCTCGTCCGGACCGCGACCCGCCTTTGAGCGGCGCCTCGTACCCGGAGCCGGCGGCGGTGCGGGTTCGCGGGTGGCGTCGTGCTTGCCCGCCGGCCATGAAAGCCCGGCCGGATTCGACGGCCGCCGTGACCTATGTGGACAGTCCGGCCCCACGGCGGAGCCGGAAACCCGGGTGGGCGAGCGGGATTGCCGTTCGCCCACCCGGAAGGCGTTACGCGGTGACGGTCCGCTTGCCGAGGGTTGCTGCGTGGTCGGGGTGGTCGGCGGGGACCACGGCCGAGGACAGGGCGGTCCAGCACGAGGGGCAGCTGTACTGCCGGAACACCACCGGGGCGTCGACGTAATCCTCGGCCGTCGCGATGATCTGTGGTCCCGCGTCGGTCGGAGCTCCGTTGTAGACGGCCAGTGCCAGTGGGCCGGCGTTGGTGTCGCCGAGGATTTCGGCGCAGTGCGCGCAGGCGATCGCGGTGGCACCGTCCACAGTGACCTCGACGAGGTTGTCGTCGACCCGCTTGACCGAGGACAGCTCGGCCTTGCCACGGGTTTCCCCGCTCACTCGTGAACGGTCCCGCCGGAGGGCGCGTTGCCGGGTCCGTTCGGCCTCGGTGGCCGCAGGATCGACCTCCCCGCCGGTGAGGACCACGCCGTAGACCGAGGTCGCGGCGGCCTCGGTGATCTTGTGCTCGGCGAGGTCGCGGGCGACGGCCGTGGCGTCGCGGGTCAGCGGGTCGCCGTAACCGCCGCCGCCCTGCCAGCTCATCGCGAAGACCTCGCCGGGCGCCAGGTAGCTCGACGCGTAATTCTGCCCCGGTTCGAGGTTGTCGCTGATCTCCTCGAGCGTCGAGGGCAGTGTGCCCGACGCGAGCAGCTCGGTGATCCGGCTCTGCCGCGCGATCACGTCGAGACCGCTGTTGCCGGGGTGCCCGCCGGACAGCCCGTTGTTCTGCGTCACGGCCTTGCCTGCCGAGGCGAGCACCAGGCCCATCGGGATGCTGGTGCCGTGCGGGGTGAACGCGAGTGCGGCGCCGAGCCCGCCGCGGTGCCTGCCGGGGCCGCCGGAGTCCGGCAGTTCGCGCCGCCACAGGGTGAGCAGCGGGTAGAGGAATTCGGTCATCTCGACGTCGGGCACGCGGCCCATCGGGATGCAGAACAGGCCACCGGTGTCGATGCCGTCGGCGTGCGGGCGGGCGCCGTAACCGCCGGCCATCGGTTCCATCATGATCGACAGGAACGGCGCGGGCTGCTCGCCACGTTCGTCGAGCCCGGCGATCACCGCGGTGTCCCAGGTGCCGCAGCAGGTGGCCTGGACGTTCCGGCCCAGTTCGAGGTCGCGGTCGAGCAGCTGTGCCAGGCATTCGGCGATCAGGCTGCCGGTGAGCCAGGCGGGGCCGATCGGGCCGCGGCCGACGGCGGCGGGGTAGGTCGCGTTGTTGAGGGTGCCTTCTTCGGTGACGAGGTCGAAGCAGCGCATCAGTCCGCCTGCAGACCATGGGATGTCGTTGGCCAGGATGGGCAGCAGCGCGAGCATCACCCCGCCGCGCATGCCGGCGTAGGTGCAGTTGACGACACCGGCCTGCGGGTCGGTTCCGGTGAAGTCGAAGCTCAGGTGGTCGCCGGTTTTCGTGGTGGTGACGGTGATCTTGTGCAGTCCGCGGTCGCCTTCGTGGGACTGGTCCTGGTAGCCGGTGGCGGTCCAGCTGCCGTCGGGCAGGGTGGTGAGCTTGTCGCGCAGCCGGGCTTCGGCGTCGGACATCATCCGCTTCATCACGGCTTTGACCGTGTCCGGGCCATACTGGTCGATCAGCGCGTGCAGCCGTTCGGCACCGACGTTGTTGGCGCCGATCTTGGCGCGCAGGTCCAGTCCGATCAGCATCGGCACCCGGGAGCGGCGCACCCAGGCGTCGGCGACGTCGCGTTGCACCTGGCCGCCGCGCACGACCTTGATCGGCGGGGTGGGCAGTGATTCGGAGAACACGTCCTCCGCCGCGGGGGAGAAGGAACCGATGCCGACGCCGCCGAGGTCGGGCTGGTGGGCGATCGCGCTGGTCCAGGCGAACAGTTTCCCGTCGTGGAAAACCGGCTGGTAGACCATGACGTCGTTCTGGTGCAGCCCGCCGCCGACCCACGGATCGTTGGTGAGGAACATGTCGCCGGATTCGATGCCGGGGTTGTCGGCGCGGTGGCGCAGGGTCCAGTAGATGGCGAGGTCGACGGCGCCGACCAGCATCGTGTTGTAGAGCCCGACCTGCACTTCCTGGCCGAGTTCGTCGGAGATGGCGAAGTCGAAGTCGTTGGCGTCGGTGACGATCGGCGAGCCGGACATGCGCTTGAGAGATTCGCCCATCTCGTCGGTGACCGACCAGAGCCGGTGCCGGATCACCTCGTAGGTGAGCGGATCGAGGTCGTCGATCTGCTCCTGGCCGACGGTGTGCACGGCGAGGCTCGACGGCAGCGAACGGGCCAGCTCGTCGGGGTCGACGGGACGGCTGGAGAACCGCTCCGAGCCGGGGACCTGCATGGTCATGACGCGCTCCCTGCGGTGACGGCAGTACGGACGGTGGCGGCGGTGTCCGCGGTGGTGCGGATGGTCAGGTTGCCGAGGTAGTCGACGGTGCCGGTGCTGCCGCCGGGGACGACCACGGTGGTGGTCGGTACCTCGACGATCGCCGGACCGGTCAGCACATGGCCTGCCCGCAGTTCGCGGTAGTCGTAGACCGGTGTGTCGAGGAAACCGGCGACGGTGTCCAAGCAGACCGGACGGCTGCCGTGGCACGCGTCGACGGGATCGGCGGAGCCGGCCGCGGGTACCACGGGCAGCTCGGGACTGAACGGCAGTACGCCGATGCCGCGCACACGGAAGGTGATCGCCTGGATCCCGGCTTCGCGGAACCCGGCGTCCCGCCCGTAAAGCGCGGCGTAGCGCTCCTCGAAGCCCGCGGCCGCCTCCTCGATCGCGGCCATGTCGATCCTGCCACCGACCACCGCAGTGGTGACCTCGGCCAGCTGCATGCTGTAGCGCATGTCGATTTCCCGGTGCAGCTCAACGGTTTCGAACCGCACGCCCTGCCGGTCGAGGCCGGCGCGGACCTGGTTTTCCAGGTCGGCGAAATTCCGCTCGGCGCGTGCCGGGTCGAACGGGACGACGGTCGGATCCGACAGCTCGGCTGCCAGCGCGATGTCCGACGAGGCCAGTCCGAACGCGGAGAACGCCGAAGCCACCGGTCCCAGCGGCACCACGACCTCGCCGACCCCGACCTCGGCTGCGTAACGGGCGCAATGCGCCGGGCCCGCACCACCGAACGCGTAGACCACGAAATCACGCGGATCGTGTCCGGCCTCCACCACGGTCTTGCGCAACAGGTCACCCGTCTGCGCGTTCTGCACCGTGTAGATCATCGCCGCGGCCTCGTCCACGGTCAGCCCCAGCGGCTTCGCGATCCGGACGTCGATCGCCTGCCGGGCCAGCTCCAGCGACAACGGCTTGCGCCCGCCGAGCAAACCCCGCTCCGGCAGGATGCCCAGCACCAGGTTGGCGTCGGTGTTGGTCGGCTCGGTGCCGCCGTTGCCGTAGCAGGCCGGACCGGGCACCGCCTGCGCACTGTGCGGTCCGATACGCAGGTTGCCGCCTGCGTCGAGCCACGCGATCGCACCACCACCGGAACCGATCGCGTCGACCCGCAGCGTGGGCACGTTGATCGGATGGTGGTTGATCACCGTGGTGGTATCCCGCACCGGCTCGCCCTCGACCACGAGACCCGCCAGGAAAGTGGTTCCGCCGACGTCGGTGGAAATGATGTTGCGGTGGCCCAGCTGACGACCCAGTGCGACCGAACCGATCACCCCGCCGGTCAGCACCGAGCCGACCGTGCTGATCGCGGTCGCGGGCGCCTCGGCAGCGGCGACCGCGCCACCGTTGCTCTGTATCACCAGCAACGGGCCGGTGAGCTTGTTGTCCCGCAAGGTGTTTTCCAGCGTGGTCAGGTAAGCACGCAAACCCGGCCCGATCTGGGTGCTCATGATCGTGGTCGCGTTACGGGCGAACTCCCGGATACGCGGACTCACCTCGCTCGACAACGCCACGAAAACGTCCGGATCCTCCTCGGCGATCAGTTCCCGCAACCGCCGCTCGTGCACCGGATTGCGGAAAGACCACAACAACGACACCGCGATGGCCTGCACACCGTCCGCGAGCAGGGAACGGATCGCGGCGCGGGCACCATCCTCGTCCAGCCCGACCACAACGGTGCCGTCCCGGTCGATCCGCTCGGTGACCTCCAGCGCGTGCTTCTTGGGCAGCAGCGAGTGGTCCTTGCTCTGCCCCAGCACATGCTGCAACTCCTGCGGCGAACGCCCGAGATACCGGCCCTCGACGTTCATGATGAAGATCGAGTCCCCGTGCCCCTTGGTGGTGAGAAAGCCGACCGGCGGCACGTTGCCCATCACCAGCGCATTCAACGAAGACGTGGTGCCGTGCGCGATGTGGTGGGTGTCGGCGAGCATCTCCGGCAGGGTCTTCCCGAGCTGCTCGGCCAGCCGGCCGAGGACATCGAGCACACCGTGTGAGTAGTCCGGCGGAGTGGACGGAGACTTTGCCGCCACCACGGTCCCGGCCTCATCGTCCAGCACAGCGTCGGTGAACGTGCCGCCCACGTCCACACCGATGACATAAGCCATCTTTGAGCGCTCCTTTGCGCGAGAAGACGTCCTGACTAATGTGTAGAGTATTCTACGTCACTGACAAGAGTCAATCTTGACTCGATGAGCTCGTAGGCGTCAAATAGTCGACAGTGACGTCAAAGACAGTGCTACGGAGGTAGTGATGCAGCTACGACGGGCCGCGGTGCTCGGCGGTGGCCCGGGTGGGCTCTATGCCGCCCGCCTGCTGAAGCTCGCGAATCCCGCCTGTGAGGTCCGGGTGTACGAACAGGGCGATCCGGGCAGCACCTTCGGGTTCGGGGTCGGTCTGGCCGCCGGTACCCAGCGCAAGCTGGCGGCGGCCGACCCGGACACCTTGCGCGAGCTCGTCGGCGCGGGGCTGCGCCACGACATGACCCTGCAGGTCGGCACGGACATCGTCCGCGTGCACAACGACCGGCTGATCGGCGTCGCCCGCACCGAACTGCTGGCGGTGTTGCAGCGGCATGCGGAGAAGGCGGGCGTCGAGCTGGAGTACGGCGCGCGGCGCAAGGCCGCCGGGCTGGACGCCGATCTGGTGGTCGCTGCCGACGGAATCGGCAGCGACACCAGGGAGAACGGTCCGTTCGGCGGCCGGACCGACGTCGGCAAGGGCCGGTATCTGTGGTGTGGCACGGATTTTCCGCTCGAGGACGCGGTGTTCGCCCCGGTCGGGACGGAGTACGGGACGTTCGTGACGCATGCCTACCCCTACTCGGGTGGCCGTTCGACGTTCCTCATCGAGACCGACGAGGAAACCTGGCGGCGGGCCGGTTTCGACGTCACCACGGCGGAGTCGGAAGCGCCGGGCACCCCGTTCGCCGCTTCCGACGAGACTTCGCTGCGGTTCCTGGAGAAGGCGTTCGCCGGGCAGTTGCGCGGGCACTCGCTGATTGGCAATCGCACTCGCTGGCAGCGCTTCCGCACCGTCCGCTGCGACCGCTGGTCGAGCGGGAACACGGTACTGCTGGGGGATTCCGCGCACACCGCGCACTTCTCCATCGGCTCCGGCACGAAACTGGCCATGGAAGACGCGATCGCCTTGGTCGAGGCGCTCGGCGAGGCCGGCGACCTCGGCGCGGCCTTTGCGCAGTACGAGCAGGTCCGGCGGCCGGCGGTCGAGCGGTTGCAGGGGCTGGCCCGGCGCAGTCAGCTGTGGTGGGAGTCGTTCCCCTCGCGGCTCGGACTGCCGGTCGAACGCCTGATGGTCGCGTACATGTCGCGAGCCGGAAACGTGCCGCTGCACCGGTTCGTGCACACGGCGCCGGATGTGGTCGAGACCGCGCTGCAGCAGTACGGCGGGGAGCCGCCGTCGGGGGAACTGACCGGCTGGGTGCTCGGCCGCCCGCTCGTGCACGGCGGACGGCGGTTCCCGGACCGGACCTCGGTTCCCGCGCTGGAGAAGCTCTTCTGCGCACTCGAAGACCCGTGGTCGGCCGAAGGTGACACACTCGTCGCCCGTGCGAAGACGACCGACGGGGTGCTGATCAGCGGTCCGCCCGACCGTGGCGCTGTGCTCACCCGGCTGGATCTCGCCGAACGGATCCGGCTGGAGACCGGTGTGCTCACTGCGGTGGAGGCTGCCGCCGAACTGCGCGACGATCTGGCTGACGCGCTGGTCAGCGGACGTACCGATCTGGTGGTGCGCACCGAGGAGGCGGCATGAGACTCGTTCCCTACCCCGAGGACGCCGTCCGCCGCTATCGCCAGGCGGGGTTGTGGGGGACGGCCACGATCGCCACCGAGTTCCACCGGGTGGCGCAGGCCCATCCGGACCGGGACGCCGTCGTCGCGCTGGAGGGCAGGCTCACCTACCGCGAGCTGGACCGGTGGACCGACCGGGTGGCCGCCGGGCTCGCCGCACTGGGGCTGCGGCCCGGGGATCCGGTGCTGTTCCAGGTGAGCAACCGGTTGGAGAGCGTCGTTGCCTGGTACGGCGTGCTCAAGGCGGGTCTGGTCCCGGTCGCGACGCTCGCCGCGCACCGCGGGCACGAAATCGGGGAGATCAGCAGGCGGATCGGCGCGGTCGCGCACCTGGTCCAGGCGGGACAGCGCAACTTCGACCTGGTCGGGTTCGCGCAGGCGCACCGCCGCAACCACCCGACCCTGCGGCACGTGCTCGTACTGGGGGACGATCCGCGCGGGGAACCGCTCGGGGCGCTCGGCCGTGACGCGGACCCGGCCGCGGCCCGTGCACTCGTCGAAGAAATCCAAACCGGGATCGGGCCCGACGACGTGGCCGTGCACCAGCTCTCGGGCGGCACCACGGGCGTGCCGAAGGTGATTCCCCGCCGGCACGCCGAATATTGGTACAACGCCCTCGAGTACGCGCGTTCGTTCGGCTGGACGCCGCAGACACGGGTCGCGCACCTGATCCCGATCATCCACAACGCCGGGATCGTGTGCGCGGTACACGCTCCGCACAGCCTCGGCGCGTGCCTCGTCCTCGGCAGCCCCGATCTCGACGAGTCCCTTCCGCTGATGGCCCGCGAGGGTGCCACCCACGTGCTGCTCGGGCACGGGCACTACCGCGCGGCCGAGCATCCCGGCTTCGCCGCCGCCACCAAGGCCGTCACGCAGGTGGTCCTCTCCGGCGCCAAAGTCCCGGCGGCGCTCTTCGACGGACTGGAAGCCCGCGGCCTCTGGTCCGGGCAGCTGTTCGGCATGGGCGAGGGGCTGTTCCTGACCACCCGGCCCGGGGCGCCGCGGTCGGCAAGGGCCACGACCGTCGGCACGCCGTTGTCGGCGCTCGACGAGGTGCGGATCCTGGAACCGGGGACCGAGACCGAGCTTGCCGACGGTACGGTCGGCGAGCTGTCCTGCCGCGGACCGTACACCTTGTGCGGCTACTACGACGCCGACGAGCACAACGCCCGCGCGTTCACCTCGGACGGTTTCTACCGCACCGGTGATCTCGCGGTGGTCCGACAGCTCGACGGCGGGCGCTACATCTCGATCGAGGGCCGGATCAAGGACCTCATCAACCGCGGTGGCGAGAAGATCAACGCCGAAGAGGTCGAGCTGCTTCTGTTGCGCCATCCCAGGATCACCGCGGCTGCCGTCGTTGCGATGCCCGATCCGCGCCTCGGTGAGCGCACCTGTGCCTATCTGGTGGTCGACGGCGCAGCAGTGGGCCTGCCCGAGGTGCAGGAGCACTTCGCCGCGCTCGACGTCGCCAAGTTCAAGTGGCCCGAACGGATCGAACAGGTGCCGGAGATCCCGCGCACCCTCGTCGGCAAGATCGACAAAAAGCGCCTTGCCGCCGAAATCTCCCGCAAGATCGCCGCAGAGAAGGCAGGAACGTGCTGACCCATCGGATCGGGCTGGTCGTGCCCAGCTCCAACGTGACCGTCGAGACCGAGGTGCCTGCCCTGCTGTCCCGGCACGCCGGGCAGTTTTCCTTCCACGCCAGCCGGATGCGCATGCACCGGGTCACCCCGGAAGAACTGGCGGCGATGAACGCCCAGCGCGAGCGGTGCGTGGACGAATTGGCGGACGCCGGGGTCGACGCGGTGCTCTACGCCTGCCTCGTCGCGGTGATGGCGCAAGGCGCGGGCGAACACCGGCGGGTGGAGAAGGCGATCCGGGAACAGTTGCCGGACACCGGGATCCTCTCCAGCGCCGGCGCGTTGGTCGAGGCGCTCCACGCGCTCGGCGCGCAACGGATCGCACTGGTCACGCCCTATCTTCGGCCGCTCGCCGAACAGGTCGTGGCCTACCTCGATGCCGAAGGGTTCGCCGTCGTCGACTGGGCCGCACTCGAGGTCGGGGACAACGCCGAGGTCGGCTGCATTCCCGGGGACCGGGTCATGGCGGCCGCCAGAGGGCTCGACCTCAGCGGTGCCGACGCGCTGGTCATCTCCGCCTGCGTCCAGATGCCGTCGCTGGACCTGATCGCGCCTGCCGAAGCGGAGTTCGGGCTCCCGGTGCTCTCCGCGGCCACCGCCGGTGCCTACGCACTGCTGGCCAGTCTCGGACTCGACCCGGTGCTGCCGGGAGCAGGCCGGCTGCTCGACGGAACGCGCTGAGCACCTTCGCGGATGAGCGACACCGAGAGCGGACGCGCCAGGCAGGCGTTGCGCGGCGTCCTCGACCGCTGAGCGCCGCTGCCTTCGGGTGGTCGCCACGCTTTCGTGCAGTGCAGTGCAGTGCAGTGCAGTGCAGTGCAGTGCAGACACCGAATCATCGCAAGCGTCAAACTGTTGACCTATTCGTCAATTCACGCGTAGGGTCGGAAGTGCGAAACCGACCGAGATTGTTCCCTGGAGGCCTGTGATGACCGAGCTGGAGCACCGGGTGCAGGGGGTCGACCACGTCGCGTTCCCGACGTTCGACCCCGCGGCCACCGTGCACTTCTACCGTGACGTGCTGGGGTTCCCCGTCGTGCACTCCATCTGCGCGGCAGGCTGGGGTCCCGAGGACCACCCGGATTTCATCCACTTCTTCTTCGACATCGGCAACGACGACCGGATCGCGTTCTTCTACTACTTCGGCACCGAGCAGAGTGTCGGCGGTGCACCGGGCGCGAAGGGTGACGTCTACGCGCGCTTCGGCGCGGACGTGCCCGAGTTCTTCGTCCGCTCACGCCACCTCGCGATCCACGTCGACAACGAGGCGGACCTGCTCGAGTACCGGCGTCGCCTCGATGCGAGCCAATGGCCGGTGGAGATGCAGATCCAGCACGAGACCATCGAGTCGATCTACACCCACGACCCGAACGGCTACATGTTCGAGATCACCCGCGCGATGCGCCCGGTGACGCCGCAGGAGGACCTCGACGCGAACCTCACCATCGACGCCTTGCTCGACGTCGTCGGCGAACCCGAGCCGAGCTTCGGGAAACTGCTGGCGCGCAAGGCCGAACTGATCGTCGGACGGGCCGCCGACTGGGAGCCCGCGCGATGACCACCCTGTTCGTCCTCGACGTCCCCGAGAACACGTCCGTGGCCAAGGTCGCGGCCGAGGACCCGGCCGTCACGGTCGGGCAGATCGGGCCGTACTTCCGGATCCACGCCGAAGAGGCGATCGTGATCGACCGCAGGGCGACCGGATGCCGGCACGCCGTCTGGTACTCGTGCATCGCCGGCGTCGCCCGCGACAGCCGGATCACCCAGCACGACAAGAACGCGCTGCGCGTGGAGCCCGGGTGAGCGCGCCCGGCCGGGCCACCGGGCTGGGTGCGGGCCGCTACCTCGCCGCGGGGCAGCGGCCCGGGTCCACCGTCACGACTGTGCCCGAACTGTCCACAGCGGACGGTGCGACCGTTCGCGGGGTACTGGCCACGGTGCCCGGTGCGCGCACCGTCGTGTGCCTCATGCACCCGCGCCAGGACCTGACCCACCATCCGCTGGTCCCGCTGCTGCTGCAGGCGGGCGTCGCGGTGTGGACGCAGCACACCCGCTCGGTCAACAACGACCTGACGCTGGTGCACGAACAAGCCCTGCACGACGTCGCCGCCGGACAGGTCTTCCTGCGGGACCGGGGTTTCGAGTCCGTCGTCGTACTGGGTCACTCGGGTGGCGGCACGCTCTACGCCTTTTACCTCCAGCAGGCCGCGCTCGCCCCGGCCGACCGGATCGCCAGCACCCCCGGCGGCCGTCCGACGAGGCTGGCCGAAGCCGTCATGCCGGTCGCCGACGGCGCGGTCTTCCTCGCCCCGCACCCCGGTCCGGGCAGGCTGCTGCTGGGCTGCATCGATCCGTCGGTCGCCGACGAAAGCGACCCGCTGTCGGTCGTTCCGGAGCTGGATCCGTTCTCGCCGGCCAACGGCTTCGCCGCACCACCCGCCAGCTCCGGCTATTCGGCGGAGTTCGTGCAGCGTTATCGTGCCGCGCAACGGGATCGCGTCGCCCGCATCGACGCGGTGGCCCGCGGGCACCTCGCCCGCACGGCGGAGGCACGCGCAGCGTTCAAGAAGACGGGCGACGCGGCGGATCGTCGTCGTTCGCTCGACCCGCGGATCATCACCGTGTACCGCACCGACGCCGACCTCCGCACGGTCGACCTCACCCTCGACCCGAGCGAACGGCCGTACGGATCGCTGTTCGGCAAGCGCCCCGACCTGATCAACTACGGCCGGACCGGCTTCGGCCGCTTCACCACGCCCGAAGCCTGGCTGTCCACCTGGTCCGGGCTGAGCACCAACGCGGACTTCGTGCGCTGTGCGCCGGGTGTCACGGTGCCGACCCTGTTCCTCGAGCTCACCGGCGACCAGGGCGCTTTCCCCTCCGACACCCGCCGGATGATCGCTGCGCTGGGAGCCGGTGACGTCACCGTCGCCACCGTCCACGGCCTGCACTTCGGCAACGCCATCGCCGAGGGAGAACCGACCGGCAACGAACTCGCCGCCGCCGACATCGCCCGGTGGCTGGAGCAGCGCTTCCCGCTCGCACCTGCGGTTTGAGGTGCCGGGAACGCCACGCGGGCAGAGACGATGCACGGGCGATCGTGCGGTCCCGCCGGGTTCAGGCGGCCGGCGGCGCGGCGAGGTGCCCGTCCGGCCGGACGAGTCCTGCTTCGGTCTTCACGTGCTCTCCGGTGCGCAGCTGCTCGAAGAGGGTGGTGCCCTCCGGTAGCGGCAGGTTTCGGACGCGCTTGCCGGTCGCGTAGGCGACGCTGAGTCCGGAGAGCCGCTCGGCGAGGTGCCGGGACATGTCCGGCGCCGTGGCGATGAGTCTGCTCAGTACCGCGCGCAGCGCCTGCCCTTCCGGGGAATACGTCGTCATCAGCGCGGTCTGTGCCCTGGTGTGTTCGAGCAGCTCCGCGCCGACGGGATGGCGTTCCTCGTGGTAGGTGTCGAGCAGTGCTTCGTCCGCGCGCCCGGTGACCACGGCGGCGAGCTTCCAGCCGAGGTTGTGCGCATCCTGGATGCCGACGTTCATACCGACGCCACCGGTCGGGAAGTGCATGTGCGCGGCGTCCCCGGCCAGCAGCACGGGGCCCGCCCGGTAGGCCACCGCCTGCCGGGTCGCGTTGCCGAAGCGGGAAAGCCACACCGGATCGCGCATGCCGAAGTCGGTGCCGGCGATCCGGCCGACCGTCGCCCGCAACTCGTCGAGCGTGAGCTCCCCGGGCCATCCGGGACGGTTGGTGGCGGGATCCCCGCCGACCAGACGGTGGATCCCACCGGGCAGCGGCACGATCATCAGGCCGCCCTCGGCGGTGGCGACGTTGGCGAAGCCGTGTTCCGGCGGTTCGTCGAGCCGCACGTCGCCGAGCCAGCCCCACGTCGTGGCGTCGGTGCCGGGGAACTCGATGCCCGCCGCCGCCCGCACGGTGCTCCGGGTCCCGTCGCAGCCGACCACGTAGCGAGCTGTGACGACTTCTCCTTCCGCCAGCTCGACACCGTTGTGCGTCCGGCCGGCCACCCGGCAGCCTCGCCGGATCGTCGCGCCCATCCGCCGGGCTCGCGCCTCGAGCAGCTGTTCCGTACGGGCTTGCAGCAACGCGAGGGTGAACGGGTACGGCGTGTCCAGCGCGGAGAAATCCATCCGGTCCGGCAGCCCGCCGAAGTGCCCGTTCGGAATGCGGATGCCCTCGGCGAGGAACGGCTCCGCGACGCCCCGGCAGGCGAAGATCTCGATCGTGCGCGGATGGATGGTGAGCGCCTTGGAATTCGGATCCCGATCCGGTCTGGCCTCCAGCACCGTGACCGATGCCCCGCCCAGCCGCAGCTCGCCGGCGAGCCACAGTCCGGTGGGCCCGGCGCCTGCGATGACGACGTCTTCCATACCGCCTCCCTTGGTCACTGACCAACTACACTGCCCGAGTACACTAGGTCAGTGACCAATAGTCAAGCCGATGTGCTGCGGGCCGCCCTGGAGATCCTCGACGAGCGCGGTGCCGGCGGGGTTTCCCTGCGCACCATCGCGCAGCGGCTCGGGGTCCGGATGAACACCGTCCTCTGGCACGCCAAAAGCAAGGCCAGGCTGGAAGAGCTGATGGCAGACGCGATCGTCGCCGGTGCCTCGCTCGACGAACTGCCCCGGCACTGGCGCGAACGGGCGACCGAGATCGCCCGCCGCTACCGGGCCGCCCTGCTGGCCCACCGCGACGGCGCCACGGTCGTGGCCGGCACCTACGCTGCCGAGCCGGCCACTTTGGACCTGGCCGAGGTGCTCGCCGGGGCACTGCTCGACGGCGGGATGTCCGCGCGCGAGGCCGCCTGGACCTGCTGGAGCCTCATCTATTTCATTCTCGGGCTGGCCCAGGAGGAACAGGCACTGCCCGACCGGGCACTGCCCGGACTCTCCGTGGGACAGCGTCCCGCACTGCAGCGGGTGTTTCCGTTCTTGGCCGAGGATTCCTTCGAAGAACGATTCGAGTTCGGCGTCGCGAAGCTGCTGGCGAAACCCGCAGGGAACCGGAAGCGCTCAGCTGCCCGCGGTTGATCACCCGGAATTTCCGCGGTAATGCCGGACGAGTTCGGCGAGGCCGTCGCGGTAAGTGGGAAACCGTGGTACCCAGCCCAGTTCGTGTTTTGCCTTGGCATTGGCCACCCGGAGTCCGCCGGTCAGCATTGCCTTGGCGTACGGCATGGGCGTGAGCAACCAGGGCGGGACCGCCCGCGGCTGTGCTGTACCGAGTTCCGCGGCCAGCGTCCTGACCAATTCGGAAAAACTCACCGGCTCGTCGTCGGCGATGTTGTAGGCCGAATCGGCCGTCCCGCTTTCCAGTGCGGAGACGGTTGCCGCAGCAGCGTCGTCGACCTGTACCCACGGCTGCACTCCACCACCGTTGAGCACCGGGAGGCGGCGCCGGCGCAAACCGTCCACCATGGTGTCCCCGGCCGGGCCCGGCCCGTAGAACAGGCCGTACCGCAGCGCAATTGCCTCGACGTGCGAAGCTTCGAACACCTGCTGCTCGGCGGAGCGCATTCCGGCGAGGTGTTCCTCGAAACGGCCATGGCCCGCCGGGGCGAACGGATCGTGCTCGGTGAGCACCCGGCCACCGAAATCGCCGTATCCGTACCCGAAAACCATCGACTGGGTCACGAACCGGCCGGCGCCGATCCGTTCGGCCGCGGCCAGCAGGGCGGCGGTTCCCTCGATCCGGAGCCGGTTGGTCGCCGCCATGTCCTGATGCCGCAGCGGTGTCTTCTTCATCGCGGTCAGCTGCGAGATCACCGCGTCACACCGCAGCCCGGCAACGGCTGCGCGCAGCCCGTCCGGATCGAGCACGTCGACCTGCAGTGGCGTCGCACCTGCGGTGCGCAGGATTTCCCCGCCCGCCGCGGCACGATGGATGGCCACCACCCGGTGCCCGGCCGCCCGCAACTGCCGCACCACGGGCAACCCGATCGCGCCGGAACCGCCTGCCAGCAAAACCTTCATCGCGCCCTGCCCTGGTCGTTGCCGGACGAGCCGGCCCACCGGTACCCGGCGGCAACCGTGCCGACCCGGGCACGCTGCTCACCGCGTTTTCCGTACCACGCACTCCACCAGATGGCCAGGCAGATGCTCAACGGCAACATGATCGTGGACGCCGGGACGGCCGCGTCCATCGGCAGCAGGTAGATCAGCGGCAGGCGCAGTGCCGATTCACCCAGCAGGACCGCTCCCCAGACGGCGGTCATCACGACGTAGACCCGCCGGAACGCGGGGGCGCTCCGGTAGAGCCGATCCCAGCTTTGGCGCTCCTGCTCTTCGCGGGCACCGAACCGCTTGGCCGCCCCGAACGCGGCGGGCCTGCCGACGGCGACACTGCCGAGAAGCACCACCCCCAGTACCGCGGTGACCACCGATTTCGTGGCCAGCAACAGTTTTTCGTCACCGGTGACGAAGGACAGGGCCAGGCCGGCGCCGAAGACGAGGCACATCGTCGCGGAGAACCCGTCGAACGATCGGCGGCGGATCATGACGTATCCGGTGCGCAGCAGTGCCACGCTGGTTGCCGCGACCAGCGCGAGATAGTCGCCCGCTCCGGCCAGCCGGGAGCCGAAGTAGGCGAGCAGCACGAGGCCGACGTCCCACAGGGCGATGGCGGCCATCGGGTGCAGTCGAGCATTAGACATGGTTTCCTCCCCAGGAAAGCGTGTGGTCGAGCCAGTCGGAGACCGCGCTCATGGTCAGCCGTGCGGCGCCCGCCTGGCAGTGTTCGCCCGCGCCGAGTTCGTCGGTGAATTCGAGGAAGGTTTTCCGGCAGGTGAGCCGCTGGTAGAGCGTTTCGGGCTGTCCGGAGAACAGCCGGTCGCTCGCGCCGGAGCAGACGAGCGTCGGGCAGCCGATCTGCTCGGCGACGCCGTCGGCCAGCCGGAAATCGAGCAGTCGTGCGGCGAATTCCGCGGGTGAGGGGGTGCCGGTCGCCCAGGGGCCGTGCCCGAGTGCCCACCGGACGGTCGGGTTCCGCTCGGCCTGTGCGGCGAGTTGTCCGGCCACCACCGGGTTGTTGCGCAGGGCGTGCTGCACCTCGGTCCGGCTGTGGCCCTGCTCGAGCACGAGTGCGCCCATGTCGGTGACGCCGTCGAGTGCGACCAGTGCGGCGATGCGTTGTTCGAAGGCTGCCGCGCGAGGTGCGAGCAGTCCGCCCATGCTGTTGCCGAGCAACGCGATCCGGCTGCCGTCGACGCCGGAACGGGACAGTGCGAAGTCGAGCACCGGCGTGACGACGTGTTCCCAATCCGGCCGGAACACCAGGCCGTGGTCGTGCCTCGCGCCCGGCTGGCCGGGGCCGTCGAAACTCAGCACGTGATAACCACGTTCGACGAGTGCGGCCGCGGCGACGAAGTGCATCTCCTCGGCGGAGCCGTCGAACCCGTTGTGCACCAGCACGGTCGGCCGCAGCCCCGGGCCGGCCCGATAGAAGTAGCCGGGCAGTGCCGTGGCTTCGTAGGGAATCCGCACCGGCGAGACCTCGACGTCCAGCAGCCGCGCCGCTTGCCGGAAGCTGCCGACGCTCGCCCGGTAGGCAGCCTCGACCCGGGGATCGTCCGGATCGGCGTGCAGGAAGAACTCCGCGTTGCGGTAGTAGTTGGACGCGCGCAGGTAGCCGTCCCGTGCGCTGACCCGGTGCCCGCCGGCGAGGCTGCGATGTGCCCGCGTCGCGACCCGGTCCGCGGTCAGCAGCCACTCGTCGTGCCAGCTGTCGTAGTCACCGCTGACGATCCGGCCGGCCGTGGTCACCACCTCGCCGAAATCCGCGCCGCCATAGGCGATGTGCCCCAGCGAACGCAATGTCTCGTACCAGAACGCCGGGTCCTTCTCGAACAGGAGCCGCTGCACAGTCCCCCCACTCATGACAGTCGCCACTAATGCGAAATTTTTCGTGTCTGGCCAGATTAGCCATCCTGGATGGCTAATGCAAGCCCGTTCGCGTTAGAGTGCGGTATGGCCGATCCGCAACCCGCCCGGCGACCCGGTGGCCGAACCGCCAGGGTCCGCGGCGCCGTGCACCGGGCGGTCACCGAACTGCTGGCCGAGAAGGCTCCGGACGAGGTGACGATCGCCGCGGTCGCCGAGCGTTCCGGTGTGCACCAGGCCACGCTGTACCGCCGGTGGGGCACGATGACCGGGCTGGTGGAGGACGTGGTGGCCGAGGTGCTCAACCGCGGTTCACCGATCCCCGACACCGGCTCGCTGCGCGGTGATCTGAGCGCGTTCGCGGTCAACGCGGCGGCTGGCCTGGCGAGCCCGATGGGCACCGTCTACCTGCGCGCGATCGCTCTCGGGGTCGGGCCCGCCGAGGGGGCACCGGACGGCGGCCATCCCGGCTTCGATGCCAGGGCGCAGCAGCTGCAAGAGATGCTGGACCGGGCCACCGCCCGCGGTGAGCCCGTACCGACACTGCCGGACCTGCTCGAAGTCGTGCTCGCACCGATGTACTTCCGCGCCCTGCTGCTCAAGCAGCCACCGGACGAGGAACAGGCGCACGCCGTGGTCGACCGCCTGCTTGCCCTCACTCGGGGCTGAGCGGCCGTGCCGCCGGGATGGATCGGCACGTCTCGGATCTTGGCGCCGGCCTGGCATTCGGCGAAGGAGACGCCGAGCAGGCCGTTGAGCTTCCCGCCGTGGCCGAGCGCAGCGCCTGCCGGTCCCGTCGGCGCCGGCTGCGATGACGAGTGTGTTCACTTCGCCTCCCGGAGACCGGCGGGCGAACCGGCCGGGGCCGGGCGGCCGGGGATCAGCGGGCTCACCAGCAGGGTCACCGTCAGCGCGGCCACGATCCACCAGTACGCGGTCCGGAATCCGGTCAGCGGGGATGCGGCGTTCTGCACGATCAGCGCGACCAGTGCGATGCCGATCGAGGCGCCGAGCTGGTTGAGCATGTAGAGCACCGAACTGCCCTGGGCAACCTGCGCGGGTGGCAGGGTGCGGTAGAGCGAGCCGATCGTCGGTGCGCCGACGGAGCCGAGGCCGAATCCGAGGGCGAATGCGAGGACCGCGAGCCACGCGTGGTTCGTGTCGGCGGTGAGCCGGCCGAAGCCGATCGAGCTCAGCAGTGCGATGCCGGCGCCGATCCGCACCGGCACGCGGGAACCGAACCGGTCCGACAGCCGTCCGGACAGCGGCATCGAGATCGCCGAGCCCACGCCGAGCGGGGCGAGCAGCAATCCGGCCGCGAACACGCCGTGGCCGCGGACCTGCTGGTAGTACAGCGGGATCAGGAACAGGCTGGCGAACGTGGCCAGGCCGGACAGCGCGCCGGTGCCGACGCTGGCACTGAACGCGCGGCTCGCGAACATGCGCAGCTCGATCAACGGGGGAGCGGACCGGCGGCGCAGGGCGTGTACCGCGTAACCGCCGAGCAGTACCACGGCGGCCGTCAGCGACAGCAGAACCGGCCAGGCCGCGAACGTCCCGCGCTGGGCGCTCTCGGACAGTGCCAGCACTCCGGCCGCCACGCCGGGCCCGACGAGCGCGACGCCCAGCACGTCCAGCGGCGTCACCGTCCGCCCGGCCGCCGCGTCCGGGGGCAGGATTCGCCGGGAGAGCGCGAAAGCGGCGACCACGATCGGGACGTTGACCAGGAACATCCAGCGCCAGTCCAGGTACTGCAGGATCATCCCGCCCAGGACGGGGCCGAGTACCGGTCCGGACGAGCCGGCCACTCCCATCACCCCCATCACCCGGCCCACCCGCGCCGGACCGGCAGCGCGCGCCAGCAGTGTGAGCATGAGCGGATCGAGGATGCCGGCCCCGATGCCCTGTACGACCCGGAAAACGATGAGGCTGCCGATGCCCGGGGACAGCCCGGAGGCGACCGAGCCGATGAGGAACAGCACGAGCCCGGCCAGCCACAGCCGGCGCGCGCCCATCCGGTCGACCGCCCACGCGGTGACCGGGATGGTCACGGTGAGCGCCAGCAGATAACCGGTGGAAACCCAGCTGATCGTGGCGAGCGAGCTGTGGAAGGTGTGGCGGAGGGCGTCGATGGCCACCGCGGCCATCGAACCGTCGAGGATGCCCATGATCCCGCCGAGCAGGAGTACCGCGATGAGCCGCCGCAGTGCGGGGTCCAGCCCGTTCTCCGATGGATGCTGCGTCATTCCGGTCTCCCCGGTCAACGTCTGATTGAACTTGCCGGTTCAAAGTAGTGGTCTGCTGGATAAAGTTACAAGCGGGTTCACCATGCTGGACCGGTGAGTTCAAAAGCGGGGTGCTCGGGTACCCTGCGACGGTGACCGGAATGACGGACTCGGCCGGGCGGGCGACGGCCCGTGGGCGGATCGACAAGCGACAGGCCATCCTGTCGGCGGCCTTCGACGTGTTCGCCCGCCGCGGGTACGCGCCGGCGAACGTCGCCGAGGTCGCCGAGGTCGCCGGCGTCGCCAAGCCGACCGTCTACAACCACCTCGGGGACAAGGAAAACCTCTTCCGCCGGGCGATGGAGGCCGCGGCCGACACCGTGATGGAGCGGAACCTGCGTGACGTCGAACGCCTGCGCACGCTGGAGGGGGACCTGCGTGCCGGTCTCGGCGACGTTGCCTACCGGATGGTGCAGACCTGCTGCGGCGAACCGTCGCGCGCGCTGCGGCGGCTCGTGCACGCCGAGGTCGGGCAGTTCCCCGAGCTGGTCGAGCTGGTCCAAGCGCGTACCGCCGGGCGGCTGGCCGAGGCACTGGCCGACCGGCTGGCGCGGTTGTCGCTGGAAGGCCGCCTGCGTGCGGCCGATCCGGCCGTCGCGGCGGAGCAGTTCCTGTCGCTGCTGACCGGACCCGCGGAGGCGCGATCGCGGCTGGGCACCAGGAAACTGCCCGCGGCCGAGTTGCGGGCGATCGCCGAAGCAGCCACCGACACGTTTGTGCGCGCCTACGCCGCCTGATTACCCGGGCCGCCGCGAGGGGAGGTTCGCGGCCGGACGCCTCGTGCACCGAACTGCTCGAGCGCCCGGCGTGCTCCGGGAATCACGCGGAATGTGCGGGAAGCACCGGTTGTGCCCGCGACGCTCGGCAATCCGCCGGCCCGCCTGCGTGCGGACCCAGCCATCGTGTCCGTAGCCGGCCCGCGAACGTGCTGCCCGGCCTTTCCCGGTTGGTGTGCACGTGCGGGGGTCCCATTCCTGGTGACCCCGGGGTGGGATTCGGCTACCGTGGAGATCGTGCCGGAGTTCAAGATGCCGCTCTACGGAGCTGACCCCGATCGTGGCGACCTCGCTCCCTGAGCCGCCGCGGTTTTCCGTTCGTCCGTCACCTTTTTCCCGATCAGGGAGTACCCCGTGCCCAGCGAAAGCCTGCGCGCCTTCATCCATGCCCTGCCCAAGGTCGAATTGCACGTTCACCTGGTCGGCTCAGCGGGAATCGAAACCGTTCTCGCGCTTGCCCGGCGTCATCGGGAAGCCGGTGTGCCCACCGGCCGTGCCGAGCTGGAACGGTTCTTCACGTTCCGCGACTTCGACCACTTCCTCCGGGTTTACTGGGCGGTGCAGTCGATGCTGAAAGACCGCCACGACATCCGCACGCTCGTCACCGGACTGGCCGCCGAGCTCGCCCGGCAGAACGTCCGCTACGCCGAAGTGACCGTCACTCCCTACAACCACATCCTCGACGGCATGCCCGGCGATGAGCTGCTGGCCGGGCTCGCCGAGGGCCGAGCTGCCGCCGCCGAACGCGGTGTCGAATTGGCCTGGTGCTTCGACATCCCCGGCGAGAAGGGGGTACGGGCCGGACGGGAGACCGTGGTGTTCGCCGTGCGGGAGCGGCCGGAAGGGCTGGTCGGCTTCGGACTCGGCGGACCGGAGGTCGGCGTCGGCAGGGCGCAGTTCGAACCGTTCTTCACCGCCGCCAGGGAAGCCGGCCTGCACAGCGTGCCGCATGCCGGGGAAACCACCGGCCCGGCCACGATCTGGTCCGCCGTGCACGACCTCGGCGCGGCGCGGATCGGCCACGGCACCAGCTGCACCGCCGATCCGGCGCTGCTGGACTATCTTGCCGGACAACGCATCCCGCTCGAAGTGTGCCCGACCTCCAACGTCCGTACCCGGCAGGTCGGCTCGATCGCCGCGCACCCCGTCCGGCGCATGCTCGACCACGGTCTCGTGGTCACTCTCAACACCGACGATCCACCCATGTTCGGCGCAACCCTCGAAGGCGAATACCTCGCGGTGGCCACCACGCTCGGCCTGCAGCCGCCCGAACTGGCCCGGCTGGCGAAGAACGCGGTGCACTCCTCGTTCCTGGACACCGCGGGAAAATCCGCCCTGCTCGCCGAAATCGATTCGATCACCCGCGGCGACACCGCCGCTGTGCCAAGGAATGGCGTGCAGGCCGAATAGGGTCGTCGGGCCGGTTCCTGCCCAGGAGTACGCCGGCCGCACCAGCGGAAAGGATCAGCATGCCGGCGGCAGCCAGACCCGCGACGGCCAACCCCTGGGCGAAGGCTTGTTGTGCGGCATACCGGACCGGCTCCGCGCGCGTCCCGAGGGTGTCCGCGAAGTCCAGGGTGGCGCCGAGTGAATCGCGAGCGCGGGCGTCGGCGCCGTCGGGCAGTCCCGGCAGCAGCAGGCGGTAGGCGACGGCCAGGACCGACCCGAGCACGGCGATACCCAGTCCGGAGCCGAGTTCGAAGGAGGTCTCCTGGATCGCCCCGGCCTGGCCCGCGCGGTCGGCGCTGGCCGTGGTCATGATGGCGTCGGCACCGAGAGCCATGACCATGCCTGCGCCGAGTCCGGCGAGGATCAGCAACGCCGCCGAGGCCGGGGCGCCGGGCCGGGCAGTGCTCAGGAGCGTGCCGGCCAGTCCGGCGAACGCCGCGGCGAACGCGGCCAGCGAACCGGCGATCACCCAACGATGGGTCCACCGGGCGGCCAGCCGTGGCGCGACGACAGCACCGAGTCCGCTGGCAACGGCGAGCGGCGCCAGCGCCAGGCCCGCACGCAGTGGCGAGTAACCCTCGACGAGTTGCAGCAACTGCGTGGCGAAGTACAACAGCGTCGCGTAGCACCCGAAGCAGACGAACACGGCCAAGGTGGCCGCAGAGAACCGCCGATCCGAGAACAGCGAGAGCTCGAGCAACGGGTGGGTCGAACGGCGTTGCCGCCGGATGAACCACCCGAGCAGAACCAGCCCCAGCACCCCGCTCGTGGTTCCCAAAGCGTCCGGCGTGCCCGGTTCGGCGAGCCGTTTGAGACCGAATACGAGCGCGCCCAGGCCGAGGATCGAGATCGCGGCACTGAGTCCGTCCCACCGGCGCGGCGCCGGGTCGCGGGATTCGGGGATGAGCCTGGCTCCGGCCGCGAGCGCGAGGACGACCACCGGCACGTTGACCAAGAACACCGCGCCCCACCACCAATAGCGCAGCAGTAGTCCGCCCAGCAGCGGGCCGAGCGCGGCACCGGCACTGTTGGCCGAAGTCCACAGGCCCAGCGCGAGGGTGCGCTCACGCCGGTCGGGGAACACGTTGCGGAGCACGGCCACGGTCGCTGCCATCATCATCGCCGCGCCGACGCCCAGCGCCGCCCGCGCCACGATCAGCTGGACCGTGGTGGCCGAGGCAGCCGCGCCTGCCGAGGCGAGCCCGAACACGGCGAAGCCGCCGAGGACCATGCGTTTGCGTCCCCAGCGATCGGCGAGAGTGCCGAAGGTGACCAGCAGGGCCGCGACGGTCAAGGGATAGCTGTCGACGATCCACAGCAGCTGCGTGGCGTCGGGGAGCAGTTGGCGACTGATCGTCGGCACCGCGATGTGCAGCACGGTCAGGTCGATGCCGACGAGCAGCAGGCTGGCACACAACACTGCCAGGACCGCCCAGCGCCGCGCCGTCGAATGCCCGTGCAGTGTCCTCGACGATGCTCCGGTACCCACGCGGGTCATGCTCGCCAGCCCCGGCCGACCACGGCAAGTAGGGTCTTTCTTGTGGCGTAGTACCACTTTGTATCCCTATCCAGCGCATCGGGCATCCGGCACGATGAGGCCATGCGCGAAGATGTCGAGCAGCTGCCGGACTACTGCGTCATCGAGGCGGTGCTGACCGTGCTCGGCGGCAAGTGGAAACTGGTCATCGTCAGGTACCTCTTCGCCGGGCCGATGCGCTTCGGGGAGCTGAAACGTGCGCTTCCCGGCGTCACCCAGCGCATGCTGACCCGGCAGCTGCGCGAGCTCGAGTCCGACGGTCTGGTGCTCCGGACGGTCTACCGCGAGGTCCCGTCGAAGGTCGAGTACTCCCTGACCGCCATCGGCCGGAGCCTTGAAACGATCGCCGACCAGCTCGACGCCTGGGGACGCTGGTACCGCGACATCCGGTCGGCGGACGCGTCCCCGTAGCCCGAGGCCGGCGTCCGCTACGACTGCGCCACGGCCGGTCGGGTTCGCAGGGTCCGGGCCGCCAGGGTGAGGACGGTGAGCACCAGGCTGACGCCGATCATGATCAAGGCGATGAGGTGTATGCCCTGGTCGCTGACCTGCCGGTGGAAGACCATGCCGGTGATGGCGGAGGACGCGATCGAGCCGACGTAGCCGAAGGTCCGCAGCAGCCCGGAGGCGGTGCCGAGCTGATCCGGCGGCGCGTGCGTGTAGAGCGCGGTCTGGTAGCCCGCAACGGCGAAACCGGTGGAGGCGCCGAACAGGAAGGTGAGGACGGCGACGAGCCCGATCCACACGCCGGAGTTGAGCAGGAGCACCCCGGCGGAGCCGGCCAGTGCGATGACCGCGGCGGCGATGACCGGGCCGCGCACCATGTTGCGGCGTGAGACCACCGCGATGACGACTCCGGAGACCAGCGTCATGGGCAGGAGCAGCAGGCCCGATTCCGACTCGCCGTAGCCGCGTACCGCTTCGATCCACTGGGTGACGCCGTAGAGCACCACGTACTGGCAGAGCATGACGAGCCCGAAGAGCACGTAGGTGTTCGCCAGCGCCGGGCGTGCGGCGAGCAGGCGTACGTCGAGGAACGGACTGGCCGCGCGCAGTTCCCAGAGGATGTCGGCGATCCACAGCGCGATCGAGAGCGCCAGGATCCACCAGTGGGCGGTGGGGAGCTCGAAGAGGAAGACCAGCAGGGCCAGCATCGCGGCGGCGAAGCCGGCGATCCCCGGCACGTCGAGACGGGCGGCGATCTCGCGGAGGCCGCGTCGGCGCAGTGGTCCGTCGGCTTCGACCCACCCCAGCGCTGCGACGAGCGTGAGGAGCGCGACCGGGAGGTTGACGAGGAAGACGGCTCGCCACCCGAAGCCGCTGACGAGCAGACCCCCGATGGGCAGGCCCAGCGACGCGGTCGCGACGCCGGCGATCTGGAGCCCGCCGAGCACGAGCCCCGGCGGTTGCTGCATACCTGCTGCGCGGGCGCGCTTGCGGATCAGCAGCATCGCGGTCGGGTAGGCGCACGAGGTGCCCAGTCCGATCAGCACGCGGCTGATCAGCAGGGTGAGCAGATCGTGCGCGACCCCGCCGACCACTCCGCCCGCAGCCACCGCCACGGCGCCGAGGACGAGCACCCGGCGCGGACCGAAGACCTCGGCCGCCTTTCCCGCGGTGGGCTGAGCCACCGCGCTGGCCAGGTAGAGCGCCGTCACCAGGGTGGCGGTCTGCCCGATCGACACTCCGATGCCGTGCGCGATCGGCACCAGTGCGGTGGCGATCAGCGAGCTGTTGATCGGGTTGAGGATCGAGGCGAGATACAGCGGGGTGGTGAACCGCCACGAGAACGGGCGTTCGCGCACCGTCCCGTCCGGCGTCGTCGCCGTCACCGGGGGGTCGCGGCGAGCAGCGTCAAGAGGTCTTCGGTGCTGCCGGTCTCCGCGCGCTGCGGGAAGTGGCGGGTCACCGAGAATTCGTGGCGGTCCGGATCGGGATCGCTCATCGCGTCGATCGGGGTCGTCACGTGGAAACCGAGTTCGAAGGCCTGCTGGACGGTGGCGGCCACGCCGTCGCCGGTCGCGGCACCGGTGACGATCACCTGCGTGACGCCCTGGCCGCGGAGGTAGTCCTCGAGGTCGGTACCGGTGAACGCGCCCGGTGTGCGCTTGGTGATCAGCTTGTCGGCCGCGCCCAGCTCGGGCACGATCGGCAACGCCTGTTCGGGCAACGCGAAGGGCGTGCCGTCCGGGTTCCGGTCAGTGCGCAGGCCGGGTGCGGCGGCAACGTTGACCAGGACGACCGGCAGGCCACGGCTGCGGAAGGCGTCGGCGAGCCGGGCGGAGCGGGCCACGACGTCCGCGGCGGTGTGCGGTGCCAGGTCGATCCCGACGACGCCGGCCTGCAGATCGATGACGATCAGGGCGGTAGTGGGGTCGACGGTGGTGATGGGCATGGGGCTCCTTAGGGAAAAAGCCGATCGAGCAGCGCGTGCGCCTCGGCGAGGGTCTGCTGCTCGGCGGGTGTGAGCGTTTCGAGCTGCTTCGCGAGCCAATCGGTGCGGAGGCTGCGGCCCTCCTCGACGAGGGCACTGGCCTCGTCCGTGCCGGCGACGACCTTCTGCCTGCCGTCGCGGGGGTCGGGTGTGACCGTCACCAGCCCTTGTTCGAGCAGGACGCCGACCGTGGCGCCCATGGACTGGGAACGGACGTGTTGCCGGTTCGCGAGCGCGGTGATCGTCATCGGGCCCTCCCTGAGGACGTAGCCCAGCGTTTCGGTCTGGCTGGCGGTCAAACCCCGCCGGCCGCCCTGTTCACGCAGTGCGCGCTGGGCTCGCCCGAGTACCTCGCGCAGTGATTGGGCCAGGTCCGCAGTGTCGGTCACGCACTCCACGCTAGCAGATACGAAGGTAACCTACAAAGTTTTACTTCGTATTCGGGTCGCCAGGCCCGGTGCGCGCGGGACCGCCCGGCCGCGAGCCCGGGTGCCGGTCGTTTCGTCGGCCTGCCGGTAAGAACCGCCTCGCCGTACCGAAGCCGGTTGTCGCCGCCGCTCTCGACGTCCAGGGGTTGGCGGTCGGCGAGCTCAGGATGCCGGCACCGGCCGGCCGGCTGCCCGGTGCGCTGGCCGAAATCCGGACGCGGCCGCGCGGTTGCCGGGAACCGATGTCGCGTCACCGTTGCCGGGCTTCGGGCGGTTGCCGCGGGGAGAACGTCATTCGGCGGCACGGACGGCGTGGTCGGCGCGGTACTCGTGGATCCAGCCGATTCGCCGTGGGATGTCCGCCAGGTCGCGGTCGCGTCGCGGCACGGCCGGGCCGCCGAGTTTGATCAGCTTGCCCGACATCCGGGAGTAGTGCTGCACCCGGCGGGTGCGCTTTCTGCGCAGCCGCCGGTAGGTGTCGAACGCGCGCTGGTAGCCGTCCGGCCCGGCCGCGGCTCCAGCTGCTCAGCCCCGGCAAGTCCTGCAACGCCCGGAAATGCATGTCGCCCTCGACGGTGCGGATGAGATCGAGCATCGGGTCCGCCCATCCGGCGCCGGAGAACACCGCGAGTGCTTCGGCGCGGCTCGCGGGCACCCGGCTGACCGAGCAGGTCCACTCCGGAATCTCGTCGGGTACCGACACGGCCGGCAGGTTGATCAGCCTGCCGTCGTCCACGCCGTAGGTGATCGCATGTGTGCCGGGACCGCACCACACCTGCATCGACCTCGGATGGGGCAGATTCGGTGAGACGTCCGCCGGGATCACCCCGCGGAACCCGATTTCCCCCGAGCAGACCGGGGACACCGCACCGGCAACGTGGCGGCGGACCGCCGAACGGATGCCGTCGACGCCGACCACGACCTTGGCCGGCACCTCCGGCGCGCAGGCGCACCGCACCGCGTTCCTGGACGAGATCGACCAGCTGGTGGCCGAGGCGGACGTGCGCATCCGGCACTTGCCCGGCGAGCATCCGCTGCAGCGTGCCCCGGTGCATGGTGACGATCGGTGCCCCATGCGGTCCTCGTACCGGCGCCCGAGTTCGTGCGCGGAGATCAACCCGGCGTCGTTCCAGCGGCGGAACTCCAGATGTGGCGGGATGTTCCCGGCGGCGGCCGGCTCGACCCCCAGTTCCCGCAGCAACCGGGTCGCGTTGGCCGCGATCGCGACACCGGCGCCGATTTCGCGCGGTTCGGCGGATTGTTCGGATACCTGCACCGAAACGGATCGGCGCAGCAAGCCGATCGCAAGGGTCAATCCGCCCAGCCCGCCCCCGATGACCGCGATGTCCACATCTGTGTGCATGGTTGTGCACCCCGCCCGGGAGCGTACTCGTCGACGCGGCCCGCAGATGCCTCGAATTCGCCCCGCTGGACACGACGACAGACCGGCCATAGGGTCGGCGATATTCGAGCACGTCAAGCGAAACGGGGAGGGGCTGTGCCGACCTTCCGCGAGGCCGTCGAAGCACACGACCTGGCTGCGATCGATGCTCTGCTGGCCGAGGACGTGGTGTTCCGCAGCCCGGTCGCGTTCAAGCCCTACCCGGGCAAGGCGATCACCTCGGCCATTCTCCGCGAGGTGATCGAGGTGCTGGAGGGCCTGCACTACATCCGCGAGATCCGCGATCCGAACGGCGTCGACCACGCACTGGTCTTCGAGGCCAAGGTCGAAGGACTCGACGTCACCGGCTGCGATTTCCTGCAGTACAACGCCGACGGCCGGATCGCCGACTTCATGGTGATGGTCCGCCCGCTGCGCGCGGCCGAGGCGCTGGCACGGCAGATGGGCGCCCGGTTCGAGCAGATCAAGGCAGCCGCCGACGGCGCGCACTGAGGCGGTTCACCGCCGGGTCACGGGGAGCCCAGCGGAGTTGTGCACCAGGCGAACCTGCGCACTGGGCGGAACCGGGCCTTCAGGCGCCGTCGAACCGCCGCGCGAGTCCTCGGAGACCGCTGGTGAGAATATTGTCGCGAAAGGATGTCGTGAGTGCCTCGGTGTCGTCGGGATCGCAGTCGAAGGTGATCGACCACCTGACGAGCGCGCAGGCCGGTGTGCCGGTTGTGACGACGTGGAGGGTGCCGCGGTAGAAGCGCACGGGGTGGGGCGAGTCCACGATCTCGTAGACCAGTTTCCGCGTATGGTCGTCGAGCACGGTGAGCACTTCCGCGACAGCCGACCCATCGGCCATGCCGAGGTGCCGGATCGCGCCGGGCCGGTCGGCAGCGCCGCCTTCGAGCGCGGAGGTGGTGACCGCGGGCTGCCAGCCGGGCAAGCCGTCGAAATCGCGGACCACGGCCCAGACTGCTTCGGCCGGGGCGGGGATGCTGGAACTAGCGAACGTTTCGGGCACGTACCGAGCATCACCCGCTCCGCCGGCCGGTGGGAGGGAGCACTGCACCCATCCACTTCGCGTCCGGCCGCGCTTATCGTGGCTGCCGTGGACGATCGCAACGAACTCGGTGACTACCTGCGGGCTCGCCGCAACGCCGTGACGCCGGCCGTGGCCGGGCTGCCCCACGACGGGCTGCGGCGGGTGCCGGGGCTGCGCCGGGACGAGGTGGCGTTGCTGGCCGGGGTCAGCACCGACTACTACCTCCGCCTGGAACAAGGCCGGGAGCGTCGTCCGTCCGAGCAGGTGCTGCGCGCGATCGCCAGGGCACTGCTGCTCGACGAGGATGCCGCCGCGCATCTGTACCGGCTCGGCAAACCCGAGTTGATCACGGGTCCCGCGCCGGTGGTGGAGGTGGCGCCGGAGCTGGTGCGGCTGATGGCAGGCCTGCGTGACGTTCCTGCGTTCGTGGTCGGCGCGGCACAGGACGTGCTCGCGGCGAACGCGCTGGCGGAAGCGCTGTACTCCGGTTTCCGCCGGTTCGAAAACCTGGTGCAGATGATCTTCCTCGACCCGTTCGCGCGGAACTTCTACGGCGATTGGGACCGGGCGGCGCAGACGGCCGTGGCCAACCTCCGTGCGTCGGCGGCGCAGTTTCCCGGCCACCCGCGCCTGGAAACCGTGCTGGGCGGGCTCAGCGCACGCAGCCCGGTGTTCGCGTCGTTGTGGGCGGAGTACGAAATTTCCCCGCGCACGCAGGAGGACAAGCACTTCCGCCATCCGCGCGTCGGGGAGCTGCATCTGCACTTCGAGGCGCTGGCCGTGACCTCGGCGCCCGGACAGCATCTGTCCGTGTACACCGCCGAACCGGGCAGTGCGAGCGCCGACGGACTGGTCCTGCTGCGCCGGCTCGCCGCCGCTCCGGCGGCCGAACATCCTGATATCGAAGGGAAAACCCATCCGTGACCGGATCCGCAGACACATTGGAAATCGCCGGGAAGCAGGTGTCCCGGCTCGGCTTCGGCGCGATGCGCCTGACCGGGCCGGGGATCTGGGGTGAACCGGCCGACCGCGCCGAATGCGTGCGCGTCGTGCGCCGCGCCGTGGAACTGGGCGTGCAGTTCATCGATACGGCCGATTCCTACGGTCCGCACGTCAGCGAGGAGATCATCCGGGAGGCCATCCACCCCTACCCCGGCGATGTCCTGATCGCGACCAAGGCAGGACTGACCCGCAACGGTCCCGACGTGCTCGACACCGCGGCGGGCCGGGTCCGGCTCGGGCCGAAGGCGTGGCCGCCGGTGGGCAGGCCGGAATACCTGCGCCAGCAGGCGGAACTCAGCCTCCGTCGGCTCGGGCTCGACCGGATCGACCTGTTCCAGCTGCACCGGGTCGACCCCGCGGTGCCGCTCGCAGACCAGATCGGCGAGCTCAGGGACCTGCACGACGAGGGCAAGATCGGTGCGATCGGACTGTCCCAGGTGGACATCGGGCAGATCGGGCAAGCGCGTGCGATCACCCCGATCAGCACCGTGCAGAACCGCTACAACCTGACCGACCGCACCTCCGCCGGGGTGCTCGAGTACTGCGCGCGGGAGGGTATCGGATTCATTCCCTGGGCCCCGGTCGCCGCCGGTGACCTCGCCGCGCCCGGCGGAGTGCTGGACCGGATCGCCACCGCGCACGACGCGACCCCCGCGCAGGCCGCGCTCGCCTGGCTGCTGGCCCGTTCACCGGTGATGCTGCCCATTCCGGGGACGGCCCGCGTGCCGCACCTGGAGGAGAACCTGGCCGCCGCCGGGCTGGCGCTGTCCCAGTCCGAAGTGGACGAACTCACCGCGGTTGCCTGACCGGCTTTCCGGGCTGATCCTGACCGGGTACCGGCCGCAGTCGCCGGCCTTGGCCGCAGCACGGGAGTGCGCTCGCTTCGTCCGATGAGGACGGTGCGATGGCGACAGGCGCCGAGGCTCAGCTGGCGCGGCACCGGAGGCCAAGGCGTACCTGCGGGAGATGCAGCGCGCCAATCCGGCGCGCCGGAAGGAAAGCGACGGCCCCCGTCCGCCCCACGGACTGTCGCGGCAAGCCTTGCGGGGATTGACTGTCCCGTCGCTCGTCGGAGTGGGGCTGGAGCAGCCCGGAGCTAATTGATAGATGACTACCGTTTTGGTGGTACGGTCGTCCTCGTCCGGCACCAGTCGATGACGAGACGAGGCGAGTGATGACCGAGGCACCTGAGATGCCGCTGCACATGCAGCGGGTCCGGTTCGATCCGATCGAGGAGCTCGCGCAGGTGCGGGAGAAGGAGGGCATCACCCGGGTGCGGACTCCGTTCGGCGCCTCCGCGTATCTCGTGACCAGGTACGACGACGTTCGCGAGGTGCTGGCCGATTCGGCGCGGTTCAGCAACGCGGCCACCGGACGGAACCGGCCGCCCGGGATGGCCGAGCTCAGCGACGAGGAGCTCGAGCAGCTGCGGGCCGGTCAGATGCTCAACTTCGATCCGCCCGAACACAGTCGCCTGCGCAAGATGCTGACCTCGGAGTTCACCGTCAAGCGGATGCGCAGGCTGGAGCCGCGGATCGTCGAGATCGTCGACGCGGCGCTGGACGAGCTGGAAGCCGCGGGCACACCGGGCGACCTCGTGTCGTCCTTCGCGCTGCCGGTGCCGTCCCTGGTCATCTGCGAGTTGCTGGGTGTGCCCTACGCCGACCGGGCGGATTTCCAGCATCGCACCGGCCGCCTGCTCGACGCTTCCCTGCCGGTTGAACAGAGGTTGGCGCTGCAGCGCGAAAGCCGTGAGTACATGGGCGCGCTGGTGGCGGAGGCGATGGCCGCACCGGGTGAGGACATGCTGGGCATGCTGGTGCGCGAGCACGGGCACGACCTCAGCGCGGCCGAGCTCGCCGGTGTCGCGTCGCTGTTGCTGCTGGCCGGCCACGAGACGACGTCGAACATGCTCGGGCTCGGTACGCTGGCGCTGCTGCGCCACCCCGAGCAGCTCGCGCTGCTGCGGGACGATCCGGCTGCGGTCGAACCCGCGGTGGAGGAACTGCTGCGCTGGCTCTCGATCGTGCATTCCGGTGTGCCCCGCACGACCACGACCGAGGTGGAGATCGCCGGGCACACCATTCCCGCGGGCGAACTGCTCGTACTGGCGCTGCCCGCGGCCAACCGGGACCCGGCGTTGCTCGAGCATCCCGAGCGGCTCGACATCACCCGGGAGGCGGTGCGGCACGTCGCGTTCGGGCACGGCGTGCACCACTGCCTCGGCGCGCCGCTCGCACGGATGGAGATGCGGATCGCGTTTCCCGCGCTGCTGCGGCGGTTTCCGGAGCTCGCGCTCGCGGTGCCGTACGAGGAGATCGGCTTCCGCGCGTTCCACCTCGTCTACGGACTGCACGCGCTGCCGGTCACCTGGTGAACCGGTTTGTTAGCGTGCCGGGATGACGGTGCGTGCACAGGGCTTGCGGGGCGACGCGGCACGGAACTACGAGCGCATCGTTGCTGCGGCGGGCCGGACCTTCGAGGAGACCGGGCCCGCTGCCACGCTCGAAGACGTCGCGAAACGGGCGGGCGTCGGCGTCGCCACGGTGTACCGGCGCTTCCGCAACCGTGACCAGCTCGTGCGTGCGGTCTTCGAGCAGATCCTGACCACCGTGACCGAACCCAGGGAGACCGGCGATCCGTGGCGGGATCTGACCGGTTCGCTGGAAGCCACCGTCGACCTGCTCGCCCGGCGGCAGGTCGTACTGGCGCTGGCCCGCGAGACCGACGCCATCGACGTCGAATCAGTGCAGCGCTACCTGGCGGCGGGCGACCGGCTGCTCGGCCGCGCGATCGACGCCGGAGTGGTACGTCCCGAACTGCGGGGCCGCGATCTGGCGGCGGTGATCGTGATGGCTCTGGCCACCGTGCACCCCGGAGACCGGAAAGGTGCCGACCGCAAGCGGTACCTCGCCCTGCTCATCGACGGACTTCGCCCCGGGCCCGCCGCACTTCCGCCGTTGCCGGCAAACCCGTCCGAGGCACCGTGCTCGTGAACCCCGGCTCCCGGCCCGGTCGGTGATCACCGCGGCAGGCCTTGTCCGGACTGAACAACTGCGACGGATCCGCTGCCGTCCAGCTGGGGCGTGTCTGGCAAAGCCCTGGTCCAGATGGTGACGGCGTGCAGGACGACTGCGGAGCGGTAGACGGTGGTGAGGTTGCTGTGGCGGGTGGCCGAGTGGCGCCGTTGCTTGAGCAGGGTGAAGCCGCGTTCGACGACGCTTGTGGCTGCGATAGTTGAGCGGGTCGAACACGGGTGGGGCGGCAGCTGCGCGGGCTCCGGTGTGCGATGCCCGGTCTGATCGGCTGGTTCGGGGAGCACGGCGGTGAGCGCGCACATGTCGGCGGATCGCGGGTGAGGAGCAGTCCGGTGAGCAGACCCGTGTCGTTCGCCCCAGCCCTCGGTGACGCTCCTGATAGTGATGGCGTGCCGATACGCCCGCGCGATCGTGGAGTCCACCGACACCGCCCAGACGATCTTCCCAGCCGCATCCGCTGCAGCCAACAGCCGTTGCAGCACCGTGTCCCACTGGCCGAAGCCGGACTGGTCAACTGAGTGTTGCTGCTCGCCACGACCACGGTGACGTGCGGTATCGGCTGTTGCCGGAGAGCTAGTGTCGCGTGTCTGACAATGCCTTGGTCTAAGCGGCCACGGTGTGGAGGATGACCGTTGATCGGTAGATGATGGCGAGTTTGTCGTAGCGGGTAGCCAGGCCTTGTCATTGCTTGAGCAGGGTGAGGCGGTGTTCGACGGCGTTGGGGCGGTGGTAGTCGACCGGGTCGAAGGCGGGTGGCCGACCGCCGCGGGAACCGTGGTGTCTGCGGTGCCCTGCCTGATCGGCAGGTTCGGGTAGCACAGCGGTGATGCCGTGGTTGCGCGGATGTCCGCGGGTCGCGTTCGAGGAGTAGGCCTTGTCGTCGCGGACACGCTCCGGCCGGGCTCGGCCACGTCCACAGCGAGCGACGTGCGGATGCCGCATCACGTGCGGGAACATCGGTGCGTCCCCGGCCTGACTGGGACCGACCAGAGTCACCAGTGGTCGGCCGTTCCCGTCGGCGAGGTGGTGCACGTTGGTGCTCCGCCCGCCGCGGGAGCGGCCGATCGCGTGGTCAGGCGGCTCGTTTCGTAGCTCTGTGTAGTTCGACCCAGCCCCCTTGTGGGGCGGGTGATGTTCGTGGCGTGCTGATGCGCCCGTGCGGTCGTCGAGTCCGCCGACACCGACCAGTCGAGCAGCCCTGCCGCGTCCGTGGCCGTGAGCAGGCGTTGCAGCACGGTGTCCCCGGTTCCGTCGCCGGCCATCCGCCGGTGCCAGGTCCAGATCGTCTGCCACGGACCGAATACCGCCGGCACGTCCCGTCAGGCGATCCCGCATCGATACCGGTAGATGATCCCTTCCACCATCGATCGGGCATCGGAGAACGGCCGGCCTTGTTTACCGGTGCGGACCGGCGGCAGGTCTTCGATCAAGGTCCACCGATCGTCTGACAGCAACTGAAACCGCGACACACCCGGCAGCATCTCAACCGCCAGCAGAAACCTTTGCCAGCCACGCCCCTAGGTGGTCCGCATGATGCGGACGCCGCCGTCGGCGAACCAGTCGTCGTCGGTGGCCGGACCTGTCTCCGGCGGGGGGATCGGTGGCACGAGGTCGTATCCGGGCGCCGATCGGTCTTTCAGGTACTCGTTGTGCGCATCGCGCGCAGTGCGCGACATCCGGTGCGCCCCCTGCGTTCGCGTCGGTGCCGGCTCCGATGCGGGCTGGGGAGTGAACTCCGCCCGCCAGCGCAATCGATCGATGACGTACCCACGTACTCCCAACGGCGCCAGCAGCTCGGCGGTGCGCAGGGCGGCGTCCTGCTGGGCCTGGTTGTAGGTGCGCAGCACCGCATTGGCGATCTCGGCGGGACTCATCCGGGTCACCTCGGCACCGAGCCGTAGCCGGGTGAGGACGCCGTCGGTGTTCACCGAAACCGCGACCGCACCGTCTGCTGACTGCTGGTCCAGCGACAACGCGGACAGTGCGGCCACCGCGCGTTCCTGTTCGGTATTCGGCTCCCCGCGGGCCTTCCGGGCCGCGCCGGGCCGTTCGGCTGTCATGCTCCCCCCCGGTTGCTCAGAACTTCCGGTCGCCCTGCGCGTCGTCCGACTGTCCGCCGTCTGCGGCGGGCCGCGGAATGTCCTTGCCGGAATGGCGTACCCGGTTCTCGGTTTCCTTCGGCATGTCCGGTGTGCCGAAGTTGTTCGGGTCGAACGTCTTGCCCGGACTGACATCGGGCGGGTCCTTCAGCTTGGGCAGCTCGAGCTCGTCGATTTTGTGAACGAGTTCGTCGGCGGCGTCGTCGACATTTTTCTTGATGTCTTCGATACCACCCCGGTAGTCATCCCAGATCTCCGCAGGGTGCTTTCCCTCGATCTTCTGGTGCTCGGTGGCCGAGACTGCCAGCGAGCCCGCGACGTTCTTCGCGATGGTGACCCCGGCGGCCACTGCGCCCAGCGCGGGGTCAACGGTGAGCAGGCCGGTGACGGCACCGGCGAAGGCGGCCGAAAGCACATCGGAGACGCTGATCTGTGCGGCCTCCTTGGCGCGCTTGTATTCTTTGGCGGCGTCGTTGAACGACGAGGACAGGTTGATCAGGTCGTTGCGCGCCTTGCCGACCAGTTCCCGGCCGGCCACCACGTCGCTTTCCAGTACGCTGATCTGCGACTTCACCTCCTGGTACTTGTTCTTGAGATAGGTGAGGTGGAATTTCGCGTCGTCCGCGGCCGGCCCTCGCCAGGGATCGAGCATGGTTCGGGCGTGTTCCAGATCGGACGCGCAGTCGGAGTGCTCGTCGAGTTTTCCCCAGGTGTGGTGCAGCCCGTCGATGATGCTTTGCAGTCCGTTCGGCGTGTTCGGATCGATGTCCGCTTCGGAGAAATCCAGAAAGTATTGCCGGATATCCTGTTTGACGTTGCTGCCCCATTGGATGGCGTCATCGTAGAAGTACAGGCCTTTCATGGTGTCCACTGCGGACAAGGCGTCGGTTGCGGCGTCTCGCAGGGTCTCGGTGATCCCGTCCAGCAGTTTGTCGTTCGGGTCATCATCGTCGTCGCCGGACAGTGCGAAGTAGTCGTCCATGAAATCCCCCGATATTACTGGATTCGCCGCAGCCGCGACTGGGTATCGGATTCGTGCTGTTCGTACAGGCGCGCGACTCTGGCGAGTGCGGTACCGGTCGCCTCGGTGTTGTCGTGCAGTCGTTCGTCGTACCGAATGCGTTGTCCGCAGGCAGGGGCTGGACGTACCCGAGCTGCCGGTGCACCGTCCTCGTTACGTCAGCGGCTTTCGGCAGGTATTTGCTCGATAGCCGACCGGTGGAGGCGCTCCGGACGAGGGGAGGTGCAGGCCGCGGACCGGAACCGGGCACCGTGCCTGGTGCGAAGCCGGCTTGCGCGATCGGACGCAGCGGTTCGGCGGTACCCGGCACCGTCCTGCGCCGGATCGGCTCAGGGATGCAGGGCGTCGGTCAGTTCGGCGAGGGTGCTCAGCTGCAGGTCGAACCGATCCCCGGCGGCGGGCGGGTCGCCGGCGGGGCGATCGAGGTAGGCAGTGCGCAGGCCGGCCGCCTGCGCGCCGCGCAGGTCCCAGGCGTGCGCGGCAACCATCAGCATCCGCTCCGGCGGCCTGCCCGCACAGTCGATCGCCAGCCGGTACACGGCAGGGTCGGGCTTGTAGCTGCCGACGGCCTGCGTGGACAGCGCGGTGTGCCAGCGCAGACCGGCGGATGCGTTCATCCGCAACAGTTCCGTCGCATCGGCGTTGGACAGGCCGATCAGCTCGTGGCCGTCGCCGAGCCGGGCCAGTGCGTCGGGGGAGCCGGGCCAGGCGGGCCGCTGCCGGGCTGCGCGGACCAGTACGTCGACGGCTGCCGGGTCGGACAGGCCCGCGGCGTCGACGACCGTCTGCGCGGCCTCGCGATCCAGCACCGAGCCGGGCACGTAGGCCCGCTCGCGGTCGACGATCCGGCGGTGCTCGGCGGAAAGTCGCCGGCCCCAGAGCGCGACCAGGTCGTCGGCCCGTCCGGGGGCGAGCTCGGCCAGCGCGGTGCGCAGTCCGGCGGTGTCGTCCACCAGGGTGCCCAGGATGTCGAAGACGATCGTGTCGACGTCGTGCAGGGGCGGCATGGCTCTCCCGAATTCGTCACCGGTTCAGGGGGTGATTCTGCGTCCTCCGACGTCACCGGTCAAGATGGTGATGTGACCTTCGTGTTCGTCAGCGGCAACGTCGCGCTCGACCTCGCCGGGACGTTGCAGTGGCGCCGGACGACCCCGCGCGACCAGCTCACCTGCGCTGCCGACCTGCGCCGGTGGATCGACGAGGCCGGGCTGCTGACCGGCGGACCGGACGACGTCGGCCCGGCCGGGTTCGCCAGAGCCGTCGAACTGCGGGAAGCGCTGCACCGGCTGGCCCTCGACCGGATCGCGGGACGCAGCTTCGACCGGCGCGCCCTGGCCGTCGTGAACGAGGCCGCCGCCGTCCCCGGCAGGCGGATCACGCTCACCGACACCGGAACCCGGATTCACGGCGACACCGCGGCGGTGCTGGCCGACGTTGCCGCTGCGGCGATCGCCTTGTTCGCGGACCGCCGTGCCGTGCTCAAGGAGTGCGGGCGCGAGAGCTGCACGCGGCTCTACGTCGACCGGTCCCGGGGCGCCCGCCGCACCTGGTGCGGTATGGACGAGTGCGGGAACCGGGTCAAGGCCGCCGCCTACCGCGCGCGTCGCCGCGGTGACCTGGCAAAGCCTTCCTGAGCAGCCGTACCGTGCGTGGGAAAGCCTTCCTGACCCGGCCTGCACCGTGCGCGGGAAAGCGGGCGCAAAATCGGTCGCGCCGCACCGCTATGCTTCACCTGGACCGTGACTCGGCACCGGGAGGTGAGACCCATGAACGCTGTTTCGATGTGGGTGCTCTCCTCGTCGTCACGGTCGGGCGGCTGACGTAGGGGTCGCCGGGAGCGCCTCGATCAGGCACTCCCGAAAGGTGACCACCATGAACACTCTGCGTTTCACTGCGGGCGAACCCGCGGTGGAGATCATCCGCGTCGGCCCGGGACTGTGGCACGCGCTGGACGACGACCGGGTGGCCGGGCGCGGCGAGGCCACCACCCGGCCCGACGGACGGGTTTTCCTCAGCGTCGACGCCTGGCACCGCTCCGTCTTCGACCGGCTCGCGCACGCGATGCTGGCTGCGCTGACCGGAGCGCTCCACACCGTGGTCGAGGAAGCCGACCACGAACTGCTGGCAGGCTGGCGACAGGCCGGTCTGACGATCCGGCGGCGCGAGTGGGAGTACCTCGTGCCCACCGATCCACGCGGCACCGCGCCGGTTCTCCCACCGGCGGGCGTCACGATCGTGCCTGCCGAAGACGGCCCGCTGCGGGAGCTGGACCGCGTCGTCCGCACCGAGGTCGAAGCCGCCGTCGGCTGGGCGGAGATGCCGGCCGAGGTACTGCCCCGGCCGGACGGCGACACCATCGGGGACCCGGCGGAGTACGCGGTGGCGATCGCGGACGGCGAGTACGCGGGTCTGGTCAGGATGGTCCAGGTATCGCGCCTGCCCCGGATCGGGCTGGTCGCCGTCCGCGCCGCCCGGCAGCGTCGCGGGATCGCCCGCGCGCTGCTGGCCCACCGGCTCGGCGTACTGCACCGGACGGGGATCGAGACGGCGTCGGCCGAGGTGAACGAGGCCAACGAAGCGGCGACGGCGTTGTTCGAGGGGTTCGGTGCCCGACGGGGCACCAGCACCGTGGAGCTGATGCGCGATGGCCGGTAAGGGGCGAACCGTAGTCCGGCACCCGGTTCGAGTTGCCGAACGTCGTCACGCGCTCGCCTGCCGCAACTTCGCGGACGAGGACTGGTCTACGTCTTGCCGGATCAGCCGGGCAGCGCCGAGCAGCGGTCTTCCGGCGCCGTACGGAACGCCGACATGGCTTCCTCGACAGACAGTCGTGCGCCTTGTTCGAAGGCCTGGGCAAAGGCGGGCTCACCGAGAGCAGATCGTGCGGACTCGGTGATGCGGTCCACGTCGCCGCGCTCGGCGGGGGGAAGGGGCGCGTGCACCCCGCGCCGTGCCGAATCGGCGGCGCCCAGCAGCAGTGCCGCTTGTCCGTGCTGGGTCGCCGCTCCGGCCAGGCCTTCGAGAGAGAGCGCCAGAGCGCGTGGTTCGTCGAGCGATCGGGCGATGTCCAGGCCGCGCAGGTGGTATGTCGCTGCCTGTTCCGCATCCCCACGGAGTTCGGCGACGAAACCGAGTTCCGCGAAGAGCAGGTGGTCGCCTGCCAGGGAGGACAGACCCGCGTAGCCGGCACGGATGTGGCGCAGGTGGCTTTCGGCGGTGTCGAGGTCACCTGCGCGGCGTGCGCCCAGCGCAAGGCCCATTTCCGCGTGGATCCGGCCGTAGGCGTAGCCGTGTTCGGTGGCGATGCGGTGCGCCTGGCGATGCAGGTCACGGGCTCGTTCCCAGTCGCGTTCGAGCAGCGCGAGCCTGCCGAGCCCGGAAAGGCGGGCGGCCACTTCCGCCTGCAGGCCGAGCTCGCGGGCGATGGCGAGTCCGTCGTGCTGGCGCACCGCCGCTTCCCGGTACTCGCCCTTGATTTCGGCGAGCGCGGCGAGCGGCGGGATCGTCTGCATCTCGCCCCAGCGGTCGCCGAGGCCGCGAAAGATCTCCGCGCTGCGCAGGCCGTCCCGGCCGAGTCCGGCGAGATCCCCGCGGGCCAGTGCGAGCATCGCCCGCAGCCCGAGCGCCGCCGCGACGCCCCACTGATCGTCCTCGGCGGTGAACAGGTCGAGGGCGAGGGCGTTCGTCTCTTCGCTGGCGACGGCGTGGCCGACGCTGAACAAACTGTAGGCGCGCAGCCACAGTGCCCGGCCGCGCCGCACCGGATCACCGATGGCGTCCGCGTCCGCCGGTGTCGCGGCCCGATCTCCGGTCAACAGGGCGAACGCGTGATGCAGGACAGCGAGTTCCGGAGCCGCTTCCGGAGAAACGGTACCGAGAACGGTGGACAGGACACGAGCGCCCTCGGTGAGGCGGCCCCGAAGCAGCCACCACCAGGAGAGTGCGGTGGCCAGCCGGACGGCCTCGTCGGCCGTCCCCGCTCGGGTGGGGCGAAGCGCCTCGTCGAGTGCGACGCGCAGGTTCCCGGCCTCGGCATCCAGGCGGGCGAGCCAAATCCGTTGCCCGGCGCCGCGCAGACCGGGTTCGGCGTCTTCGGCGACCGCGAGGTAATGCTGCAGCTGGCGCTCGCGCACGGCGTCGGCATCCGTCATCTCGTGCAACCGTTCCGCGGCGTAGGCCGCGACCGATTCCAGCAGCCGGTAGCGAATTCCGGCCGGTCCGTCCGCGACGACGACGAGGGAACGGTCCACGAGCCGGGTCACCAGGTCGGGCACCTGCTCCGGGGCGACACCGTCCCCCGCGCACACCGCTTCGGCGGCGGCCAGGTCGCAGCCGTCACGGTGGACGGCGAGCCGGCACAGCACGGTGCGCTCCGGTGCGCTCAGCAGCCCCCAGCTCCAGTCGATCACCGCCCGCAGGGTCTGCTGCCTGCCGGGCGCACCGCGCCTGCCCTTGGTCAGCAGGGAAAACCGGGCATCGAGACGGGCCGCGAGCTCGCGGACCCCGATGCCGCGCACCCGGGTGGCCGCGAGCTCCAGCGCGAGCGGGATGCCGTCGAGCCGGTCGCAGATCTCCGTGACGGCCGCGAGTTCGGCGGGGTCCGGATGCCGCGGGAAGCCGGGCGCCGACGCGGCGGCACGGTCGATGAACAACTTCACCGCTTCGGCGGTCGCCAACGGTTCCACCGCGAATACGCCCTCGCCCGGCAGCCCGAGAGGTTCCTGGCTGGTGGCCAGGATGCCCAGGCCGTGCCCGGTGCGCAGGAGAAGCTCGGTGAGCTCCGCCGCGGCATCGACGACGTGCTCGCAGTTGTCCAGCACGAGCAGCGCACGCCGGTCGCGCAGGGCGGCCGCCAGGCGCTGCGCCGGTGCGGCGCCGGCGCACGGCGGTATCGCGGCGGAATCGTCCCGGATGCCGAACGCGGCGGCGGCGACTTCGGCGAGGTCGTCCGCCGTGCCGTCCCGCACCCCGGCGAGCTCGACGAGCCGGACGCCGTCCGGGAACTGCGCCGGCGTGGTTTCGGCAGCGGCCGCCACGGCCAGCCGCGATTTGCCGACACCGCCGGGACCGGTGAGGGTGACCAGCTTCGTCGTGCCCAGCAATCCGGTCAGCTGGGTGAGTGCGTGCTCCCGGCCGATCAGCGCCGTGAGTGCGTGGGGCAGATTGCCGTGCGGTACTTGTCCGGCGGCGAGCCGTGGGTCCTGGCGGAGCATCGATTCGTGCAGGGTGCGCAGGTCCCGGCTCGGATCGGCGCCCAGCTCCTCGGCGAGCCGAGCGCGGAGATCCGCGTACGAGGTGAGCGCGTCGCCCTGCCTGCCGCTCAGGTACAGAGCGCGCATCTGCACTGCCCGCAAGCTCTCCCGCAGCGGATGCTCTCCCACGACGGCGGCCAGCTCCTCGGCGGCGAGCGGGTGGTCTCCGGCCTCGAGCCGGGCCTTCGCCCGTTCCTCTACGGCAGCGAGCCGTTGCTCGGTGAGCCGGTGTGCGGCAGGCTGCGTGAACTCCTCGTCCGCGAAATCCGCGTATGCCGCTCCCCGCCACAAGTCCAGTGCTTCGGTGAGCAGCGCCGCCCGTGCCCGCGGATCCGGTGTCTCGCGGGCCCGGGTGACGAGGCTGCGGAACTGCCCGGTGTCGAGGTCTTCGGGGTGCTCGATCCGCAGCCGGTATCCCGCGGGCCGGCGCTCCAGCCGGTCCCTGCCGACGATCCGGCGCAGCTGGGACACCTTCGCCTGCAGTGCACCCGCCGGTTTGCCCGGCAGCGCGTCGCCCCAGAGGTCGTGGATGAGCCGGTCCGCAGTGACCGGCCCGCCGTCGTTCGCCAGCAACGCCGCGAGCAGTGCCCGCACCTTGAGTTCGGGCACGGTGACCGGTGCTCCCTGCTTGTCCCACACCGCCAGCGGGCCGAGCACCCCGAACCGCATGCATCGCTCCTGTGTGCCGTCGTCGAGTCGTCCTCAGCCGATCGTAAGCAATTCCGAAGCCCGGTCCGCACAGTTGTCCCACCAGGGGAGAAGAAGCGGCCACCACTCGTGGTCCCGCCACCCACGGACCCAGGAGAACCAGAACATGAGCACCACACCGGAACCCGCCGTGGCAACAGCGGTGCAGGAGAGCACGGGCGAACAACGGTTTCCGCTGTCCGCGCTGCTGGCACTCGCCACCGCCGTGTTCATCACCAGCCTGACCGAAACGCTGCCGGCCGGCCTGCTCCCGGCGATAAGCGGCTCGCTCGGGGTAAGCGAGTCCGCCACCGGGCAGACCGTCACCAGTTACGCGCTCGGCACCGTACTGACTGCGATTCCGCTGTCCGCAGCCACCGCGGGCCGGCGGCGGAAGCCGTTGTTGCTGACCGCCATGGCCGGTTTCGCGGTGGCCAACACCGTCACGGCGGTGTCGTCGGCGTACGCGCTGACGATGGTCGCGCGTTTCGTCGCAGGTGTCGCCGCCGGTCTGGCTTGGGCGCTGCTGGCCGGGTACGCGCGACGGATGGTCGCAACCCACTTGCAGGGCAAGGCAATCGCGATCGCCATGGCAGGCATTCCCGTCGCACTGTGCCTCGGCGTGCCTGCCGGCACGTTCCTCGGCCAGGCCACCGGCTGGCGCACAGCGTTCTTTGCGATGACGGCGCTGACCGCGGTGCTGCTGGGGTGGCTCGCCGCCGCCGTACCGGATTATCCGGGACAGGCGAGTGGTGAGCGGCCGAAGCTGCTGCCCACCCTGCGTATCCCGGGCGTGTTCCCGGTACTGTTCGTCACCCTGGTTTTCGTGCTGGCGCACACCATCCTCTACGCCTACATCGCCACTTTCCTCACCGGGCTGGGCATGGGCAGGGACACCGATCTGGTGCTGCTCACCTTCGGTATCGCCTCGATCGCGAGCATCGGGGTCGTCGGTGCGCAGATCCACCGGCGGCTGCGCGTGCTCACCGTCGTCAGCGCACTGCTGGTTGCCGTGGCCGCGGTACTGCTGGCCACCGTCGCCCACGACGCGCCGCTGGTCTACGTCGCCGCTGCGCTTTGGGGCCTCGGCTGGGGTGGGGTGCCCACGCTGCTGCAGACCGCGGCCGGCGACGCGGGTGGCGAGTCCGCCGACGCGGCGCAGGCGATGCTCGTGACGCTGTGGAACGTGGCCATGGCGGCCGGCGGTGTCGTCGGCGGGGTTCTGCTCGATCTGACCGGCAGCGGTTCGTTCCCGTGGAGCGTGCTGGTCCTCATGCTGCCGGTCCTGGCGGTCATCGGGTTCGCCCAGCGGCACGGCTTTCCGGCCCGGCGCGCGAGCAATTAGCACCCGGCCACCGAAAGGACCGTCCCCACCGTCGGACCGGAGACCATGGCTGACCATTCCCTCCACCACATCGAGCACGGCTCCCGGACCCCGGTCCTGCTCTTGCCCGGCCACACCGTCGACCACCGGCTGCTGCGGCTGGAGCCGGTTTTCGCCGTACGGCGCGGATGGCGCCGGCGGCATGCTCGCCCGGCACCTGGCGGCCGAGCGCGGTCCGCAGGTGCTGAGCGCGGCATTGCTGGCGCCGCAGGTCAAACCGAGCGGTCGGCGCACCGTGCCGGAGCGGGAAGTGCTCGTCCGTGACGACGAGCTGCTGGCGTCCCTCGATCCGGCCGGCCGAAACGTCTTCACCGCGATCGCGGTGCACCAGGACGAACCCGGCTGGACGGCCTTTCGCGACCACGTGCTGCCCGGCATCCGGGCCCACCACCGGGAGGACGCCGCGGAACTGCGCAAGGCCGATCCGGTGAGCAGGACACCGGAATCGGTCTTCGGCGCGCACCTCGACCGCCCGGCCGCGGTGCGCAGCCTGCTGGGCGGCTGGCTGGACACCCTGGCCAATCGCGGCTGACCCCCACGGCAGCACCGACGGACAGCGGTCTGGTCGGTCCGCAGTCCGATCCCGCGCGGCCTTCTTCGTCGGAATACTGGCAAGAACGCCGTCGCAACGGCCGCGGCGGACCAGGTCGTCACGAGCCGTTCGCGGCGAAAAGGATCAACGGGCACCAAGGTTACCTGTTGTTACCACGCGGATACCAGTGGCGGTCGGTGGCCGGTATCGTCTCGCCTTGCTTACCGGGGCGGCGGAGAGGTGGCGGGATGGCGGACTCGTCCGCGGGATCGGAGCGCTTCATTCGCGGCGAGGCGGCGATGCGCCGGCTGACCGGCGGGGATCCCGCGCTGTCGCGTGCCATGGCGCAAGCGGACGAGGTCACGCCCGACCTCGCGCGCTTGGTCGTGGAGTTCGTCTTCGGCGAGCTCTACTCCCGCCCCGGCCTCGACCCGCAGCGCCGCCATCTGGTGACCCTGTCCTGTCTGATCAGCCTCGGGGAAACCGAGGAACTGCGCGTGCACTTGGGCCTGGCGCTCAACACCGGGCTCTCGCCGGACGAAATCGTCGAGGCGATCCTGCACACGGCCGCGTATGTCGGGTTCCCGAGAGCCGTGGCCGCCACCCGCGTCGCACGGGAGGTCTTCATCGACAAGGGGATCATCGGCTCCGGCGACCAGTGAAGCGCTACGACAGCCGCAGAGAGAAGACCATGTCGCCAATGGCAGTAACACCGACCGAGACGGCAGCCGACGCGATCGTCCGGGCGCTCGGAGAAGTGCGCGCCGAGCACGTTTTCACGATTCCGGGCGGGGCGGTGACACCGCTGCTGTTCGCGGCGGAATCGGCAGGCCTGCGCGTGGTCCTCGCCAAACACGAGACCGGCGCGGCGTTCATGGCGATGGGCTACGCCCAGGCAGGCCACCGGCTCGGGGTGTGTGCGGTGACCTCGGGACCGGGCGCCACCAATGCCGTGACGGGGGTCGCGGCCGCATGGCACGACTGCGCACCGGTCCTGGTGCTCACCGGCCAGGTCGCGGTCGGCCAGTTCGGCCGCGGCGCGTTCCAGGACAGCAGTCCCGGCGGACCGCTGGACGTCGTGGGCCTGTACCGGCACCTCACGAAGCGCTCCGAGCTGGTCATGACTCCCGATGAGGCTGGTCCGACGACGCGGGATCTGGTGCGGGAAGCGCTTGCCGGACGGCCCGGCCCGGTGCACCTGAGCGTGCCGAACAACGTCGCGATCGCGTCCTGTCCGGTGGTGTCGCGTGTGGACGGTGCGGCTGTGCCGCCGACGGTGGACCAGGCCGCGATGAGCACCGTCGCACGCATCCTCGCCACGGCCCGGCGCCCGGCGATTCTCGCCGGCCACGGCGTATACGTCGCGGACGCCTGTGCTGCCTTGCGTGCGGTGGCGGAGCAGTTCCGGGTTCCGGTGGCCACCACCCCCAAAGGCAAGGGTGTTTTCCCCGAAGACCACCCGCTTTCGCTGGGTGTCTTCGGCTTCGGCGGCGACGCCCCCGCCGAGTCGTATCTGCTCGGTGCGAACGTCGACGTGCTCGTCGTGGTGGGCAGCAGCCTGGGTGAGTTCCAGACGGGCGGCTACGCCCCGGCGCTCGGAGCCGGCCGCACCGTGGTGCAGATCGACATCGACGCGACCGTCCTCGGCCGCGCCTACCGGACCGACATCGCGGTGACCGCGGATGCCCGCGCGGCGCTCGAGAGCCTGGCGTCGATCGGTGGCGACGTGGCGCCGCCTCGGGATTACGAGCCATTGCCCGTTGCGGTGCGCGGCGATGCCGACCGCATGGAGGGCCTGCTGTCACCCCGCGCCGCGGTCGAGACAGTGTGCGAAGCACTGTCGCCGGACACTCTGCTGTTCGTCGACATCGGCAACTGCATGGGCCTGGCGAGCGAATGCCACCGGGTACGGGAGACCGGCACGTACTTCGTCGGACTGGGGCTGGGGTCGATGGGATACGCGGGGCCTGCTTCGATCGGCGCGAAGCTCGCCCGCCCGGACCGCCCGGTCGTGGCATTGCTGGGAGACGGCGCGTTTGCGATGACCGGCGCGGAGATCCACACCGCGGTGGACAACGACATCCCGGTGATCTGGGTGGTGCTCAACAACGGCGGCCACGGCATGGTCCACGCGGGCGAGGTCATCGTCTTCGGCGAATCCAAGCCGTGGAACCTGTTCGGCCAGAGCATCGACGTCGGCAGCGTGGCCGCCGGTCTCGGGGCGGTGGCCCGGACCGTGAAGTCCGTCGACGACCTGCGCGCGGCGGTCGAAGAGGCCACGGCAGCACAGCTGCCCACGGTCATCGACGTGCGGGTGGACCCGGACGAGACCGCCGCCGTGGTCCGGAAGCGAGCCGAGGTGCTCCGCGACAAGATCGCCGGCCCGGCCTGAACGGCGGACGTGTCCCGCCCTGTACGGGCAAGTTGCTCTGTATAACTACGGTAGTTCACTCGGGCGAGCAAGGATCCTCCACGGTACGGGAATATCCCAGGACAAATATCCGCTGTACCAGGGTATTCCGTATACCTACGATCAGGAGGACGGTCATGGAGTTGCGTGATGTCGAGAAGCACGGCGACCTGGCGAAGGTGGTGAACCTGAACGAACAGGTCATCGCCGATTTCCGGGCCAACGAGGGTCGCGTCGGCGGTCCCTTCGCGGGGGCGCGGGTCGTCCTCGTGCACCACCTCGGGGCGAAAACGGGGCGCGAGCGGGTCACGCCCATGACCTACTTCCCGCAGGCGGACGGGAGCATGGTGGTCGTCGCGTCCAACCAGGGTGCTGCCGCGAATCCGGCCTGGTACCACAATCTGATGGCCCATCCCCGGGTCACCGTCGAGGTGGGGGCGGAGACCTTCGAGGTCGTGGCGCAGGAGATCGCGGGCGCGGCAAGGGAAGCGGTGTGGCAGCGCGTCATCGCCGAGATCCCGGCCGTCGACGGCTACCGGGAGCAGGCGGGCCGGGTGATCCCGCTGGTACGGCTGGAACGGACCCGGTGACCTGCCGCTTCGTGACCACGGGTTGCGGGGCGGTGCCCGGTTACGATGGTCGTGGTCGTCCGTGGGAGGGAGCACTTCGGTGAGGGCGCACACCACCGGCCGGTCCCCGGGCTGTGCGGCCGGCCCGGCGCCCCTGGCGTCGGTCCCCGGCGATCTGATCCGCCGCAGCCAGCGGGTGCACGGCAGGCTGTGGGGAGAACTGGTCTCCGGGGAGCTGACCGGGCCGCAATACGCGGTACTGGCCGTGCTCGGGAAGGTTCCGGACGCCGAACAGCAGGTGGTGGCGGAGCTGACGTCGTTGGACAAGTCCTCCACGGCGGACGTGGTGGCCCGGTTGATGCGCAAGGCGTGGATCGCGCGGGCACGGGACCCCGCGGACAGCCGCCGTTACCTGCTCTCGCTCACCTCGGCTGCCGCGCTCGCGCTGCCGACGATCACCCCGCAGGTCAGTGCGGTCCAGGACGCACTGCTCGCCCCGGTGCCCGCGGCACGGCGGGAGGCGTTCGCGGCCGAACTCGCCGCCGTCGCACGGCTGGCCGAATGCCGGCCCTTCACCCACCGGGAGGACCGGATCCCGGTGCTCGCGTTGACTGCTCCGGGTCACCTGATCCGGTGCGCGCAGCAGGTGCACACCGCGTTCTGGGCCGAGGAGCTGGCAGACCGGCTCACCGGCCCGCAGTACGCGGTGCTGCACGTGGTCGCCGCGCATCCGGGGATCAACCAGCGGCGGCTCGGGGAGCTGGCCGCGTTGGACAAGTCCACCACCGCGGACGTCGTGCGCAGGCTGGCCGGCAAGGGCAGGCTCGACCGGGAGCGCGACCCCGGGGACGGGCGCGGGCGGATCCTGCGGCTCACCGGCAATGCCGTGCAGTGGCTGGCGGAGATCCATCCCCGGGTGGCGGCGGTGCAGCAACGGCTGCTCGACGTCCTGCCGCCGGACGACCGCGCGGCGTTCGTCGGCGACCTGGCCCGGGTGGCGTTCGGGGGCGAACCGACCGCCGGGCCGGACCGGGTTTCCGCGGCTTTTCCCGCACGCGCGTAGGTTCGCCCCGACGGGCGGCGTTCAGCGGGTGGTGGTCGCGTCGGTGCCGAGTGCGCCGAGGAAGGCGAGGTTCTCCGCGGCGGTGCTGCCGGGTGGTGCGGTGTAGAGCACGAGGTACTGGTCGTGTTCGGCGAGGTGGAGGGTGTCGCAGTCGAGGGTGATGTCGCCGACGATCGCGTGCTGGAAGGTCTTGGTGAGCATGGGTGCCGGTTGTACGTCGTGGCGTTCCCAGAGCCGGGCGAATTCGCCGCTGGTGGTGCACAGGTCGTCGACGAGTCCGGTGATGGCGGGGTCGTCGGGGTAACGGGCGAGCGCGGAGCGCAGTTCGATGACGGCTTGTTGCCGGAACTCGGCGGCGTCGGAGACCCCGTACAGGGGCTTGCCGGTGGCAGCGGGCTGGAACGCACGGCGGGCGAGATTGCGGTCATCCGGGGTGCGGTCGGCGAAGTTCTCCATGAGTGCTGCGGCGAGGTCGTTCCAGGCGAGCACCTCGAACGCCGCGGACATCACCAACCCGGCGGTGTCCGGGATCCGGTCCAACAGCGCGAGGATGCTCGGGCGGACGTCTCGCGAGTGCACGCCGCGGCGGTTCGGTGCGGTGCCGGCGAGGAGGTGCAGATGGTCGGATTCGGCGTTGGTGAGCCGGAGCGCCCCGGCGATCCCGGCCAGCACGTCCGCGGACGGGCGGGGTGCGCGGCCCTGTTCGAGGCGCACGTAGTACTCGGTGGAGATGTGCGCGAGGACGGCGACCTCTTCACGGCGCAGTCCTGGGGTGCGTCGCCGGGAGCCGGAGGGCAGGCCGACGTCCTCGGGGTGCAGCCGTTCGCGCCGGCTGCGGAGGAAGGTACCCAGATCCTGCTTGTCCATGGTCGCCAGTATGCGCGTGCCACCGCGAGGGATCCTGGTACTGACTGTGCCTGAATCCGGGCGGCGGCCGGCCGGAGGCTGGTGTCATGACGAACCAGAACACCAGCACCCCGGTCGGGCTACTGGCCGGCAAGGTCATCTTCATCACCGGCGCAAGCCGCGGGATCGGCGCGGCCGCTGCCCGGCTCTTCACCGACGAAGGAGCCGCCGTCGTACTTGCTGCCCGTACCACGGACGCCCTCGACCGCATAGTTGCCGACATCCGTGCCGATGGCGGTACCGCCGACGCGGTCACCGTGGACCTCGCCGACTCGGCCGGTATCCGGGCGGCGGTGGCGAAAGCAGGCGAACTGCACGGGCGGCTCGACGGCGCCTTCAACAACGGCGCCACCGGGCAACAGCCCGGCCCGCTCGACGCCACCAGTGCCACCGACCTCGAGGACCAGTTCGCGGTGAACTTCCGCGCGCAGTGGACTGCGATGAACGCCGAGGCGGCGCTGATGCTTGCCGGTGGTGGCGGGGCGATCGTGAACACCTCCAGCATCGGCAGCCGGCGAGCCAATCCGTTCCTTCCCGCCTACGGTGCCATGAAGCGGGCGTTGAACAGCATCACCGAGTCGGCCGCGGTCAGCTGGGCGCCGGACGGGATCCGGGTGAACGGCATCACCCCGGGCGGGACCGCCACGGAGATGATGCTGGAGTGGGACAAGCTCACCCCGGGCGTGATCGAGGCGAACAACGCCGCCACCCCGATGGGCCGGATGGCCGAGCCCCGCGAAGTCGCGGAGGCCGCCGCATGGCTGCTCAGCGACCGAGCCTCGATGGTCACCGGTGCAATCGTCCCGGTCGACGGCGGTGCCGGTGCCTGACCGGCCACCGCGGACCTGCCTACGCCGGGTTTTTCGCAGTCCGGCCGGACTTCTTCGAAAAAGGCAGTGGCGGCGGTAGCCGTCTCCCGCCGGTACTGCCGGGACGGGGCGGTCGGAGCGCCATGCCGGTACTCCGACCGCCCCGGCGGCGGATCGTCACCGCTGATCAGCAGGTGCTGGCCGCTCACCCAGGACGACAGATCGTTCGCGAAGTACTCCGCGGCGTCGGCCACGTCCTCGGGCTTGTCCATCCGGCCGCCGAGCGGGCGGGCCTGGTTGCTCACCTTGAGCGGATCGTCGTCGGCGATATCGGTGAACACGCCTGCGCCCTCGATCACCGTCGGCAGAATGGTGTTGACCGTGATGCCGTGCGCACCGACCTCGAGTGCGAGCACCTGCACCGCATACCGGCACGCCATCTTGCTCGAACCGTACAGGCCGACGCCCGGGTACGGCCCGCAGGTCGAGCTCGAGCCGACGTGGATGATCCGGCCGTTGTCGGCGACGTGCTCGGCGGCTTCCAGCAAGGTGAAGAACGTGCCCTTGGTGTTGATGCCGAACAGCCGGTCGAACTGTTCCTCGGTCGCCGCCGGTATCGGCGCGTCGATGATCTCGACACCGGCGTTCGCCACCGCGACGTCGATCTTGCCGAAACGGTCGAGCGCGCCCAGGAAGAGCCGGCGCCGAACGTTCGCTGCCCCGAGCCGCATTCGATCACTGAGGGAAGAAGAACGCGATGACGTCCGAGCTTGCTGCGCGTGATCCGGGGCTGGGCATCGACCTGGACCGGGTCCCGGCCCTCGACGATCTCCAGATCGGCCACCTGCGTCATGTGGAGAATCTTGTGAACCAGTTACCGGGGGACTGGTCGAAGATGGGCGGCGTCGATCCCGGGCAGGAGCTGTTCGACGCCTATCGCTACCAGCTCGCATATATGGCCTACACCCTGGGTCTTGCGCATTATCACTGGTTGCCCGCTGCGCCCTCGGCGGTCAAGCCGACCTTCGAGAAAACGGTCGAGAAGATGCTGCGCCGCGACGTCTGGGGTTATTGGAAGGAAACCAGCGGTGGCGCCCGCGTGCTGGACCCGGAGATCGAGGAGCTGCGCAAACCGTGGACCGATCCGGTGGTCAAGGAAAACATCATGTACAGCGGCCACCTGTACATGGATCCGGTTTTCCAGGGGCTGGCGCCGGAAAGCCATGTCTATCAGCGGTCGAGCCTCGGCGAGGTCATTTACTGGCAGATGGTGGAGAACGGGTGGCTGGGCGTGGCCTGTGAACCCAACTGCATCTTCATCGTCTGCAACCAGTTCCCGATGGTGGGGTTCCGGTTCGAGGACCTCCGCACCGGTACGGCCCGCGCCGAGGAGGCGACCGGTGCCTACGCGGCGGCCTGGCAGCGGCGGGGGATGTATGCCGACAACGGCTCCTTCCAGCCGTTCCTGATGGTGAAGCAGAACCGGCTGGCCCCGCCGGTCGGCATCGCGAGCGACGCTTGGGTGGCGTCGGTGATGAACACCTGGAACCGGGAAGCCTTCCCCCGGCAGCTGCGGGGTACGTTGAAAACCGGCCCGGACGGCACTGTCTCGCACTACTCGCCGTCGGTCGTCCCGAAGGTCCGGGCCGCCCTGGACGCAGGCGAGCCCGCGGACCTGCCCCAGGACACCACCGATCTGTCGACGGATCCGACGTTCGGTTTCGTCGCGGCCGCCTTGTCCGAGCTCGGTGACGAACGGCTGCCGGGGGCTGCTCGCCCACGCCGACCGTTTCATGAACCCCACCTGGGAAAAGGGCGGACTGTACTACCCTCGCAACGACCGGGCGTGGGACGGCGAGGGCAACCGGACCGGCGTGGACACCATGACCGGCAACATCATGCTGGGCTACTCCCGGCTCAACATCCCGGACGGCCTCTGGGCTCTCTACAACCGGCCGTGGACCGCCGAGCATTTCGCCGAACCGCACGTGGTCTCGCAGGAGGGCGTGTTCGACCTGCGCCGCGCCTACTACCACCGCGACAGCCACACGTTGCTGCTCACCGCGCGCCCCCGCGACGGCAAACCGTCCGACGTTTCGCTGACTGTCGCCAATGCACCGTCTCGGCCCTGGACGCTCAGCGTCGACGGAGTTGCGGTCGCCGGCAGCGACGGTCCGGAGCACTCCTCGGCGGCGCGTGTCGTCGCGGACGGGGACACGCTCCACCTCGGTACTGCACTCGACGCCGAGACGACACTTGCCCTGCGCTGGTCATGAACACGGAGATCTCTCGCATGCCAATCCCACACGCCCGCGTCGGCGGCCATTTCGAACTTACCGACCATCTCGGCGAGCGCGTCACTCCCGAGCGCTACCGGGGCCCCCTCTGTCCCGCGGTGCTGAGCCGAAACAGCCGGGCACTGGACCTGCTGGGACGGGACGCCGACGAAATCCGGCCGCTCTACATCACGGTCGACCCGGACCGCGATACGCCCGAGGTGCTCGCCGAATACCTCCGCGATCGGCACCCCCGCTACACCGGACTGACCGGCACCGCGGAGGAACTCGCCGCGGGCCTCACCGAGGAAATCGAACGTCGTCGCCGGAACGGCTGACTGCCGTGGCCTGACCGGTCGGGCCACGGCCACGCAGCACCGGGCGACAGGCCGCCCAGAGCGCCCGCGCCTCTGCGTAGTTCGCGGGCGCCTTCATCGGCTTGCCGACCGGTATCCGGCCTGGTCCACATTGAACGCGAGATCGATCGCCACCGGCGCCACGATGACCAGCGTGGCCAGTGGCTGCGGCAGGCGAGCGGACAACTCGAGCACGTACCGGCCGATGGCCTTGGAACTGTGCAACGGATGCCAGTGCGAGTAATTGCCCAGTTTGACGAACCGGCCGACGTCGTTTCCGGTGTGGTCGGTGATGTCGAACTGCTTCAGCCGGGTGCCCGTCGAGCGGAGCTTCCCGGCCTTCGTCCCTTGGCCGGTGAGCTCGAAGCTCACCCGGCCCAGCACGTTGGCCTGGGTGATGCGGCCGATTTCACTGCCGTTGCCACCGGTCACGGTGATCTTGCTCTTCCAGAGCTTGCGGTGCGTCACGCTGGCCAGGACCCGGCCGTCGTGATCGCGAAACTCCATGGTCTCGGCGTTGTTCTTGTTGACCGCCTCGCTCCATGACACCTCGTCGATGTGGTAGGAATCGATTTTCTCGGTGCATTCCGCAAGCTGGACGCCGGTGGTGGAAAACAGTTCGTATCGATATCCGGACCGGCTGTCCATCGAGGTCTGGTCGATGATGACGACCGGCTCGCCGAAGACGGTCCCGTCGCCGTGCCGCGGTTGGATCGAGCTCTCGGAAAGGATGGCCGCGATCTCCTCGCGATTGACCGCAGGCTGCCGGAACCCGGGACGGCCGGATTCGGCGCCGGTGCCCGGCTGCGCCCCGGCCTGCCGAGCCGGCGACGAAGCGTTCGCGGCCGGGTTTGGCTCTTGCGTCCCGTCGTCCTCGCCGACCTGGCCATTGGCGGCGACGTGACCGGTCCACTGCGCGCCGTCCCAATACCGGTGCTGGTAGCGACCGGCGGGATCGGGATACCAGCCGGCGGAGCTTTCCTGCATTGACCCCACGCTCTCTCGTCCTGTGCTCGGCTTCAGCCGGATGCTGAGGCGCCGGGCCAGTGTATAAGCGCGGGATCGGGTTCGGTCCGTGCTCGTGCGAGAACCGGGCCGGGTGACCCCATCGAGGTGCCGCCGCCGGCCGGTCAGCCGCCGGATTCCCATTGCCGGGGCCGGACGGGCACGCTCGCGATCGAGCCGGCCCGGCGCCGCTCGAGCTTGCCGCGCGCGGCCGGGGTCATCAGTGCGGGCGACCATACGGTGGCGGCGTCGATCTCCACGTGGACCTCGGTAACGCCGTCCACGGCGGCGACCTGCTTTTCGATCCCGGCGACAATGGAGCCGATCAGGATGCACGACGGCGCGGTGGGGCTGACGCTGATGTGCACGCAACCGTGGTCATCGAGCTGCCAGTCCCGGACCAGTCCGAGCTCGGTGACCGTCAGCGGTGCCTTCGCTGCGATGCTGCACGGGTCGTCGACGCGTTCGAAGGCGGCCTCGACGGCGCGCTCCAGGCGGGCCCGCTCGGCCGCGGCGGACGCGCTCATCGCCGCAGCCCCACCGGATCGTTCTCGAATTCCCGTTTCCAAGCGGCGTACGGTTCGGGCCTGCCCTTCTCCCCGGCCCGCTCGAACCGGTCTCCGGCGATCGCGGTCCTGGCGGCTTCGACGTCCAGCCCGACGACGCGTGCGTAGTTCAGCCCGAGAATCTTGGCCTTGTCCTCGCGGGTCAGCGGCGCGAGGCCAAGTCCGGCAAGCGTTTCCTCGGAGAACTGGAAGTCCACGAACCGTTCGAGGAACGCCTGCGTGTGCACGAACATGGTGCCGTCGGAGAAAATGGTCTTGTCCGGTCCGCCCCAGAGCATGAATTCGGCGAGGACCTCCTCGAACAGCTTCGGCGAATGCAGCAACAGCAGACTGGTGACCTCGAGATTGGCGTAGACGTTCGGGAAACGGGCGAGCGCCAGCGCGGTTTCCCTGGTGAACGCCATGCCCGCGTGGACGATCTCGAAGTTCATCTCCGGGTAGCGGCCTGCCGCGCCGTCGATATCGTCGATCCGGACGACACCGGCAGCCTGCTCGGCCCCGGCGAACGCGGCGAGATCGTTGTCCGCGGGCGTCTGGTGATCGGTGAGTACCTCGACCAGCCCGACGCCACCGCACAGGTGCAAGAGCACCGTTGGCATCACACCGGCGACATCGGCTACTTCGACGAGGACGGTTTCCTCTATGTTGTCGACCGCACGAAGGACCTGATCATCACCGGCGGTTTCAACGTTTTCTCCGCCGAGGTCGAGGCCACCATCGCCGCATTGCCCGGAGTGCGGGAATGCGCCGTCGTCGGGGTTCCCGACCGGAAGTGGGGTGAAATGGTCACTGCCGTGGTCGTGGCCGACCGTGGATACGAACTGAGCGAGGACACTGTGATCGCGTCGGTCAAGGCAGCCATCGGCAGTGTCCAGGCGCCCAAACGCGTTCACTTCGTCGATACGCTTCCCAAGACCACTGCGGGCAAGATCGACAAGAAAGTGATCCGAGCCGGTCGTTCGACCTGACGGAAAGGGGAACGAAATGGCAATCGGGGCAGCGGTGCGATTCGCGAGCGATCGCCGGGCGATCGGTCACCGGATCTCAGCCGGGGGAGCGGCCGCTCGTCGTGCGGGTGGTGTCCGCCGGACCGGGTAGCTCGCTTGCCTGTGCGACGAGCTCGTCCAGGGTTTCGGCTGCGTGGTCGCGGTAGCTTCGTTCGTCGGGGTCGGCGATCCAGCGGTGGTAGGTGATGTCGAGGGCGAGGAGACCGAGGGCGGACAGGAACCGGGCAGCGGTCTCGCCCCGGCCCTGCTTCCGCACCGCGTTTTCGATGGCGCTGGAGAGTTCCGCGCCCTTGAGCAGCTCACGTTCACGCAACTCGGCATGTGCGGCGACGACTGTCGCGCGCATGGTCGCGGCGGCGCGGATCTCCTCCGGGAAGAAGGTGCCGATCGCGTCGAGCACGGCCGCGAGCACGTCGGCAGGTGGTGTCTCCGGCGTGCTCGCGTGGACGGCTTCCGCCAGCCGGGCGGTCATGCCGTCCTGGCCGAGGAACAGGACTTCGCGTTTGTCGTTGCAGTGCCGGAAAAAAGTGCTCTTCGTCAGCCCGGCACGCTCGGAGATGTCGTTGACCGTTGTCGCGTCGTAGCCACGCTCGGCGAACAGCGTCAGCGCCGCCGACGCCAGCCGCTGTCCCGCATTGGGTTCCCATCGCGCCACGGCGACAGCATAGGTCACGGGGCAAAGTCCCGTCACGTGCTACGGTGATGGGACAAGCTCCCGTCGCTCGTGGTGCACACCGGCGGGTCGACTTCCGAAGGGACATCACATGAGCAGGGCAGTCAGGGTGGAAACGCTGGGCGGTCCCGAGGTTCTGCGCCTCGAGGACGTGGCCGACGAGCCGCACGCCGGCCCCGGGCAGGTACGGGTCAGGGTGAGGGCGGCGGGCCTCAACCCGATGGACTGGGTCATCATCTCGAACGAGGAGATCGCCGCTCGGTTCGGAATTTCGCTGCCGACCGGCTTCGGGTTCGACTTCGCCGGTGTCGTCGACGAGGTCGGGGAGGGGGCCGAGGGATTCGCGGTGGGTGACCGCGTTTTCGGCGGTGCGCTGTCCCGCGCGGTCGCCGACCACGTGGTGGTCACGCTCTCCGCCGACCAGTTGCTGCACACCCCGGACGCCGTGGACGACGTCACCGCTTCGACCCTGCCTGTCGCCGCGGCGACGGCTGCAGCGGCGCTCGCTGCAGCGCGGGTCGGCGACGGGGACACGGTGCTGATCGGCGGAGCGGCGGGCGGTGTCGGCGTCTTCGCGGTCCAGCTCGCCCGCCTTGCCGGTGCGCGCGTGCTGGCCACCTCCTCGGAGGGGTCGTTCGAGTTCCTGCGCGGTCTCGGAGCCGAACCGATCCGGTACGGCGAGGGTCTGGTGGACCGGGTCCGCGCCGCGGCCCCGGACGGCATCGACGCGGCGACCGACCTGTACGGCACCGAAACCGCGTATGCCGCGCTGGCCCTCGATGTCCCGGCGGAGCGGATTTCGACCATTGCCGCGCAGGATCCGGACCTGCACGTGCAGGCGACCGGCGGGACCGACGCCGAGCCCGGCACGCTGGACCACATCGCGTCGCTGGTGGCCGAGGGCCGGCTTGTCGTGCCGATCGCGGCGCAATACCCGGTCGAGCAGATTCGCGAGGCCGTCGAACTCCAGGCGGGCCGCCACGTCCGGGGCAAGGTCGTCGTGACCCTGTAACCTCGTTTCGCCGCCGTGAATCCTTTGTGGACCGAACGGCTCTTTGGTGAAACCCAGTGCTCCCCGAAGTCATCGTGCCGTCCGGCCTGCGTGACGGCACGCGGGGCGTGGCCGAGGTGTGGTTGCCCGAGGACGGTGCGCCACACCCGGCTGTGCTCCGGGAAGCACAGCTGCGTCCAGAGCGTCTCCACGTTTCCCGCGTGTCGAATTGGGCTAACGGGCCCGGGTTGCCTCGAACAGTTCGGGGCGTGCCGCGACTGTGGCCGCGCAAGGCCGGGTCCTTCGGGTGCGGAGTTCCGGGCGGCGAGCCGAATCCGGCGCTCAGGTGTCGAGCAGCTCGGGGGCGATGATTTCCTCGACCGTCCGGCGGCGGGCCGACAGGCCCTGTTCGTGGTGGTAGCGCAGGAAGGTGTCCAGCTCTGTCCGGTTCGCCGAGACGCCGTAGGGCCACCAGTCCTCGCCGAAGAGCCGGTCGTTTTCTTCGACCAGTGCGTTGACCCACGGCAGCATGACCGGTGCTTCGTAGAGGCGGCGGAATTTCCGGTAGCGTTCGGCGCCGGCTTCCTTGGCGTCGTGGAACGCGGTGTAAATTGCCCGCGCCAGCCCGGGGTTGGCCGCCAGCAGTTCCCGGCGCGCCACGACGGTGTGCATGATCGGGAAGTTCCCGGTCCGGCGGTAGTAGTCGCGTTCGAGTGGTTCGTAATCCGGGAACAGCCGGGTGATGTTCGGCGAGCCGTCCAGGAACGGCTGGGGGACGTTGGCGGTGAACAGCGCGTCGATCTCGCCGTTGTCGAGCATGTCCGACAACGGCGCGCCCTCCGGCGCGGTGGTGATGTCCAGGCCGGCGGGGTGCGGGTGGCTGGTGAACTCGAACGGCGGCGCGGGGTGGTCCAGCCCGCCGATCACCCACCGGTTGCGTTCGGGCCGGAAACCGTATTCGTCGGCAAGGATGCCCTTGATCCAGACACCGGGATCCTGGCCGTAGACGCCGAACTCGCCGATCGTGCGGTCCACGAGATCGGCAGGCCCGGTGATCCCGCTGCCGGCGTTGACGTACACGGCCGAATGCCGGAACAGCCGGACCGGAAAGACCGGGATGGCCACGAACGGCGCACCCTGGTCGAGCGCGCGCAGGAAGAACGTCAGCCCGAATTCGGACACGTCCACGTCCTCGCCGCGTACCAGGCGTGCGAAGACCTCGGGCAGGGTTGCCGCGGTGGACATCGTCGTGCTGCCGACGCCGTCCACCGTCACCGCCCCGGTGAACAGGGCCTCGGTGTTGTCGTACCGGAAACTCCCGATCCGCAGGTCCAACTCGTGCACGTGCCGCTCCCCTCGATGCCGGTGCCGGTGCCGCTGCCGCTGCCGGTGTGGACGCGGTGCCGATGCGCAGCCGGTGACCCTTCCGATCATCGCGCCGGGCACCGGCCCGAGGCCAACACCGATGCGGTTGGCTCGATACCGGCTCGGTATCGGGTGGCGGATCTGCCGGGTTGTCCGCAGCTGCCCGCGGTGGTCCGGCCGCACCATTGCGGACCGGGCGCGGTCGCTATACCGTGGGCAGAACTAGAACAGGTTATAGTATTTGGTGGCGACCCGGCGAGGAGCGGACATGGCGAAAAGGGCGGCGCGTGGGGTTGAGGCCGACTACGTGGTCGTCGGGTCGGGCAGTTCGGGAGCGGCGGTCGCCGGGCGTCTTGCGGAGGCCGGTGCCAGCGTAATCGTGCTCGAAGCCGGGAAGAGCGACGAGCAGCTGCTGGTGAAGAAGCCGGGCCTGGTCGCTCCGATGCATGCGGTGCCGCAGGTCAAGCAGATCGTCGACTGGGGCTACTACTCCGTCGAACAGAAACATGTTCTCGGTCGGCGGATGCCGGTGCCGCGGGGCAAGGTCGTCGGCGGGTCCAGTTCCGTCAACGGTATGGTCTACGTCCGCGGCAACCGCGCCAACTACGATTCCTGGGCCGCGCAGGGCAATACCGGCTGGGACGCGGAAAGCGTCAACGCCGCGTACAAGCGGATGGAAGACTTCGAGGACGGCGAAAGCGCATTCCGCGGCGCGGGCGGGCCGATCCGGATCACCCGCAACAAGATGCCGCAGGAAGGCACCCTGCAGTTCCTCGACGCCACCTCCGACGCGCTCGGCTGCGAGATCCTCGGCGACTACAACGCCGAATCCCAGGAGGGCGTCAGCCGGATGCAGCAGAACGCCGCCGAAGGCCTGCGGTACAGCGCTTCCCGCGGTTATCTGCACCATCTCGCGCCCCGGACGCTCGAGCTGCAATCCCGGGTGCTGGCCGAGAAAGTGGTCTTCGAGAACGGCCGCGCGGCCGGCGTCCGGGTCGTCGACGCCGACGGCAGCCGGCGCACCGTCCGGGCGGGCAAGGAGGTCATCCTCTCCGCCGGGTTCATCGGGTCCGCGCAGCTGCTCATGCTCTCCGGGATCGGGCACGCCGAGCACCTGAAGGAGCACGGCATCGACGTGCTCGCGGACCTGCCGGTCGGCGACAACCTGCACGACCACATGTTCCACGCGCTGACCTTCCGCGTGTCCTCGTGCCGGAACAAGGGCACCGCCCCGTATTTCGCGCGTGGTATGGCAAGGGAACTGCTGCGGCCCGGTTCGACCTTCCTCGCGAACTCGGTCTTCGAAGCGGTCGCGTTCCTCCGGACCTCGCAGGCCGAGGCGGTACCCGACCTGCAGCTGCACCTGCTGCCGTGGGCCTACGTCTCGCCGAACCAGGACGCGCCGATCCGGCACGCGGTCGACAAGCGCCCCGCGCTCACCGTGCTGAGCACGATGATCTACCCGAAGAGCCGGGGCACGTTGCGGCTGCGTTCGGCCGATCCCGCGGCGGCACCGTTGATCGACTTCCAGTACCTCGCCGATCCGGCCGATCTCGAGGTGCTCGCCGAGGGTTCGGAGATGGCGCGCGAGATCTTCGCGTCGAAGGCGTTCAAGGGGTCGATCAAGGAGGAGCTGCATCCGGGCACCACGCTGCGCGGACAGGAGCTGCGGGACGCGATCCTCAACCGCGCGACCTCGGTCTACCACGGTGTCGGCACCTGCCGGATGGGCGTCGACGAGCTGGCGGTCGTCGGCCCCGACCTCAAGGTCCGCGGGATCGAGGGGCTGCGCGTCTGCGACGCCTCGATCATGCCGTCGATCACCGGCGGCAACACCAACGCACCCGCCATCATGATCGGGGAGCGGGGCGCGCAGCTGGTCCTGTCCGGCAGCTGAGCCGACGTCACCGGTGCTCGGGACACACATCACTTGGACGTTTCGTCTACAGCTTGTACAGTCTGTCTGGTGACCACCGAGCACCCGTGCCGCGCCGCGCTCTTCGCCGATGTCTGAGCCGGACGCGATCCTTGCCGCGCTTGCCCCGGTGGCCGACGGCATCGCGGCGACCCTGGGCTCGTTCTGCGAAGTCGTCGTGCACGACTTCCGCCGTCCGGAGGCCTCGGTGGTGGCGATCGCCGGAGCGGTCACCGAGCGCAGTGTCGGCGGGTCGATGAGCGAAATCGGCATGGGCCTGCTGGCGCAGGGTGACGACGCCGAGGACCGGCTGAACTACGTGACCCGCACAGCTTCCGGGAAACTCGTGAAATCCTCGACGATGCTGCTGCGGGACGGCGGCGGTTCGGTGTTCGGCGCGCTGTGCGTGAACCTCGACGTGACGGCACTGGGGCAGCTGCAGACGCTGGTCGGCGAACTCGCCGACGTCGGGACGACCGCGCAAGCACCGACCACGACGTTCGGCGACGACGTCGACGCGGTGGTGGACGCGATCGTCGACGAACACCAGCTGCGGCTCGCCAAGCCCTGGACCGCGCTCAGCCGCGGCGAACGCCTCGACCTGTTCCGCAGCCTGCACCGGCGCGGGGTCTTCGCCGTACGGCGGGCGGTGCCCCAGGTCGCCGCGCGGATCGGCATTTCCCGCGCCTCCGCCTATCACTACCTCGCCGAAATCCGTGAGCAAGGAGCACCGTGACCCCGCCTGTGACCCTCGATGACGTCCGCGACGCTGCCGCCCGCCTGGCCGGTGTCGCGCACCGGACGCCGGTCGTGCGTTCCCGTACCCTCGACGACCTCGTCGGTGCCGAAGTCCTGCTGAAATGCGAGAACCTCCAGCGCATCGGGGCCTTCAAGTTCCGTGGTGCCTACAACGCGGCCTCCCGGCTTTCTCCGGAGCAGCTGGCCAGGGGCATCGCCGCGTACTCCTCGGGCAACCACGCCCAGGCCGTTGCGCTCGCCGCGCGGGAACTCGGGAGCAGTGCGGTGATCCTGGTCCCCGAAGACACCCCGAAGTCCAAAGTGGATGCCACGCGGGGGTACGGCGCCGAGGTCGTCACCTACGATCGCTACACCGGCGACCGGGTCGCGCTCGGCGAGGCGCTGGCGGCCGAACGGGGACTGGCGCTGATCCCGCCGTACGAGCACCCGCACGTGATCGCCGGACAGGGCACCGCGGCGCTGGAACTGCTCGAAGATTCCGGCCCGGTGGACACTCTGGTCGTTCCGGTCGGTGGTGGTGGTCTCATCGCGGGCAGTTCCACCGCGGCGAAGGCTGTGCAACCCGGTGTCCGCGTCGTCGGCGTCGAACCGGCGGAGGGCGATGACACCAAACGTTCGCTCGAGGCGGGCGAGCGCGTTTCGATTCCCGTGCCGCGGACCATTGCCGACGGTCAGGCCGCCTCGACCCCGGGCGAGCTGACCTTCTCGATCAACCGGAACCTGGTCGACGACATCGCATTGGTCACCGACGACGCGGTCCGTGACGCGATGCGGTTCGCCTTCGAGCGCCTCAAACTCGTCCTCGAACCCAGCGGGGCGACCGGTCTGGCCGCGGTGCTCGGCGGGCAGGCGCCGGTGTCCGGACGGGTCGGGGTGATCATCAGCGGCGGGAACGTCAGTCCGGAGCGTTTCGCGGAACTGATCGCCTCGTAGTGCCACCGGCCGCCGGTGGTTCGGGCTGAGCGGCCGTGCCGTCTCCGGCGACCAGCGCCCGCAACTCGTCGCGGACGGCGGTGAACGCGTCCAGGTTCCGTTCGACCCGGCTGATCGCGAGCGCGCCTTCCGCGGCGGTGATCGCCAGCGTGGCGATCCGGTCGGCGCGCTCGGCGGGCAGGCCGTGGGTGGTGAGGCCGCGCGCGAGGCTTTCGCGCCAGGCGCGGAAGAATCCGGCGCCGGTCTGCCGCAGCGGCGGTGACTGCGCGGCGCGCTCGATGGCGATCGGCACGACCGGGCAGCCGGTCAGGAAGCCGGACTCGGCGAACTCGGCGCCGATCCGGTCGATGCTCGTTTCCAGCAGCTGCGCCGCGGAGGTGCTCTCGGCCACGGCCTGTTCGACTGCTTCGAGCACCTGTGCCGTGCGCAGGGTGATGACCTCCGCGGCGATCTCGTCCTTGCCGCCCTTGAAGTGGAAGGTGACCGAACCGCGGGGCGCGCCGGAGCCCTCGACGATGTCGCTGATCGCGGTGGCGCTGTAACCCTTCTCCCGCATGGTCTTCAGCGACGCCCGGATGATGCGGTCGCGCGTGTCGGTCCGCTGACCCATGGTGGCCCTCCTCGTGCTCGTCGGTCGAAATAGTACGCATCGCCGACCCAGGCAATGCTAGTATGACCGTACGAGCTAGTTGTGGAGGAGTGGTTGATCATGGCCTACCCGTCGGACAGGACCGCGCTGGTTGTCGTCGACGCCACCAATGACTTCATTTCCGAGGGCGGCAAAGCGTGGCCGGGGGTGCGGGACGTGCTGGCCGAGGTCGGCACCGTGGCCACCATGAAGCGCGTGCTGGATGCGGCCCGCGCCGCCGGGATCCAGGTGCTGCACGCCCCGATGGAGACCCAGCCGTGGGACTACGGGCCGTGGAAGCACCGGACTCCCAGCCACGACGGGATGTTCGCAGCGCAGCTTTTCCGGGCCGGGACCTGGGGAGCCGAGTTCCACCCCGATTTCGTGCCCGCCGAGGGCGAGGTGGTCGCCACCCCGCACAAGACGTTCAACGCGTTCCACGGCACCGACCTGGACACCCAGTTGCGCCAGCGCGACCTCGACCACCTGATCCTTTGTGGACTGACCACCAACACCTGCGTGGACTCCACCGGTCGCGATGCCGTCGAGAGGGGCTACCACGTCACGTTCGTCTCCGACGCCGTCGCCACCTTCACCATGGAGATGCAGCAGGCGACGATCGAGCAGAACTGGCCCCGCTACGCCCACCGCATCCTGACCGGCGCCGAGCTCGTCACCGAACTGGGGTGAGACTCCCGGTGCTCAAGCGGCCGGTGCCTCCCATCGGGCCGCGTGCTCCTGGACGAACTCGGCGAAGCTGCGGGGAGGGCGGCCGGTCAGCTCGAGTACTGCAGTGCTGATCTCGTCTTCCCGGCCGGTTCGGACGCCGGCATCGGCGGCGGCGAGGATTGCCGCGAAGTCCGCGGGCATGCCCGCGGCCCGCAGCTCGGTCGCCTGCTCGTCCGCACTGGCGTGGACCACGCGCACCGGCCGTCCGGCGACGGCGGTGATGATCGCGGCCGCCTCCGGGTAGCTGAGCGCCTCCGGACCGGTGAGGAGGTGGTCACCCGCGTGGCCGGGGGTGTCGTCAGGATCAAGCAGCAGCGCCGCGGCGGTTGCCGCGATGTCCCGCGCGTCGATCCATCCCAGCCTGCCGTCACCGGCGGCGGTGCGGATCTCGCCGTCCCGCCGGATCCGCTCGCCCAGCGGGTGCGGGCTCAGGAAGTTCTGCATGAATCCGGACGCGCGCAGCACGGACCAGCCGGGCTGGGCCCGGACCTGGGCGGCCAGTTCCGGTGCGCGGGGAGCGAGCGGGATGGCGGAGTCGAGGAGCACCACCTTGCGCACGCCGAGACGCTGCGCCTCGGCCAGGAACGGACCGACCGTCGGCACCGGGTCCACGCTCTGCACCGGCGGTACCAGGAAAACCCGGTCCGGTCCCGCCAGTGCGGCCGGATGGGTGGCCGGGTCATCCCAGTCGAACCGGATCGCGTCCGGGTCGCCGGCGGCCGGGTTGCGGCTGGCCACCCGCACCGGCACGCCGCTTCCGCGCAGCAGCCGTACCAGCTCACGACCGGTCTTCCCGGTGCCGCCGGTCACGAGTACGCCGGTCACCGGGGCATCTCCACGGACGTGTTCGCCCGCGGCGTCCCCTTCGCCCGGGGTTGCCGTGACCGTGCCCTACTGTTCGATGCTTGTCGAATCATCACAGGATGCAACGGTAAGCTACGATTCGATGTCCGTCAAACGATTGAAGGGAGGCGGCGGATGCCGCGCGTACTGCCGGAGCCCTCGGCCGACTCCTTCGATCTCACGGTCATCCTCAGCGCGCTCGCCGAACCGGGCAGGCGCGCGTTGATGACCGAGCTGTACCGCAGCACGGATCCGGTCGACTGCGCGGTCGTCGTCGAGAAGGCCGACCTCGGCCTGAGCAACCCGACGATCTCCCACCACTACCGCGTCCTGCGGGAAGCCGGCCTGATCCGGACTGTCGCAGAAGGACGAAAGCGAATCGTGAAAGTCCGCCGCGACGACATGGATGCACGTTTTCCCGGCCTGCTGACCGCAGTTCTCGGGACGTAGCGGACGATGCGCGTGCCCGGCGGAGATACTGACCGTCGGCCATGGCTCGAAAGCTGGTTCATCCCAAGTCCTGGCTCCGAGAAGCTGATCATCTGCGCGCCTCGGACCGTGGATTCACGACACGATCGTCCAGCGGGACGGCTGCCGGTGGTACCAGTGCCACCGGAGCGGACTCCGGAGTTCGACGAGCACCTGACCCGGTGAGCAGCCGTAGCCGGGACGGGAGTGCCGGAGGACGTCCGAGCATTGCTGCCGGGTTGTTCGCCGCGCTATGCTCGGCGGCATGATTACCGGGACGGCATTGCGCCACACACGGATTGGCGACCCGGTGGCCTTCTGAGCGCCGTGCGGGCCGGTGCGGGCCTGCTTTTCATTCGAAGATCCTGCGCTGGTGCGCGGGCACCGCCTCCGTCGGGTTGATCACGAGATACCTCAACCACGACAGGAGAATTCATGCCCACTATGACGCTGCAGATTCCCACCGCGGACGGCCGGGCGGACGCTTTCGCCGCCTTTCCCGGGCACGCCCGGCGGTATCCCGGGGTGCTGATGTACCCGGACGGTTTCGGTATCCGGCCGGCCCTGCGGGAGATGGCCCGCGAGCTGGCCGGGCACGGGTACTACGTGCTCGTGCCCAACGTGTTCTACCGACACGGTCCGGCGCCGGTGATCGAACTTCCCGAATACCTCGGCGAAGAATCGCGGCCTGCGGTCTTCGCGCAGCTGATGCCCTTGATCGAGGCGCATACCGTCGAACGGGTCCGGAGTGACGCCGAAGCCTATCTCGGGTTCCTCGCCACCCGGCCCGAGGTCGGTGCCGGACCGGTCGGGGTGACCGGCTACTGCATCGGTGGTCTCCTGGCGATGCGCACCGCTGCCGCGTATCCCGCCCAGGTGGCCGCCGTCGCCGGATTCCACGCTCCCGTCGGCGCCGACGGGCCCGACAGCCTGCGCCACCTGACCGCGGAGGTCTACCTCGGCCACGCCGAAACCGACCTGACGCCCGAGTCCCTCCGCGAGCTGAACCAAGCGCTGGACGCCGCTGGCGTCGACTACACCTCCGAGATCTACCCCGGCACCATCCACGGCTTCACCATGTCCGACACCGACGCCTTCAACCCGTCTGCACTGCAGCGCCACTGGGACCGCCTGCTTTCCCTCCTCGGCCGCACCCTGGACGCCAGAACGGAAACTCGCTGACCAGCCAGGCACCGCCGCCCAAGAATGCTTTGGGGACAATGGAAACAGCGCGATCGGAGGTGCACGGCGAGGCGGACCGGTCATCGATGGCCGGTTTCGTCAGCAGCGTCGCGGCTGCACCGCGCTCTGCTTTCGCGTGCGGTGGACATCGGCCGAACGGCCACTCTTTCCCGGCTGCCCGGTCGTTCCGGAGTGCTGAATTCCCGTCCTAGGGTGCTCGCGGATCCCGGCTCCGGCCAGGCCGCCACGACATCACACGACGAGGAGAGACTCCCGGATGAGAGCACCGCACACCGCCCTCCGGCGCGGTCTGACGCTGGGTATCGTCACCGCGGTGGTCTCGGCAGGGCCGGCCACCGGAGCGGGCTTCGCGACGCCACTGGCCGGCCCGGATTCCGATCGCGCGGCCACTCCCGTGCTCGACTGGGGTCCTTGCCGGGAGGACACCGGCCCGCCGGGCTCCGAGTGCGCCACGGCCGGCGTGCCGCTGTCCTATCGGGACCCGACCGGTCCGCAGATCTCCTTGGCCCTGAACAAACGGCCCGCCACCGATCCGCAGCACAGGATCGGCACCGTGTTCACCAATCCCGGCGGTCCCGGCGGTGGCGGCCGGATCCCGCCGCGGCTTTCGCCGGCGATCGGCTCCCGCTTCGACATCGTCGGGTTCGACCCGCGCGGCACCAGCGCCTCCACCCCGGTCACCTGTTCCGGCGATCCGGCCGACGACGCGAAACTGAGCCCGGAATTCCCCGTCACCGCAGCCGAAGATGCCGCGGCGATCAAACAGGTCGGTGAAGTCACCGCGCGCTGCGCGCAGCACGCCGGGCCGCTGCTGGGGCACATGTCCACCGCCAACGTGGCCAGGGATCTGGATCTGCTGCGCCGCGCTGTCGGCGACCGCCGGCTGACCTATCAGGGAAGCTCTTACGGGACACATCTGGGCGAGGTGTACGCCAACCTTTACCCGCAGCGGGTGCGGGCCGTGGTGCTCGACGGCGTGCTGCAACCGCAAGAGTGGACCACCGGCCGTCCGTCGCAGAACCGCAGCGCGCCCTACCTCAACCGGACCGAGCCGTATCTCGGCGCGCAGACTGCGCTGAACACCCTGCTGCGGGAATGCGCGGCCCACACCGAGTGCAAGTTCGGCGAGCCCGGTGCCACCGAGCAGAGCCTGCACCGCAAGTACGACGAGGTGCTGGCCAAACTGCGCGAGGGACCGGTCAGCTACCCGGATCCGGACGGTGGCACGCAGCAGATCACCTACCAGGAACTGGTCAACCGGATGCTGACCGGGCTCTACAACCCGGACGCCGCCGAAGCGCTGACGCCGCTCCTGCAGACGGTGTACCTCGGCTCCCGCAATTCCGCGGCCGCGGCGCCCGCGAAGGCCGCTGTGCCGCCACGGTTCTCCGGTGCCGGCGAAACCGGCGCGGAGTCCGACGAGCCGCCGAACGCGTTCAACACCTGGTTCAACGCCGTCGCCTGCACGGACTCGGACAATCCTCGCGATCCGCAGGCGGTCGGCCGCTACGCCCGGCTGGCCGAGCCGTCCGCTCCCGGGTTCGCCTCGGCCTGGGGCTACCGCGCATTGCCGTGCGCGAGCTGGCCGGTGACCGACCCCGACCGCTACACCGGCCCGTGGAACCGGCCGACCGCCAACCCGGTACTGCTCGTGGGCGACCGGCTGGGCGACCCGGCGACGCCGTATGAAGACGCGGTCTCCACCAGCCACCTGCTCGGCCGGGCTCGCCTGCTCACCGCGGACACCGCCGGGCACGGCGTCGCCTACGACGGCCGGAACCAGTGCGTGGACCAGTGGCTGGACGGCTACCTGACCGATCTGAAACTGCCACCGGCAGGCACGGTCTGCGCCGCGGACCGCGGGCCCTTCGACCCGCAACCCGCGTCGCGCTGACTCCTTCCGGGCCGGCCTGAGGTCCGAGCAGCGGAACCGCCCCGGTCGGGCAGCCACGACCGTTGTCCGCATTCCGCCGAAGGACTTTGTGGCGGGGGACCGTCCGGAAGCCGATCCGTGCCGCACACCACATCGGCGTCGAGCCTCGGATCGGATCGGGCGAGTTCGGGCGCCGCCGGGACGCGGTCACCGAACCTCGCGCGCCGGTCTTCGGTACCCGGCTGCCACTGAGCGGCAACCAGCACTGGCGTCTCCCCGTCGCCGCGTTCCACTGTGGTGGTGGAAGCACCCCAGCGCCGCAGGGTGCGTGAATCCGTTGTTGTTGAGGAGAAAACCTTCATGCACCACGACTTTCCGACGCTCGGCCTGACGCCGGAAGAGCTGTTGACCACCACCCGTGCGGTCCGGTACCGGCTCGATCTGGACCGGACGGTCGACCCCGAACTGCTGCGCCGCTGCGTGGAACTCGCGACCCAGGCGCCGACCGGACGGCACGAACAGGGCTGGGGCTTCGTCGTCGTGACCGATCCGCAGCGCCGGGCGGCGCTCGCCCGGTTGTGGCGCAAGGGGCTCGGCCAGGGCGACAGTCCGATGTCCGAGGAAGCGCTGCGCCGCGCCTACGTCCGGCCCGGGTCGATGGACCGGGTGTGGAGCGGCCTGCGGTATCTCGCCGAGAACCTGCATCAGGTGCCCGCGCTCGTCGTTCCCTGTATCCAGGGCCGCACCGACGGGCTCGGCGCCGACCGGCAGGCGGGCAAGTGGGCCTCGCTCTACCCCGCCGTGTGGAGCTTCATGCTTGCCGCCCGGTTGCACGGACTCGGCACGGTCATGACGCTCGGCAACATGGCCGTCGAGGAGGAAGTGGCCGAACTGCTGGGCATTCCGTACGACAGCGTGATGCAGGGCGCGGTGATCCCGGTGGCGCACACCATCGGCACGGATTTCCGGCCGGCCCCCAGGATCGCTGTCGACGAGGTGGTGCATTGGGACAACTGGTGATCGTGGCGCAGTTGTCCGGCGAACGCGGGCAGGTGCGCGACGCGGCCCGGTGAAGGTGCGCACCTTCACCGGGCCGCGCACCGGGAGGACTACCCGGTCAGCGTGCCTGCTCGCGGGTCGTCGTCCAGTCCGGTGCGGTGAACCCGGCGCGCTCCAGCGTCTTGACGCCTGCGTCGAAGGCGAGCCGGGCGGCTTCCGCGGGTGGCTGCGCGTCGAGTTCGTCGGAGAACAGTTCCACCGAAACCGGTGCGGTCATTCCGTTGTCCCGCAAGGAATTCAGTGCGGTCATCAGGTCGCCGGTGCCGTGCCCGGGAAGCTGCCGCCGGTGCCTGCCCTCCTCGGTCAGGTCGGGCTCCGGCTCGGCGAGCACGTCGCACAGCTGCACCGTCGTGATCGCGGACGCGGGAAGCCCGGCCAGGTCACCGGGCCGGGCGCCGGACCGGAACCAGTGCCACAGATCGAGGGTGATCCCGCCGTTCGGCCGGTCCGCCGCGGCGACGACCTCCCGGACTTCGCCGATGGTGCGGATCCGGCTGTAGGGCATGAACTCGAAGCCGACCAGCACGCCGTGTTCAGCGGCCCGGTCGCACAACGCGCCGAACGGATCGACCAGACCCGACAGCGGGTGCTCGGCGAACATCGGCACGTTGAGGTGGCGAATCCCGATCTGGTCGGCGAAGCCGAAGATCGTCTTTTCGACCGGATCCTCGCCAAGGGCCCAATCCCAGTTGTGCTCCATTTCCAGCACCCGCACACCGTGCCGGTCGAGCAGTTCGCGAATTTCCCGGTCGGGAATTCCCGCCTCGAGGTAGTCGGATGCGCGCAGGCCGATCCCGGCGAACCCGGCGCCGGCTGCCGCGGACACGCGGGTGCGCAGATCGGCAAAGCGCAGGGTGCTCGCACTGCAGTTCAAGGTTGTCACGGTCACTCCTTCATTGAATTGTCGGCGCCGGTGGCCGACCCAGCCCATTTCCGGGCTACCTGTAACGGTGCTGAAACGGTGTGTTCCGTCGCGAACTCAACGATTGTCCGCGCCACGGATTCCGGCATCGACAGCATCGGGGAATGGCTCGATTCGAGTTCGGTGGCCGAGCCCGTCCGGGTCGCCATCTTGCGCTGGACTTCGGGTGTGCAGGCGCGGTCCTGGGTGCAGATGACGAAATGCGACGGGACAGTCCGCCAGGCGGCGTTGGTGACCGCCGTCGTCCGGGTGCTCGGGTGTTCCGGGGTGAGCCGCTCGGCCGCGCGCGCCGCGTCGGCAGGGGCGCAGTCGTGGTAAAACCCGTGCCGCGCGGTCTCCGGGTCGACCACCAGATAGCCCTCGACCAGCCGGATGGTGTCTTCGCCGAGCTGCGAACCCGGCACCGCGTCGTTGGCCGCCGAGACCGATTCGCCGGGTTCGAGGCAGAACGCGCTGAGGTAGACCAGCGCACGCACCCGGGGCGCGGCGCCGACCTCGGTCAGCAGGGCGCCGCCGTAGGAGTGCCCGACGAGCACGACGTCGCCGGGAATTTCGGCCAGGATACGGCTGAGCTGGTCGCAGTGGCCCCGGAAGGTGAAGTCGCCGGGGGCACGGTCTTTGCCGGGCAAGGTGACCGGTACGCAGGGGTAGCCCTCCGCCTCGAGCAGTTTCGCGACGTGCTCCCACGCCCAGCCGCCGTGCCACATCCCCGGCACGAGAACGATGGTGGGACGAGCGCTCATGATGCGGTCCTTTCCGCCAGGTTGCGGTCTGCTGCGGAGGTTTCCGGTTTCCCGGCGACGTCGATGGTTCCGCCGAACCCCGTGCCGCCGGAATGCTGCGGTCCGGCCGTGGCCGAACGCCAGGGTTCGCTGCCACTGAGCGGCATCTGCGAGGGGATTCGGGTGTGATGGGTGCCACGGACCTGCTTCCGGCGATGGGCGAGCGCCGCTCAGTGGCAGTCGGCGCTTGTGTCCCGGCGTTCGGCGCGATGACACTCCGGGCGAAGGAACGCACAGATCGGGAGGCCTTTCGTTGATGGCAGGACACGACGCGCAGTGCAGGTTGGGACTGATCGGGGCAGGCACATTCGGCCTGCGGCACAGCCGTTTCATCGCGCGCTCGGATCGGGCCGACCTGGTGGCCGCGGCCGATCCCGCGTTCGGTCCGGACCGGCCCGTGCCCGACGAGCTGCACGACCTCGCCCGCTACTGCGACCACCGGGAGATGCTCGCGCGGGGCGACCTCGACGGTGTCATCGTGGCGAGCCCGAGTGAAATGCACGTCTCGCACGCCCTCGACTGTCTCGATGCGGGCGTCGCGGTCCTCGTCGAGAAACCGGTGGCCGTCGACCGCGAGCAGGCGCGCCCGTTGCTCGACCGGGTTGCCGCCGACTCGCGGGCGCGGGTCCTCGTCGGGCATCACCGGCGCCACCATCCCGCGGTCGCCGCGGCCCGGGAGCTGATCGGCCAGGGGCGGCTCGGCGAGATCCGTACCATTGCCGCCGTCTGGGCCACCCACAAATCGGATGCCTACTTCGAGGTCGAATGGCGACGGCGGCAGCCAGGGGGCGGCATGCTGCTGATCAATCTGATCCACGAGGTGGACCTGCTCCGTCATCTGGTGGGGGAGATCGCCTCGGTGGAGGCAATCGCCTCGAACCAGGCCCGCGGGCTCGAGGTCGAGGACACCGCGGGGCTCGTCCTGCGCTTCGCCAACGGTGCGATCGGCACTCTGGTCGGCTCCGACTCCGCGGTCTCGCCGTGGGGATGGGACCAGGCCACTGAGGACGATCCCACCTTCCCGTACCACCCCGGGCAGCCCTGTCTGCTGATCGCGGGCTCGCGAGGCGCTGTCTCGGTGCCGGACATGACGGTGTTCACGCAGCCGGCGCCGTCCTGGCTCGAACCGGTTACGCAGAACCAGATCCCGGTCGAAGGCGCCGATGCGTTCGCGCGCCAGCTGGCGCATTTCGCGGACGTCGCGGCCGGCCGGGCCCGGCCGCTCGTCACGGCCGAGGATGCGCTGCGCAGCTTCGAGGTGGTCCGCACCGCGGCCCGATCACGGGTCAGCTGAGCAGCGGTGCGCTGCCGGAGCACCGCCTTCGTCCTGCCGGACGCGCACGACGTCCTGGTCGCGAACCCGTTCTCGTCGCCCCAGCTGACCCGAGGCGTGCAGGTGGGCTGGTCTGCGGAACGAGGACACGTACCGTGTGACCGTGCTCGTGTCGACGGCTCCGGACCTGAGGAACTCGGTCATGCCCGGCGAATGCCGAGTCGTGGCCGAGGCGTGGCAGCAGTGCGCCGGCGCACGTCGCATCCCTCCCACGGATGGTCGTGATGGCCGGTAATTCCGCCGTTGCGGGGCAGAGCGTCTCCGGGCGGCTCCTTGCGGTGCTGGACTGTTTCGACGTGGCGCACTCCGTGCTCACCCTCACCGAGATCGCTGCCAGGGCCGAGCTGCCCCTCTCCACCGCGCGACGGCTGATCAGCGAGCTGGTGGACTGGGGCGGGCTCGAACGCGTTCCCGGCGGCAGGCATTTCCGGATCGGCATCCGGCTCTGGCGGATCGGCTCGCTCGCGCCTCGGCAACGGGTGCTCAGCGAGGCGGCGTTGCCGTTCATCCAGGACCTGTGCGAGGCCACCCAGGAGAATGTCCAGCTCGCGGTGCTCGACGACGGTGCGGCGCTGTGCATCGAGAAGATCTCGAGCCAGCGGGCGGTCCCGACCGCCACCCTGGTGGGCGGCAGGTTGCCGTTGCACGCCACCGCGGTCGGCAAGGTGCTGCTCGCCTTCTCCCCGCCGCAGGTGTGGCGCGATCTGGCCGCGGCCGGACTGACCGTGCTCACCCGCAACACGATCGTCCAGCCGGGGACGCTGGCCGCCGCGCTGGACGCAGCGGTGGAACAAGGCATTGCCTACTCCTACGAGGAGATGACGCTGGGCGCGGTGTCGGTGGCCGCACCCGTCCACGACTGCTCCGGCGTGTTGCAGGGTGCCCTCGGCATCGTGACGCACTCGCATCTGCGGGTGGAGCAGCTCGGGCCCGCGGTGCGCACGGCCGCGCTCGGGATCTCCCGACGGCTCAGCTGAGGATCGAGTGCCCTCGGGCGCATCCCCGTCGTGCCGCTCGGCGGCAGCTGCCACTGGATGGCACACCACGCTGGCGGCCGCCGCTCGGGACCGGCGATCATCCCGTTGCCCGGCGAACGGGCACCACCCGAGTTCCCACCGCTGCGAGGTCTCCCTCGGCGAGGCCGGTGGACGGCTCGGCTCCGCTTACCGCCACGAAGGAAGGGTGATCAGATGTCCGGGACTCCCGTGGAGTTCGAACACGTGGTGAAGGAGGTGGCCGACGGTGTGCGGCTGCACGCGGTGGTCGCGGGATCCGGGCCCGCGGTCGTGCTGGTGCACGGCTGGCCGCAGACCTGGTACGAATGGCGGCACGTCATGCTCGAACTGGCGCGCACGCACACCGTGATCGCGGTGGATCTCAAGGGTGCCGGTCATTCGTCGAAGCCGCTGACCGGCTACGACAAGGTCACCATGGCGTACGAACTCGACCAGCTGCGCGAGGCGCTCGGCTTCGACCGGGTGCAGGTGGTCGGGCACGACATCGGGGCGATGGTGGCCTACGCGTGGGCGGCCACGCACCGCGACACCGTCACCCACCTCGGCTTCCTCGACGCGCCACTGCCCGGTGCTTCGCTGTGGGACGGCATCTACGCGGATCCGAAGGTGTGGCATTTCGCCTTTCACCTGCACCGGGACATGCCGGAGTTCCTCATCCAGGGCCGTGAATACGGCTACGTCGAGGCGTTCTTCCGCGATCGCGGCACCAACCACGGCGCGTTCACCGACGAGGAAATCGGCGTCTACGCCCGCGCACTGGCCCAGCCGGGCGCCCTCCGGAGCAGCCTCGAGTGGTACCGCGCTTTCCCGCAGGACTCCGTCGACAACCGGCGGCTTGCCCAGGAACCCCTCGCCATCCCGGTTCTCGCCCTCGGCGGCGAGGACCGCTGGGGACCCCGCATCGTGTCCATGCTCCGGGAGTTCGCCACGGACGTCACCGGCGGGTCGATCCCGGACTGCGGGCACTGGGTCGCCGAGGAGCGCCCCGCCGCCGTCCTGGCCGCCCTCGATACCTTCCTGGCCTCCTGATGGCCACGCCGAGCGCGGCCGAGGACCGGACCGCGATCCGCCAGCTGACCGAGAATTGGGTGCTCTGGCGGGATGCGGGTGACTGGGACCGCTTCGCCACCGTCTGGCATCCCACCGACGGATGGATGACCGCGACCTGGTTCCAGGGCCGTGCCGCGGATTTCGTCGAGGCGTCCCGTGCGGGCTTCGAACGGGGCGTCTCGATCCTGCACTTCCTCGGCGGGCACACCGCCGATGTCGTGGGCGATCGGGCCGTCGCGCAGACGAAGATGACGATCAGCCAGCGCGCGGAGGTCGACGGGGTGCTGGTCGATGTGGTGTGCACCGGACGGTTCTACGACTTCTGCGCCCGGGACGAGGGCGGGTGGACGATCGTGCGCAGGCAGCCGGTCTACGAGAAGGACCGGCTCGACGTCGTCGACCCCGGCACCAGGCTCACGCTCGATCCGGTGCTGCTCGGCCGGTTTCCGGTCGGCTACCGGCATCTCGGCTACCTGCAGACGAAGGCGGGCTTCACGGTACGGACCGGGCTGCCGGGTTTGACCGGGCCGGCGGTGCGGCGGCTCTACGACGAGGGCGCGCGCTGGCTGGCCGGCTCGGCGACCGCAGGCGACCCACCCGGCGCGGAGCAAGGAGCCCGCTGACTGGATGACCGCTGACCTGCCGTGCAAGCGGCCGGCTGGCACGTTCACCTCGCGGCAGCCGTCCGACGTCGCGGAGCCCGCTCCGGCGACGGCATCCGGCACCCAGCGGAACGAACCAGCCGGCACCACCTCCGATGCGGGACACTGGCGGGTGTTCGCACCTGATCTCGAGGAGGCTGGATGTTCGCGCGGGTGATCACCGTCGAGACCGGCACCGAAGGGTTCGGCGACCTGGTCGAGGTTGCCGAACACCAGCTCCCGGACGCCCGGCGGCGGCCGGGGTTCCGGGGGTTCTTCCTGCTCACCGACGAGGAAACCGGGAAGCTCATGACCATCTCGCTGTGGGAGACCCGCGAGCAGATGGCGGAGGTCGCTCGAGGTACCGCGGACGGCATCCACGACCGGGGCATCGAGACGACGGGCCGCACCGCACCACGCCTCGAAACCTATGAAGTCAAGATGCAGGCCTGAGCGACCGTGCCGGGGCCTCGTGCGCCGCGGTGTTGTCCGCGGTGCGAGGTACCTCCCTGCCCGGCGGCGTCGAAACGGTAACGGTGCGGGCGCCCGCGCTGGGCCGGGCCGTCCGGGTGACTACGTTCGGGACATGCTGCTCGCCGAGGTTGCCGGGCACCGCCGGGACCTCACCTGCGGCACGCTTCGCACCGCGCGATCCGCGGGACCTGCTGCAGGGTGCGCTGACCCCCGGGCCACGGGCGTTGCTCAGCCGCGACAACGACGACCACCGAAACGTGTCCTTTGTGGACATGACCGGCCGCGGCACAGCGCGCCGCGGGTGTTCCTTCCCCGTCCCCAGGAGGCCTGTTGTCCCGCATTCCGGTCAGCGACGTCGATCTCTACACCGAGCAGGCGCGCGCCGATCCGTACCGGATCTACGCCGGGTTCCGCTCCCTCGGTCCCGTCGTGCACCTTTCCCGTCACGATCTCTACGCGTTGCCCCGCTACGACGAGGTCCGCGCCGCACTGACGGACTGGCAGACTTTCTCGTCGGCGCGCGGGGTGTTCGTGGATCCGGAGGTGAACGCCCAGCTGGAGGGGATCACGTTGTGCAGTGATCCGCCCGAGCACACCGCGATGCGCTCGGTGCTGGGACGGCCGCTGCGCCAGGACCGGATGCGCGAGGTCGCCCCGCGGATCGAGGCCGAGGCCGACCGGGTCGTCGAGCGGCTGGTCGGCAGGGGCGGGTTCGAGGTCGTCACCGAACTGGCGGAGTACCTGCCGATGACCGTGGTGTCGGATCTGGTCGGTCTTCCCGATCAGGGCCGCGAGAAGATGCTGGAGTGGGCCGAGGCGATCTGGAACACCCAGGGCCCCGCCGACGGCCGGGCCGCCGCGGCCGGCCCTGCGGTCGAGGAGTTCATGGCGTTCGCCGCCACCGGCGCCGTGCCGGGGAAAATCGATCCCGGCGGCTGGGCGGCACAGCTTTACGAGGCCGCCGACCGCGGCGAGATCCCGCAGGACAAGTGCCCGGTGATGATGCTCGACTACGTCACCCCCAGTCTCGATACGACGATCCTGGCGATCGCCAACGTGGTGGCGCTGTTCGCCGAGAACCCGGACCAGTGGAACCTGCTGCGCGAGGATCGCTCGTTGCTCCCGCATGCGATCAACGAGTCGTTGCGGCTGGAATCCCCGGTGCCCCAGTTCAGCCGGGTGCTCACTGAGGACCACGAGATCGGCGGCGTCCCGCTGTCCGCAGGCAGCCGGGTGGCACTGCTGTACGCGTCGGCGAACCGCGACGAACGCCACTACCCGGATCCGGAGCGCTTCGACATCACCCGCCGTCCCTCGGACCACCTCGCCTTCGGACGCGGCGAGCACGTGTGCCCCGGAATGCACCTCGCCCGGCTGGAAATGGGCGTACTGCTGGAAAGGCTGGCCGATCGGGTGGCCAGGTTCGAGATCAGGCAGCGCCGGCCGATGATCAACAACGGTCTGCGCGGCCTCGACTACCTGGAGGTGGCGGTCGAACCCGCGACGTGATCGGGTCACGCGGGAGACGGCGCGCCGGACGGGTCTGTGGCAGCTACTGCCAGGTGGCAGCATTAGGCTGGCGAGCCTGAACCGAGGACGGTGCCATGACACTGCGCGAGACCAAAATGGAGCGCACCCGGGAGCTGATCGCCGAAGTCGCCTTGGCGCTGTTCCGGGAGAGGGGATACGCGGACACGACCGTGGAGCAGGTCGCGGCCGCAGCCGAGGTGGGCACGCGCACGGTGTACCGCTATTACCCGACGAAGGAATCGCTCGTATTCGGCTTCTACGCGAAAATGCTCGACACCGCACGGCGCGAACTCCGGACACATCCGGACGAGACCCCCGTTCCGGAACTGCTCGGTGCCGTTCTCGACAGCGTTGTGCGTTCGCACCAGGAAAAGCCGGAGGAGATGCTGGCGGCATTTTCGCTCGCGCAGGAGACGCCGACCGTCATGGCCCACCTCGCGCATCTGCTTTACACCTGGCGACAGGATCTGGTCGCCGATATCGCCGACCGGATCGGCGGTCGATCCGTGGACCTCGTCGCGGGGCTTGCCGTGGAACAGACCGCCACCGTGTTCACCCTTGCGTTCCGGAAGTGGGCGGAGGACGGCGGACGGGCCGATTTGCGACAGCTGACGTCCACGACGTTGAAGCTGCTGCATTCGGATGCGGTGCCGCTGCCCCCCTTGCCGCACTGAACCGGCACTGAACCGGCACTGAACCGGCGCTGAGCTGGCACTGAACCGGCGCCGGGCAGGCATCCGGCAAGCGCTGACCATTCGTACCCGCAAGTGAGACGGGTATCACTGCGATCTTCGCCGTGGCGGCATGCGCCAAGTGGCACACTATGCCGTGTGGCATAAACTGCCATGACGAATCGAGTGAGGTGAAGATGGCTGCCGTAAACGCCGTGTCGACCGAGAAGGTTCCGGTGCTGATCGTGGGTGGTGCCTACACCGGGCTGAGCACCGCGCTCGGGCTGGCGTCGCGTGGTGTGACACCGATGCTGGTGGAGCGCCGGGAAACGACTGCCACGCTGCCGAAGGCCTGGGGGCTCAACGCCCGGACGCACGAACTGCTCAGCACCGTTCCGGGGGTCGCCGCGGCACTGCAGGAAGCGCAGGTCGGCTCGTACCTGCCGCAGATCAAGTCCGGCCCCAGCGTGCGCGAGGCTCAGGCGGCCGAGGCTCCGGAGGAGCTGCTCGCCAGGCACCGCATGCTGACCCCGGCGCCGCCGTGCTGGCTCCCGCAGGCGACCGTCGAGAAGATTCTCCGGGCGCAAGCCGAGGAATTGGGCGCAGACCTGCGGTTCGGCACCGAAATGGTGTCCTGGACGCAGGACGCGGACGGGGTGACCGCGGTGCTGCGCGAGGGCAGCGGCGGGCGCGAATACCCGGTCCGTGCCGACTACCTGGTCGCGGCGGACGGGTACACCAGTCCGATCCGCACCAGCCTCGGCATCGGCGTGACAGGCGGCGGCCGGATCGGCCACGTCTACGTGATCACCTTCGACGCCGACCTCGACGCCTACGTCGACAAGGACCGGTTCAGCGTGACGGGCATCCCGGGCAGCGGGATGAGCATGATCTACGACGGCATGGGCACCTACACACTGTGGGTCGACTACTTTCCCGAGCAAGGGCAGAGCGACGACGACTTCACCGAGGACCGGTGCCGGGACCGGATCCGGCGAGCCGTCGGTGATCCCGGCCTGGAGTGCCGGATCCGCAATGCCCGCCCGTTCGCACTGAACCATCAGCTCGCCGAACGGTTCCTCGCCGGCCGGGTGATCCTGGCAGGCGATGCGGCGCACGCCTGCCCGCCGGTCGGCGGGCAGGGCGGGAACCTGGCCATCCAGGACGGCTACGACCTCGCCTGGCGGCTGGCACTGGTGCTCGGCGGTCAGGCCGGTGCGGCGCTGCTGGACACCTACCAGACCGAGCGGCGCCCGGTCGTCACCATCACCCTGGACCGCGAGGTCGCCCTCCAGGAGGTGGCCGAGGGGCGCATCCTGTCCAGTTTCGACCAGACCCAGCCGGTGCCCACGCCCCGGGAGATCCTGGGATTCCGGTATCACTCCCCGGCCGTGCGCACCGAAGCCGGCGATGACCGGAGCCTCCAGGAGGACCCCGAAAACCCGACCGGACGGCCCGGCTGCCGCGCTCCGCACGTGCGCCTCGAGCGGGACGGGCGGACGCTGTCCACGCACGACCTGTTCGGACCCGGTTTCGTGCTGCTCACCGATGCGGAAGGGACCGGGTGGGCCGAGGCCGCGGCCGAGGTCGCCCGGCACCTCGGCATCACGCTGACCGCGCACCGGATCGGCGACCGGCTCCACGACGTCGAGGGCGGCTGGCGCCGGCGCTACGGAATCGAGCCCGCAGGTGCCGTCCTCGTCCGCCCGGACGCGGTCATCGCCTGGCGGAGCCGGACCGCCGCAGCCGGTCCGGAACACGAACTCGAACGGGCACTGAAGGCGATCCTCGCGCGTTGACCCGGTGCACGACCCGGGACCGGGCCGGCGAAGCTGCCCCGGCCCAGCTCAGAAAGGACGAAACATCCATGCCACTGACCAAAGTCCGCCTCGGTGAGCTGACGTTCGACGTCGCCGATTCCGGCCCCGCCGACGGACCCGTGGTCGTGCTGCTGCACGGCTTTCCGCAATCCCACCACTGCTGGGACCAGGTCGCCGAAGAACTCAACGCCAACGGATACCGCACGATCGCACCCGATCAGCGTGGCTACTCGCCGGGTGCGCGCCCGGCGGCGGTCCGCGACTACGAGATCCCGCTGCTGGTGGCCGACGTGATCGGCCTCCTCGACGCACTCGGTGTGCACAAGGCCCACATCGTCGGCCACGACTGGGGTGCGATCGTGGCCTGGCACCTCGCCGTCCGCCATCCCGAGCGCACGCAGACCCTCACCGCAGTGTCCGTGCCACATCCGGCCGCGTTCACCTGGGCCCGCAACCATGACCCCGACCAGCAAAAGCGCTCCGGATACATCGACCTGTTCCGCCGCGAGGGCGAAGCCGAGGACGCGCTGCTCGGTGCCGAGTCCGGCCTGCGCGCCGCCTTCGTGCCACCGCTCACCGAGGCGCAGGCCGCACCGCACGTCGCACTGCTGTCCACGCGCGCCGCGTTGACCGCAGCGCTGAACTGGTACCGGGCAATGACCGACGAAACCGGTGAGCTGGGGCCCTCCACGGTGCCGACCACTTACGTCTGGAGCACCGAAGACCAGGCGCTGGGCCGGGCCGGGGCGGAGCGCTGCGCACAGCACGTCACCGGAACGTACCGATTCGTCCAGCTCGACGGGATCACCCACTGGATCCCCGAGCAGGCACCGGAAGCCGTCACCCGGGAGATCCTGGCCCGCGCAGCCTCGGCACAGTAGCGGGAGTGCAGCTCCGCCGTCGCCGGCCGGTCCGCACCCCGGCGCGACAACGCGGGTTCACCTCGCGTCGATGCCGGCCAGTCTCAGGTAGGCGTCACCGATCTGTTGTGCCTGGGCCGACGCCTGCTGTGGGTTTTCCGCGACGATTTCCGCGGCGCGGGCGACGATTCCGGTCACTGCGCGGGAGAAATCCGCCGGTGCCACGGCGGGATCGGCCAGTCCGGCCGCCACCAGCCGCTCGACGAACTTCGCGTTGCGGCGCTCGACGCGGGCGAGGATCTCCCTGCGCAGTGTCCGGACCGCCGGGTCGGCCAGTGCCTGGTGGGCGATCACGGTGAGCATGCCGTGGTGGCGGACCCAGGCGGCGAGGAAGGCGGTGACGCCCTCGCGCGCGGTGCGCTCCGGCGAGCTGGTGTCGACCCGTTCCTGCAGATCGAGGAACTCGCGCCGGACCCGGTCCGCGACGGCACGGAAAACGTCGTCCTTGGAGGTGAAGTAGGCGTAGACGGTCGGGCGGGTCACCCCTGCCTCGACGGCGAGGACGGTGATCGTGGTCCCTTCGTAGCCGTGTGCGCAGAAGGCGGCTTCGGCGACATCGAGGAGCCGATCGCGCTTGTCCTCGGCAGTCCGCGTCCGGCCGCCCAGCCCGATACTTGACACGAATGTAAAGTAGCACACATGGCCCTTCCTCCGGTCGAGCAACGGACCCTGCGTGCTGCCTACGACCGTGCCCTTGCCGAGGTGCCCGACGAGCTCGCCCAGCTCGACCGGGCCGCTCGCTACACCACGGCCGAGAGCCACGACCGCTCGCTGCGGATCGCGGCCGGATTCGGCGCACTCGGCGTCGCGCGTCAGGAACCGGTCGCCGCACTGCTGGACAATTCGCTCGACGCCGCGCACGTGTGGTCCGGTCTCGGGCTCGGCGGGATGGTCGAGGTGCCGGTCAACACCGCCTACCAGGGCGCGTTCCTGGCCCACGTGCTCAACGATTCGGCGGCGGCGACGCTGGTGGTCGACGAGTCCTATGTGGAGCGAATCGCGCGGATTGCCGGCGAGCTCACTGCGTTGCGCACGCTGGTCGTGCGCGGTGACACCGCGGCCGCCGACGGGCTCGGCCTGCGCGTGGTCGCCTTCGACGAGCTGACCGCGGCGGACCCGGCGCCCGCGGCGCCGGTCGGTGCGGGCGAACTGATGGCCTACATGTACACCTCCGGCACGACCGGGCGGTCGAAGGGCGTTCTGGTCACCCACGCACACGCCTACACCTACGGTTCGCGGGAGGACCAGGAACGGCCGAGCCGCGGCGACCGCCTGCTGGTCACCTTGCCGATGTTCCACCTGACCGGTCTCTGGTACGGCGTCTACCAGGGGATCATCCACCGTTGCCCGGTCGTGCTGGAGCCTTCGTTCTCGGTCCGCCGGTTCTGGCCGGTGATCCGGGAGCACGGCATCACCGTCACCGTGCTGCTCGGGGCGATGGCCGAGCTGCTCCAGCAGGCCGCGCCGTCCCCGGACGACGCCGGGAATCCGCTCGAACTGGCCGTGATGGCGCCGTTGGCCAGTGACGTGGCCGGGTTCCGCGATCGGTTCGGCCTCGACCTGGCCGCCGTCTACGGGATGAGCGAGATCGGTGTGGTGCTGAACGGGCCGCCGGACACCGTGCTCGGCGGTGAATGCGGATTCGCCCGCGACGGCTACACCTTGCGGCTGGTGGACGAATCGGGCACGGACGTGTCGACGGGTGAGGTCGGCGAACTGTGGGTGCGGCCCGACGACCCGCGGCTGGTGATGCAGGGCTACCACGGGCTGCCGGAGAAAACCGCGGAGTCCCTGGTCGAGGGCTGGGTGCACACCGGTGACGCGTTCCGCCAGGACGGCGAGGGCCGCTACTACTTCGCCGACCGGATGAAGGACGCGTTGCGCCGCCGGGGTGAGAACGTCTCCAGCTTCGAGGTGGAGCGGGTGCTCAACGAACACCCCGACGTGTACGAGAGTGCCGTCGTCGCAGTGCCTTCCGAGCTCACCGAGGACGACATCAAGGCCGTCGTGGTGCCGCGGCCGGGCCGGACGATCGATCCACGGGAGCTCACCGGGTTCCTGATCGACCGGCTGCCCTACTTCATGGTGCCGCGTTACCTGGACTTCCTGCCCGAACTGCCGAAGACCCCCACCCAGAAGGTGCACAAGCACGTGCTGCGTGAGTCCGGAACGACCGGCTGGGACCGCGAGGCGGCCGGGATCTTCGTCCGCCGCGACGGTTCCGGGAGCCCGCGGTGAAACTGCTCGTCGCCAACCGGGGCGAGATCGCGGTCCGCATTGTCGAAACCGCCGCGGTGCGGGGGATCGCCACCGTTGCCGTGCATCCCGACGACGACGCCGACTGCCTGCACGTCACCCGGGCTGAGGAGGCGCTGCGGCTGCCGGGCACCGGGGCGGCGGCGTACCTGGATGTCGCGGAGATCGTGGGAGCGGCGGTGAAGAGCGGCTGCGACGCACTGCATCCCGGTTACGGGTTCCTGTCGGAGAACCCCGCGCTGGCCGCGGCCTGCGCCGAGCACGGGATCGCGTTCGTGGGTCCGTCGGTGGCCGCACTGGAGCTGTTCGGGGACAAGTCCGCGGCCCGGGAAAGGGCCCGGCAACTCGGAATTCCGGTGCTGGACGGGACCGACGGGCCTACCGGTCTCGGGTCCGCGCGCGCGTTCATGGCCGAGCACGGCGCGGTCATGGTGAAGGCGCTCGCCGGCGGCGGCGGACGCGGGATGCGCCCGGTGACCACCCTCGACGCGCTCGCCGACACGATGCGCGAGTGCTCGTCCGAAGCGCGGGCCGCGTTCGGCGACGGAGCGGTGTACCTCGAGCGGTACCTGCCCCACGCCCGGCACGTCGAGGTGCAGATCGTCGGCGACGGGGAGCATGTGCTCGCGGTGGGCGACCGGGACTGCAGCGCGCAGCGGCGCCGGCAGAAACTCGTCGAGATCGCTCCGGCGCCGGAGCTGCCTGATCGCGCGCGGCTGCACGACATGGCGGTGCGGCTGGTCGGGGCGTACTCCGGGCTGGCGACCGTCGAGTTCCTGGTGTCCGGTGCCGAGGTGGCTTTTCTTGAGGTCAACCCGAGGATCCAGGTGGAGCACACGGTCACCGAGGAGGTCACGGGGCTGGATCTGGTGGAGGTCGGCCTGCGGATCGCGGGCGGGGAGCGGCTCGCCGCGCTCGGGTTGACCGAGCCGCCCGCCGCCACCGGGACCGCCGTGCAGGTTCGGGTGAACACCGAGACGATCGGCGCGGACGGCACCGTGGTGGCGCAGGCAGGCAAGCTCACGCGCTTCCGTCCGCCCACCGGCCGCGGCCTGCGGGTGGACACCCATGGCTACGACGGCTACGAGGTCAGCCCGCGTTACGACTCGTTGCTGGCGAAGGTCATCGCTACCGGTCCGGATCTCGCGACGGCCGCGCGGCGCGCCGGGCGCGCCCTGACTGAGCTCTTCGTCGACGGTGTCGTGACCAACACCGGACTGCTGCGTGCGTTGCTCGACCGGCCGGAACTCGGCGGCATGGACACCGGGTTCGTCGATGCCCACCTCGCCGAGCTTTGTGCGCAGGCAGGCGATGCCGTCACTGCACCGTTGACGGGCACCGACGTGGACGCACCCGAGGGCGCCGAACCGGTCCGCTCGCCCCAGCACGCGGTGGTCGTCGCGGTCCCGGTCGCCGAGGGAGACGTTGTTGCCGCGGGGACCGAACTGGTTGTCGTGGAGGCGATGAAGATGCAGCACGCGGTGCGCAGCGAGCGCGCCGGGATCATCGCGGCGCTGCCGGTCGCCGTCGGGGATGCGGTGGCGCCCGGCGCTGCGCTGGCGTGGCTGCGTGATTCCGCGGCTGCGCAGGAGCTGGCTGCGCAGGATGTCGCACCCGATCCCGGCCACATCCGCGCCGACCTCGCCGAGAGCATCGAACGGCATCGGGTCGGACTCGACGACGCCCGGCCCGAGATCGTCGGGCGCACGCATGCGAAAGGCCGGCGGACCGTCCGGGAGAATCTCGCGGACCTGCTCGATCCCGGCAGCCTGGTCGAATACGGCGCGTTGACGATCGCGGCGCAGCGTCGACGGCGCAGCGTCGAGGACCTCATCGCCCGCACCCCGGCGGACGGCCTGATCACCGGCACCGGCACCGTCGACGGGCAGCCGGTGGCCGTGCTCGCCTACGACTATTCGGTGCTGGCCGGCACACAAGGGATCCACAACCACGCCAAGACCGATCGGCTCTACACACTCGCCTTGCGCGAACGGCTGCCGCTGGTGGTCTTCGCCGAGGGCGGCGGCGGGCGTCCCGGCGACACCGACACGTCGGCCGTGGCTCAGCTCGACGTGCCGTCCTTCCGGCTCGCGGCGCAGCTCAACGGAACTGTCCCGACGATCGCCGTGGTGTCGGGCTACTGCTTCGCGGGCAACGCCGCACTGGCGGGTGCCTGCGACACGATCATCGCCACCGAAGGCAGCAGCCTCGGCATGGGCGGGCCCGCGATGATCGAAGGTGGCGGACTCGGCGTGGTTGCGGCCGGCGACGTCGGCCCGATGGACGTGCAGTGGGCCAACGGCGTGGTCGACGTCCTCGTCCCCGACGACGCCGCTGCCGTCGCAGCGACCCGGCGCCACCTCGGGTACTTTGCCGGCCCGCAGGACGGGGGTGCGCACGCGGATCAGCGCACGCTTCGCCATCTGGTCCCGGAGAACCGCTTGCGTTCCTACGCCGTGCGGCCGGTGCTCGAAACGCTGTTCGACACCGGCTCGGTGCTGGAGCTGCGCGGTGGTTTCGGCGCCGGGATCGTCACCGCGCTGGCCCGGATCGACGGACGGCCGGTCGGGGTGCTCGCCAGCAATCCGGAGCACCTGGGCGGCGCGATCGACGGTGACGGCGCGGACAAGGCCGCCCGGTTCCTGCAGCTGTGCCAATCCTGGCAGATCCCGGTCGTCTCGCTCTGCGACACCCCCGGGTTCATGGTCGGGCCGGACGCCGAGCGCACCGCGACCGTCCGCCGGTTCGGCGCGATGTTCGTCGCGGGTGCCCGGCTGAGTGTGCCGCTGGTGACGGTCGTGCTGCGCAAGGGCTACGGGCTCGGCGCGATGGCGATGGCAGGCGGCGACCTCAAGACCCCGGCGCTGACCGTCGCCTGGCCGTCCGGGGAGTTCGGCGGCATGGGCCTGGAGGGAGCCGTCCGGCTGGGCTACCGCAAGGAACTCGAAGCAATCGACGACCCCGCCGCCCGCCGCGCCCGCTACGACGAACTCATCGAGAGCTACTACGAGGCAGGCAAGGCGATCAGCGTCGCTTCGGTGTTCGAAGTGGACGATGTGATCGACCCGGCCGAAACCCGCTCCGTGCTCCGGCGGGTGCTGGCCAGGCGGTAGGTGACGGAGCGGCTTTCAGGGCGACAAGCGCAGATCACGCACGCCTCGGCAGACGTGGCCGCCTGGATCGCCAAGACCGCCCCCGGCTGCTACCGGAAACCCACCTACCGAGACCTGGCCCCAGCGTCCAGCCGGCGTTGTTGTGCCACGGCCAGGATGCGGCCGCGCCTGCGGTACCAGCCGAGGACGAGCAGTACGACGAGCACGGCCAGTACCACCATGGTGTAGGTCCCGGTCGGGTAGTCGCAGGCGATCAGGATCAGCACGGCGGCGAGGAAGGCAAGCGTCAGCCACGCCGTGCCGGGGGCGCCGAACAGCCGGAAGGCGGGACGCGGCAGCCTGCCCTGCCGTGCCCAGCGGCGCAGCCGCATCTGGCACAGCACGATGGTCGCCCAGCTGCTGATGACGCCGAGCGAGGTGGCGTTGAGCGCGATTTCGAAGGCCTGTGAGGGGGCGACGTAGTTCAGCACGACGCCGAGCAGCCCGATCACTCCGGTGAGCAGGATGCCGCCGTAGGGCACGCCGCGCCGGTTCATCCGGCCGAATGCGGGCGGGGCGGCGCCGGAGTGCGAGAGCGAATGCAGGATGCGGCCGGTGGAGTACAGGCCGGCGTTCAGGCTGGAAAGGACGGCGGTCAGTACGACGAAGTTCATCACCGTGCCGGCCACCGCACTGACCCGCGGTCCGCCGAAGTGGCTGAAGAACGTGACGAACGGGCTCTCGCTCGCCGAGTACCGGCCCGAGGGCAGCAGCAATGCCAGCAGCAGCACGGATCCGCAGTAGAAGACGGCAATGCGCACGATGGTGCTGTTGATCGCGCGGGGCATCACCTTCTGCAGGTTCGAGGTCTCGCCGGCGGCGATACCGAGCAGCTCGATGCCGGCGTAGGCGAGGACGACGCCCTGGGTCAGCACCAGTGCCGCGCCGACGGTGGCGGCACCGCCGGGCAGCAGGCCGCCGTTGGCGTTGAGCATCGCGATCCCGGTCGGGCCGGCATCCGTGGGCCAGCCTGCCGCCAGCACGACGATGCCGATGATCAGGAACACCACCAGTGCGCCGACCTTGACCAGCGCGAACCAGAACTCCGCCTCGCCGAAGATCCGCACCGAGATCAGGTTCAGCCCGACCACGAGCGGAAGTGCGATCAGCGACAGAACCCATTGCGGGACAGCGGAGAACGCGGACCAGTACTTCACGTACAGGGCCACCGCGGTGCAGTCCACGATCGCGGTCATCGACCAGTGGAAGAAGTACATCCAGCCGGTCACGAACGCCATCTTCTCGCCGTAGAACTCGCGGGCGTAGGAGACGAACGAGCCGCTGGACGAACGATGCAGCACCAGTTCACCCAGTGCGCGCAGCACCAGGAAGGCGAAGAAGCCGCACACCGCGTAGATCACCACCAGGAACGGGCCGCCCTGGTGCAACCGCCCTCCCGCGCCGAGGAACAGACCGGTGCCGATGGCGCCGCCGATCGCGATCATCTGCACGTGGCGTGCGGTCAGCCCGCTGCGGTATCCGGACTGCTCCCGGGCGAAGTCGTCGCCGGAGCCGGCCGGTTCGGCACCGGGCTGCGGTGCGCCACCGGTCTCCTCGTGCGAGGTCGTCATGGGCGTTCCTTCCGTTCATTCGGAAAAGCCGGACCCGGTTGCCTGCCGGGTTCCGCAACGCGCAGGTGCGACCGGAACGTCTCCGGCAGGGCGAGCAGGCAACCGCAGCTGAGGGCACAGGAACCGAGCAGATAGATCGTCACGCCGGCGAGGCCGAGAGAAGAGGCGACCAGAGTCGTGGCGACGAACGGGGCGAGTGCGCCGCCGAAGATGCCGGCGAGCTGGAAGCTGAACGAGGCGCCGGTGTAGCGCTCCTGGGTGCGGAAGAGTTCGGGGTAGAGCGAGCCCATGATGCCCCAGGTGCCGGCGTGGCCGAGGCCGAGCGCGACGGCGAAGGCGAGGATCACCAGTGCCGGTGATCCGGAGCCGACGAGCGGGAAGAACACGAACGACCAGAGGGCGAACACGGCAAGGCCGCCGAGGAACACCTTCTTCCGGCCGATCCGGTCGGAAAGCGCACCCATCAACGGGATCAGCACGATCTCGCAGGCGGCACCCACCGCGAGCGCAGTGATGCCGACGTTCGTCCGCAGGTGCAGGTTCGCCGTCAGATAACTGAGGCTGTAGGTCGCGAAGGTGTAATAGGCGACGTCCACGCCGATGCGCGAACCGGCTGCCAGCAACAGGTTCTTCGTGTCGTGACGGAACAGGGACAGCAGCGGGAAACGGGCGGTCTGCCCCTCCTGCTTGATTTTCCGGAATGCCGGGCTGTCGGAGACGGTCAGCCGCAGCACGACGCCGATCAGGAGCAGCACCGCACCGGCAAGGAACGGGATGCGCCAGCCCCACTGGAGGAAGGCATCCCCGCTGACCGCGGCGGCCAGGGCCATCATCCCGCTGGCACACAGGTTTGCGGCGGGGCTGCCGATCTGCGGCAGGGATCCCCAGAGCCCGCGGCGGCGCTCGCCCGCGTGTTCGGTGGTGAGCAGTACTCCGCCACCCCATTCGCCGCCGAGCGCAACCCCTTGGACGATGCGGAACAGCACGAGCAGCAGTGGCGCGGCAGGGCCGATGGTGTCCGCAGCCGGGATGAGTCCGATCAGGACGGTGGCGGCCCCCATCATCAGCAGGGTCACCAGCAGCGAGGTCTTCCGGCCGTAACGATCGCCGAAATGCCCGAAGACCAGTGCGCCGACCGGGCGGAGCACGAACGATGCCGCGAAGGTCGCGAACGACTCCATTGCGCCCACGAACGGTGTGGCGTGCGGGAAGAACACCGACGGGAAGACCACGGCGGCGCTCGTCGCGAAGATGTTGTAGTCGTACCACTCGACAACCGAGCCGATGGTGCTCGAGGCGAGGACACCGGCCATCCGGTGTCGTGGCGGAGCCTGTGCGGTGACGGTGATTCTGCTGTTCATGGTGCGACTTCCTCGTCGGTACCGGCCGGCTCGAACCCGGGAAAACCGGGGGTTCACAAGAAATTGATCAGCCGCTCGAGGTCCGAACGGTCGTTGTAGAGGTGCAGACTGGCGCGCACCGTGCCGCGCCGGAGCGAGACGCGGACGCCGTGTGCGGCCAGGCGCGCGACCAGCGCTTCGGGATCAGGCGCGGCGAACGACACGATCCCCGACTGTGCGCGGCCGAGCGACGGCGACATGCCCGCTCCGGGGAGGGCGCGGGTGAGCTCGTCGGCCAGGCCGAGCACATGACGCTCGATCTCCGCGATCCCGGCCTCCTCGAGCAGCGAGAGGGAGGCGTCGAAGGCGAACAGCCCGGCGAAGTTGTGGTTGCCGACCTCGAAACGGGCCGCGGATTCGAGGACCGCGGCGTTTTCGAAGTCGCCGAGGTCGGATTCGTGCAGGCCCGCGCGGTCGACGCCGGCGACGGAGAGGAACGGCGGCCGCAGCCGGTGGAACCACTCCGCACGGCAGTACAGGACACCGAGTCCGTACATGCCGAGCAAGCCCTTCTGGGTTGCGGCGGCCAGTGCGTCGACACCGTCGCGGTGCACGTCGATGTCCACCACGCCGAGTGCCTGGGCGGCGTCGACGAGGAAGAACACGCCGTGCTCGTGACAGACGCGGGCGATGGCGGCCAGGTCCGGTCGTGCGCCGGTCCAGGAGGACACCGCGGAGAGTGTCACGAGGCGAGTGCTCCGGTCGATGACGGCGGCGATGTCCTCGGGCCGGACCACCCCGTCCGGACCGACCGGCACGGTGCGCACCGAGACACCCCGGTCACGCAGATGCACCCACGGGTACACGTTGTTGGCATGTTCGAATTCCGGGCTCACCAGGATGCTGTCGCCGGGGGCGAGCCGCAGCGCGGCGCCGATCGAGTTCAGCCCGTCGGAGGTGTTCTTCATGAAGGCGACCTCCGCGGTATCCGCGCCGAGGAAGGCCGCGGTGCGCGCACGGAGCTGCTCGACGCGGGCGAACCACGCCTCCTTGTCGGCACCGCGGGTGCGGCAGACCTCCAGGTAGTCGAGCATCGCGCGGTGGACGCGGTCGGCCATCGGCGCTCGCCCGGCGACGTCGAGGTACGTCATCCGTTCGAGCACCCGGAATTCGCGCCGGGCGCGCTGGAAGGCCGTGGTTTCGCCGAGGGTCGTGCTCATCGCGGCGCCTCCCCGTAGCCGGCGCCTCCTGGTGTCTCGACGCGCAGCACGTCACCGGCGTGCAGCAGCACGTCCCGCGCTATCCGTGGCAACTCGGTCTCCGTCTCTTCTCCGGGGTTCAGCACGAAATGGCCGGGCGCACCGTCTTCGCCGCCGTGCACACCGCGCGCGGGCTCCACGTGGCGCTCACCGGTCAGGCTGATCTGTGCGGTATCGGACAGAATCCGATAGTCGCGACGGATGCCCCGGCCGCCGCGTCGCTGTCCGTCGCCGCCCGAACCGTCGCGTAGTTCGTAGCGCTCCACCCGCAACGGGAAAGCCCGTTCGAGTGCTTCCACCGGCAGGTTCGCCGCACCGGAGGCATAGACGCGTACCGCGTCGAGTCCATCGTGGACAGCCGTCGCACCCAGTGCACCGGCGATGGTCTCGTAGTTGACGAAGTAGTCGTCGGTGCGTTCGTCGAGCCCGGCGAACACCACGAGCTGGTGCGGACCGGAGCCGGCGACCATGCGGTCGGGAGCCGCGAGCGAGAGCACGCCCGCGATCGCGTCGGCGAGCACACCGCAGCTGAGCGCGCGGGCGCCGACCGGCGCGGGCTCGACCGGGTGCACGATCGTGCCCTCCGGCGCGACGATCTCGACGCTGCGGTAGAAGCCGTCGTTGGTCGCGATGGCGGGATCGAGCAGAGTCTTGACCACGCAGAACACGGTGGCGGCGAGCGCGTGGTACGGGATGTTGCGTGCGTAGGGCAGCTGGCGGCCGGAGCCGGTGAAATCGAAGGACAGCCTGCCGTCGCGCACTTCCAGCCGGACGTGGATCCGCAGCGGGGTGCCGTCCGGCAGCGGGTCCAGGTATTCGTCGTGCTCGTGGCTGCCCGGCCCGATTTCCGCGTAGCGGGCGCGAATGCGCCGCTCGGTCGCCTGCAGGAGCGCGTCGACGCAGTCCTGCAGAAGGTCCGGGCCGTAGCGCCGGTCGAGTTCGGCGAGCCGCTCCTGCCCGACCCGGTTGGCCGCGATCTGGGCGCGCAGGTCACCGCCGCGGTCGCCGGGGACGCGCGAGTTGAGGGAGACGATCGCGATCACGTCCTCGACCACCCGCCCGGCGTCCACGAGCTTGACCGGCGGCAGCCGCAGCCCTTCTTGGAACACCTCACGGCAGTCGGCGGATTCACTGCCGGCGACCGTGCCGCCGACGTCCGAATGGTGTGCGGTGCTCGCCGCGTAGCCGATCAGCCTGCCGCCGGAAAAGATCGGGGCGACCACGTTGACGTCCGGCAGATGCGAGCCGCCGCCGTGGTAGGGGTCGTTGGCCACGAACATGTCGCCGGGGCGCAGCGTCTCGGCGGGGAAGCGCTCGTGCGCGGCACGCACGGAACCGAGCAGCGAGCCCATGTGCAGCGGCAAGCGCTGGGACTGCGCGAGTACGCGCCCCTGCGCGTCGAACAGACCGGTGGAGCAGTCCCCGCGCTCGCGGATGTTCGGCGAGTAGGCCGTGCGCATGAGCGCGCCGCTCATCTCCTCGGTGATGGCGAACAAGGCGCTGCCGATCACTTCGGTGGTGATCGGGTCGGGCCCGGTGGCGGTCATCGTGCCTCCTCGATGATCAGGTTCGAGAACTCGTCGATGCGGGCGGTCTGGCCGGGCAGGACGACGGTCGTGGCGTCCAGCTGCCCGACGATCGCCGCGCCGGAGCAGCTCCAGCCGGCCGGGAGCGTCTCGCGGCGGTAGACCGCAGCCGACGTCCAAGCGCCGTCCACGAAGATGTCGCGCACCGCCGGGACCGGGTCGCCCGCGGGCGAGGGCGGTGCACTCCACGAGCGCTCGGCGGGCGCGATCACGGTGAGCCGCACGGCCACGACCCGCACCGGCTCGCCGGGCTGCGCGTAGCCGTAGCGTTCTTCGTAACGGCGGTGGAAGTCGGCGACCGCCTGCCGCAGGGACTCCACGCCCGGTTCACCCTCGAACGGCACCGCGAGAGCGTGGCTTTGGTTGGCGTAGTGCAGGTCGATGTGCCGCTCGGTGATCACCGCACCGGTGACCGACTCGGTGTGGGCCCACTCCGCGGCGCGCTCGTCGAGACGCTTGTAGGCGGCGGTGACGTCGGAAAGTCCGGCCTCGGTGGACTCTGCCACGCAGGTGGCGCCGAAGTCGCCGCGCACGTCGGCGCTCAGCGCGCCATAGGCGCACAGGATGCCGGGCGCCGGCGGTACGAGCACGCGGCGGATACCGAGTTCGCGGGCGAGAGCCGAGGCGTGCAGCGGTCCGGCGCCGCCGTACGGGACGAGGGTGAACTCGCGCGGATCGGTGCCACGGGCGACCGAGACGGCGCGCACGGCACGGACGAGATCGGCTTGCAGGACACGGAGAACGCCGTCGGCGGCGGCGACCGCGTCGAGGCCGAGCTGTCCGCCCACCTCGGCCTCGAGCTGCCGCGTTGCGGCGGGCGTGTCGACGCGCAGGGTGCCGGCCAGCGGAGCGTCCGGATGCAGGTAGCCGAGCACGCAATCGGCGTCGGTGACGGTGGGGCGAATGCCACCGCGGCCGTAGGCGACCGGTCCGGGGGCGGCGCCGGCGCTGCGTGGCCCGACTTTCAGCAACCCGCCGTCATCGACCCAGGCGATGGATCCGCCGCCGGAGCCGACCGAGACGACGTCGGCCATCGCTCCCATGATCGGACGGCCGTCCATCTCCCGTTCGTGCCGGATCGGGATCCGCCCGTCGCGCACCAGGCAGACGTCGGTGCTGGTGCCGCCCATGTCGAAGGTGATGAGGTCGCGGACCCCGGCTTCGGTGGCCAGCTGGACGGCGCCGAGCACGCCTGCGCTCGGCCCGGAGAACAGGGTGGAGACCGGGAGTTCGCCGGTCGTCGTGGTGGATGCGAGGCCTCCGTTGGACTGCACGACGCGCACCGGCGGGGCGATGCCTGCCGCGGCGACGCGATCGGAAAGGCGGCCGAGGTAGCGGCGCATCACCGGCACGAGAGACGCGTTGACCACGGTCGTGCTGAAGCGCTCGTATTCGCGGTATTCGGGGTGCACGGCGCTGGACACCGAGACGGGAACGCCGGGGAGTGCCCGGTGCAGGAACCGGCGGACCTCCTCCTCGTGTGTGCCGTTGGTGTAGGAGTGCAGGAGGCACACCGCGATCGCATCGACCTCTGCCTCGCGCAGCGCGGCGACCGCCGCTTCGAGACTTTCTTCGTCCACCGGGGAAACTTCTGTGCCGTCGACGGCCACTCGGCCGCCGACCTCGAAACGCAGCTCCCGCGGGACGACCGGCTCGGGTTTGCGTACCGACATGTCGTACAGCTGCGGCCTCCGCTGCCGGGCGAGCTCGAGCACGTCGCGGAAACCGGTGGTGGTCAGCAGTGCGGTGCGGGCCGTCGCTCCCTCGAGCACCGCGTTGACCGCGACGGTCGTGCCGTGGTTGAAGCAGCTGATCGCGTCGTGCGGGACGCCGTGTTCGGCGAGCAGGCCGAGGACGCCGGTGAGGATCGCCGAGGAGGGATCTGCCTTGCTGGAGGGGACCTTGCGGACGGCGACGAGGCCTCGCCGCTCGTCCACCAGCGCGACGTCGGTGAACGTTCCTCCGGTGTCTACTCCGACCCGCCACGACATGCGCTCTCCTCTTCGAGACGTTGATGCCGAGGAGGCTAGCCAGCCGACGCCCGCTGTTGCAATAGATATTGCTGAATTTGGCTATCTGCAATGAAGCTTGCAATCGTTGCAGTGGTGCGGCATGATCGTCTCGATCGTCGAAGACCCGAGGAGCAGGTGATGGCCGAACCCGAAGAGCTGCGTACGCAGCTCGCCACGCTGGCGCCCACGCTGGGCAAAGCGCAACGTCAGGCCGCTCGGGCGATGCTCGAGGACCTCGACGCCGTCGCCTACCTTCCCGCGGCCGAACTCGCCGAACGCGCGGACGTGCACACCGCCACCGTCGTGCGGCTGGCGCAACGGCTGGGCTTCGAGGGCTACCCGCACCTGCAGCGCTCCCTGCGCTCGACGCTCTCGAAATACCCGCACTTCCTGCAGGAACTCAGCAGCGGCCCGGAGACCGGCGACGGGGCGGCAATGGTCGAGGGAGTGCTTGCACAGGCGCGGCGCAACCTCGATCAGCTGGCCCGGACCGCCTCGCCGGCGAACCTCGCCGCCGCTGCGGAAACGCTGGCCGGGGCCCGCCGGGTGCTCGTGCTGGGGTTCGGCGTCGCGGGCCCGGTCGCCACTCATCTGGCGTCTTCACTGCGCTTGCTCGGCGTCGCCGCCGACCAGCCGGCGGACCTCGTCTCCACAGTCCAGCAACTCGGCCTGCTCGGGCCGGAAGATGTGCTGGTCGCCGTCGACTTCCATCGTTATTACCGGGCAACCGTGGACGCCGCCGCGGCGGCCGCTGCCGCCGGTGTCCGCGTGCTCGCGCTGACCGACAGCGCGGTCTCGCCACTTGCGTCGTCCGCGCAGCTCACGCTCATCGCCCCGTCGGAGAGCCCGGCTCCCCGCACCTCGCTCGCACCGGCGCTGACCGTCGTGGAGGCACTCATCGCGCTGACCGCACGTGCCGATCCCGCCCGAGCCGAAGACGCGATGCGGCGGATCGACACCTCCTACACCGATCTGAGGATCTTCGTCGGCGAATAGCGGGCGCGGTGCGAGTTCGTTGAGGTACGCAGAGATCGGCGACCGAAATACCCGTCCCGGCATCCGCAGTAGCACGGAGTTCACCAAGTGCCGTTGGCGAAGTCTCCGTCGCGTGCATTCGCCTCGATCGCCTCGCGGGTGGTGGCGAGTTGTCCATGATGGACGGTCGCGGTCAGCGTTCGGCCGGGTGGCCCGTGCCCCGGAACGATCGCCGGTAGGCGCCCGGGGTGGTGCCCACCTGGGTGCGGAAGCGGCGGCGCAGGTTGACCGCCGAGGTGAGACCGACGCGTGCCGCTATTGCCTCCACCGGCAGGTCGGTTTCCTCCAGCAGGGTGCGTGCCTGCGCCACCCGGCGGGACAGCAGCCACGCACCCGGGCTCATGCCGAGCTGATCGGCGAAGCGCCGGGCCAGCGTGCGGGGCGAGACGTTGAGTTGCGCGGCGAGGTCGCTCACCGGCAATGGTGCCCCGAGGCGGGCGCCGGCCCATTCGAGAAGGCCGTCCAGTGCGTCCGCGGTCGGTGGTGGTGGTGCGTACTGCGCCTGGCCGCCCTCGCGGTGGGGCGGCATCACCATGTGCCGCGCGATCAGGGCAGCGTGGGTGCTCCCGTGGTCCTGCCGGGCAAGGTGCAGGCACAGGTCGATACCCGCGCCCGCCCCGGCGCTGGTGGCGACGTCGCCGTGGTCCACGTAGAGCTTGTCCGGTTCGACCTGCACCTGGGGGAACTCCCGGCGCAGCTGTGCAGCGCGCGCCCAGTGCGTGGTGGCCGAGCGACCGTCCAGCAGCCCCGTGCGGGCCAGTGCGAACACCCCGGAACAGATCGTGACGAGCCGCGCTCCACGGGCGTGCGCCCGTAGCAGCGCACGCCGCACCGGGGCGGAAAGCGGCGCCTCCACCGGCGCCCAGCCCGGGATGAGCACGGTGTCCGCGGATGCGAGTGCCGAAAGGCCCCGCGACACGGACATCGCGTAGCCGGCCGACGTCGCCACCGGACCGGGCGTTTCCGTGCACACCTCGAACTCGTAGTGCTGCGGCACGCCGGCCCGGTGCGTGCCGAAGACCTCGGCAGCGCAGCCGAGTTCGAACGTCGATTGCACTGGCCGCACCAGCGCCACTACCCGATGCATGGCAGAAAAATACCCTGCCGTGTCTTTTCCGACACTGTCCGGACCCGGCCCGCGGACGGCACCGTGGCGGATATGCATCCCGAGATCCTCGCCCAGGAGGGCTACACCGGCGTCTCCGTCACCGAATCCCCGGTCCGCGAACTCTTTCCCGGGATCCGGCTACGTCCACTGTGGAAAGGACCGGGCGGCGCGCACGCCAACGTGCTGGAAATGGACCCGGGCACGACGTGGCCGCACCGCGACGTCCACGAGCCCGGCCCGGAAGAGGTGTACGTGGTCGAGGGCACGTTCCACGACGGCGCACGCGACTACCCGGCCGGAACGTTCCTGCACGCCCCGGCCGGAACGTGGCACGTGCCCTCGACCACCACGGGCTGCACGCTGTTCCTCTTCTACCCGGAGGGCTAGGTGATGACAGCGGGCAGGACGACGGCTGGTTGGTCGTAGCGCGTGGCCGGCCCGCATGATCAGCATGCAGTGATCGGCGGAAAGCAACTGAACCGCGACACGACCGGCAAGCATGGCAGGCACCGGCCGAAACCGTTGTCGGACCATGCCCAGGGTGTCAGCCGTGCTCTGGTACCGGGAGCGGGACCTGTTCCGGGTCATCCGCGGACGGGGGTTGCGATTCCGGCCCCGAGGTTTCCCCCGGCGGTGCGGCCAGCAGGTCTTTCGCCACCGCGGTGACGGCGGCGAGGGTGGGCTTGCGGACCAGACGCGGCAGTTCGGCCGTGATCAGGTCGTGCCGGGTTTCGCCGAGCAGGTCGCGGGTGAGGGCGGCGAGCATTGCCAGCAGCAGCAGCGAATTGCCGCCCAGTTCGTGGAAATCCGCGGTGGGCGCGATGCGTTCGGCGGCGGTGCCAAGCAGCCCGGCCCAGATCTCGGCGACCCGGGCGGTCAGCGGATCGTGGGTGACTGCCTCGGCGGTGCCGGGGAACGGGTTTGGCAACGCGCCCGGGTCGGCCTTGCCGTTGAGCGTGCGGGGGATGTCGTCGACGAACACCGTCGCGGCGGGGAGCATGTAGCGGGGCAGCCGGTCGGCGAGGTGGGCCAGCAACGCGTCGGTGCCGACGGGGTCGCCGACGACGTAAGCGCACAGCACCTTCTGCTCACCGGTGGCCCGCGGCACCACCACGGCCTGGCGCACCGCCGGGTGGGCTTCCAGCGCCGCGACGATCTCCGCCGGTTCGATCCGGTGGCCCAGCACCTTCACCTGATCGTCCGTGCGGGCAAGGAATTCCAGCTCACCGCTGGGCAGGATGCGGGCCAGATCACCGGTGCGGTAATAGCGCTGCCCGTCGGCGAGGGTGACGAAGCGTTCGGCGGTCAGGTCCGGGCGACCGCGATAACGGCGGGCCAGCTGCCGCCCGCCGATGAGCAGCTCTCCGGAGCGCGACGGCCGCCCGTGCGGATCGAGCAGCACCACCGTGTTGTTGTCGACCGGCACGCCGATCGGCACCGCCGCGTCGGTGTCGGTGGTGGCGTCGAAGCGGTGCACGGTCATCATGACCGTCGCCTCGGTGGGGCCATAGCTGTTGACCACCACGCACTCCGGGCCGAACACCTCCTGCGCGCGCCGGGCCACCGCGGTCGTGAGCTGTTCGCCGATCACCACGAGGGTGCGGAAACCGGAGGCCGTGACGCCGAGCCGGTTGATCAGCGCGAGGTGTGAGGGGGTCAGGGAGAGCGTGGTGGCGCCGGACGTGGTCAGCAGCCGCTCCAGCAGCTCGTTGCTGATCTCGCCGGGGCAGGTGACGATCGCACCGCCGGCCAGCAGCGGCGGGAAAAGCGTGTTGCCGGCCAGATCGAAGCCGAGGGACACGAGCAACGGCGCCCGGGTGGTCGCGTCCAGCGCGAACTCGCGCACGGCCCAGTGCGCGTAGTTCCGCAGCGCCCCGTGGTCGATCTCGACGCCCTTCGGCTTCCCGGTGGAGCCGGAGGTGTAGATGACGTAGGCCAGCTGGTCGTCGGCGGGCGCCGGTTCGGGGACCTCCGGGTCCGCGGTGTAGTCGAGGTCCTCGATGACCACGGTGGCACAGCCGGGTGGCGCGAAACCGCGGTCGTGGGCGCGTTCGACGAGGCACACCGGTGCACCGGAATCCTCGAGGAGGCCCCGGATCCGGGCGTCGGGGTGGTGCGCGTCGATCGGCAGGTACGCCGCGCCTGCACGCAGTACGCCCCACAGCGCGGTGACCGCGGCGCTCGAGCGATCGCCGACGACCCCGACGAGCGTCTCCCGGCCGGCGCCAAGATCGCGCAGCGCCGCGGCGATCACCTTGGCACGGTGGGTGAATTCGCGATAGCCGAGGTCACCGTCCGGTCCGGACACCGCAATCGCGTGCGGGGTCAGCTCGGCCTGGCGCAGCACCCGCGTGACCACGTCGGTCTGCACGTCCTGCACGACCGCGGTTTCGTTGCCGGGCCAGTGCCGTTCCGGCGAAAGCCCGTCGACGACACGGTCGAGCAGGTCTTCGATCCGGTCCGCGGTGTCCGGTCCGTCCCACCAGGACAGGGTGATTTCGGTGCGGTCGCCGACTTCCAGGATGTTGAAGTCGGGCGCACCACCGGGGGCGGGCCGGGCCATCAGGTAGCCGGTGCGACCGGCGAACTCCGGGCTCCACCAGGTGTCCGCGCCGACCCGGCCGGCGTGCGAAATCGATGCGTGAGAAGGAAAAGCGTCCCGCTCACGGGCTCGCCGGTCGATCGTGGTGAGTACCTCGCCGAGTTGCTCCAGCGGCATCTCCAGCAGGCTCACCGGTGGTGCCTTGCCCGTCGCGGCACCCGCGGCGAGTTCGGCGAGCAGTCTCGAGTGGACACTGTCGGCGTCCTCGTCCGCGCGCACTGCCAAGGCGAACCCTGCCGAGAGGTTCGCCGTACTGCGCGTGTCCGGGATGAGGTGGCGCAGATCGACCGGGATGTGGAACACCGCCGATTCCCGTCCGGTGGCGGAAACCAGCACCGTCGCCAGCTTTGCCGCCAGGCCGGGATGGGTGCCCTGCACACTGCGGCGTCCGGTGACCGCGCGGGAGTGGTCGGTCGGTTCGAGTGCGCCGAGCACCGGCGCGCACGCGTATTCCGGGATCGTGAGGTCGTCGATTTCCGGGAGGTCGTCGAAAACCTCCTTGTCACTCACCGGATCCGGTGCGCCGAGCGGTTCCTCGCCGCGCAGTGCGCGGAACACGTCACGAGACCAGGTCAGTACGCCGTTGGCGTCCATCACCGCGTGGTCGGCGCGGAACACGATCGACCGCGGGCTGCCGTCGAGCACCAGCACCTCGCAGGTACTGCCGGACAACGGTGCCAGCAGTTCCGCGCGGTCGGCCTCCCGCACCGGTGGCGTCACCCCGCTGTCGATCCACTGCCTGCCCTCCCGTACCAGCCGCGAGCCGGGGCAGGCTGCCGAGGCGATCGCCACGGCTTCGCCGAGCTGTGCCACGGTCAGCGGCCCGGTGCCCTCCACCACGATCTGCACGGCGGCGGAGAGCTCGGGCGGATGCCCGAGGAACCACCATTCGGTGGGTGAGACGGGGCGCTGGAAACGAGCCTGTGCCATGGCGGTTCCTCGGGGCAGGGGAGGGAGGGGATCAGCCGAGCTGCTGGGCGAACTCCAGCCACATTTCCGCGTAGTGCCGCGCCAGCCCGTGGACCACCTCGGTGCAGTGCGAGGGCACCGCGGTGGCGAGCGTGGACAGCTCGTTCTTGGCTGCCGCGTCCCGGTGCAGCAGCCGCAACAGCTGGCGGCCGTCCTCCCTGCTGCGCAAGGACGGATCGCGCACCAGCTTCGCCAGCAGCGGGCCGGGGTCCGGACGCCGGAGGTCGGGCATCGGCACCGGGGCGGGTGCCGGTGCCGGGGGAGGCGGTGCGGGCATGGGCGCGGTGTTCCCCGGTGCGGGCGCGGTGGTCCCGGCGGGCGGAGCACCGCAGGCCAAGCGCTTGCGCACGTCGCTGACCGTTGCCGGGGAAACGCCGGCCCGGCGGGCGATCTCGCGCAGGGAAGCGTCCGGGTACTCGCCGATCAGGGCGGCGGCGCGATTGCGGCCGGCGGCCTTGTCGAGCGGGTGCAGCTTGCCGTCACGGCCGACGCGGGCGGCCGGCTGGCCGGCGGCGTCGCCGAGGCCGCGCCGCACGATCGCGACCGTCTTCGCACTCAGTCCGGCGACGTGCGCGATGGCCCGGTCGGACAGGTGCGGATGGGTCGACACGATGCGCCCCGCGGCTGCGCGCCGGTCCTCTTGGGACAGCGGGAGGCCGTGGGTCACGTTGGCCCGCACCGCGCGCAGGAACGCGTCTTCGGCGGTGCCGTCGAAGAACTCGGCCTCGATCGTGGCGTGCCCGTTCGCGGCCGCGGCGAGCAGCCGGTGCGTGCCGTCGATGACGCACATCGTGCGGCGGTCCACCAGGATCGGCGGCAGCGGGCCGTCGATCGCGGCGAGCCGTGCGACGTGCTCAGGGTCGGCTCCGCTGCGGCGTGGCGAGTCGGCGGGCAACAGGGTGGCAACGGGCACCTGCGCGCGGGCGGCGGTGACGCCGGTCAGGCGCACCGGCCGCGGGTGTCCGGGCGGGACGAAATCATGAGCGCTGGTCACGCGGTTCAACTCCCCAGAAAAAGTCGGATCGGGTGTGCCCGCCGCGCCGCGGGCAGGAAAACGGCACCGCTTGCGCCGATGACAGGCAGCGGAACAAGCGGTGAAAAAAAGCGAACAACAGGAAGTGGCTAAGGTTTCCCGGCCGGGGCCGGACCCGGCTCGTCCGCACTGCGGTGCGCGTTCCCCGTATACTGCTCGAACCGACCGTTTTTGGTGGTGGCACGGGGAATAACCCGAAGAGGAGTCGACGATTTCATGCTGCCCGCCGGGCGGCATCGAGCCCGGCGTGGTGGTGACGGATACGGGCGCAGAGCCCGTAGTGCAGCCGTATCGGCCGCAAAAAACCGCTTAGCCATATGTCCCCCAGAACAGTTGGCCAGAAGGTTCGGCAGTGCTGCCGCTCGCGAATTCAGAATTACCGATTCACCCAGTTGTGTCAAGGGTTCACCAGGAGCAACCTCGGCAAGTCAAACAATCTCCATTATGTCCGTTTTGCCCCAGTGTCGAGGGTGCCGGGTGCCCGTGGTCCCGGTCACAACCACCCCCGTTCCTCGGCGACCCGCAGGGCCTCGATCCGGTTACGAGTACCCGTTTTGGTAGTTGCGGCCGAGACATAGTTGCGTACCGTGCCCTCCGACAAATACAGCCGGGTGGCGATCTGCGCGATATTCGCCCCCGACCGGGCCGCGATGAGCACGTCGCGCTCCCGGGCGGTCAGCGGGGACTCGCCCGCTGCGAGGGTGGCCACGGCCAGCGCCGGGTCGACGACGCGTTCACCGTCGCGCACCCGGCGGATGGCGTCGGCGAGCACGTCGGCCGGCGAGTCCTTGACCACGAAACCGACCGCGCCCGCCTCGATCGCCCGGCGCAGGTAGCCCGCGCGGCCGAACGTCGTGAGCATGATGATCCGGCAGCCCGGCATCCGCTCGTGCAGTACCGCGGCCGCGGCCAGTCCGTCCAGGCCGGGCATCTCGATGTCCAGCAGTGCCACGTCCGGATCGCGCTCGGTCGCCGCGGCCACGATCTCGTCCCCGCGGCCGACCGCGGCGACCACCTCGAAATCGTCCTCCTGGCCCAGCAACGAGCACAGCGCCTCACGGACCAGTTCCTGGTCGTCGGCGAGCAGCAGCCTGATGGTCATGCCGGGGTCGCCGCCTTCCGCTCCAGCGACACCCGCAGCCGCCAGCCGGCTCCGGTCGGTCCCGCGTGGACAGTGCCGCCGGCGAGTGCCACGCGTTCGCGCAGCATCGCCAGCCCGTTGCCGTGCTCGGGCGCACCGGTCGCCGCGCCGTCGTCGAGCACCTCGACCGCCGACGGCGACAGCACGACCGCGCACCGGCTCGCGTGCGCGTGGCGAACGACGTTGGTCAGGCCTTCGCGTACCGCCCAGCCGAAGAGCTCCTGCTGGGCGGTGTCGAGTACCTCGGTCGCGGTGGGCAGGTCGGCCGCGATGCCGGAGGCCCGCAGCAGTTCCTTGCCGCGGGCCAGTTCCGTCGTCAGCGTCACGTCGCGGTAGCCGGACACGGCCGCGCGCACGTCGGTCAGCGCCTGCCTCGAAAGTTTGCCGATTGCGTCGATCTCCGCGACCGCACCGGATTCCTCCTTGGTCGCGATGCGGTGCGCCAGATCGGTCTTGATGGCGATGGCGGTGAGCGAGTGGCCCAGCAGATCGTGCAGGTCGCGGGCGATCCGGGCCCGTTCGGACACGGACGCGAGCCGGGCGACTTCGGCGCGCGCCTCCAGCAGTGCGCCGTTGGCGCGCACCGTCTCGGAGAACGCGTGCACGATCAGCACGGTGCTGGCCATCATGATGCCCTCGAGCCAGCCCGGACCGCTGTGCCACGGCCGGACCGCCCACGGGACGACGACCGCGGCCACCGTCGCGACGGCGGCGTAGGGCAGCGCGCGCCTGCCGAGGAAGTACGTGGCGACGGCGATGACGACCGCGCCGAGGAAGAAGGCTTCGGCTTGGGCGAAGGGCAGCGCCGCGAGGAACAGCGCCGCGGTCCCGGCCTGCAGCCACCGGAATCGTCGCCACGCCAGGTGGGCGGCGGCGAGTGCGGCCAGTACGTAGCAGACGCAGAAGCACGCCACGATCAGCAGGCCGAGCGCTTCGTCCCGGGGGCTGCCGGCGTGCTGGGTCACCGCGACGGCGGCCACCACGGGGTAGATGAGCATGCCCGAGGCGAGTGCGAGGCGCCGCCAGCCCTGCGCCCACCGCGGCGTGACACCGCCGGGCCGGCGCTGCGCGCGCACCTCGTCTTCGTCGGGCACGGTGCTCCCTCCGGGTCTGCTGCGGAGCCCATCGTGCCCGGGTACCGGAGCGTCCTGTAGTGAGCAGGCACATCGTTGCGGCCATGACTTTTGTCATGGTCCGAAAGGCCCAGCGGTGCGGCGCGGCCGCCGGGCGTTCAGCCGGACCGGCGCCGGGGTGTGATCTGTGCGATATTCTCGCCGGCCTGAGGGGAATTGTTTCGCACTGGGTGGAGAAACTATCCAAGGAGTTTTCGTCATGACGGATGTCGGCCAGGAAAACGCGACGGAGAGTACGGTTTCCGGCACCCTCGAAGGGGGTCCGGAAAGCATTCCCGGTGCCGCCAGAGCCTGTGTGGTGACCGCGTCGCAGGACAAGGTCAAGGTGGCGCACCTCGGTGGCTACGAGCACTTCGAGCGGGTCCCCGGACCACGCTCCGAGCCGGTTTTCCGCTGGACGATGCGCACGAAAGCGGCCGAGTAGGTGGCCGCGCCTCTCGCGCCGGGTCCGGGCGCGAGAGGCGTTCAGCCGCGGCCGTGACGCACTTGGACACCCGGTTCAGCAGGGTGCCGATGCACCGGAGAAATGCGTGTCGAGCAGATCGATGATCTTCGGCATCTCGGCGGTGAGGAAGAAATGCCCGCCGGGGTGCACGCGCAGGGTGAAATCGCCGGTGGTGTGGTGTTCCCATTCCTGTGCGTCGGCGACCGGCGTTTTCGGGTCGGCGTCGCCGGTGAGCGCGACGATCGGGCAGGACACGGTGTCCCCTGCAGCGCAGCGGTAGGTCTCGACCGCCCGGTAGTCCGCACGCAGCGCGGGCAGCGCCGCCTGCAGCAGGTCCGGGTCCTCCAGCACGAGCGCGGCCGAACCGTCGAGCCGCTTGATCTCGGCGAGGATCGCCTCGTCCCCACCCCGGTGCACGACCTCCGCACCGCCGGTCGCCGGGCCGCGGCGGCCGGAGACGAACAACCCGGCGACCGGCCTGCCCTCGGCCTCGAACCGCCGGGCCACTTCGAACGCGACGACCGCACCCATGCTGTGCCCGAACAGGGTCAGCGGCAGGTCGGGTTCGGCGCGCAGCACCTCGTGCAGGCGGTCGGCGAGCACGCCGAGGTCGTCGATCGCCGGTTCGCCGCGGCGGTCCTGGCGACCCGGGTACTGGATCGCGACGACGTCGACGGCCGAGCGCAGCGCGAACGGGACCGGGCGGTAGAAGGGTGCCGTGCCGCCGGCGTGCGGGAAGCAGACCAGCCGCGCCGCGGCGTCCGGGCGCTCGCGGTACCGGCGGCACCACAGGCCGTCGTCGGATCGGGGTGCGGACATGGGTTCTCCGTTCCGGGCGGGGTTTTCCCGGGAACGTACCGGTGTTCAGCTGCGGACCGGCCCCGGCTGGACGGGCTGCTTGCGCGGCCGCGGGGACGGTGGCTAGCGTCCGTCCCCGCCGGCCGAACGACCATTGTCCAGCAGTGACGGAATTGAGGTGGGCAGCGATGGGGTACAAGTTTTCCCTGGTCCTGAACCGCGAGCTGACCGACGAGGAATCGGTGGCGCTCAAGAGTGCCATCCGGGCCGACGTGTCCTTCGGTGACGACACGCTCCCGACCGACGCCGCGGTCCCGGTGGCGAAGCTCGACATCGACGACGAGGTCACGCCGACGCTCGCGGAGTCGATCGAAGCTGCTTTCGAGGCGGTGCGCGGTATCGAGGGGCTCAGCGTGCCGGGCCTGAGTGTGCCGGCCCAGCCGGCCGGCCCGGTGTCCGAGGATGCGCCTGCGGGCAGCGAAACGGCAGGCTCCGCGGCATGAGCGAGCGGGATCCGTTGCGGCACGAGGATCTCGTGCCGATCCCGGAGGCACAGCGCGTCGGGCACTACCGTGCCACGGTGCCACCGCAGTTCGACGATCCGGCGGTGGAACGCAGGCACCGCAAGGAACGCCTCGCCGCCGCATTGCGGATCTTCGGCCGGTTCGGCTTCGAGGAGGGGGTGGCCGGGCACATCACCGCACGCGATCCGGAGTTCCCGGACTACTTCTGGGTCAACCCGTTCGGTGTGCCGTTCAAGCACGTCAAGGTGAGCAACCTGCTGCTGGTCGACCGGGACGGGCAGGTCGTGCAGGGTGAGTACCTGCTCAACGAGGCAGCGTTCGTCATTCATTCGACAGTGCACCAGGCCCGTCCGGAGGTGGTGGGCGCGGCGCACGCGCATTCGGTGTACGGCAAGGCGCTTTCGGCCACCGGACAGGAGCTCGAGCCGCTCACCCAGGACGCGTGCGTGTTCCACGACGACCACGCCGTGTTCGAGGATTACACCGGGCTGGTCACCGATCTGGAGGAGGGCCGGCGCATCGCGCGCACGCTCGGTTCGCACAAGGCGGTCATCCTCCGCAACCACGGCCTGCTCACCGTCGGCACCACGGTCGACGCGGCGGCGTGGTGGTTCATCACCATGGAGCGCTCGGCACAGGCGCAGCTCGCGGCGAAGGCCGCCGGCCCGGTGCAGCAGATCTCGCCGGAGAACGCGAAGCTGACCCACGAGCAGTCCGGGCACGACTACGCGGGCTGGATCCAGTTCCAGCCGCTGTTCGAGCAGATCGCGGCCGCCGAGCCGGACCTGTTCGACTGATCCGCCACGCGCAGGGCGCCGCCACGGGGACCACCCGGGGCGGCGCCCTGCGCGTGTCTTGACAGGCCGGTCCGGCTGTGGTGACCTCAGGGGGAACCCTGAGCGGCCTGCATTACAAATGTCACGGCGGACCGATGAAGGAACTCACTGCCGGGTGAACGGCTCCCTCCACGACACTGGTTTCGGTCAAGATACCGACGGCAGTCGGAACCACTTTCGAAGGAGGAGGCACGGTGAACGCCAAGACCGCCACCCGCACCGCCGTCACACCGGATGCGAAGTCCGCCCTCGGCACGGCAAAATCGCTCGTCGTCGTCTACACGGTGATCAGCGTGCTCACCCTCGGTGCGATCGTGCTGCTGCGCAATCACCCCGACCTCGTCACCGACGCGGTCTGGATCCGCGGCGGGATCGTCGCGGTGACCGCGTTCCTGATGCTGTCGTTCGCGGTCGGCGCCGGTAAGGGCAACCCGCGCGCGCTGCTGCGGCTGCGGCTCGTCTCGGCGATCATGGTCGTGGTGATCGTGGTGATCATCGCGCTGCCGGGCGGTTTCCCGACCTGGATGAAGATCGAGCAGGCCGTCTGCGGTGTGGTGCTGCTGGGCGTCGTCCTGCTGGTCAACGGACGCAAGGTCCGCGCCTCGTTCGCGCGCTGACCGGCCCGGCCGGTCTGCCCTGGGGGAACCTGTCCGAGAAGCGCACCGTCCCGCTCCGCCGCATCCGGCGGAGCCGGGACATCCCGGGAAGGGTCCGCTACCGTGTTCACCGCCGTCCAGGTCACCTCGTGGCTGTGGCTGCTGCTGGAAATCTCCCTCGTGATCCGCGATCGGGTGCGCGGCACCGGTTCCGCCGGCGCCGACCGCGGCACCCGCTGGGTTGTCGTCGGATTGACGCTCTCGGCCACGCTGGCCGCCACCGTCTTCGAGTTCCTGCTGCCCGCCGGCAGCGCGTTGCGCTTCTCCTCGCCGGGAATCCCGGGCTGGGCGCAGGTTACGGGGCTCGGGGTGATGTGCGCCGGGCTGGTGCTGCGCGGCTGCTCCGTGCTGGTGCTGGGCAAGGCTTTCCGCACCACGGTCGAGGTCGACCGCGGCCAGCGGGTGGTCACCCGCGGGCCGTACCGGTGGGTGCGGCACCCGAGCTACACCGGAGTGCTCCTGCTGGCTGCCGGCTACGGCCTGGCCGCGGGCAACTGGCTCTCCTTCGCGCTGACGGTCGTGCTGCCGCTGGTGTCGGTGCTCGTGCGCGTCACCGTGGAGGAGCAGGCACTCGTGCGGGTACTGGGCCGTCCGTACGAGACCTACCGCGCCGGCACGAAACGGCTCGTGCCCGGCGTGTGGTGAGCCGTCGAGGCCCTCACGAACGGCCGCTGGAGAGACCCCAGACTCTCCGGCGGCCTTCCCCTTTCCCGCTGTGTCAACGGTTCCCGCCGCTGTTCAGCTGCTGCCGGTAGGCGGCTGAACACGGCCCCCGCCACCGTCTCCCCGTAGTAGCGTCCCGATTCGCCACGGGTGCCTCGGGGTCCCTCGCGGCCTTCCTCGGACAGAGCGTTCCGGTACCCGGGAAACGGTGGGGACATGGCGAACGAAGACAAACTCCGCGACTACCTGAAGCTCGTGACCGCCAACCTGCGGACGGCGCGCAGGCAGCTGCGTGAGCTCTCCGGCCGGGGCCAGGAGCCGGTGGCCGTGGTCGGCATCGGCTGCCGTTTCCCCGGCGGGGTGCGCAGCCCGGAACAGCTGTGGGAGCTGGTCGATCGCGGTACCGACGCAGTGGCCGGCTTCCCCGGTGACCGCGGGTGGGACCTGGAGAACCTCTACGACCGCGGCACCCCTGGCGACGCGACGACCCGGCACGGCGGGTTTCTGCACGATGCCACCGAGTTCGACGCGGGGTTCTTCGGTATCTCGCCGCGCGAGGCGCTCGCGATGGATCCGCAGCAGCGGGTCGTCCTGGAGGTCGCCTGGGAGGCATTGGAGCGCGCGGGTGTGGATCCGCTGTCGCTCAAGGGTTCTCGCACGGGGGTCTTCGCGGGCGTCTACTCCTCCGGTTACGGCACGACGCTGCCGATGAGCTCCGAGGAGGTGAAGGGACACTTGCTGACCGGCACCGCGAACAGCGTGCTGTCCGGGCGGGTGTCCTTTGTGCTCGGGCTCGAAGGTCCCTCGGTGTCGGTGGACACCGCGTGCTCTTCTTCGCTGGTCTCGGTGCACCTGGCCACTCAGGCGCTGCGCGGCGGCGAGTGTGACCTGGCGCTCGCAGGCGGCGTGACGGTGATGTCCGCACCGACGTTGTTCGCCGAGTTCTCGCGGCAGCAGGGCCTCGCCGCGGACGGGCGTTGCAAGGCGTTCTCCGCCGAGGCCGACGGTACGGGCTGGGGCGAGGGCGCCGGGATGCTCGTGCTGGAAAGGCTTTCCGACGCGCGGCGCAACGGGCACCGGGTGCTCGCGGTGGTGCGCGGCAGCGCGGTGAACTCCGACGGTGCGTCCAACGGCCTCACCGCGCCGAACGGCCCCTCGCAGCAGCGCGTGATCGAGGCGGCACTGGCGTCGGCGCGGTTGACTCCGGCCGACGTCGATGTCGTCGAGGCCCACGGCACCGGCACGGCGCTGGGGGACCCGATCGAGGCGAAGGCGCTGCTGGAGGTCTACGGCCGGAACCGGCCGGAGGACCGTCCACTGTGGCTCGGCTCGGTGAAGTCCAACATCGGGCACACGCAGGCCGCGGCCGGGGTCGCGGGCCTGGTCAAGATGGTCATGGCACTCCAGCACGAGGCGTTGCCGCGCACGCTGCACGCCTCGAACGCGTCACCGCACGTGGACTGGAGCGCCGGGGAGGTCCGGTTGCTCACCGAGGCCGTGGCCTGGCCGTCCGGCGAAAGGCCGCGCTGCGCCGGGGTTTCCGGGTTCGGCATCAGTGGCACCAACGCGCACGTGCTGATCTCGGAGGCACCGCCGGTCGTCGAGGACGAGGAGGCCGAGGAGCCGGAGACGCAGCCGCGGGTGAAGGCGCTCGACGGTGCGCAGGCCTGGCTGGTTTCCGGCCGCAGCACCGAAGGGCTGGCCGCACAGGCTGCCGAACTGGGGCAGCACCTCGGCGGACGGCCGGCGGACCTGCAGTGGTCGCTGGCGACCACGCGGGCGGCGCTGGAACACCGTGCGGTGGTCGCCGCGGCGGACCCGACCGCCGGGTTGGCGGCGCTCACCCACGGTCTGCCCGCTGCCGAGCTGGTCACCGGGGTGGCCGGAGAGCCGGGCCGGATCACGTTCGTCTTCCCCGGGCAGGGTGGGCAGTGGCTCGGCATGGGCCGGGAGCTGGCCGAGGTGTCCCCGGTGTTCGCGGCGCGGCTGGCCGAATGCCGTGTGGCACTGGCCCCGTATCTCGATCTGGACGAGGCACTGGCCGGCGAGCTGCAGACCGCGGACGTGGTGCAGCCTGCGTTGTGGGCGGTGATGGTTTCGCTCGCCGCGGTGTGGGAATCCGCAGGTGTCCGGCCGGATGCGGTCCTGGGTCACTCACAGGGGGAGATTGCTGCGGCTGCAGTGGCGGGTCACCTCTCGCTCGAGGACGCCGCGAAGGTGGTGGCGCTCCGGAGCAAGGCACTCACGGCGCTGGCCGGTCGTGGCGGGATGCTGTCGATCGCGGAGTCCGTCGATGCGGTGCGGACGCGGATCGCGCCGTGGGGCGAGCGGGTTTCGGTGGCGGCGGTGAACGGTCCGCAGTCCACTGTGGTCAGCGGGGAACCGGATGCGCTGCAGGAAATCGGGGCGCGCGCGGAGGTCCGGACCCGGCTGATCCCGGTGGATTACGCGTCGCACTCCGCGCAGGTCGACGAGCTGCGCGACGAGATCCTGGACGTGTTGCAGGGAATCGAGCCGCGGGAAGCCGCCGTGCCGTTGATCTCGTCGATGAGTGGCGAGTGGAATCCGCACCTGGACGCCGGGTACTGGTATGCGAGTCTGCGCGAGCCGGTGGAGTTCGAGCGCGCCGTCCGGCTGCTCGGTGCCGAGGGTTACCGGACGTTCCTGGAGAGCTCGCCACATCCGGTGCTGAGCACGGCGATCGGTGACAGTCTCGACGACGTTCTCGCTCTCGGCACGCTACGGCGTGACGAGGGCGGCGCGCAGCGGCTCGTGCTCTCCTTGGCCGAGGCTCACGTGCAGGGTGTGCCGGTCGACTGGACTGCGGTGCTCGAGGAAGCCGAGATCGTCGATCTTCCGACTTACGCGTTCCAGCGTCGCCGTTTCTGGCCGGAGCCGGTCGCACGCCTGGAGCGCGACCGCACCGATGACTGGCGTTACCGCGTCACCTGGACCCCCGCGGATCCGGCTCCGGCGACGCTCTCGGGTACCTGGTTGCTCGTCACCGGCAGCGCCGACCCGGCGCAGTACGCCGAAGTGCTGAGCGCTGCGGGCGCCGAGGTCGTCACGCTGCGAATCGACGAGACCGACCGCAACGCGTTCGGCGCGCAGCTGCCCGAGGGCGAGTTCGCCGGGGTGCTCTCCTTGCTGGCTCTCGACGAACAGCCGATGGCGGACCGTCCCGACGTGCCGCAGGGCACTGCCGCGACGCTGGCGCTGGTGCAGTCGCTGGGTGACGCCGGGATCGACGCGCCGTTGTGGGTGCTGACCAACGGTGCCGTGGTGGCGGTGCCGGGTGAGACGCCGTCGCCGGTGCAGGCACAGGCATGGGGACTCGGCCGCGTGATCGGCCTGGAGCACCCGGACCGCTGGGGTGGGCTGGTCGACTTCGCGCTGGACGCCGGTTTCGCGCTGCTGCCCGCTGTGCTGATGGGCCGGGAGGACGAGGTCGCCGTGCGTGCGCACGGCGTACTGGCGCGCCGGCTGGAGCGCGCGCCGCGGTTGCGGACCGACGACGTGACGTGGACGCCGCGCGGGAGTGTGCTGGTCACCGGCGGTACCGGTTCGATCGGGTTGCACATCGGGCCGTGGCTGGCCGAGCGTGGCGCGAGCCGGATCGTGCTGCCGAGCAGGTCCGGGCCGTCGGCCGGACTGGCGGAACTGGCTGCCGGGCTCGCCGAGGCGGGGACCGCGGTGGACTTCGTGACCTGCGACATCGGCGACCGCGACGCGTTGGCCGCGCTGCTGGCGCGGGTGCCCGAGCTGAGCACGGTGATCCATGCGGCGAACGTCTTCGACCTCACGCGGCTGGACGAGACCGGTCCGCAGGGACTGGAAACCGCGCTCGCCGCGAAGGTGACCGGCGCCGAAAACCTCGCTGAGTTCGCGACGGACGTGGACGAGTTCGTGCTGTTCTCCTCGATCGCCGCCGCGTGGGGCAGCAACGAGCACGGTGCGTACGCGGCCGCCAACGCCCACCTCGACGCGCTCGCCCAGTCCCGTCGTGAACGCGGCCTGCCGGCAACGTCGATTGCCTGGGGCGTCTGGGACACGCGTGACTGGGACGCGCTGAACGCCGCCGCCGCGCACGAGCCCGGCAGCGTGACCCCGGCTCGCTTGCTGCGCCAGGGCATGAACTTCCTGCCGCCTGCGCCGGCACTCACCGCGATGGGTCGCGTGCTCGCCGACGGTGATACCTACCTTGCGCTGGCCGACCTGGACTGGACCCGCTTCGCACCGGTGTTCACCGCCGTCCGGCCTCGGCCGCTGCTCGACCGCATCGCCGACGCACAGACCACAGTGGACGCTCCCGAAGCGCCGGTGAACGACCTCGCGCGCCGGCTCGCCACGCTGGCGCCGGGCGAGCGTCTCCGCACGGTCACCGACCTCGTCCGCACGCACGCCGCCGCCACGCTCGGCCACTCGTCGGCGCAGGAGGTCCCGGCCGCGCGTGCGTTCCGCGACCTCGGCTTCGACTCGCTGACCGCGGTGGAGCTGCGGCGGAAGCTGGCGGCCGCGACCGGGTTGAAGCTGCCGTCGTCGGTGGTGTTCGACTACCCGACGCCGTCCGCGCTGGCCGAGCAGCTCATCGGGCAGCTGCTCGGCACGGCTGCCCCGGCGGAAACCGCGCCGGTCCGCACGGCCGATCCGGCGGAGCCGATCGCGATCGTCGGCCTCGGCTGCCGGTTCCCCGGCGGGGTCCGCACGCCCGAGCAGTACTGGGAGCTGCTGGCGTCCGGGGTCGACGCGGTCTCCGGGTTCCCGGCCGACCGCGGCTGGGACCCGGCACTGTACGACCCGGACCCGGACCACCAGGGCAAGTCCTATACGCGTTCGGGCGGTTTCCTGCACGATGCCGGGGAGTTCGACGCGGGCTTCTTCGGTATCAACCCGCGCGAGGCGCTGGCGATGGATCCGCAGCAGCGGCTGCTGCTGGAAGTCAGCTGGGAGGCGCTGGAGCGCGCCGGGATCGACCCGGAGACGGTGCGTGGTTCGCGCACCGGCGTGTTCACCGGCGGCGCGCTGACCGGGTACGGCGCCGGCCTGGCCGAGGGCGACGGCGGCGCGGAGGGGTACCTCGTCACCGGGCACTCCGGCAGCATCATGTCCGGTCGCGTCGCCTACACGCTCGGGCTGGAGGGCCCGGCGGTCACCATCGACACGGCGTGCTCGTCGTCGCTGGTCGCGCTGCAGATGGCGGTGCGGGCACTGCGGTCGGGAGAGTGCGACCTCGCACTCACCGGTGGCGTGATGGTGATGGCCACCCCGGGGCAGTTCATCGGCTTCTCCCGCCAGCGCGGACTGTCGGCCGACGGCCGGTGCAAGGCGTTCGGTGCCGGGGCCGACGGCATGGGTATGTCCGAGGGCGCCGGGATGATCGCGGTGGAGCGGCTTTCCGACGCGCGCCGCAACGGCCACCCCGTTCTCGCTGTGGTCCGTGGCATCGCGACCAACCAGGACGGCGCGTCGAACGGCCTGACCGCGCCGAACGGACCGTCGCAGCAGCGGGTGATCCGCGCCGCGCTCGCCGACGCCGGACTGACGAGCGCGGACATCGACGCTGTCGAGGCGCACGGCACCGGCACGAGGCTGGGTGATCCGATCGAGGCACACGCACTGCTCGCCACCTACGGCCGGGACCGGGACCGGCCACTGTGGCTGGGGTCGGCGAAGTCGAACATCGGGCACACGCAGACCGCTGCGGGGGTGGCCGGGCTGTTGAAGATGGTGCTCGCGCTGCGGCACCGCACGCTTCCGAAGACCCTGCACGCCGAGGTCGCATCGCCCGAGATCGACTGGGCGTCCGGCCGGGTGCAGCTGCTGACCGAGCAGCGGCCGTGGGAGACCACGGGCGGGCCGCGCCGCGCGGGCGTGTCCGCGTTCGGCATGAGCGGCACCAATGCGCACGTCATCCTCGAAGAAGCACCGGCCGGTGACCCGGCCGAGCCGAAGGCGCCGCACGTGCTGGCTCCGGCCGGCACGGCGTGGCCTTTGTCCGCACGCACTCCGGAAGCGCTGGCCGCGCAAGCCGGTCGCCTGCGGGAGTTCGCACTGGCGAACCCGGAGCTGGACCCGGCCGACGTGGGCTGGTCGCTTGCCACCGGCCGCACGCGGTTCGACCACCGCGCGGTGGTCGTGGGCGCCGGGATGGAGGAGCTGGCCGCGGGACTGGCGTCCGTCGCGACGGGGCAGCCCGGTGCGGGCAGCTTCACCGGCAGCGTGACCGACGGCGCTACCACCGGCAGCGTGACCGATGGCAAGGTCGTGTTCGTCTTTCCGGGTCAGGGCAGCCAGTGGGCCGGGATGGGACGGCAGCTGCTCGCCGAATCGCCGGTGTTCGCCGCCCGGTTCGCCGAGTGCTCGCGTGCCCTCGAGTCCGTTGTGGACTTCTCGCCTGCGGACGTGCTCGCCGGTGCGGAAGGCGCACCGGGCCTGGACACCGCGGACGTGATGCAGCCGGTGCTGTGGGCGGTGATGGTGTCGCTGGCGCAGGTGTGGCGGGCGTGCGGGATCGAGCCGGACGCTGTGCTCGGCCACAGCCAGGGCGAGATCGCGGCCGCGGTCGTCGCCGGGATCCTCTCCGTCGAGGACGGGGCGCGCGTGGTTGCGGTGCGGTCGAAAGCATTGCGGGACCTGGACACCGAGGGCGGGATGCTGTCGGTGGTCATGCCTGCCGAAGCGGTGCGGGAGCTGCTGGCACCGTGGGGCGAGCGGCTGGCTGTCGCTGCGGAGAACGGCCCGGCCACCACCGTCGTCTCCGGTGAGCCGGGGGCGTTGACCGAGTTCGAGCGGGAGCTGCGTTCGCGGCGGGTGCTGCGGTGGCGCATCCCGGCGACGGACTTCGTGGCGCACTCCAAGCTCGTCGAGCCGCTTGCCACGACGTTGCCCGCCGAACTGGCGGAGCTCTGTCCGGAACCGGGCACGGTGCCGTTCTTCTCGACCGTGCGGTTGTCCTGGCTCGACGGCACGGAACTCGACGGAGATTACTGGTACGCCAACGTGCGTGAGCCGGTTCGCTTCGCCGACTCCGTGCGTGCGCTGGCCGGGACGGGGCACCACTTCTTCGTGGAGGTTTCCGCGCATCCCGTGCTGACCGCGGCAATCGCCGAAACCGCCGAGGCGGCGGGTCTGCCCGCACCGGTGGTCACCGGCACCATCGAGCGGGAGCGCGGCGGCGCGGATCGGGTGCTCGAGGCACTCGCCGTGCCGGCTGTGCACGGAGCGTCGGTCGACTGGACTGCAGTGCTGCGTGGCCGTCCGGTCGAGCTGCCGACGTACGCGTTCCAGCGAACGCATTACTGGCCGTTGCCGAAGCCGTCTGTGCCTTCCGGCGGGAGCGCCGCGGAAGCACGGTTCTGGCAGGCTGTGGAAGAGGGCGACCTCACCGGGCTCGCCGACACGCTCGCCGTCGAGGACCGGGCGCGGCTCGACGGTGTGCTGCCGGCGCTGGCTTCGTGGCGCCGCCGGGAACGGGGCGACTCGGCGGTGGCGGACTGGCGGTTCCGGGCCGAGTGGCGTCCGGTCGCGGAACCCACCGCAGGGAAACCTGCCGCCGGGGAACTCACCGGCACCTGGCTCGTCGTGACCCCTGATGATTCGCCGGTACACCCCTGCGTGCCGGCTCTCGAGGGACACGGCGCCCGGGTCGTCGCCGTCGGAACCGGCGGCGGCGACCCGGATCGAGAAGCGCTGGCCTTCCGGATCGCGGAGGCGGTGTCGGGCGAGCGCATCACCGGGGTCGTTTCCCTGTGCGGGCTCGACGAAACGCCGCTGGCGGCGTTCCCCGCGGTGCCTGCCGGGCTGGCCGCGACGCTCGCGCTGGTACAGGCACTGGGCGACGTGGGGCTGGAAGCGCCGTTGTGGGTGCTGACCCGCGGTGCGGTCGTGACGGCCGGTGGCGAAGAGCTGCACAGCCCGGTGCAGGCGCAGATCTGGGGCCTCGGCCGCACTGCCGCGGTGGAGGTGCCGGGACGCTGGGGTGGGCTGATCGACCTGCCGCAGGTGTGGGACGAGCGGTCCGCCGGCCGGTTCCGCGCGGTGCTCGCGGCGCGGGAGGAGGACCAGGTCGCGTTGCGTGGCACCGGAATTCTCGCGCGCCGCCTGGTCCGTGCTCCGCAGCCGGCCGCTGTCCGGGAGCGATACGCGCCGCACGGCACCGCGCTGATCACCGGCGGTACCGGTGCGATCGGCGGGCACGTCGGGCGGTGGCTGAGCGAGCGGGACGCTCGACGCGTGGTGCTGACCAGCCGGTCCGGTCCAGGCGCCGGCGGAGTGCCCGATCTGGCCGCAGGTCTCGCCGATGCGGGTACCGCGGTCGACGTCGTCGCCTGCGACACCGGCTCCCGCGACGACTTGGCGAACCTCGTGGACCGCATCGGTCCCGACCTCTCGACCGTGATGCACGCGGCGGGTGCGCTGGACGACGGAGTGCTGGACCGGCTGTCGACCGAGCGGCTCGCCAGCACGCTCACCGGCAAGGCCGCCGGTGCGGTCCACCTCGACGAGCTGACCGCGGACCTGGACCTCGACGCGTTCGTGCTGTTCTCGTCCACGTCGGCCACGTTCGGCAACGGCGGCCAGGGCAACTACGCCGCCGCCAACGCCTTCCTCGACGCGCTCGCGGAGCAGCGCCGGGCGCGCGGTCTGCCGGGTCTTTCGCTGGCGTGGGGTCCGTGGGACGGCGGCGGCGTCGGCCAGGCCAGCGAAGGTGCCCGGCAGCGGCTCGCGCGCAACAAGTGGGAGGTCCTGATGGACCCGGCGCTCGCCGTGCGGGCGCTGGCGCAGGCAGTGGAGGACCCGACGCACGCGACGTTGACGCTGATGGAGGTCGACTTCGCGGCGCTGGCCACCGAACGCGGTGCCGACGAGCTGCGGCGCGCGCCGTTCATGCGGGAGCTGCCGGAGATCCACGCGGTCCCGGCTGTGCCGGAAGCCGAGGAAGAAGCCGAGTTCGCGCAGCGCTTGCCCGGGTTGCCCGGCGCCGAGCAAGAACGGCTGCTGGTCGAGCTGATCCGCACCGAGGCCGCCTGGGTGATGGGCTACCGCGACGCGGCGGTGATCGACCCGGCGCGCGCGTTCAGCGAGATGGGCCTGGATTCCCTGACCTCGGTCGAGCTGCGCAACCGGCTCGGCGCGGCCACCGGGCTGAAGCTGCCGACGACGTTGCTGTTCGACCACCCGGATCCGGTGGCCCTGGCCGGGTTCCTGCGTGCGGAGCTGACCGGTGCGGCCGGCCCCGCGACGGCTGGTCCGGCGCTCACCCGGCCGATCGAGGAGCCGCTTGCGATCGTCGCGATGGGCTGCCGGTTCCCCGGTGGGGTGACCTCGCCGGAGGAGCTGTGGTCCCTTTTGGACGCCGGCGGCGATGCGATCAGCGGCCTGCCCGCCGACCGCGGCTGGGACCTCGACGCGCTCTACGACGAGGACCCGGACCGGCCCGGCACGGCGTACGTGCGGGAAGGCGGGTTCGTCCAGGGTGTCGCCGATTTCGACGCCGGGTTCTTCGGGATCTCCCCGCGCGAGGCGCTGGCGATGGACCCGCAGCAGCGGTTGCTGCTGGAAGTCAGCTGGGAGGCGCTGGAGCGCGGCGGGATCGATCCGGCGACCTTGCGCGGCTCGCGGACCGGTGTGTTCATCGGCGGCTACGTCTCCGGCTACGACCAGCTCGGCAGCGCCGAACTGGAGGGCCACCTGCTGACCGGCAACGCGACCAGTGTGCTGTCCGGGCGGCTTTCCTACCTGCTCGGGCTGGAAGGGCCGGCGCTCACCGTCGACACGGCGTGTTCGTCCTCGCTGGTCGCACTGCACATGGCGGCCAAGGCGCTGCGAGGCGGCGAGTGCGAACTGGCGCTGGTCGGCGGTGTCACGGTGATGGCGACCCCCCGTGACCTGGTCGGCTTCTCGCGTCAGCGCGGGCTTGCCGCTGATGGTCGTTGCAAGGCGTTCGGCGCTGGTGCGGACGGCATGGGCATGTCCGAAGGCGCCGGGGTGATCGCCGTGGAGCGACTGTCCGACGCGCACCGCCACGGGCACGAAGTGCTCGCCGTCGTGCGGGGCAGTGCGGTGAACCAGGACGGCGCGTCGAACGGCTTGACCGCACCGAACGGACCGTCACAGCAGCGGGTGATCCGTGCGGCGCTGGCCGACGCCGGGCTGTCGGCTGCGGACGTCGACGCCGTGGAAGCGCACGGAACCGGCACGCCGCTCGGCGACCCGATCGAGGTCCAGGCGCTGCAGGCGACCTACGGGCAGGACCGGCCGAACCCGTTGTGGCTCGGCTCGGTGAAGTCGAACCTCGGCCACATGCAGGCCGCGGCCGGGGTCGGCGGTGTGCTGAAGGTGTTGCTGGCGCTGCGGAACCGGCGTCTGCCGGTGACTCTGCACGCCGACGATCCCTCGTCGCACATCGACTGGGACACCAGGACGGTGCGGCTGCTTACCGAGCCGGTCGCGTGGGAGCCCATCGGGCGGCCGCGCCGGGCCGGGGTGTCCGGGTTCGGTATGAGCGGCACCAACGCGCACGTGATCCTCGAAGAAGCGCCGGAGCCGCCACGCGCCGAGTTGCCTGCCGAGACGGTTCCGGTGGTGACCGGGCTGGTGGCGTGGCCGGTTTCGGCGCGCGACGCGGAATCGCTGGCCGCGCAGGCCGGACGGCTCCGGGAGCACGTCACCGCGCACGCCCCGGATGTCCGCGACGTCGCGTGGTCGCTGGTCACCACGCGATCCGCGTTCGACCATCGGGCGCTGGTACTCGGTGCGGACGCCGAGGAGCTGTCGGCCGGGCTCGCCGCACTGGCCACCGGGGGCACGTCGCCGGGACTGGTGACCGGGTCCGTCGCGCGCGGCGGGGCAGGCAAGACCGCGTTCGTCTTTCCCGGACAGGGGAGTCAATGGCTCGGTATGGGCCGGGACCTGGCGGCGGCGTCGCCGGTGTTCGCCGCCCGGCTGGCGGAGTGCGCTGCCGCGCTGGCGCCGTACCTCGATCTGAACGAGGTGCTGGCCGGCGTGCACGGCTTCGAGGCCGCCGACGTGGTCCAGCCGGCGTTGTGGGCCGTGCTGGTGTCGCTGGCCGAGGTGTGGCGTGCGGCCGGGGTCGCACCTGCCGCGGTGGTGGGACACAGTCAGGGCGAGATCGCTGCGGCGGTCGTCGCGGGTGCACTGTCCCTTGAGGATGGTGCGCGAGTGGTGGCGTTGCGGAGCAAGGCGTTGACGGCGCTGGCCGGGCGTGGCGGGATGCTGTCGCTCGCGGAGCCGGCCGAAGCGGTGCGTGAGCGGATTGCTCCGTGGGACGTTTCGATCGCTGCGGTCAACGGTCCACACGCGACGGTCGTCTCGGGCGCTCCGGAGGAGTTGCGCGAGATCGCGGAAGCCGCCGACGTGCGTACGCGGATGATCCCGGTCGACTACGCGTCGCACTCGGCACAGGTCGACGAGCTGCGGGAGGAAATCCTCACTGCGCTCGCCGGGATCACGCCGCGCCGGGCCGAGCTGACCATGGTGTCGGCGCTGACCGGTGAGGTGCTCGCCGGGCCCGAGCTGGATGCCGAGTACTGGTTCCGCAGCCTGCGTGAGCCGGTCGAGTTCGAGCGTGCGGTGCGCAAGCTGAGCGATGACGGGCACGGCGTGTTCGTGGAGACCTCGCCGCATCCGGTGCTCACTTCGGCCATCGAAGACACCGTCGACGCGGTCGTCACCGGTACTCTGCGCCGGGACGAGGGCGGGGCCTGGCGGCTGCTGCGCTCGTTCGGCGTCGCGGCCGTGCAGGGTGTGGCGGTGGACTGGCCGGCCGTGCTCGGCCGTGCCGCGAAGGTCGACTTGCCGACGTATGCCTTCCGGCATCAGCGTTTCTGGCCGCAGCCCGTGACCGAGGCGGACGGATCCGACTCCGGCTTCTGGGCCGCAGTCGACCGTGGTGATACCCGGGAGCTGGCCGACACACTGTCGCTCGACGACGGCCGCATCGGCGATCTGCTGCCCGCACTCGCGGCGTACCGGCAGCGGGAACGCGTGTCGGACTGGCGGTACCGGGTCACCTGGGCGCCGGTTGCGGAACCTGCGACGACAACGCTCTCCGGTCCCTGGCTGGTCGTCGGCGATCCGGCCGAGACTGCGCCGATCGCCGCCGCGCTGTCGGCCCGCGGTGCCGAGGTGACGGTGGACGTCACCGGGCTCTCTCGCGAGGGCGAGTTCACCGGCGTCGTGTCCGTGGCGGCGATGGGCGGTGCCGGCTTGGCATCGACACTGCGCTTGGTGCAGCACGGGATCGACGCACCGCTGTGGGTGCTGACCCGCGGCGCGGTCGCGACCGGCGCCGGTGAGGGCGCGATTCCGGAACAGGCGCAGGTGTGGGGCTTCGGCCGGGTAGTCGCGCTGGAGCATCCGCAACGCTGGGGCGGCCTGGTGGACCTACCGTCCACTTGGGACGAGCGCGTGGCCGCACGGCTGTGTGCAGTGCTGACCGGCAGCGAGGATCAGGTCGCGCTGCGGCGCTCCGGCATCCTCGCCCGCCGCCTCACCCGCGCGGACCGGCCGCGTGTCCGGCAGACTTGGCAGCCGCGCGGCACGGTGCTCGTCACCGGCGGACACGGCGCGCTCGGCCGGCACACCGCGCGATGGCTCGCTGACCGCGGCGCTGAGCGTGTGGTGCTCACTGCACCGGAGATCAACCCCAGCACCGCTGCCGAGATCGCCGACGGGGGTGCCGATGTCTTCGTGTCCACTTGCGACACCACTGACCGCGCCTCGCTCGCCGCGCTGCTTGCCCGGACCGCCCCGACCGCGGTGGTGCACGCCGACGGTGCGGGGCAGGCGACGCCGGTCGCGGAGACCGGGGTGGAAGAACTGGCCGCCATCGCCGCGGCCAAGGCAGCGGGCGCGAAGCACCTGGACGAGTTGACCGACGACCTCGACGCGTTCGTGGTGTTCTCGTCGATCGCCGCGACCTGGGGCAGCGCACTGGTCGGTGGTTATGCGGCGGGTAACGCGTCTGCCGAGGCCGTGGCCGAGCGCCGCCGGGCGCGGGGACTGCCCGCGACGACGGTGGCGTGGGGCCCGTGGACCGGTGGGGCCGAGGCAGGTCAGTCGGTCCGGCACGGCCTGCGGACGCTGGACCCGGCAGCTGCGGTGCGGGCGCTCGCGCAGGTGCTCGACGCCGGTGAGCAGGCCGTGACGATCGCGGACGTCGATTGGGCGCGGTTCGCCCCGGCGTTCACGCTGCGGCGGCCGAGCCCGCTGGTCGAGGCGCTGCCCGAGGCTGCGGCGGCGCTCGCCGAGCCCGAACCGGAGCCGACCGGCGGGGCCGGGCGGCTGGCCGCGCTGCCGCGGGCGCAGCGCGAGCAGGAGCTGACCGAACTGGTCCGCACCGAAGCGGCACGGGTGCTCGACCACACCGGGCCTGCCGACGTCGACCGCGACCGTGCGTTCAGCGCACTCGGGTTCGATTCGCTGACCTCGGTCGAGCTGCGCAACCGGCTCACCGCCGTGACCGGGGTGAAGCTGCCGTCCACCGTGGTCTTCCAGTATCCGACCCCGGCCGAGCTCGCGGCCCGGCTGGCCGAGCTGCTCGGCGCCGACGACGGTGCCGCCGGCGCGCTGGCCGGACTGGACCGGCTCGACGCCGCGCTGGCCGGCGCCGCGGACGCGGAGGACGCCGGTCGCGTGACCGCACGGCTGGAGGCGGTCGTGGCGCGCTGGCGCGAGCTGCGCGGTGAACGGCCGGGGATCGCCGAAACCCTGGCCGACGCGGGTGACGACGAGGTCTTCGACTTCATCGGCTCCGAGTTCGGCATCCAGTAGCAGGCCCTTTCCCTGTCCGGCGCGCAATCGACGAGGTGTGGCGTAGGTGAGCGAAGAGAAGCTCCGGTACTTCCTCAAGCAGGTCACCGCGAACCTGCACGAGACCCGCGGCCGGTTGCGTGAGCTGGAGGCGGCGGCCGGGGAGCCGATCGCGATCGTCGGGCTCGGCTGCCGTTACCCCGGCGGGGTGCGCGGGCCGGAGGACCTGTGGCGGGTCGTCGCCGACGGGGTCGACGCGGTCGGTCCGTTCCCTGCCGATCGCGGTTGGGACACCGCCGGTCTCGGCTCCGGTGCCGAGCGCCAGGGCGGGTTCGTGCCCGAGGTACCGGAGTTCGACGCGGACTTCTTCGGTATCTCACCGCGTGAAGCGCTGGCGATGGACCCGCAGCAGCGGCTGCTGCTGGAAGTGGCCTGGGAAACGCTGGAGCACGCGGGCGTCGACCCGTTGGGGATCAAGGGTTCCCGCACCGGTGTGTTCGTCGGCGCCACCGCTTCGGGGTATGACTGGTTCTCCCGCGAACACGGCGGCGCGGAGGGCCATCTGGTGGCGGGCAACGCGATCAGCGTGCTGTCCGGGCGTCTCGCCTACACCCTCGGGCTCACCGGCCCGGCGGTCACCATCGACACCGCGTGCTCGTCTTCGCTGCTGGCAATCCACCTCGCGGTCCGCTCGCTGCGCTCCGGCGAATGCTCGATGGCGCTCGCGGGCGGGGTCATGGTCATGGTCACGCCGGGCATGTTCGGCGAGTTCGCGCGCCAGGGCGGACTTGCGGCCGACGGCCGCTGCAAGGCGTTCGGCGCGGATGCCGACGGCACCGGCTGGGGCGAGGGCGCGGGCCTGGTCGCACTGGAGCGGCTGTCCGACGCGCAGCGGCTCGGCCACGAAGTGCTCGCCGTGATCCGTGGCGGTGCGGCGAACCAGGACGGTGCGTCCAACGGCCTGACCGCGCCGAGCGGCCCCGCGCAGCGCCGCGTGATCCGCGCCGCGCTCGCCGATGCACGGCTGACCGCGGCGGAGGTGGACGTCGTCGAGGCGCATGGCACGGGTACCGAGCTGGGCGACCCGATCGAGGCTGACGCCGTGCTCGCCACCTATGGGCAAGACCGTGCGGAGCCGCTGTGGTTCGGCTCGCTCAAGTCCAACCTGGGGCACACGCAGACCGCGGCGGGTGTCGCGGCCGTGCTCAAGATGGTGCTCGCATTGCGGCACGAGGTGCTGCCGGCCACGCTGCACGCCGCGGAGCCGACCCCGCACGTCGACTGGACTGCGGGCAAAGTCGCACTGCTGCAGGAGAACGTCGCGTGGCCGGCAGGCGAGCGGCCGCGCCGTGCCGGGGTGTCGGCGTTCGGCGCGAGCGGCACGAACACGCACCTGATCCTCGAAGAAGCACCTGCCGTCGAAGAAGCCGCTCCCCGTGAGTCCACTGTGGATGAACTGGTCTGGCCACTGTCCGGCCGGACCGCCGAGGCGGTCACGGCGCAGGCCCGGCGGTTGCGGGACCACCTGAGCGCACACCCGGAGCTGGACCCGGCCGACGTCGGGTTCTCCCTCGCCACTGCCCGCGCCGCGCTGGAGCACCGTGCGGTGCTCACCGGCACCGCGGCCGATCTGCGCACGGGGTTGGACCGGCTCGCGGACGGTGACGTGTCTGCGGCGGTCACCGGTGTGGCGCGGACGGGCCGGGTCGGCTTCGTCTTCGCCGGGCAAGGCAGCCAGAAAGCCGGGATGGGACGCGCCCTGCACGCGTCGAACCCGGTGTTCGCGGCCGCGTTCGACGAGGCATGCGACCTCGTCGAGGCCGAGCTGGGGCAGCCGGTCCGCGAGGTCGTTCTCAGCGAGGGCGAAGACGACCGCGCGGACCGGACGCTCTACGCGCAGACCGGGTTGTTCGCCGTCGAGGTCGGGCTAGTGGCGTTGCTGGCAGCGCACGGTATCCGGCCGGACGCCGTGGCCGGGCACTCCGTCGGCGAGATCGCCGCAGCGCATGCAGCCGGTGTGCTGTCCCTGGCGGACGCCGCGAAGCTGGTCGCGCATCGGGCACGGCTGATGGAGGCGCTGCCGGAGGGCGGCGCGATGGCGGCCATCGAAGCCACCGAAGCGGAAATCGCCGGCGAGCCGGTGTCGCTGGCCTCGCTGAACGGCCCGCGGTCGGTGGTCGTGTCGGGCGCGGCCGACGCCGTGGACGCGGTGCTGGAGCGGTGGCGCGAGCGCGGGCGGCGGGTGCGGAAGCTGCGGGTGAGTCACGCGTTCCACTCGGACCTGATGGAGCCGGTCCTCCCCGAGCTGGCGCAGGTCGCGGGCGGGTTGACGTTCTCCGCGCCGGGCGTGCCGTGGGCGGGTGCGCTGACCGGTGAACTGATCAACGAGCCGGAAGCCGGGTACTGGCCGGCTCAGGCGCGTGGCGCGGTCCGCTTCGCCGACGCGGTGGAAACCCTGGCCGCACAAGGCGTTTCGGTGTTCATCGAGATCGGTCCGGACGGCACGCTGTCGTCGATGGGTGCCGGGGTGCTGCCGGACGCCGTGTTCGTCCCGCTGTTGCGCGGTACCGTCGCCGAGGCGCTGGCCAAGGCGCACGCGCACGGCGTCAAGGTGGAGTGGTCGACAGTGCTCGGCGGTCGCCGGGTCGACTTGCCGACGTACGCGTTCCAGCGCCGCCGCTACTGGCCGGACACGTCGAAGCGCCGCACTGCCCCGTCGAGCCCGCTGGCCGACCTGCGGTACCGGATCTCGTGGACCCCACTGCCCGAGGCCGACGGGCCGAAGCTCGACGGCACCTGGCTGGTCGTCGGCGGTTCGGCGGAGGTCGAGAACGCACTGCGCGCGCACGGCGCCGAGGTCGTTGCCAGCGAGGATGCCGCTTCGTTGCCGGAGGGCAGCTTCACCGGGATCGTGCTGGAGTTCGACGAGACACCGCATCCGGACTTCCCGGAGCTGCCGGTCGGGATCACCGAGGCGCTGCATCTGGCGCAGCACGTTTCGAGTCCGTTGTGGATTGTCACCCGTGGCGCGGTCGTCGATGGCCTGCGGCCGGCGCAGGCGCAGGCGTGGGGGCTCGGCCGGGTGGTCGGCCTGGAGCACCCGCAGCGCTGGGGCGGGCTCGTCGATCTTCCGTCCGATTGGGACGAACGCACGGCGGATCGGCTGTGCGCGGTGCTCACCGGCGCCGAGGACCAGGTGGCCGTGCGCCCCGCGGGTGTTCTCGCTCGGCGGCTGGATCGTGCGCCGGAGCCGTCGACCACGACCTGGACGCCGCGGGGCAGCGTGCTCGTCACCGGCGGCACCGGCGCGATCGGCGGCCACACCGCGCGCTGGCTCGCCACCCGGGGCGCCGAGCGGATCGTGCTGACCAGCCGGTCCGGTCCGGTTGCCGGGATCGAGTCGGCCGCCGAACTCGCCGAAGCGGGCGCGGCGGTGGACGTGTTCGCGTCCGACATTGCCGAGCGCACCGAGGTTTCCGCACTACTGCAACGGATTCCGGACCTGCGATCGGTGGTGCACGCCGCCGGGGTCGGCCAGGCGACGGCGCTGGACGACGCAACGGTCGAGGAGCAGGCCGCGGTCACGCGCGCGAAGGTGGCCGGTGCAACGCACCTGGACGAGCTGACCGGTGACCTCGACGCGTTTGTGCTGTTCTCGTCGATCTCGGCAACGTGGGGCAGCGCGTGGCAACCCGGGTACGCGGCCGCCAACGCCCACCTCGACGCACTAGCCGAAGCCCGCCGTGCCCGCGGCGCAGCGGCGACCTCGATCGCCTGGGGCTTGTGGGATGGGGATGGTCTCGGCGCCGGGGACGGCGGTGCGCAGGCGCGACGCCGTGGGTTGCGGCCGATGGACCCGCAGGTCGCGATCAGTGCGCTCGCCCAGGCACTCGATGGCGGCGAAGACCTGCTGACCGTCGCTGACGTCGACTGGGACACCTTCGGACCGGCGTTCACCCTGCGCCGCCCGAGCCCCCTGCTGTCGGCGCTGCTGCCCGCGCCGGAAGAGCCTCCGGCGCAGCTCGGCCGCCTACCCCAGGTGCCTGACCTGGTCGAGCTGGTGCGGGAGCGCACGGCGGCGCTGCTCGGCCACTCCTCGGCCGCCGACGTCGACCCGGCCCGCGCGTTCAAGGACCTCGGTTTCGATTCGCTGCTGTCGATGGAGCTGCGCGACCGCGTCTCGAGCGCGGTCGGGCTGCGGCTGCCCGCGACGCTGGTGTTCGACCATCCGACCCCGGCCGCATTGGCCGCGTTCCTGCGCGGTGAGCTGGCGGGGGACACGCCGGAGCCGGGCACCGTCGTGGTCGCCGCGCCGGACAGCGAGCCGCTCGCGATCGTCGGTCTGGGGATGCGGCTGCCCGGTGACGTGCGCACCCCCGAACAGCTGTGGGATTTGCTGGTCAGTGGCACCGACGCGGTGGGCGCATTCCCCGCCGACCGCGGGTGGGACACGCCCGGCGCCGACTACGCGCGCGTCGGCGGCTTCCTCGCCGACGCCGCCGAGTTCGACCCGGGCTTCTTCGGGATCTCGCCGCGTGAGGCACTGGCGATGGATCCGCAGCAACGTCTGCTGCTCGAAGTTGCGTGGGAAGCGTTGGAGCGTGCGGGCATCGACCCGACGACGTTGCGTGGCTCGCGCACGGGTGTGTTCGCCGGCGCCGCGGCCTCGGGCTACGGCACGGGCACGGTGCTGGAAAACGACAGCCACTTGCTGATGGGCACGGCGACCAGCATCCTGTCCGGCCGCATCGCGTACGCGCTCGGCCTGGAGGGACCGGCGATCACGGTCGACACGGCGTGCTCGTCGTCGCTGGTCGCGCTGCACCTCGCCGTGCAGGCCCTGCGCTCCGGCGAGTGCACGCTGGCGCTGGCCGGTGGTGTGACGGTGATGTCGGATCCGGAGGTGTTCGCCGAGTTCGCGCGGCAGCAGGGGCTCGCGTCGGACGGCCGGTGCAAGGCGTTCGCTGCGGGCGCGGACGGCACCGGCTGGGCCGAGGGCGCGGGGATGATCGCCGTCGAGCGGCTTTCCGACGCGCAGCGCAACGGCCACCAGGTGCTCGCCGTGGTCCGGGGCAGTGCGACGAACTCCGATGGTGCGTCGAACGGCTTGACGGCGCCGAACGGACCTTCTCAGCAACGGGTGATCCGCGCGGCACTGGCCGATGCGCGACTGTCCACTTCGGATGTCGATGTGGTCGAGGCGCACGGAACCGGTACTGCACTGGGTGATCCGATCGAGGCGCAGGCGTTGCTGGCGACGTACGGGCAGGATCGTGCGGAGCCGTTGTGGCTGGGTTCGGTGAAGTCGAATCTCGGCCACGCACAGCAGGCCGCCGGGGTTGCCGGCGTGCTGAAGATGGTGCTCGCGCTGCGGAACGGGGTGCTCCCGGCGACGCTGCACGCTTCGGAACCTTCGCCGCACGTCGACTGGGCCGCGGGCAAGGTCGCACTGCTGCAGGACCGGGTCGAGTGGCCCGCCGGTGACCGGCCGCGCCGCGCCGCGGTGTCCGCGTTCGGGATCAGCGGGACCAACGCACATGTGATCCTGGAAGAGGCGCCGATCTTCGACGCACCCGGCCGGCCGGGTGCGCAAAGTCCGGTGTGGACGGTCTCCGGCCGGGACGCCGAGACGCTCGCCGCACAGGCTGCCAAACTGCGTGACCACGTGGTGGCGCACCCGGAGCTGGACCCCGCGGACCTCGGTTGGTCGCTGGCCACCACCCGCACCGCATTCGACCACCGCGCCGTCGTGCACGGTACCGACCTGCTCGCCGGGCTCACCGCCGTCGCGGCCGGGAAGACCGCACCGGGCGTGGTGACGGGGTCCGTGCGGCCGGGTCGGGTCGGGTTTTTGTTTGCTGGTCAGGGTAGTCAGCGGGCGGGGATGGGGCGTGCGTTGTATGCGTCGAGTTCGGTGTTTGCGGGGGCGTTTGATGAGGCGTGTGGTTTGGTTGAGGC
>NZ_BAAAZN010000005.1:28810-564747 GCF_039536925.1 Amycolatopsis ultiminotia | reverse complement strand
ACCCGGAAGCTAAGCCTGACAGCGCCGATGGTACTGCAACCGAAGGGTTGTGGGAGAGTAGGACACCGCCGAACTCAACCCAAAAAAGGTAGTGGTGGTGTGGGGCGGGGCCCCGGTCGAGAACCCGGAACACGGTTCTCCCAGACCCCAACCCACACCACCACTTTCTTCATGTCTGCGTCCGGTTGGGGCGCCCGGCTTCGGTGAGCGCCGAAGGTCCCCCGCCCCACAGGCGGGCCGGGAGCGGTGTGTGGCGAAACCACACCGGCGGGATGATGTTGCCGGTGACCCGGGCATTACTGTCGGGATGCCGCCATCCTGCAGCACCATCCCGACCCTGCAGCAACACCCGCACCCCCGGGCCCGGCACGGGACCGGACCGCCAGCAAGCGGGTTTCTGTATCCCACCCGACAATCGGGGGACGCTGTCCCAGCCCCCGCCAGCAGCCAACACCAACCCAACCCCCGGCCCAGCTCGGACCGCCATTGAGCTGGTTCTGCCTCCCACACCCCACAACAGGGGGCGTGTGAGGCCGGACCCCGCCCCGCAGCAGGCCTGCGATCAGACCCCGGGGCCCCCATCGAGCGGGCCCGGTATACGCCGCCCAACGACCGGATGTTCACCATCCCAGCCCCCGCCGGCGCCGATACAGGGCCCGCATCCACTCCCGCCCACCATGCCTCGAACCGCACGCCACCCGGCAGCAAGGTTTACGAGCCACACGATCCCCGGCAATCGAGCCGCGCCCCGGACCACCCGAACGACCACGATGCTCCGCATCCCACACCCCACCCGACGACGGAGCCCGCTATCCGCATCTCGCCGGCAGTTGGCACACTGCCCGGCAGGTGGGGCCGACATCGCGGCCCCACCCGACCCGACACCCTGTGCATAACAACGCATCTCCATCAGCGGCCACCAAACTCTGCCTGGTTCGAAGGCCTGTGGCAGGGTCGCTGCGGTGGCGACGTCCGGGGCTGAGGAGCTTCCCAACCGGACTGAAGATTTCCCCACGTCCGGGGGCGCCCCTGATCCGAGAGGCGCCATCCCGGGTTCCTGGTCCGAGGGCCTGGACAGCTTCGGACTTCCGCGCCTCGGGGCGGTTCAAGCTAGGCGCCCGGTCCCACGGGAGGCTTGACCTCCAGGCCTCCCATCTCCACGAGTTGCCTGCCCCCAGACTTCCCAGGCTCACAAGCGACTGGCACCCGGGTTTCCCAGCTCCACGGGCGGCCTAGCCCCTAGACCTCCCAGCTCCACGGGCGGCCTGGCTCCCAGCCTTCCCAGCCCTACAGGCTGCTCTGGTCCCAGATCTGACACCTCAGGCTCTGCCCGAGGCTTGCGGCCCGAGCTTTCGGACTTGGCGCACCCGGCTCCGTGCTCTTGATTCCCGGAGACAGAACGTCGTTGTGGAGCTGGTCCCGGGCTCGGTCGGGGGTGGGGTCCGTACGCTGGGGTGGTGACCCGTTTGCTGATCATCCAACCCGATGCCAGTGACCCGGTCGGTCCGCTTGGTGAGTGGTTTGCCGAGGCCGGGGCTGAGCTGGACGTGCGTCTTCCGCCTGGGCAGGAGTTGCCGGAAGGGCTTGACGGTTACGCCGGTGTGGTCTGTCTCGGCGGACATATGGACGCGCTCGCCGATGAAAAGTATCCATGGCTTGCCGACGTGCGGAAGTTGCTTGCTTCCGCGGTCGGCAAGAGGGTGCCGACGCTCGGTGTCTGCCTCGGGGCACAGCTGCTTGCTGTCGCCACAGGCGGGCAGGTCGCGGTCGGTGCGGACGGGCCAGAGGTGGGGCCTTCGCTCGTGTCGAAGAAGGACGTCGCCTGGACCGATCCGCTGTTCGCCGATCTGCCGCTCATGCAGGATGTGCTGCAGTTCCACACCGACGTCGTCAAGCGGCTGCCACCGGGGGCCGAGCTGCTCGCCTCCTCGCCCCGGTACCAGAACCAGGCGTTCCGGCTGAACTCCTGCGCCTACGGTGTCCAGTTCCACCTCGAGACGACCCCGGATGTGGTCAAGGCCTGGGCGGAATCCGCCCCGGAGATGGCAGAAGTCACCCGTCCGGGCGCGTTGGAGTCCGACTCGCTGACTGCGCTGCACGAGGACCTCGCCGAGACCTGGCGTCCGTTCGCGCACCGGTTCGTCCGGTTGGCGGCAGGGGAGCTGGAAACGGCGCCGGAGGGTCAGCACCGGTTGCCGTTGGCTTGACCGGAGATAGACAGATCACTACAGCGCCTTAACGATTCACCCAATCGGTCAGGTACCTTGCGGGAGGTGTATCCGTAGGGTTCGGAGGTCGGGGTGGACCCCTCGCTGCTCGTCGTGCTCGTGATCGTCACGGCGCTCGTTTTCGATTTCACCAACGGGTTCCACGACACGGCGAACGCGATGGCGACGTCCATCGCCACCGGTGCGCTGAAACCCAAGGTCGCGGTCGCGATCTCCGCGGTGCTGAACCTTGCCGGCGCCTTCCTGTCCGTCGAAGTCGCGAAAACGATCTCCAGCGGACTGGTCGACGACACGAAGATCGGACCGGCGATTGTCTTCGGTGGCCTCGTCGGCGCGATTGTGTGGAACCTCTTCACCTGGTATGTCGGCCTGCCCTCGAGCTCGTCACACGCGCTCTTCGGCGGCCTGATCGGCGCCACCTGGGTCTCCGCGGGCGCGGATTCGGTGCATTTCGGCAAGATCGTGGACAAAGTGCTGCTGCCCGCCGCGGCGTCGCCGGTGATCGCCGGCGTCGTGGCGGCCGCGGTGACCTTCCTCGTGTACCGATTCCTGGTCCGCCGCCGGGGCGGGCGTGGCTTCCGGGTCGGGCAGATCCTCTCCGCCTCCCTCGTCTCGCTCGCGCACGGCACGAACGACGCGCAGAAGACGATGGGCGTGATCACGCTGACCCTCGTCGCGGCAGGCAGCCTTCCCGCCGGTTCCGGACCCCCGGTGTGGGTGATCGTGAGTGCCGCGACCGCGCTCGCGCTCGGCACCTACCTCGGCGGCTGGCGGATCACGCACACTCTGGGCAGAGGCCTCACCGATATCGAAGGCCCGCAGGGCTTTTCCGCACAGACCAGCAGCGCCGTGGTGATCCTGCTGTCGTCGCACCTCGGCTTTCCGCTGTCCACCACGCACGTGTGTTCCGGCGGCATCGTCGGCTCCGGGGTCGGCCGTCGCGAAGCGCCGGTGCGCTGGCGAATGGCCGGGCGGATGGTGATCGCCTGGCTGTTCACGCTCCCGGCCGCGGCGGTGGTCGGCGCGGCCGCAGGCAAGCTCGCTTCGCTCGGCACCGCGGGCACGGTCGGCGTCGGCGTGCTGGGGATCGTTTTCGCCACCGGCATCTACCTGCTGTCCCGCCGCAAGCCGGTGACCGCGCACAGTTTCCAGGTCCCCGAACCGTCCCCGGCCGGCGCCGAACCGGACCGGCTCGCCGCTTGAACCGAGATGCCGTCTGCTGAACCGGCCCGTGTCCGGCTACGGTGAGAGGTAATGGCAGAGCGCGCACGTACGGCCGGTTCAGCCGCCAGGTACGGCTTCACCGACACTCGGGCCGACGGTCAGCTGCGCGCGGCGGGATGGTGGGACGCCGCGGGCCCGGCCGCCGGTGCCATCGACGTGCTCTCGGCCCTGTCCAGGGCCGCCGACCCCGACCTCGCGCTGCTCGGGCTCGACCGGTTGCGCGAAGCCGACGAGGACGGCTGGACCGAGCTCGACACCGCGCTGCGGCAGAACCGCACCTTCCGCGGCCGTCTCGTCGCGGTTCTCGGCACGTCCACCGCGCTCGCGGATTTCCTCGTGGCCCATCCGGGGGAGTGGCGTTGTCTGGTGGACAACCGCTGCACCGTCCCGGAGACCTTCACCGAACGGCTGCTCGAACGGCTTCGCCGGGACGACGGCACGTACGAGACCGGGCTCCCCGCCGAACAGGCGTTGCGTGCGGCTTATCGCGGGCTGCTCCTCGGCATCGCCGCGGCGGACCTCGGTCACCTCGTGGAGCCCGGCCTGGAGCAGCCGCCGTTCCGCGAGATCGCCAGCCAGCTCACGGTGCTGGCCGAGGCCGCGCTGACCGCCGGGCTGGCGGTGGCCGAACAGGAAGTCGGCGCGCCGGCCGAGGGGGCGCTCGCGGTGATCGCGATGGGCAAGACCGGTGGCCGCGAGCTGAACTACGTCAGCGATGTGGACGTCATCTTCGTCGGTACCGGCGAACTGGCCGTCGCCACCCGGCTGGCCAGCACGATGATGCGGGTGGTCGGCAAGGCCTGTTTCGAGGTGGACGCGGCGCTGCGGCCCGAGGGCAAGAGCGGGGCGCTCGTGCGCACCCTCGAAGGGCACACCGCCTACTACCAGAAGTGGGCGAAAACCTGGGAGTTCCAGGCGCTGCTGAAGGCTCGCCCGGTGGCAGGCGACGCGGAACTCGGCAGGCAGTACGCCGAAATGGTCGCGCCGATGGTCTGGTCGGCCGCGGACCGCGACAACTTCGTGAACGAGGTCCAGCAGATGCGCCGCCGCGTGGAGGACCATGTGGCCTCCGAACACGCCGAACGGGAGCTGAAGCTGGGGCGCGGCGGGCTGCGTGACGTCGAGTTCGCGGTGCAGCTGCTGCAGCTCGTGCACGGGAGGATTGACGCCGAGCTGCGTTCACCGTCCACTTTGGATGCGCTGGAGGCGCTGGGTGTCGGCGGGTACGTCGGACGTGCGGACGCTGCGGAGATGAGTTCGTCCTACGAATTCCTGCGTACCGTCGAACATCGGCTGCAGTTGCGGCGGTTACGGCGCACGCACCTGTTCCCGGAGACGACGGACACCGCGGAGCTGCGGGTGCTGGCGCGCGCCTGCGGCATCGTCCCGTCCCGTGGCCGGACTCAGGGTGAAGCGTTGCTCTCCGAGTTCCGCAGGCACGCCAAGGGAATCCGGCGTTTGCACGAAAAGGTGTTCTACCGTCCGCTGCTGCAGTCGGTGGCGAACGTGCCGACCGAAGCGCTGCGGCTCACCACAAAACAAGCGGCCAGCCGGCTGGCCGCGCTGGGGTATGCGGCACCGGAAGGCGCGCTGCAGCACATCAAAGCACTCACCGCGGGTGTCTCCCGGCGGGCCGCCATCCAGCAGGCGCTGCTCCCGGTGCTGCTCGACTTCCTCGCCGACACCCCCGATCCCGACGGCGGTCTGCTCTCCTACCGCAAGGTTTCCGAAGCGCTCGAGGGAACCCCGTGGTACCTGCGGGTGCTGCGTGACGAGGGGACGGTCGTCGAACGTCTCGCCTTCCTGCTCGGCACCTCCCACCTGGTACCCGATCTGCTCGTCCGCGCGCCGGAAGTACTGCAGTTGCTGGGTGATCCGGCGCGGATGACGGGTCGGTCGCCGGCGGACGTCGCGACGTCGTTGCGTGCTGCCGTGCGACGGCAGCCGGGCCCGAGCGCCGCGGTGGCCGCGGCACGATCGTTGCGGCGGCACGAGATGCTGCGCGTCGCGTGCGCGGATCTGCTGGGGCTGTTGGACGTTCCGTCCGTGTGTGACGCGCTGTCGAGTGTGTGGGTGGCTGTGCTGCAGGGAGCGCTGTCGGCCGCGTACCGGAAACGGCAGGCGGAGCTCGGCCGGACGCCCGCCACGGTCGCGGTGATCGGCATGGGCAGGCTGGGCGGTGCTGAGCTCGGCTACGGTTCCGACGCCGACGTCATGTTCGTCTGCGCACCGGCGGAAGGCGTGTCGGACGCCGACGCGGTGCGGTTCGCGTCCTCGGTCGCGGAGGCCGTGCGGAAGATGCTCGGCACGCCGAGTGCGGATCCGGCGCTGGTCGTGGACGCCGACCTGCGGCCGGAGGGACGCAGCGGGCCGCTCGTGCGCACGCTCGATTCGTACCGCGCGTATTACCAGCGCTGGGGCGAGGCGTGGGAGGCACAGGCGTTGCTGCGGGCCCGGTTCGTGGCAGGTGACGACGAGCTGGGCGAACGGTTCATCGAGATGATCGATCCGATCCGCTATCCCGGCGGCGGGCTCGATCCCGCGGACGCCAGGGAGATCCGGCGGATCAAGGCCAGGGTCGAGACCGAGCGGATGCCCCGCGGTGCCGATCCGACCCGGAACACGAAGCTCGGCAGGGGCGGACTCGCGGACGTCGAGTGGACGGTGCAGCTGCTGCAGCTGCAACACGCACACGAGGTGCCTGCCCTGCGCACCACGTCTACCCTGGACGCGCTGACCGCACTCGCCGACGCGGGACTGGCGCCGGTCGAGTCGGTGGCGTCACTGCGGGAGGCGTGGCTGCTGGCCACCCGCGTCCGCAACGCCGGGATGCTGGTGCGCGGCAAAGCCGTGGACGAGGTCCCGAGCTCCGGCCGGGACCTCGCCGCGGTGGCACGGGCGTTCGGGTACTCGGTCGACGACGACCCCGGCGAGTTCCTCGACACCTACCGCCGGGTGACGCGCCAGGCCCATGCCGTGGTCGAAGAGCTCTTCTACGACAACTAGTCTTGGCCCGTGACCGATCGCGAACCGTTCCGCACCCGGATCAAGGTGCGGCACTACGAACTCGACACGCTGGGCCACCTGAACCACGCGGTCTACCACTCCTACGGCGAGGTCGCCCGGCTGGAAGTCTTCGAGTCCGCTGGTGACGAGAAGCTGCGGGCATCGGGCCTGTCTCCGGTGCTGCTGGAATCCCACATCGTCTACCGCCGCGAACTCCGCGGCGGCGACGAGGTCGACGTGACCTGTGAGGCCTCTTTCGGCGAGGGCAAGGTCTTCTGGATGACGTCCCGGATCGTCAAACTCGACGGCACGCTGTCCGCCGAGATCAAGTGCACCCTCGGCCTGCTGGACCTGGAACGCCGCAAACTGGTCCCCGACCCACGGGGCCACTTCGAACGGGCGGGGCTGGACCTGACGGCGCTTTCGCCGACGGAGTGACCGGGCCGCCCGCTCATCCGCCGCCGGGGCACATCCCCCGCCACACCAGGTCCACCACGGATTCCGCCTCGGTTTTCCAGTCTTGCTCGGTCAGGAACAGCAATCCGCCGAGGCCGCGGAACAGCGTTTCGGCCGTCAGGTCCGCGCGGATCGTGCCCGCGTCCACGTTGGCCTGGCGCAGTGCTTCGACGGCGCCCAGCATCGACGGGTACTTCGGCAGATCGGCGGGGATGGCCTGCAGGGCGGTCGACAAACCGCGTTTCGTCATCATGTAGTGCGCGAGGTGGTCGATCACCCAGGCCCGGAACGCTTCCTCCGGCGAGTGCCGCGCCAGCAACACCGGCACGACCTCGACCAGATGCTGTACTTCGCGGTCGTACACCGCCAGGATCAGGTCCTCCGGGGTGGGGAAGTGCCGGTAGACCGTGCCGACGCCGACTTCGGCGCACTTCGCGATGGCGTTGTAGGACACCGCTCCGGTCCTCTTCAGCGAGTCGGCGGCGGCGGTCAGGATGCGTTCGTGGTTGCGGCGGGTGTCCGCCCGCCGCGGGCTGACCGATCCCGTCGGCATCCTTCCTCCTCCTCAGTAGCGTGGTTGCCGGGAAGCAGCGGGTGCTCCCCGGGAGCACCGTAATACACCTGGAGCAGCTCCAGTTCGTTGCCAAGCGGATTGTAATCCGCTAGCCTCGGTTCGGCGAGCCCGAGCGGATTCCTATCCGCATCGGCGGGTACCGAACCGGCCGACACCACCACAACCATGCCGGCGGACGTCTGTGGACGCTCCGCGGGAAAGAGCTCCCAGTGGACATCTCGATCGAAATCAACGGCAGAACCGAGCAGCTCAGCGTCGAACCCGGCGTCACGCTGCTGGACGCGCTGCGCGAACGACTCGGCATCACCGGGCCGAAGAAGGGCTGCGACCGCGGGCAGTGCGGCGCTTGCACCGTCCACGTCGACGGCAAGCCGGTGCTCTCGTGTCTCACTCTCGCCGCCACCGTGCGACAACCCGTGACCACTGTGGAAGGACTGTCCACAGAGGAGGAACTGCATCCGGTGCAGCGTGCTTTCGTGGAGCAGGACGCACTGCAGTGCGGGTTCTGCACTTCCGGGCAGGTCATGTCCGCGGTCGCCGCGGTGCGCGAGGAGGTGACGGACGTGCGTGAGTTCATGTCCGGCAACCTCTGCCGCTGCTCGGCGTATCCGAACATCGTCGCGGCAGTGCAGCAGGTGAGGCAGGCCGATGCGACCGTTTGAGCTGACCGCACCCAGTACGGTCGAGGACGCACTCGGCTCCGCAGGCACCTTCCTCGCCGGCGGCACCACACTCGTGGACCTGATGAAGCTCGACGTCCTCACACCGCAGCGCGTACTGGACATCAACGAGCTCCCGCTGCGCGGCATCGACGCTGCCGACGGCCTGCGTTTCGGTGCGCTGGAACGGATGGCCGACATCGCCACGCACCCCGGCGTGTACCCGGCGATCTCGAAGGCCCTGCTGCTCAGCGCGTCGCAGCAGTTGCGGAACATGGCCAGCATCGGCGGAAACCTGATGCAGCGCACGCGGTGCTCGTACTTCCGCGACGTGACCATGCCGTGCAACCGCCGGGTCCCCGGCAGCGGCTGCCCCGCCATCGAGGGCGCCAACCGGATGCACGCGGTCCTCGGCACGAGTGAGACCTGCGTGGCCACGCACGCCAGCGATGTCGCGGTCGCGCTCGTGGCGCTCGACGCGGAGGTCGTGCTGACCAGTGCGGTGGGCGTCCGGACGGTTGCGTTGAACGACTTCTACCGCGTGCCGGGTTCGACTCCCGAGGTCGAGAACGATTTGCGCGACGGTGAGCTGATCACCGAGGTGCACGTGCCCCGGCTCGATTGGGCCGCGAATTCCACCTACGTCAAGGTTCGCGACCGGCAGTCCTACGAGTTCGCGCTCTGCTCGGCCGCGGTCGCGCTCGACGTGCAGGACGGTCGTGTCGTGGACGCGCGGGTCGCGGCCGGTGGCGTGGCGACCGTGCCGTGGCGGCTGACCGCGGTCGAGGCCGCGCTGCGCGGTGCGCCGGCGACCGAAGCAGCCTTCGCCAATGCCGCAGCAGTGGCGGCGGAGGGAGCGCGTCCGTTGTCCGCCAACGGATTCAAGCCGTTGCTGCTGAAGCGGACCATCGTACGAGCGCTGCTGGAGCTGACCGAAGGGAAGCGGCGATGAGCGCCAGGCTGGGAGCCGAGCCGAAAGTCACCGGGCGCGCCAAGTACGCGGTGGACCACAACTTTCCCGGCATGGTCTACGGCTACGTCGTGCTCAGCACGGTCGCCAACGGCGTGCTCGAGGCCATGGACGTGGCGGCGGCCAAGAGTGCACCCGGCGTGGTCGCTGTGTACACGCCGTTCGACTCGCTCGGCCTGACCACCACGTCGTCGCCGATGATGGGGCAGACCTGGGTGCCGTTGCTCAACCGGGACGTCGACTACCGCGGCCAGCCGATCGGCGTGGTGGTGGCGGAGACGTTCGAGCAGGCCCGCGACGCCAGCGCGCTCGTCGCGGTGACCTACCGGGAGAAGCCTGCCCGGACCTCGTTCGAGGAAGGCCTCCCGAGTGCGGAGGACGCGCCCGAAAACCGGGGCAATCCGCCGGAGATCTCGGTGCTGGCCCCCGGTGTCGAGTCCATTGAGGACGCACTCGCGGCCAGTCCGGTCGTCGTCGAGGCGACGTACCGCACGGCATCGCAGAACCATGCGGCGATGGAGCCGCATTCCGCGGTCGCGGTGTGGGCGGACGGTGCGCTGACCGTCTACAGTGGAAATCAGGGCAGCGACATGCAGGCCGTGGAGCTGGCCGGTGCGTTGAAACTGCCGGAATCCGCGGTGCATGCGGTGAATCCGTACGTCGGTGGCGCGTTCGGTGGCAAGGGGCGGACCTCGGCACCCGCCTTCCTCGCGGCGGGCGCGGCCCGCGTGCTGGGCCGTCCGGTCAAATGCTCACTCACCAGGGAACAGGTCTTCACCGCGACTGCGAACCGGCCGGCCACCGTGCAGAAGGTCGCACTGGGTGCGAACGAGAGCGGCACGCTGTTCGCGGTGCGGCACGATTCGTGGTCCAGCACGCCGATGGACCGGTCGTTCGTGGAACCGACCTCGCACGGCACCTCGCGGGAGTGGTACGCCACGCAGAACCTGGCCATCAGCCAGAAGATGGTGCCGCTGAACATCCCGCTGACCACGTTCATGCGGGCTCCCGGCGAGGCACCGGGGTCGTTCGCGCTGGAGAGCGCGATGGACGAACTGGCCGTCGCGCTGAAGATGGATCCGATCGAACTGCGGAGGCGCAACAGCTCCATCGCCCCGCCGGGTATCGACCTGCAGTGGTCGAGCAAGCACCTCGACGAGTGCTACTCCATCGGTGCGCAGCGGTTCGGCTGGGCCAACCGCTCGCCGAACGGGCGCGTCGACGGCGATTGGCTGGTCGGCATGGGCACGGCGACCGCGATGTTCCCCGCGCTGCTGTTTCCGGCCACCGTCGAGATCACGCTCAACGCGGACGAGACGGCCGTGGTCTCGACCAGCGGTGCCGACCCGGGCACCGGCCTGCTGACCGTGCTCTCCGCCATCGGTTCCGAATCGCTGGACCTCCCGCCGGAGCGGATCACCCCGCGGCTGGGCGATTCCCGGTACCCCTCGGGCGGTCTGTCGGGCGGCTCGACCGCGACGGCGAGTGCGGGCGCGGCGATCATGGTTGCCGCGGCCGGAGCCATCGACGCGCTGCTGGCGCTCGCCTCGGCCCCCGGAGCGCCGTTCGAAGGCCAGGAGGTCACCTACGCCGACGGGCACGTGCACGGCGCCGACGGCACCGCGTCCTTCGGCGAACTGCTGCGGGCGGTGGGACGGGAATCCCTGTCGGTCACCGGTTCGTCCGGTCCCGGTGAGGAACGGACCAAGCATTCGTTCAGCTCGTTCGGCGCGCAGTTCTGCGAGGTGCGGGTGCACCGCCTGACCGGTGAAGCACGGGTGTCGCGGCTGCTGGGCGTGTTCGACGCCGGCCGGATCATCAACGACAAGCTGGCCCGCAGCCAGCTTTCCGGCGGCATGATCTGGGGCGTGTCGGCCGCGTTGCACGAGGGGCTGGAGATCGAGCCGGACGGCCGCCTCGCGAATGCCGACTTGGCCAGCTACCTGGTCCCGGTCAACGCCGACATCCCGGACATCGAGGTCCAGTTCGTGGAGTACCCGGACACCTTCAACAACGCGGTGGGTGCCAGGGGCATCGGCGAGATCGGCGTGGTGGGCGTGGCCGCGGCGATCGCCAACGCCATCTACAACGCAACCGGCGTCCGCGTCCGGCACATCCCGATCACGATCGAGGACCTGCTGGTGGACTGAGCCGTACGGCACCGGGGCGAGCCGATCCGGCCCGCCCCGCCCCGGTCCCGCAGTCACTGCCGGTTCGGCGTGCCTCGGTCCCGGGGTTGCTGCCGGTTCGGCCCGCCCCGGTCCGTCATTACTGCCGGTTCGGCTCGACCCGGGCCGCGGTTACTGCCAGACGGATCGGTGCCCGAGTGCTGCTTCGGCGCGGGCCGCCTTGGTGGTGCTGCTCTCGGCGTGGCGTTGTTCGGTGTGGTTTCCCGTGGCCTGGTCGGCCGGGACCGGTGGCCGGGCCTCGGCGCCGGGGCATTCCGTGCGTGATCCGGGCAGGACGCCGTTGATCAGGTAGTCGTCCACCCGGTCGGTGACGCACTGGTTGCTGCCGTACTGGCCGTGGATACCGCTGTCGCGCACGCTGATCAGCGCGCTGCCGAGGACGTCGGCCATGGCAGGCCCGCCCGCGTACGGGGTGGCCGGGTCGTCGTCGCCCTGCACCACCAGGCCGGTCGGGTAGTTCTCGTGTGCCAGCTCGACCGGTTTCTCCGGCGGGGTGAAGGAACGGAACGTGCACGGGGTCGGCGCGGCGGAATAGGCCCCGCCGGCGTTGCCGTCCCGGAACGGGTACTTCTCGCGGAACACGCGCATGTCGTCGTAGTAGGTGTTGAGGTCGCTCGGCCAGTCCGCCTCGCAGGTCACCGTGTCGTACACCCCGGGGTCGAGCTCCGGGATATCACGACGGGCGGTCAGCAGGCCGATCGCGGTACTGGAATCGCCCGATGCCGCAGCTCCGGTCGTTGCCGCCTGGCGCAGTTCGCCGATCACCTCGGCGAGTACGTCCCACACTCCGCGGGATTCACTGCTCTGCCCCACGAACAGATCCAGCGTCGAACGGTCCATCGTCTTCGGCCAGAAGCCCGGCCAGCCTTCCGGGCGGTCCCGGGTGAGCGGAACCGGCTTCTTGTCCAGCTGCGCGGAGAGCGCGTTGACCGTGGCGACGACCTGGTCACCGGATGTGCCGAGGTGGAAGGTGCCGTTGCGCTCGGCCACCCACTGCGCCCAGTGGTCCACATTGGACCGGACCGCGATCGCTTGCTGTTCGCTCATCTCCCGCCACAGCCACTGCGGGTGCACCGAGGAGTCCAGCACGCTGCGGTTCAGGTTCGCAGGGAACAGTTTGCCGTAGACCGCGCCGAGATAGGTGCCGTAGGAGTAGCCGAGGTAGTTGATCTGCTTTTCGCCGAGCGCGGCGCGAATCACGTCCATGTCCCGGGCAGTGTTGGCGGTGTTGAAATACGGCCGCATACTGCCGCCCGCGCGCTGACAGGCGGCTTCCCTCGCCCGCGCGTGGTCGGTGAACTGGACCAGCTCCTCGTCCGATGGCCGGCTGAAGTCCGGCAACGGCTCGGTGATCCGTTCGCACTTCAGCTGGGTGGACCGTTCGACCCCGCGCGGGTCGAAGCCGATGAGGTCGAACTGCTCGCCCAATTTCGAATGCTGTTTGACCAGGCCGAGCGGCATCGGCAGGCCACTGCCGCCGGGGCCGCCCGGGTTGAGGAGCACCGCACCTTGCCGGTGTGCCGGATCGGTCGCCTTGATCCGGCTGATCGTCAGGCGGAGCTTGCTGTTCCCCGGCCGGGCGTAGTCGAGCGGCACGAGCACCTCGGCGCAGTCCATCTCCTTCCAATGGCCCTTCCACGGATCCATCGAGATCCCGTCGGGTGCGTCCTCCGGGTCCGGAGGTGGCGGTTCCGCGCAAGGCTGCCAGGAAATCGTCTGGTGGTAGAACTCGTCGAGCGGCCCTGCCGCGGAGGCGGGCGCGGCCAGTCCCGCGCTCAGCAGCGCGACCGCGGTACTCACGCAGAGAATCTTCTTCCTCATGCACACTCCAGATTTCAATCGACGGGAATCGTGACGACGACGTGCATTCCGCCGTCCGGCCGGGGCCGGACGGTCAGCGAACCCCCGTGCGCGCGCACGATGGAGTCCACAATGGATAGACCAAGACCGCTGCCGCTGCCCGCGGCGCTGCGGCCGTTGCCCCGGTGGAACGGTTCGAGCAGGCGTGGGATCTCGTCCTCGGTGACCATCGCGCCGGTGTTGGCAACGGTCAGCGTGCCCGGTGCGTCGGTCCGCACCCAGGTCGTTCCCCCGCTGGTGTTGTGCCGGACCGCGTTGGCCACCAGGTTTCCTGCCAGCTGGGTGAGCAGCGCCCGGTCGCCGAGCACCGTCGTCTCGGCCAGCTCGGTTTCGACCACGACCGGCGCTTGCGCCGCTTCGGGCCGGTACTGCGAAACCGCCTCGCCGACCACGGTGTGCAGCTCGACCGGGTGCCGTTTGTCGAGGCCGCGGTCGCTGCGGGCGAGCAGGAGCAGTCCGTCGATGAGCCGTTCGATCTGCCGGTTCGCGGTCAGCAACTGCTCCCGGACCTCGGCCGCCTTCTCCGGTCCTGGGTTGCGGGCGAGCTCGATCTGCACCGCGGCGCGCTGGATCGCGAGCGGGGTGCGCAGCTCGTGCGAGGCGTTCGCGACGAACCGGCGCTGGCTGTCGAACGCCGATTCGAGCCGGTCGAGCATGCCGTCGAAGGTTTCCGCCAGTTCGGTCAGCTCGTCCCGTGGCCCGTCGAAGGCGAGCCGTTCGTGCAGATTGGACGAGGACAGCCGGCGCGCGGTCGCGGTGATCGTGTTCAGCGGCCGGAGCACCCGGCCGGACATCCACCAGCCCGCCGCCACCGCGATCACGGTCACCGCGACCAACGACAGCCCTGACACCAGCAGCAGCGTGTCCAGCGTCATCGTGCCGAGGCTGGTCGCGAACTTCTCGGTTCTCGCGGCAGGCGACGGATCGTCCGGGGGGAGCTCGGACAGCGATAATTCCAGCTGCGGCGGGTTTCCGACCTGTCGTGCGTGCAGTGAGGCGTCCTTGACCAGGAACGGGTACCGGCTGCGCATCAGCAGGTAGGTGACGGTCAGCAGGACCACGCCACCGGCGAGGAAAAGCGCGCCGTACAAGGCGGTGAGCTTGACCCGGACGGTGAGCCGCGGCCGCTTGCGGTCAGATCCGGTAGCCGACACCGGGCACCGTCTCGATCACCGGGGGTTCGCCGAGCTTCGTGCGCAGCTTGGAAAGCGCCACCCGTACCGCGTTGGTGAACGGATCGGCGTGCTCGTCCCAGGCGAGTTCGAGCAGTCGTTCGGCACTGAGCACCGTGCCCTGCGCGCGCATCAGCACGGCCAGCACCGCGAATTCCTTGGGGGACAACTCGATCCGCCGGTCGCCACGGCTGACCACGTGGCTGGTCACGTCGAGCCGGAGGTCGCCGCGCACGAGCACCGGCGGCAGCGCGGGCTGACTGCGCCTGCCGAGCGCGTGCACCCTGGCCAGCAGCTCCGGATACTCGAACGGTTTGGTGAGGTAATCGTCCGCACCGAGCCGGAGCCCGTCCACTTTGTCGTCCAGCGATCCGGCGGCGGTGAGCATGAGCACCTTGGTCCGGGTGCCCGTCGCGGCCAGTTCGGCGCACACGTCGTCACCGTGCTTACCGGGCAGGTCCCGATCGAGCACCAGCACGTCGTAGTCGTGCAGGGCAAGCCGTTCCTGCGCGTCGAGGCCGTCGTGGACCACGTCCACCGCCATCGCCGCACCGCGCAACCCGGAGGCGACCAGCTCGGCAAGCGCCACCTCATCCTCGGCGACCAAGATCCGCATGGCGGCGAGACTAACGAGAAGGGCGTTTCCGGAACGTTTCCGACAGGATCAGCTCGCCGATGGCCGGAGGACGCCGGTCACCGCGCGCGCGGCCGGTGCGTCTCGGCGTGCCCGCCGTCCGGAAGGTCGCGGCCGAGGTGGTCGGCGTGGTGCAGTGCCTGTGCCAGCAGTCCGCGAACGTGGTTGTCGGCGGCGGAGTAGAAGACGAACGTACCTTCGCGGCGGCCCTTGACCAGTCCGGCCAGCCGCAGTTTCGCGAGGTGCTGGGACACCGCGGTCGGGGTCGCACCGGCGAGCTCGGCCAGGCACGCGACCGACGATTCGCCCTGCAGCAGCGCCCACAGGACCTTGATCCGGGTCGGGTCGGCCAGCAGGCGGAACGACTCGGCGGCCAGGTGCACCTGCTCGTCGTCGGGCATGTCGAACTCCGGCAGCGAAGTGTGCATGGCCGCGACGATACCCGGTTGGCTAAGTATCTTCGTGTATACGCATATACGCTGATACTGTGCATTGCGAACCGGCCGCCGACTCGTACGCGGCCCCGTGCGAGCCGAGGCAGCCATGAACCCGACCGGACACGGTCACGACCAGCCCGGGAGCCGGATGGCCCGGCGGTGGCACGGGATCCGGCACGCGATCACTCCGCACAGCCATGAGAGCTCCGGCCGGGTGGACCGTGCACTGGAAACCAGCCGACGCGGGATCAGAGCCTTGACCTGGTCGTTCGCCGGGCTCTTGGTGACCGCGTGCGGCCAGCTGGCGCTGGTGGCGTTCACCGGATCGGTCGCGCTGCTCGGCGACACCTTCCACAACTTCGCCGACGCGTTGACCGCGCTGCCGCTCGGGCTCGCCTTCCTGCTCGGCCGCCGGGCCGCCACGCGTCGCTACACCTACGGTTTCGGCCGGGCCGAGGACCTCGCCGGAGTGGTGGTGGTCCTGGTCATCACGGCATCCGCCGCATTCGCGGCGGCCGAAGCGATCGACCGTCTGTTGAACCCCCGACCGGTCGCGCATCTCTGGGTGGTCGCGGTGGCCGGCGTCATCGGCTTCGCCGGCAACGAACTCGTGGCCCGCCACCGGATCACCGTCGGTCGGCAGATCGGGTCTGCCGCGCTGGTCGCGGACGGCCTGCACGCCCGCACCGACGGGTTCACCTCACTTGCCGTGATCCTCGGCGCGCTCGGGGTGGCCTTCGGTTTCCCGGCCGCCGACCCGATCATCGGCCTGCTGATCACCGCGGCGATCCTGGTGGTCCTGCGCGATGCGGCGAAGGAGGTGTTCCGCCGCCTCATGGACGGCGTCGAGCCCGCCACGGTCGACCAAGCCGAGCAGACCGCCCGCGCCGTCCCCGGGGTGCACGACGTGGCGAACCTCCGGATGCGCTGGATCGGCCACCGCCTGCACGCCGAACTGGCCATCCGCGTCGACCGGACCCTCACCGTCGACCAGGCACACCACCTCGCCCACGAAGTGGAAGCCCAGCTGCGCCAGACCACGCCCCGCCTGGCCTCCGCGAACATCCACACCGAACCGGCCACCGCCTGACCGTGCCCGGCAGCCCCGGCGCTCCGGCGAAATCGACGCCGCGCCAGGCGGCCGGCACACAAAGAACGGGACGGCGGTCGGGGTTTCCCCTCGACCACCGTCCCGCGGCTGCACCGGTTCGGATCACACGTCGTAGTACAGCGAGAACTCGTACGGGTGCGGCCGCAGCCGCAGCGGGTCGATTTCGTTTTCGCGCTTGTAGGAGATCCAGGTGTCGATTACGTCGGGGGTGAAGACGCCGCCCTCGAGCAGGAAGTCGTGGTCGGCTTCCAGCGTCTCGAGCACGGTGCCGAGGTCGCCGGGGACGAGCTTGACGTTCTTGGCCTCCTCGGGCGGCAGCTCGTAGAGGTCCTTGTCGATCGGCTCCGGCGGCTCGATCTTGTTCTTGATCCCGTCCAGCCCGGCCATCATCATCGCGGAGAACGCCAGGTACGGGTTGCCCGACGAGTCGGGACACCGGAACTCGGCGCGCTTGGCCTTCGGGTTGTTGCCGGTGATCGGGATGCGGACGCACGCGGAGCGGTTGCGCTGCGAGTACACCAGCGAAACCGGGGCCTCGAAGCCCGGCACCAGGCGGTGATAGGAGTTCACCGTCGGGTTGGTGAAGGCCAGCAGGCTCGGCGCGTGCTTGAGCAGGCCGCCGATGTAGTGGCGTGCGGTGTCGGACAGGCCCGCGTAACCGGATTCGTCGTGGAACAGCGGCAGGCCGTCCTTCCACAGCGACTGGTGGCAGTGCATGCCCGAGCCGTTGTCCCCGGAGAGCGGCTTCGGCATGAACGTCGCGGTCTTGCCCGCGGCGAACACGGTGTTCTTCACGATGTACTTGAACAGCTGCAAGTCGTCCGCGGCGTGCAGCAGCGTGTTGAACTTGTAGTTGATCTCGGTCTGCCCCGCGGTGCCGACCTCGTGGTGCGCGCGCTCGATCTCGAAACCGGAGTTCGTCAGCTCGCGGACGATGTCGTCGCGCAGGTCGGCGAAGTGGTCGACCGGCGGGACGGGGAAATAGCCGCCCTTGAACTTCGTCTTGTAGCCCTGGTTGCCGCCTTCGGTGTCGGCACCGGTGTTCCACCAGCCCTCGACCGAGTCGATCTCGTGGAACGACAGGTGCTCGGCGTCCTCGAAGCGGACCGAGTCGAAGATGTAAAACTCCGCCTCCGGGCCGAAGAACACGTTGTCGGCGACGCCGTACTCGGCGATGTACTGCTCGGCCTTGCGCGCGATGTTGCGCGGGTCCCGGCTGTAGGCCTCGCGCGTGAACGGGTCGTGCACGAAGAAGTTGAGCGACAGCGTCTTCGTCTTGCGGAACGGGTCGAGCCGCGCCGTCTCGGGGTCCGGCAGCAGCAGCATGTCGGACTCGTGGATCGACTGGAAGCCGCGCACCGAGGAGCCGTCGAAGGCCAGGCCTTCTTCGTACGCCTCCAGGTCGAACGCCTTGGCGGGCACCGTGAAGTGCTGCATGACGCCCGGCAGGTCGCAGAACCTGACGTCGATGGACTCCACCTTCTCGTCGGCGATGAGGCGCTGAATGTCGTCTGGAGTAGTGGGCACCCTCGGTGACTCCTTCTCGTTCGTTACCGGCGGCAGTACTCTCTTCGGCTCACGCTATGAGCGCGGTGTTGCCCGACCGTCACCCGAATGTTTCGCCGGTGTTAACGGGTGCGTGGATACCCGGCAGTCGACCAGGCAGAACGTGGTGTCCGCCACCGGCATACCCTGGATGGGTGGCGAGATGGACAGGCGAGTGGCTGCCGGGGACCGGCGATCCCACCGCGCGGCAGGACGCGCCGAAGTACCCGGGGGAGAAGTTCGGCCTGCCCGAATCGGGCGTCGGCGCAATGGCCGGCGGTGGGCAGCGACTGCTCGCGCTGATCGTGGACCTGGTGTTCGCCGCGCTGGTGACGGCCCTGTTCGTCCGCTACGACGTGCAGGACGTGGCCGCGATGCAGACGTTCAACCTGTGGGCGGGCGTGGGCTGGGCGGTGATCACGGTGGTCCCGGTGACGCTCTTCGGCTTCACCCCTGGCATGGGCGTGCTCGGGATCCGCGTCGCACGCCTCGACGGCGCCGGCGCGGTCGGCCCCTGGCGGGCGCTGGTGCGGATGGTGCTCACCGTGCTGATCATCCCGCTGCTGGTGCGCAACGCAGACGGCCGCACCTGGCTCGACCGGGCCACCGGCACCGTCGTCATCCGGATGCGCTGACCGGCCGGACCCGGCTGCGGAACTCACGGCCGCGGAACTCCCGGCCGCGGAACTCACGGCCGCGGAACTCACGGCCATGAGGAACCCAAGCCGCGAGGAACCCAAGCCGCGACGGACCCTCGCCCGAAGAGCCGAGGCGGCGACGAGCCAGGCCCGAAGGGCCCCTGGCTGCGAGGAACTCGGCCGCGAGAAATTCCGATCGCGATGGACCGTGGCCCAAGGACCGAGGCGGCGAAGAGTCGGGACCCGAAGAGTTTCGACCGCGAGAACCTGGCCGCGAAGAACCCCGGCAGCGGCCAGGAGCCCCGGCCGGGAGGCAACCTCCGGTCGCGCCGGGCAAGCCTCGGCTGGGAGGTAACCCCTCGGCGACGAGGCAACCCTGGTTGCGCCGGGCAACTACCGGCGACGAGGCAACCCCGGTCGCGCTGGGCAACCACCGGCGGCGAAGAACCCCGGTCGCGAAGCGTCCCGGCGACGAGGTAACCCTGGTTGCGCTGGGCAACTACCGGCGGCGAAGAACCCCGGTCGCGAAGCGTCCCGGCGGTGACGAACTCTGGCTGCCGGACAACCCCGGGACACGAAGAACCCCCGGCCGTGATCCGTGGCCGGGGGTCCTTGGCGTACGTGGGTCAGCGACGGCGGATGGTGCGTTGCATGTTGCGCATCTTCGCCCCGGCGGGCATCGGGCCCTTGGGCATCGCCGCGCCGCGCGAGCCGAGCGCGGCGAGCTTCGCTTCCAGCGCGTCGACCTGGGCAGGCTTGAGGTTGCGCGGCAGCTTCGTGAGGTGGCTCTGCAGCTTCTTGAGCGGCACCTGCTTGTCTTCGTAACCGATCGTCACGTCGTAGATCGGCGTTTCGCCGACCAACCGCGAAACCCGCTTCTTCTCCTGCGCAAGCAGGTTCTTCACGCGGTGCGGTGCGCCTTCGGCCACGAGCACCACGCCGGGGTGGCCGAGCACCCGGTGCACGGCGTCGAGCTGCGTCGTGGCGGCCACCGTCGGGGTGACTTTCCACTTGCCGCGCATGTTCTCCAGTGCCCACGCGGCCGCGCCGGGCTGGCCGTCCGCCTTCGCGAAGACGGTGCGCTGCACCCGGCGACCGAAGATGATCACCGCGAGCAGGATCCCGAGCACGACACCCAGCGGCAGCAGCGTCCACTGCATGTCGAAGAGGAACCCGATGCCGAACAGCACACCGGCGACGACCACGATCGAGCCGACCATCCAGGGGATGAGCATCGGGTCCTCGCGGCGTTGCATCTTGAACGCCTCGAAGAGCTGCCCGCGCCGCGCCTTGCCGGCCGCGCGCTTCTCCCGTTTGGCCGCCTTGGCCGCTTCCTTGTCCTGCTGTCCCGCCATATGACCAGGATACGGCCGCGTGCCCTGCCACGAATCCGTCGGCCCCCTCTGCGAGGATCGCGGGGTGGCCACCGCATCGTCTCCCCAGAGCAGTCCACGCCGTCTCAGCTTGCTCGACGGGCTCGACCCGGAGCAGCGTGCCGCCGCGGCCGCACCTCGCGGTCCGGTGTGCGTGCTCGCAGGCGCAGGTACGGGGAAGACACGCACGATCACGCACCGTATTGCGCATCTGGTCCGTTCGGGCCACGTTGCGCCTGGTCAGGTACTCGCGGTCACCTTCACCACGCGCGCCGCGGGCGAGATGCGCACCCGGCTGCGCGGTCTCGGCGTCGAGGCGGCGCAAGCGCTGACCTTCCACGCGGCTGCCCGCCGTCAGCTCCGCTACTTCTGGCCGCGGGTCGTCGGGGACCGGCCGTGGGACCTGGTCGACAACAAGTTCCGCCTCGTGTCGCAGGCCGCCCAGCGCGTCCGGCTGAGCAGCGAACCGGAGGTGGTGCGCGACCTCGCGAGCGAAATCGAGTGGAGCAAGGCGTCGCTGGTTTCGCCGGACGAGTACGCGGCCGTCGCGGCCCGTACGCAGCGAGAGACGCCGGCGCCGGCCGCGCAGGTCGCCGAGGCGTACCGGCTCTACGAGGAGCTGAAGACGTCCGCGCAGGTTCTCGACTTCGATGACCTGCTGCTGCACACCACCGCGGTGCTGGAGAAGCACGACGCCGTCGCCGCGGAGTTCCGTGACCGCTACCGCTGCTTCGTGGTCGACGAGTACCAGGACGTCACGCCGTTGCAGCAGCGTCTTCTCGACGCATGGCTCGGCGGGCGCGACGACCTCACCGTGGTCGGCGACGCCAACCAGACCATCTACTCGTTCGGCGGCGCTTCGCCACGGTCGTTGCTGGAGTTCACCCGGCGCTTCCCGGAGGCGACCGTTGTGCGGCTCGAACGCGACTACCGGTCGACGCCGCAGGTGGTGTCGCTCGCCAACCAGGTGATCGGCGCGGCTCGCGGGCGACCTGCCGGGTCGCGGTTGAAGCTCGTCGGTCAGCGGCCGGAGGGGCCCGATCCGCGTTTCGCCGAGTACGAGGACGAAGCCGCGGAAGCCGCCGCTGTCGCACGCCGGGTCCACGAGCTGCTCGACGGCGGAGTGGCGGCGAGCGAGGTTGCGGTGCTGTTCCGGGTGAACGCGCAGTCGGAGGCGTACGAGCAGGCGCTGACCGAGGCCGGCATTCCGTACCTGATCCGTGGTGGCGAGCGGTTCTTCCAGCGTGCCGAGGTGCGGCAGGCGATGTCGGCGCTGCGTGTGTCGTCGGCCGAACCTGCTGGGCCGGACCTGGTCACCGCGGTGCGTTCGGTCCTCGCGCGCGTCGGCCTCACCGAGCAGCCGCCTGCCGGTGGTGCGGCGAAGGAACGGTGGGACGCGCTGCTCGCGTTGGTCGAGCTGGCCGAGGAGCTGGCCGCAGCCGTGGACGATGCGGACCTGCCGCGGTTCGTCGCCGAGCTCGAGCAGCGCGCGGCGGCCCAGCACCCGCCGACGGTCGAGGGCGTCACGCTTGCGTCGCTGCACGCGGCGAAGGGGCTCGAGTGGGACGCAGTGTTCCTCGTGGGGCTGTCCGAGGGCACGATGCCGATCCTGCACGCCGAAGGCGACGACGCGGCGATCGAGGAAGAGCGTCGGCTGTTCTACGTCGGTGTCACGAGGGCGCGTGAGCACCTCTCGTTGTCGTGGTCCCTTTCGCGCGGGGCGGGCAGCCGTCGCAACCGGCGGCGCAGCCGTTTTCTCTACGGGCTGCTTCCGGAAGACCACCCGGCGGCACGGATCGCGCGTTCGCAGCAGACGGCGAAGTCGGCGGCGAAGGTGAACCGGTGCCGGCTGTGCGGTGGTCCGCTGGTGCAGACCATGGAGGTGAAGCTGGGGCGGTGCGCACGGTGCCCGTCCACAGTGGATGAAGGGCTGTTGGAGAAGCTGAAGGAATGGCGGGGAGAGCGTTCGCGCGAGCTGAAGGTGCCTGCGTTCGTGGTGTTCACCGACGCCACGTTGATGGCCATCGCCGAACAGCGACCGACCGACGACGGAGCGCTCGTGACGATCTCCGGTATCGGGGCCACGAAGATGGCTCGCTTCGGCGCGGAGGTGCTCGAGGTGGTCCGCGCGTCGATGCGGTCTTGACCGCGTCGACGCCGTGATCGATGCGGCGAACCCGCTGCTCACGGGCGATCTTCGTCGCTTCGGCAGAGATTTGGGAAAATCAGTTGCCCCGGTCTCGCAGGGGCAATAACCTGCTGGTACACCCGGGCGGTGAGCGCCTGGACTGGGGATGCATGTGACGAGCGCCGCCTGGAGCGGCGAGCGTCCGGACAGCGAAAGGTGGTGTCAGTGAAGTGATCAACAATCAGACGATGTTCATCAGCCCTGGCACCGGTCTGTCCGTCGGAGTGCCCCTCGCTTCGCGCCAGGGTATTGGTGCGTCCACGGCCGCCTGCTTCGGCGGATCCCTCCGTCGCATTGAGCGCACGTGGACCCCGGTCGGCATCACCTTCGCGGCTGCCGCTGCGTACCCGCAGGTTGATGTCGATCTGCCGACCGTCAAGCAGTTCCGTGTTCCGTCGTCGTTACGGGAGCGAAGTTCCTGACCTAGTCAGGACACGAGGCTCACGAAGGCCGCGGAACCGGTAACCGGATCCGCGGCCTTCGTGTTTTTTTGGCTGCTCAACCCTGAGGAACAAGGTGTCCAGTCCGATCGCCAATCCCACCAGCACCACCACATCGCAAAGGAGCACGGAAATGTCATCCGCCATCGCGCTCGCCGAGAGCGCCGTGACCGACGGGTTCGACGTCGGCATCGGTGACCTGCTCGACGGCGTCGCCGACCCCGAGCTGCCCTGCCGCTCGCGCGACGCCGACCTGTGGTTCGCCGAATCGCCTGCCGAACTGGAGCGGGCCAAGGCGTTCTGCGCCGGCTGCCCGGTCCGCGAGGCGTGCCTGGCAGGTGCACTCGCCCGGCGTGAGCCCTGGGGGGTTTGGGGCGGCGAGATCTTCGAACGCGGCGCGGTGATCGCGCGCAAGCGCCCCCGTGGCCGCCCGCGCAAGAACGCCAACCTCGAGCCCGTCACCACCGCCACCCGGAGCGCCGCCGCATGACCGTCGAACTTCTCACCACCCGCGATTACGAGGCCCGCACCGGAGAAACCGCCGAGGTGCAGCCGAAACCGAAGCAGAACCTGACCAAGGAGACCACCAAGATGTTGCTTCACGAAGAACTGTCCCGTGCCCGAATACGGGACTTCCACGCCGAGTCCGAGGAACAACGCCCCTGGCGCCGCGCCCGCGCGGTCCGCCGCTGGACTCGCCTGGCCCGATGGGCACAAAACCACGCAGACCGACACCGAACAGGAGACTGACCCCCGCCACTGCACGGGCCCGCACCACCGGGCCCGCGCAGTGGCGTACCCGTGGAGCTGGCAGCACAAGCCCCGGGACGGCTGAGCGGAGGCCGCTGGGCGGCGGTGCGAGCGTTGGAGGCTGCCGGGTGAAGCCGCGAGCCGCGGAGGCTGCAGCGTGAAGCCGCGAGCCGCGGAGGCTGCAGCGTGAAGCCGCGAGCCGCGGAGGCTGTTGGGCGGAGGTCTCACCCGGAACTACCTCCCGGACGCATGAGCCTCGGGGGCCAGCGCCGGGAGGCATCGCACACTCCGCGTACAGGAAACCCGGTGACCGCCACCTGGAGGCCAACGCGTCGATGCATGAGCTTCGGAAACCCACCACCGTTCGCAGCACTACCGGAGCCACTACCTCGAGCCACGAGTCTCGGGGCCACCGCTCGAGGCTGTCACGCGGAGGCCATCGTGCAGAGGCCAGAGGTTCGGGAGCCGGGTTCAGAAGACACGATGCCGAGCCGAGACTGGGAAGCCGTGGCTCGGTGGCCGGGTCCGGGTCCCGCGCCCGGCTTTTCGGAGGCTGGGTTCGGAGAACCGGGCGCGGCGGCCCACGGTTCGGGAGCCGGGTCCTCGAAATCCTGGTTTTCGAAAGCCCGGACTCGCAGATCACGGTTCGCAAGCGGGGGACTCGCAAGCCGAGTCCGGAAGCCGGGCCCGCGAGCCACTGTTCGGAAGCCGGAAGCCGGAAGCCGGAAGCCGGAAGCCGGAAGCCGGAAGCCGGAAGCCCGGCGCGAGAAGCGAGAAGTTCGGGGGCAAGGGGACCTCGGAGCCCGCGGTTCGGAACTCACGGTTTGGAGGCCAGGTTCGTTAGCCCGGCCGCGGCAGCCTGGCTTTTCGGGAGGCGGGAGCTGACCCGAAAAGCCACCAGGTTCCGGGCCCGGAGCCTGGTGGCTTTTCGTGCCGTCGGTTTGTTGGGGTCGGGTACTGGTGGCTCTTCGTGGCATCGGCTCGTTGGGCTTGGAGGCTGGGCGTCCTTCGGGCCTTCGACTTCGGGGCTCTGGTTGGGAAGTTGCAGGTTTCGGGGTGGGCAAGGGGTCCGGTCCTGCCGAGTCTTCAGGTCTGCAAGGGGTTCCGGTCGCTGGAGCCTTCGGCACTCGGGCGTGCGGATTGTCGGGCGCCGCAGGTATTTCCGGGTCTCGACTCTGCGCGTGCTCGTTGTGTGCGGAGGTTCCGATGCCTGCGCGGGAGGCCGGTCTCGCAGGTCGGGGGGGTGGGACTGGCAAGGTTCTGTCGCAAGCGAGCATGACCCGAAAGCGGAACGTTGCGCGGTGCCGTCGAGCCGGCCCCCGGGGGGGAGGCCGGAGGGTGTTGTGCCGACCAAGAGTCGGCTGGAACGAGTTGCCGGAACATGCGGAAGGAGAGCGCGGGCGACCAGGGGAATGGTGGGGCGGGCCGACGATCGTTCTCGGGTGTTCAATAAGCCAATGTCCGGGCACACTCACGACCACATCGACTGGGCTGATCGGCTCGCTCTGCTTCGGGCTGCCGACAGTCTTGACGCCGACGCGCAGGCCTCGGCGGCAGCGCGGCTGATCTCTCGGCTTCCCGCTGCGCCGACTGTGGTTGACCTCGGTTGTGGTGCGGGCGGGGCCAGCACGCACTTCGCCCGGGAACTCTCCTCTCGCGGTGGCGGCACGATCGTCCTGGCGGACGCGACGCCGGAGTTGTTGCACGAGGCTCAGCACGTCGTCCGCGCAGCGGCCGGTGACGGGTCACCGGTGCAGATCCACGCGGTTGCCGCCGACCTCGCCGACTCCGAGTTGCCGGAGAAGGTGCAGGCTGCCGATCTGGTGTGGGCCTCCCGGGTGGTGCATCACCTACCGGACCAGCAGGCCGCCGTCGCGACGCTCGCCGCGGCGGTCCGACCGGGCGGAACCGTCGCGCTGGCCGAGGGCGGATTGACTTTTTCGTGCCTCCCCTGGGATCTCGGCATCGGGCGGCCGGGCCTCGAAGACCGGTTGCACGCCGCGCAAGCCGAGTGGTTCGTCGGTATGCGCGAAGGCATCAACGGATCCGTGCCGATGCCCTACGGCTGGCCGACCGCGCTCGAACGTGCCGGGCTGACTGAAATCGGTTCGTTCAGCGTCCTCGTGGACCACCCTGCACCGGGGCCGGACGCCCTTCCCGGCTACGTGCACCACCACCTTTCCCGTATCGCCGAGCACGCCACCGACCTCCTGATCGACGAGGACCGTGCCACTCTCACCTCCCTTCTGGACCCGGAGAGCCCACACCATCTCGCCAAACGCCGCGACCTCTACCTGCTGGGCGCCCGAACCGTGCACCACGGACGCCGTCCATGACCACCCCGGACGTGGTCTGCGTGCGCTGCGGCCGCCGCCGCTCGGCGGAGTCCGACGCACTCGCCGCCCTGGCCTGGGCCTGCACCAAGGACAACGGCACTGAACGCTGGCTCTGCCCGGATTGCGCCCGCAACCACACGCGCGACATCGAGGGCAAGCTGCCCGACGAGTACTGGTGAAGCCGGACGAACACCCGAGCTGGCCGCGTCAAGCGAGGTATGTCCTGACATCGCGCCTCCCGGAACACACCGGACCCGGAAACGGGAAGCACGCCCCAGTACCACCGGCGCACCGAAGACCGCGAATGGCTTGAGGTCCGGTGTCGCACCCGGCCTGCCGATGCACTCGGGTGGGCTGATGGTCGTTGGCCCAGAGCCAGCCCGGGTTTGGTGTGCTGGTGCCGGGCAGGTCGTCGGTTGCGTTGGTGGGTATGGCCCCGAGTCAGTTCGGGTGGTTGGCGGTGGTTGACGCAGTGGTGTGCTGGGCCAGGCAGGCTGCTGGTTGCGGTGGTAGGTGCCGGGTCGAAAGTGGCTCGGGTTGGGTGTTCTTTGCGTGGTGGTGTTGGGGCCGGCGAGGTTGCGGGTGGGCGTTGGTCCAGAGCCAAGTCGGGTTGGGGTGGTTGACGTGGTGGCGTGCTCGGGCTGGTCAAGCTGCGGGTTCGGGGGCGGTGGGGGCCGGGGTGTGCTCGGATCTGGTGATGTGCCGCGCCCTGGTTTCAGGCTGCGTTGCTGGTCTGGCAGATCGCGCGCACCTTGGGGCGTGGAGTGCGGGCCGCCTGGGTGTAGGCACGCAGCAGCTCGAGGGCCATTTCCTCGGGTTCGTCCAAGAGTTGACGTGGCGTGCAGCGGAACAGCACGGTGCCGGTGGCCGCGAGGGCCAGGTGGCTGAAGTCGGTGGGTCCGGCGGCCGTCCGGTAACGCCAGGCCAACCCGATCTGGTCCCACCACGCGTCCGCGGTGCCGATCCGGCGGCCGCGGCGATCGCACACCGACACGTTCCACTGCGGGACCGGCAACGGTGTCTGCCGGAGCACCCGGATGGCCTGGCCGTGGGTGAAAGTCTCCTGGTCATTGAGGCTGCGGAGGACGGCGCGCACGGTTGCGGAACCGCGTTGGTTGCCTGCGTCGAGTTCGGCGGCCAGTTCACCGCGGTCGCAGAGTCCCCAGTACAGCGGGAGCGAGATCAGCCGCTCGACCGCGTCCGGCTCGTTTTCCCGCCTGGCCAGATCGAGTGCTGCGCGTGCGGCGGTGGCGTAGGGCAGGCCGTCGATCACCACTGGCTGCGGCAGCCGTGACGTGCGGTGCGTGAGGATGCCTGGTTCGGCGGCGAGCCGTCGGTAGTGCGGTACGAGCAGGTGGATCTGCTCGGTGAGCGGATGACTGACGCCATGCGCGCGCAGCGCATCCGTCCCGGTGATCACGGCGTCCGGCCCGCAGCGTGCCACCGCGGCGTGCAGGAGCTGTTCTCGGCTCGGAGGTTTGTCGTGCACGAGGAAGACGCCGGAGTACACCCGTTGCCACGGCCCGCCGGGTCCGGCGAGCTTCGCGACTCTTCGGTTCGATACCCCGGCGTCGCGGAGACGGCGCCGGACGACCACGCCATGGGTCGCCAAATCACCGAAAGCAACTGAACCGGGACTTGCAGTAGTCGTCATGCATCGAGAATGACGGCTCGGCCATCCGAGTGGAACCACCTTCGACAATCTGTGGATAACTTCGCGTCGTCCGGCCGGAAACGGCTCTTCCTGTGGATAACTCAGATGGCGAAACCGGGCTGCCACCGTTCCACGATGCCGCGTGCCGGGATGTCCGCGCCGAGCTGGCAGAGGATGCCGGTGGAGCCGGCCGTGACCCGGTGGATCATCAGATATTCCGGGGGCAGGTTCAGGGACCGGCCGGTGCGGAAATCGGTACCCCGGGTGTCTCCGACGCGGCCCGCTTGGCGCTGCATCCATCGACGCGTGAAGTGGAACGTCGGCGTGGCGAGCGGTTCGGTGAACGGGGCGAGATACGTCAGCACCTGGTCCGAGGACAGCTCCGAGCCTTCGCGCACGAAGCCGTTCTCCTGAAGCAGCTGCATCAGTTCCTCGGAGTGACCGTCGAGCGCCAGCCGGGTCATCTCGCCGAGGTGATGGGGGATGCCGTTGGGCAGCTTGGCGACGCCGCCGAAGTCGATCACGCACAGCCGTCCGTCGGCGGTCAGCATGAAGTTGCCCGGGTGCGGATCGGAATGCAACAGGTGGACGCGCGCCGGCGAGGAGTAGTGGAACTCGGCGAGGAGCCGGCCGGCCACGTTGCGGGTCTCCTGATCCCCGTTCGCGATGATCTCGGCCAGCGGCGTACCGGTGGCCCACTCCGTGACCACGACCTTCGGCGCGCTCGCGACGACGCGGGGGATCAGGAACGCGGGATCTCCTTCGAAAGCCTTCGCGAAGGCACGCTGGTGGTCGGCCTCGGAAAGGTAGTCGAGCTCCTCGTCCATCCGTTCGGCCAGTTCGGAGAGCAGCGGCTTCACGTCGGTGCCGGGCACGAACGCCTGGAACAGCCTGCTGAACCGCTGCAGCTGGCGAAGGTCGCTGCGCAGCGCCTCGTCCGCGCCGGGGTACTGGACCTTGACCGCCACCTCGCGGCCGTCGTGCCACGTCGCACGGTGGACCTGGCCGATGCTCGCGGACGCCGCCGGCTCGTCGTCGAAGTGCGCGAACCGCCCCGTCCACGAGCGGCCCAGCTGTTCGGCGAGCACCCGGTGGGTCTGCCGGGCCGACATCGGCGGCGCCGCGGACTGCAGCTTCGTAAGCGCTTCGCGGTAGGGCTCGGCCATGTCGTCGGGCACGGCGGCCTCGAACACGCTCAGCGCCTGGCCGAACTTCATCGCGCCGCCCTTGAGCGTGCCCAGCACTTCGAAGAGCTGCTCCGCGGCCTTGGCCGACAGCGTCGCGCTTACTTGGTCGGCGTTCTGGCCCGTGAGCCGCCTGCCCCAGCCGCCCACCGCTCGGCCCGCGATGCCGAGCGGAAGGCTGGCCAGCTTCGCGGTACGCGCAGCGCCCCGGCGTGGCATGGCGGATTCGCGGTCTCCGGTGCGTTCGCGGAAGTCGGTCACCCTGCGATTCTGCCTTGGTCGGCTCCGCGCCCGCAGCCCACGGAAAGCTTGGGTGTGGCCTACGTCTCCTGCAGTACCTCCTCCGGCGCAACGGGCGCTCCGCAGCCACAGTCCGGATGTGGTTCCCAAACCTCGTGGTTGACCCGGCCCTCGAAGTTGTCGATCTCCAGCGTGGTGTTCCACGTGGGCGGTGGTTCTTCACTCGGCGACAGCAGACGCATGGCCTGCGAGACGGCGAGCGCGGCGCACGACTGCACCGCACCGAGGTCCGGCCGTTGGGCCTTCCCGACGAGCTGGCTCGCCACCCGCGGCCACGAGGAATCGTCGTCGGTCCGGTGCAGGTCACAGCACCGCAAACAGGTACTGCGTCCGGGCACGACGAGTGGTCCGACGACGCCGGTGCCTTCACGGATTCGGACGGGCAGGTGCGGAACGCCCTCGTCGACCAGCTCCGCCACCTCTTCCGGGGCCGGAACCAGAGAGTCGGTGAGGATCACGAGGTCAGGGTTGCGGCGCTGGTTCCTGGCGGTGGACACGTCGGGGGCGAGCCGGGTCAACACGGCCACGATCGCGCGCCGACGGGGTTGGCCCAGTTCGGTGGTGGTGAAGCCGGAGCCCAGATCGGCTTCGGTGACCGTGCCGCCTGCTCGGATGTCAAGGTGCCCGACGCCGGCGTTCGCGAGCAGCATGGCGACGGCGACAGCCAGCCTTCCGCTGCCGTGCACCCCGATCAGGCTTTGGCGCCGGCGATCGGTGAGCGCGGTCTGGTGGTGGCGGGCGCGAAGCGACCACAGGCCGGTCTCGACGCGTTTTGCCGCCTGCCGGGGAGCTTCGGTGACCAGGCCCAGCGCAGTCAGCTGTTTGAGCAGCAGGTGGAGTTGGTCCTGGTGTTCGCCGACCGCGAGCATCACGTCGTCGAGCCCGCGTCTGCCGTCGAGACGGCGGACGATCTCGACGACGTGCGGGGCGAGCCCGCCGGCCACGACTCCGTGGCGGGGGTCGAGGCCGAACTGGACCTCGTTGTCGTCTCGTTCGAGCACGTGAATGCCCGGGAGCAACGTCGGATGCGCCGGAAGGAGCACGTCTGGCGGCGGAACGGTGGACAACGTCATGTCGATCAGCTTGGCACGTGCGCGACGGTGAGAGCGGCCGAAAACCTGAGTTGTCCACAGGCTCGGTCAGTTGTGGACAACTTGGAGCTGTGACCTTTCGGCACTCCAAGTTGTCGGTGTCGGGCCTTACCGTTGTCGAGTGGTCGAAGCACGGACGCCCTCATTGAGAGGCAGGGGCGAGAACGCCCCGTCGGACACTCCTCAGCACAAGGTCGAGGTGCGGCGCAGCGCGCGCCGGCACCGGACGGTCACTGCGTACTGGAACGACGACACCCTGGTGGTGTTGATCCCGGCACGGATGACCCGCGCGGAAGAGAAACACTGGGTTGCGGAGATGGAGCGCAAGCTGCAGCGTTCCGGACCCCGAAAAGGGACGCCACCAAGGGCATCGGACGAGGCGCTGCTCGCCCGCTGCGCGGTGCTCTCGGGCAAATACCTCGGCGGAAAGGCGTTACCGGCCAGCGTTCGATGGGTGCCGCCCATGCGTACCCGCTGGGCTTCGTGCACCCCGGTCGACGCCACGATCCGGGTGAGCGAGCGGCTCCGGCACGTGCCGTCGTGGGTCTTGGACTACGTGCTGGTGCACGAACTGGCGCACCTGCGCGAACCCGGGCATGACGCGGCGTTTTGGGAGTTGGTGAACCGGTATCCCAAGACAGAGCGGGCCATCGGGTACCTCGAAGGACTCTCGGCCGCGGCGGGGTGGGGAATTTCGATGGAGGAGTGAGTTCGGGCGGTCGCTCGGGATGGAGGGCGGTTGGCTGGGTGGGGGTGGAGGCCCGTGGCCGGTGGGGTCGTGGCGGGCGCTGGCGGCTCGGCTGGACGCTCGTCTGAGGCGCGGCGTTGGTCTTCGTACGCGGAGCGTGCAGGACGTGCCGGAGGCACGGTGTCCCGAGCGTGGCGGCGCGGTGGCGGGTGGGCGTGGGCGGCGTGGTGATGGACGAGCGTCGGAGGCAGGCGCTGGGTGGGCGTGGTAGGCACGGTGGCGGAAGAGCGTCGGCGTTGAGGGGCTGAATCTGGGCACAGGCCGCTGGCAGAGAAGTACGAAGTGGGCGGCTGCGGTGTGCGCTGATCGGTGGGTAGGCGGCAGTAGGTCGTGGTGGTGCTCGTACGCGGAGCGTGTTCGGTGAGGCGGGTGCGGGTGGTGTCCGTGTCCAGTGCGGGGCTGGTTGGCTGTAGCAGGCAGATGCGGGCCATGCGGCGTGCGCGCGGCCCGTCGCTGCTGGCGGGAGGGGCTGGGAACGTTCCGGGTCGCCGCGCCCGACGCTCGGGAGCTGCGGAGTTCGGGAATGCCCCGGACGGTCGGGGCCAATGGGTTGAGGAGTGCCCACGGGGCCAGGGACGTTCGGAGGCTGATGGGAAGGACCTGGGGCTGGGAGATCGGTGCCTCGGGAGGTCGTGGGGCCCCGGGGCGAGGAAGGCCGGGGGGTGCATGGGGCCCGGGGGTGAGAAGGCGCGGGATTGCCCTGAATTCAGGGGACCGGACAAGGTCCAGGACTGCTCGGAGGCCAAAGATTCAGTTCTTGTGCGTGGGAGCGTGCCAGGCGTCGGGCGTGCGGGCCCGGAGCTCCGGTCTGGGACTGCTTGGGCCTGGTTCCTGAGCTCCGGAAGCCCTGAGTCTCGGAGCCCAGGAATCAGATTTCAGGAGTCAGGAATCCGGTAGGCGCACGAGCTCCGAGTCCACTGGGCCAGGACTCCCGTGGGCTGAGGACTTTAGGGCTCAGGGACAAGGGCTCCAGGGCTCAGGGGCCGGGGTTTCAGGACTGCCGGGGTTTCAGGACTGCCGGGGTTTCAGGACTGCCGGGGCTTCAGGACTAAGGACCGGGGACCCCATGGTCCAGGAGACTCCGGCCCCAGGCGCCAAGACCTGGATCAAGTCCTGGACCCATGGCTCCAGGACTGTGAGGACTCGGTGCGCACTGCCCACTGCTCGGGACGCGGGGCTCAATGCTCGGGGCTCAGGACTCAGGCCCGGAACCCGGGACTCAGGGCTGGGGACCCGGGACCCGGGGCTCAGGACTTGGAACCCAGGGCTTGGAGCCCAGAATCCGGGACCCAGGGCCCGGAAACCAGGGCCCGGAAACCAGGGCCCGGAAACCAGGGCCCGGAAACCAGGGCCCGGAAACCAGGGCCCGGAACCCAGGGCCCGGAACCCAGGACCCGGAACCCGGGGCTCAGGAAGGTTCGGAGTCGCCCTTGTCTTCGTTGTTGCCGGGGTTGGGGGGTGGGTTTTCCTGGTCGGAATCGCGGGCTTCGCGTTCTTCGCGTTCCGTGCGTTCGAGTTCTGCGATCGGGTCCAGGTCGTCCGGGAGGGACTGGGGGTCTGCCAGGCGGTCGGCGAAGTCCAGTGGCTCGTCCAGGTCGTCGGCCGAGGGCATGAGGTCCGGGTGGGACCAGAGGTCGTCGCGCTTTTCCAGGCCGTGGCGGTCGCCTACGAGTTTCCACAGCGACGATGCCGCGCGCATGCGGCGGGGGCGCAGTTCCAGGCCGACCAGGGTGGCGAAGGTCTGTTCCGCCGGTCCGCCGGTCGCGCGGCGGCGACGCAGGGTTTCGCGCAGCGCCTCGGCACCGGGGAGACGGTCGCCGATCGCTTCCGCGACCACCACGTCCACCCAGCCTTCGACCAGGGCCAGCAGGGTCTCCAGACGCTTCAGCGCGGCCTGCTGCTCCGGCGTCGTCTGCGGTTCCAGCAGGCCCGAGGACATGGCCTGCTCGATGCTCGCCGGATTGGCCGGGTCGATCTGACCGGCGAGGGACTCCAGCGCGGAGGTGTCCACGGTGATGCCGCGGGCGAACTCCTCGACCGTCGCCAGCAGGCGCTGCCGCAGCCACGAAACGTGCGTGAACAGCCGCTGGTGCGCGGCCTCGCGCGCGGCCAGGTACACCAGCACTTCGCTGCTCGGCAGCTCAAGGCCCTCGGTGAACTTCTCGATGTTGGCCGGCAGCAACGCCGACGTCGCGGACGGGCCCAGCGGCAGGCCGACCTCCGTGGAGGTGAGCACTTCCTGCGCCAGCTGCGCGAGTGCGTTGCCGAGCTGGGAGCCGAAGGCCATCCCGCCCATCTGGCCCATCATCGACAGCAGCGGTCCCGCAGCCTGCTTGGCCTCCTCCGGCAGCGCCTCCACCCACGCGCCGGACACCTGCTGGGCCACCGGGTCGCACAGCCGCTGCCAGGTGGGCAGCGTCTTCTCCACCCAGGTGCGGGCCGACCAGGACACGGTGCTGGTCGCGCCCGCGGGCAGGATCGTCGCCGCGTCCAGCCACAGTTCCGCCAGGTGTGCCGCATCGCGCACGGCGGTGGAACTGTCCCCGGACGACTCGGATGCGGAAAAGCCGATCTTGGCGTCGTCCCGCCCGCTCAGGTTCTGCAGCGCGATCTGCTTGGCGAGGTCGTAGTTCACCGGTCCGCTCGACGTGCCGGCCTGGCTGAGCATCTGGCCCAGCTGGCTCAGCATCTGGCCGAGCTGGTTGAACGCCTCGGCGCCGGAAGGCTGCTCCGAGGGGTTCGAGGGATCTCCGTCGCCGCGCTTGTCGGGATCGGACGGTCCGAAACCGAACGGGGGATTGCTCATAGGTCCACCGTACGCGGGTAGGGGCCAGCCCAGCGCGTCAACCATGGCCTTCACCGGGAAGCGAACACCGTCACCGTACGCTGTCGCACGTGACGAAACCCGACGAGGAGACCGCGACCCCGCGTTCGCGGTCCGCCACGCCCCGCGAACCGGCCGGCACCGACCGGCGGATGACCCGGCGCGGCTGGACCCTGCTGGTCAGCGGCGTGCTGTTCCTGGTGTTCGTCGTGGCAGGCTTCCTGGTCCAGGTGCCCTACGTCGCGATCAGTCCCGGTCCGACCTACGACACGCTCGGTCGCGACGCCGCGGGCAACCCGGTGATCCAGGTCAACGGACAGCAGACCTACCGCACCAGCGGTGAGCTGCGCATGACCACCGTGTCGCTCAACGACGGGATCAACCTGTTCACCGCGCTCGGCCTGTGGGCAAGCGGACGGTACGCGCTGGCTCCGCGCGAGGAGTACTACAAGCCGGGCGAGTCCAACGAGCAGGTCAAGCAGGAGAACATCCAGCAGCTGCAGGACTCGCAGAGCGCCGCGCAGGTCGCTGCGCTGCGGCACCTCGGTTACCCGGTCCAGGTGGTCGCCAAGGAGATCGTGTCGGGCAGCCCCGCCGACCACGTGCTCGCCCCCGGCGACCGGCTGGTCACGGTGAACGGCAAGCAGGTCAAGGAAGCCACCGACGTCGCAGGCGCGCTCACCGGCACCAAACCGGGCCAGAGCGTGCAGATCACCTTCCGGTCCGCCGGCGGTCCCGAGCAGACCGTGCCGGTCACGCTCGCCCACCGCGACGACCGTACGCAGGGCTTCCTCGGGCTGACCGCGGCCGACCGGGCGCAGGCGCCGTTCAACGTCGCGATCTCCCTGCAGGACGTCGGCGGTCCGTCGGCAGGGCTGATGTTCACCCTCGCGATCATCGACCGGCTCACCCCGCCGGGGAAGCAGGGGAGCGACCTCGCCGCGGGACGGCACATCGCGGGCACCGGCGAGATCGGCGAAACCGGGCAGGTCGGTCCGATCGGCGGCATCTCGTTCAAGGTCGTCGGCGCGCGCGAGGCCGGGGCCACCGACTTTCTCGTGCCCGCACACAACTGCGCCGAGGCCGCGGCCGCCGCGCCGGACGGGCTCAACCTGATCAAGGTGTCCACACTGGACGACGCACTGGCCCAGCTGGGGAACCTCAAGGCCGGTCGCCCGACCGCGCACTGCTGAGCCGCGGGGCAACGGCGGGGCAGGGGCTGCCGCGGTCTCGCACCGCCGAGGACGAGACGCCCTGGCCGGGGAGACGCCCTGGCCGGGGAGACCACGGCCAGGGAGGCCCCGGCCGGGGAGATCCTGCGCCGGAGCGCGTAACCGGACGCGGGTTCGGTCGGGCCCGGTCGCCTCGCCGGGCCTGGGGTCAGTCGAGCCTGGCTGCCCTCGCCGGGCCTGGGGTCAGTCGAGCCCGGCTGCCCTCGTCGGGTCTGGGGTTCGGACGAGCCCGGCTGCCTCCGTTGGGTCGGGGGCCAGTCGAGTCCCGTCGCCTCGCCGGGCCTGGGTTCGGTAGAGCCCGGTCGCTTCGTCGAGTCCGGGGTTCAGCCGAGCCCGGTCGCTTCGTCGAGTCCGGGGTTCAGCCGAGCCCGGTCGCCCCGTCGGGCTGGAAGGTCGTCGTCAGTGCTTCCAGCAGGTTCGGTGCCAGGTCCGGGCTTTCCACGATCTCGTCCACGGCGTCCTCGTCGCCGTCGGGGGAAGCGCCGCGCAGCCGCATCACGCACGCTCGCTCGCCGTCCCGCAGTACGGCCGCGACCAGCCGGGCCTCGGTGCGTCGCGGGTGGTCGGCCGCGGCCCGGCGCAGGCGCTGCGCGTCCGCGTTGGCGAGGCCGTCGAGCTCGGCCTCCACATCCGGCGGCAGCACGATGATCTCCTGTGCGAGCGCGCAGCCCACCACGATCTCCGGCCAGGCGATCCGGCCGAGTGATTCGGCGAGGTCACCGTCCGGCAGCGGCTCCTGCGCCACCGGGGTCAGCGGGTTCGCCCGGTCCAGCTGACCGGCAAGCTCGGGTTGTTCGTCCAGCAACGCCGCGGTCGGTACCAGCGCGAACAGCTGCGGCGGCTGGTCCCAGCCGGCGGCGGCGACGAACTCTTCGACTTCCCGTGCCAGACCTGCGACGGGGTGGGCGGCAGACGGCTCACTCGGTGGCATGGCGATATCGTCGCAGGCCGCCACCGCGGGCGCCGCGCGCGTCGGAGATCGGGTGGTCCCGGGAACTTCGGCACCCGTCCGTAGAGTTAGACCATCAAGGGACTCCCCGGCCGGTCCGTCCGGGGCCCCGCGGACGTGTTCACGAAGACAGGAGCGTTGCCGTGGCGACTCGGCCCCCGGTGAGCCTGAAGCTGTCCCGCCGCAGCCGGATCCTCCTCATCATCGCCGCGGTGGTAGTGCTGGGGCTGCTGCTGTGCATCCGGCTGCTCGGCACCTATGTGGACTGGCTGTGGTTCGGCGAGGTGCAGGCCCGTTCGGTGTTCACCACCGAACTGGTGACCAGAATCGTGCTCTTCGTGGCCGTCGGGCTGCTGGTCGGCGGAGCGCTCGCGGTCAGCCTGATCATCGCCTACCGCACCCGCCCGGTGTTCGTGCCGGTCTCCGGCCGGGACGATCCGCTGTCGCGCTACCGCTCGGTGGTCGTCGCGCGGATCCGGCTGTTCGGCATCGGCATCCCGGTGATCACCGGGCTCATCGCCGGCGCGTCGGCGATGGGGGACTGGCAGACCATCCAGCTGTTCCTGCACGGCACCTCGTTCGGCCAGAAGGATCCCGAGTTCGGGCACGACCTCGGCTTCTACGCCTTCTCCCTGCCGTTCGTGAACTGGTTGCTCGGCTGGCTGTTCATCACGGTCGTGATCTCGTTCTTCGGCTCGCTGATCGCGCACTACCTCTTCGGCGGCATCCGGCTGGCCGGCCGCGGCGGCCAGCTCGCCGGGCCCACCCGCGCGCAGCTGGCCATCACCGTCGGCATCTTCGTGCTGCTGAAGGCGGTCGAGTACTTCTTCGACCGGTACAACCTCCTACTGTCCGATCGGGACATGCCGCTGTTCAACGGCGCCACCTACACCGACCTGAACGCGGTACTGCCGGCCAAGCTGATCCTGCTGTGCATTTCGGTGATCTGCGCGGTCGCCTTCTTCGCCGGGGCGTTCCTGCGCAACCTCCAGCTGCCTGCGATCGCGCTCGTGCTGCTGATCCTGTCCGGGGTGCTGATCGGTGTCGCCTGGCCCGCCATCCTCGACCAGTTCTCGGTCAAGCCGAATGCCAACGAGAAGGAAGCCACGTCGATCCAGCGCAACATGGACGCGACGCGGTCGGCGTTCGGGCTCAACGGCATCAAGTACGAGCAGTACCCGGGCAAGACCGAGGCCTCCTCCGCCGCGGTGAAGGAGGACACCGGCACGGTGTCCAACATCCGGCTGCTCGACCCGAACATCCTCAGCGACACCTTCACCCAGCGCGTCGGCCGGGAGAACTTCTATGGCTTCCCCGCGAAACTGGACATCGACCGCTACACCCTCGGCGGCACCACACAGGACTACATCGTCGCCGCCAAGGAGATCAAGACCGACGGCCTCACCGGCAACCAGACCAACTGGATCAACAAGCACCTGGTCTACACCCACGGCAACGGATTCGTCGCCGCGCCTGCCAACACCATCGACAGGGCGGTCAAGGACTCCAACTCCGACGGCGGCTATCCGATCGCCACCACGAGCGATACGACGAACGCGACCGGCGCCGGTTCGGCCAACGGCCAGCCGGGGATCCGGGTCGACCAGCCGCGCATCTACTACGGCGAGCTGACCAACGAATCCGACTACGCGATCGTCGGCGGCACCCCCGGGCAGGCGCCGGGCGAGTACGACACCGACGCCCAGCGCGGCTACCTCTACCAGGGCAAGGGCGGCGTCTCGCTGGACAACTGGTTCAACCGGCTGGCGTTCGCCGCCGAATACGGCGAGCGCAACATCCTCTTCTCCGACGCCATCGGCGACGGTTCGAAGATCATGTACAACCGCGATCCGCGTGATCGGGTCAGCAAGGTCGCCCCGTGGCTCACGCTCGACGGCGACCCGTACCCCGCGGTCGTCAACGGCAGGATCCAGTGGATCGTCGACGGCTACACCACGCTCAACAACTACCCGTACTCCCAGCAGACGCAGCTCGGCGAAGCCACCAACGATTCGCTCAGCGGTGTCACCAAACAGGCCAACAACTCGATCAACTACATCCGCAACTCGGTGAAGGCGACCGTCGACGCGTTCGACGGCACGGTCAACCTGTACTCGATCGACGACAACGAGCCGGTGCTGAAGGCGTGGGAGAACGTGTTCCCCGGCCTGGTCAAACCCAGTAGCGCCATCTCACCCGAACTGCGTTCGCACTTCCGCTACCCGGAGGACCTGTTCAAGATCCAACGGGAACTCATCGCGCGGTACCACGTGGACAGTCCACAGGAGTTCTACGCGCAACAGGCGTTCTGGAGCGTGCCACAGGACCCGACGGAGGACGGCAGCTCCACCACCGCCGCGGCCAACGTGGCCAACCAGCCCGGGTACTACGTGCTCGCCAATGCGGCGGGCGAGGGCAGACCGACGTTCCAGCTGACCAGTGCGCTCACCGGTTTGCAACGGCAATACCTGGCCTCCTGGATGTCGGTCTCGTCCGATCCGGAGGACTACGGCACCATCCGCGTGCTCCGATTACCCCCGGCCAGCGGGGCCAGCCAGGTCGACGGACCGGTCCAGGTCCAGAACCGGTTCCAGAGCGACCCCAGAGTCGCCCAGGACCGCACCCTGCTGAACAACCCCAACGTCATCCCCATCTACGGCAACCTCATCACGTTGCCGGTGGCCGACGGGTTCCTCTACGTCGAACCGGTCTACATCCGCCAGCGCAACCAGCTGAGCTATCCGCAGCTGGCGCGCGTGCTCGTGTCCTACGGTTCGAAGATCGGCTTCGCGCCGACCCTCAACGAGGCGTTGGACCAGGTGTTCGGCAACGGCACCGGTGCAACGGCGACCACCCCGCCCGCAGGCGGGACGCCCAGCACCCCGCCGTCCAGTCCGTCGTCCCCGTCCACCCCGCCCAACCAGGGCGGCAGCAATCCGGCCATGGACAAGGCCGTCACCGACCTCCAGTCGGCGCTGGCCAAGCTCAAAGCCGCGCAGCAAGCCGGGAACTTCACCGACCAAGGCGCGGCACTGGCCGCGCTCGACGCGGCGGCCAAGGAATACGACGCGGCCAAGGCGAGCACCGCGCCGGCCAGCGGAGCACCCACCAGCGGGGCGCCTCCGCAGTCCGGCGGGTGACGTCGGTTACGGAAAGGGCACCTGCTTTGCGCCTGGGTGAAACCCGGGCGTAGAGTAGGTGTTACCGACGCGGGGTGGAGCAGCTCGGTAGCTCGCTGGGCTCATAACCCAGAGGTCGCAGGTTCAAATCCTGTCCCCGCTACAGAGATTGGGAGACTCTTGCTTGCGGAGTGCGCAAGCAAGGGTCTCTTTCGTGTGTCGTCTGGGGGCAAGCCCCCAGGCCCCCGCCAGGGGGCTTGCCCCCTGGACCCCCATGGTGAGTGGCTGGGTTTGTCTTGTCTGTCGCCAGGGTGAGTTGCCAAAGGTGGGTGGTCGGGGTTGTCTTGTTGGTCGCTGTGGTGAGTGACAGGGGATGTCTTGTCGGTTGCCGTGGTCGGTGGTCGGGGTTGTCTTTGTTGGTCGCTGTGGTGAGTGACAGAGGTTGTCTTGTTGGTCGCCGTGGTGGGTGGTCGGGGTTGTCGTCCTGGTCGGCAAGGGTGGCCGGGGTGCCTTTTCTGTCGCCGTGGTGAGCGGTTGGGTTCTCGGTGCGGTGCGCTGGAGGCGGGCCGCGCGGTGCGGCAGGGTGGTGGTGTCGGGTGGCCGGGTTGTGGTTTCGGTGCTGGTGGTGGGGTTTTCGGGGGGTGGTGTGGGCGGGGTTTGGGGGGTGTGTAGGGTTGTGTTTACAACGACGCGGGGTGGAGCAGCTCGGTAGCTCGCTGGGCTCATAACCCAGAGGTCGCAGGTTCAAATCCTGTCCCCGCTACTGGTGGAAGATGCCCGGTTTGCGCACAGCGCGCAGACCGGGCATTTTTGCATGCCGACCAGCGGAATCGCTCGGCTGGTGGTTGCGCGGCCGGGATCGGCGCCGCGGCGATTGCGGAGCGTGGCCGGGTCCACTGTGGACCGGCTTTCGGATTGGGCCGAACGAGGGGCCGACACTAGCCACAATGGACAGAACGCCAGACCACTGTGGACACCGCAGCGATTAAGTGGGAACGTAGACGGGTGTCCGATTTGAATGCAACAGCCGCCGCTCTGCTTGGTCTGCTCCATGACGGCCCCGCCACCGGCGGGCAGCTCGTCGCCGGAGCAGACGGCCGGTTCGGCGCCTTCTTCAGCGTTACCCGTAGCCAGGTTTACCGCGAGCTCCCGGCACTGTCGAAAGAGGGCCTGGTCCGGCTCGGCAAACAGGGACCGCGCTCGAGCCAGCAGTACGTGCTGACCGCGGCCGGGAAGAAAGCCTTCAAGACGTGGCTCACGTCCGAGGCGGGTCCCGACCACCTGCGCAGCCCGCTCATCCTGCGGCTCGTGCACGCAGGCTCGCTCACCGCGAAGCAGCGGACCGCACTGCTGGAGACCGCGCGCACCACCTACCAGGGCCAGCTCGACGCGGCCAAGACCGCCACGAAGTCCGCCGACGGGCCCTACGACAAGGCCGTCGCCGAGTTCGCTCAGGCGCAGGCCAAGGCCGCTCTGAAGCTGCTCGACTCGATCCCGCAGGCCTGAGGATCACCGCGGCCCCGCGACCGGTTCGCAACCGGTCGCGGGTTTTGCCGTAACCTTGGCCAACGTGAGTGATGAGTTCGATGCGTCGTTGAGGGACCTGACCGGCAAGCTGACCCAGATCGAGTCGGTGATGGACCTCGATGCGCTGCGGGCCCAAGTCGCCGCGCTCGAGGAGCAGGCCTCCAGCCCCACCCTCTGGGACAACCCGGAGGAGGCGCAGAAGGTCACCAGCCAGCTGTCCCACCGGCAGAGCGAACTGCGCCGCGTCTCCGAGCTGCGCCAGCGCGTCGACGATCTGGGCGTGCTCTACGAGCTCGCCGCCGCCGAGAGCGACTCCGGCAGCATGGCCGAGGCCGAAGGCGAACTCGCCGAACTCGTCAAGGACATCGACGGGCTCGAGGTCCGCACCCTGCTCTCCGGCGAGTACGACGACCGCAACGCCGTCGTCACCATCCGCTCCGAGGCCGGCGGCGTCGACGCGGCCGACTGGGCCGAGATGCTGCTGCGGATGTACCTGCGCTGGGCCGAGCGCCACGGGTACCCCACGGACGTCTACGACATCTCCTACGCCGAGGAAGCGGGCATCAAGTCCGCCACCTTCAAGGTGTCCGCGTCCTACGTCTACGGCACGCTGTCGGTCGAACAGGGCACCCACCGGCTGGTGCGCATCTCGCCGTTCGACAACCAGAGCCGTCGCCAGACCTCCTTCGCGCACGTCGAGGTGCTGCCGGAGGTCGAGGAGGTCGACCACGTCGACATCCCGGAGAAGGACATCCGCGTCGACGTGTACCGCTCGTCCGGACCCGGTGGACAGAGCGTGAACACCACCGACTCCGCGGTCCGCATCACCCACCTGCCGACCGGCATCGTCGTGTCCTGCCAGAACGAGAAGTCGCAGCTGCAGAACAAGGCAGCCGCGATGAAGGTCCTCCAATCGCGGCTGCTGCAGCGCAAGAAGGAGCAGGAGCGGGCCGAAATGGATGCGCTCAAGGACGGCGGTTCCAGCTGGGGCAACCAGATGCGCTCGTACGTGTTGCACCCGTACCAGATGGTCAAGGACCTGCGTACCGAATTCGAGGTCGGCAACCCCAGCTCGGTGCTCGACGGTGACATCGACGGCTTCCTCGAGGCCGGAATCCGCTGGCGGCGCCAGGCAGGCGTCGCCTGATCCACTTCGGACAGCTCACCTGTGCAGGGGATGACGCAGCTCACCCAGGGCACCGGCAACCCCGCCTTTACAGGACCCATGGGTAGTATGCCGAACCGTGATCCGGCTCGAAGAGGTTTCCAAGGTCTACAAGACCTCGACCCGCCCCGCCCTCGAACGGGTGTCGGTCGAGGTCGACAAGGGTGAGTTCGTCTTCCTCATCGGCCCGTCCGGCTCCGGGAAGTCGACGTTCCTGCGGCTGCTGCTGCGCGAAGAGGTACCCAGCAAGGGGCGGGTCATGGTGTCGAACTTCGACGTCGCGAAGCTCGCCCGGCGCAGGGTTCCCCGGCTGCGCCAGACGATCGGCTGTGTGTTCCAGGACTTCCGCTTGCTGGCCAACAAGACCGTGGCGGAGAACGTGGCCTTCGCGCTCGAGGTGATCGGCAAACCCCGGCCCACGATCCGCAAGGTCGTGCCCGAGGTGCTCGAACTCGTCGGCCTCGACGGCAAGGCCGACCGGCTGCCCAACGAGCTCTCCGGCGGTGAACAGCAGCGCGTGGCCATCGCGCGGGCCTTCGTGAACCGCCCGCTGGTGCTGCTCGCCGACGAGCCGACCGGGAACCTGGACCCGGACACCAGCCAGGACATCATGCTGCTGCTGGAGCGAATCAACCGCACGGGCACCACCGTGCTGATGGCCACCCACGACCACTCCATCGTGGACTCGATGCGGCGCCGGGTCGTCGAGCTGCAGCTCGGTCGCGTGATTCGCGACGACTCCCGCGGCGTCTACGGCATCGGCCGCTGACGCCAACCCCCGTCCGACTCCAGCCCCGAACCAAGGACAGACACCAGCGATGCGTGCCAGTTTCGTCTTCAGCGAGGTCGTCACCGGTTTGCGCCGGAACGTCACGATGACCATCGCGATGATCCTCACCACGGCGGTTTCGCTCGCCATGCTCGGCGGCGGCCTGCTCGCCGTGCGCACGATCGACAAGATGAAGGCGAACTTCCTCGCCGAGGTCGAGGTCTCGATCAGCCTGGTCGACCAGGTGAGCGCCAACGACAAGAACTGCAGCCAGCAGCTGTGCGGCTCGCTGCGCCAGTCACTGCAGAACAACCCGGGTGTGGAATCCGTGGTGTACGAGAACCGCGACCAGGCCTACCAGCGGTTCCAGAAGATCTTCGCCAGCCAGCCGGAACTGCTCGAGCTGACCGGGCCGGAGGCGCTGCCCGCGTCACTGCAGGTCAAGCTGAAGGACCCGGACCGCTCGGACGCGATCATCAAGCAGTACACCGGCCAGCCCGGCGTGCGGAAGGTCGACGACCAGAAGAAGTTCCTCGACCGGGTGTTCAACGTGTTCAACGGCGTGCGCAACATCGCCTTCGTGATGGCGCTCATCATGGCCGTCGCCGCGCTGCTGCTGATCGCGAACACCATCCAGGTCTCGGCCTTCACCCGGCGTACCGAAGTCGGCATCATGCGCCTGGTCGGCGCCACCCGGTGGTATACCCAGCTGCCCTTCCTGCTGGAGGCGGTGGTCGCCGGCGTGGTCGGTGCCGTGCTCGGCACGGTGTTCCTGCTGCTGACCAAGCTGTCGTTCCTCGACTCGGTGTTCACCGGCGAGGTCTTCCCGCAGATCACCACGCTCGAAGTGCTGTTCCCGGTCGCACCGATCCTGCTCGCGGTGTCGGTCGTGATCTCGGCGATCACCGGGTACGTCACGCTGCGCCTGTACGTGCGGCACTAGCGCCTCGAACCCCGGCTACTCCATTGTGGACAGCAGGGACGCCATCCGCTTCGGGTCTCGGCCGGGCGGATACCCAGCTGCTCACGGCGCCGTGACCACGTAGAATGGTCGGTATGCCCAAGGAACGTGGACAGAAGGTCATTGCGTCGAACCGTAGGGCGCGGCACGACTACTCCATCCTGGACACCTATGAAGCAGGCATGGTGCTCCAGGGCACCGAGGTGAAGAGCCTGCGAGCGGGCAAGGCCTCGCTCGCCGACGCCTTCGCCACTGTCGACGACGGCGAGGTGTGGCTGCGCAACGTGCACATCCCCGAGTACACCCAGGGCACCTGGACCAATCACATGCCGCGGCGCACCCGCAAGCTGCTGATGCACCGGCGGGAGATCGAGCGGTTGATCGGCAAGACGAAGGAGAGCGGGTTGTCGCTGGTCCCGCTGTCGATGTACTTCAAGGACGGCAAGGTCAAGGTCGAGATCGCGCTGGCCAAGGGCAAGAAGGCCTACGACAAGCGGCAGACGCTGGCCAAACGCGACGCACAGCGCGACATCAGCCGGGCCATGGGCCGGGCGCTGAAGGGCCGGTTCACCGAGTGAACCCCGGCCCCGCCTCGGACGCCGACGTCGCGCGGTGGACCGCCTCGCTCGGTCTCGACGGGCTCGTCGACCTGCACGTCCACTTCCTGCCGAAACCCGTGATGGACAAGGTGTGGGCCTACTTCGACCGGGCCGAGGAGCATTACGGCACGCCATGGCCGGTGCAGTACCGCTCGCCGGAGCCGGAACGGGTGGCAACGCTGCGTGCGCTCGGCGTGCGGCACTTCGCGCCGCTGGTGTACCCGCACAAGCCGGACATGGCCGAGTGGCTGACGTCGTGGGCGATGGAGTTCGCCGCCGGGGTCCCGGAGGCGGTGCCCACCGGCACCTTCTACCCGGAGCCCGCCGCGGCCTCCTCGGTGGACGCCGCGTTGCGGGCGGGCGCGCGCTGCTTCAAGGCGCACGTCCAGGTGGGTGCCTACGATCCGCGCAGCGAGCTGCTGACCCCGGTGTGGGGTGCGCTCGCCGACGCCGGTGTCCCGGTCGTCGTCCATTGTGGACACGGGCCGTTGCGCGGCGAGTACACCGGGCTGTCGGTGTTCGCCGAGGTGCTGCAGCGGCATCCGCAGCTCACCGCGGTACTGGCGCACGCTGCGATGCCCGAGTTCGACGTGGCGTTCGAGCTGATGCAGCGTTATCCGCGGGTGCATCTCGACACCACCATGGTGGGCGTGCCGTTCTCGGAGAAGATCGCGCCGCTGCCCGCCGACTGGACCGCCCGCGTCGCCGAGGTGGCCGATCGTGTGGTGCTCGGCACGGACTTTCCGAACATCCCCTACTCCTATGCCACGCAGCTGCAGGCGATCGCCGGATGGGCGGCCGACGATCGCCTTGGCGAGCCGTTCCTGCGGGCGGTGCTGCACGACACCCCCGCGAAGCTGCTCAGCGTTTGAGCTGCACCACCGGTGCCGACGCGAGCCGGACCTGCCGTCCGGCCAGCGCGAAACCGGCCGCGGTCAGCACCACCCACAGCACCGGTCCGTGTGCAAGCCCGGCACTCAGCGGCCGGAAGCCGTTCGCGGCCAGGCCGAGCAGCCCACCGGAGGCGAGCAGGCCGGCGAGTACGAGCTGCGGTGTGCCTGCGGTGACCGCAGTCCCGCCGGGCCGGGTTTCGAAGCGTTCGAACAGCCGGAGCAGGCCCAGCAGTACCGCACCGCAGGCGGCGACCCAGCCGGGCACCATCAGCCACCACATCGTCGAACCGGGTTGCGGGGTCGCGTAGCCAAGGCCGTAGACAGTGATGCCGGAGACCACGATCAGCGCCGGCATGTGCCACAGGTACACGGACATGAACCGGGCGCCCAGCTTGCCGAGTGTGGCGGTGACGCCGGGCAGGGTCGTCAGCCGCTGCCGGAACGCCAGCAGCAGGCCGACCTGCCCGAGCGCGAGGAACAGCAGCAACCCGGTCGGCGGGCTCATGTTCGACACCGGCGCGCCGGGCATGCCGATCATGCTGGCCGGGTACGGACCGAACGCGACCATCAGCGCGGTGCTCCCGAAGCCGGCGGCGGACAGGGTCAGCGCGGCCCGGCGGCCGAGGTTGCCGAGTCTGCCCTCGGCGTAGTGGAACCCGAGCTGGTGCACCGCAACCCACACGACCACCGCGTTCGCATACCCGAGGAAGCCGGAGCCGGAGAACCGCGCGACGTCGATCAGCACCCCGGCGACGGCCAGTACGGCCGGGACCGCGAGTCCCCACCGGCGATGTGCTGCGACCATCGGCGGCGTGAGCAGCACGGTGAGCAGGTAGACCGAGAGGAACCACAGCAGCTGCGCGGCGATCGAACCGGCGACCTGCACCGGCTGCTCGGGAATCCCCAGCCCCCGCAACAGGTCCGGGACGACGAGCCACACCGCCATCAGCGGCAGGACCGGAACGAGCAGCCTGCGTACCCGCGCGGCCAGCCAGACCCGGGTGGATTCCGCGCGGCGCAAGGAGATCAGGTTCGCCGCGCCACCGGCGAAGAAGACCAGCGGCAGCACCTGGGACAGCCAGGTGATTGCCCACCACCCCGGCGTGACGAGGGCGTTGCCGGTCGCCAGGGTGCCGCCGGAGTAGGAAAGCACCGGCATGATCCAGTGTTGTGCCACCACGGCGAGGATCGCGCCCGCCCGCACCACGTCGAGGAACGTGTCGCGACGGACCGGATCCGCAGTCCTGGTGCCGCCCCGCGGCAGACTCGTTGTCATGCCCGAAAGCCTGGCGGCCCAGGTCTTCCGGCACAGCGGGGCAGACCGCCGAATCCGTCCGGTGGCCAGCCATGCCGGGGTCCCGGGGGCTGGCCCTACCCCTGATTACCGGAGCCCGTCCCGCTCCGGCTCGGTTTCGTGCGCGCGCAGCCGGTACTCCCAGCCGTCCTCGGTCAGGCCGAGTTCGTACACCGTCTCGATCTTCGGCCCGCCGTGCAGGTGGATGTGCCGTACCACGGCACCCGGCACCGGCTCCTCGTCGGTGAGTTCCTGGACGCGCCCGTCGAGTGGCCCGCCGAAGAAGCGGACACTGCGGGCGGACATCGGGGGCTCCTCACTCGACATCGGCCCATGGTAAGCGAGGCCACCGCCGTGCGGCTGCCCTCGGATCGGGTGAGGTCGATCAGCGGCCGAGGTAGGTCAGCACCGCCCGTACCCGACGGTGCTCCTCCGCGCTGGTTTCGAGCCCGAGCTTGGCGAAGATGTTGCCGATGTGCTTTTCCACCGCACCGTGCGACACCACCAGCGAATTCGCGATTGCGGTGTTCGACAGGCCTTGCGCCATCAGGCCGAGCACCTCGGACTCCCGCGCGGTGAGCGAATCGAGCGGATTGCGCCGCCCACGGGCCATCAGCTGCGCGATGACGTCCGGGTCGATGGCCGTGCCGCCACCCGCCACGCGGCGGACCGCGTCGAGGAACTCGGCCACGTCGGCCACCCGCTCCTTGAGCAGATAGCCGACGCCGCCTGCACCGCCGGACAGCAGTTCGACCGCGTAGCTCTCCTCCACGTACTGCGAAAGGACCAGCACCGGCAGCCCGGGGATCTGCTGGCGCGCCGACAGTGCGGCACGCAGGCCCTCGTCGGTGAACGTCGGCGGCATCCGCACGTCGACGATCGCGAGGTCGGGCCGGTGCTCGGTGACGGCGCCGAGCAGATCGTCCCCGTTGTCGACGGCGGCGACGGTCTCGATGCCTTCATCGGAGAGCAAGCGGGTGACTCCGGCCCGCAACAGTACGGCGTCTTCGGCGATCACTACCCGCATCAGGCCCCCAGCTCGTGAGTGGACAAGCTCCGAGGCTATTCACTCACGAACCCCTCACCACTGGCAGGGCAGGTCGGCTCTGATCACGGTCGGCCCGCCGACCGGGCTCACCACGGTGATCACGCCGTCGATCGTCGCGGCCCGGTCGGCCAGCCCGGCGAGCCCGCCGCCGGGGCTGACTTCGGCGCCGCCGCGGCCGTTGTCGGTGATCTCGGTGATCACGTGCGTTTCGCTGCGCCACACCTTCACCGTCGCCTCGGTCGCGCCGGAGTGCTTGGCGATGTTGGTGAGCGTCTCACCGACGATGAAGTACGCCGTGGTCTCCACCGCGGCAGGCGGCCGGGGTTCCACGTCCACCTGCACGTCCACCGGGATCGGCGACTTCGCCGCCTGCGCGGACAGTGCCGCGTCGAGCCCGCGATCGCCCAGCACCGCGGGGAAGATGCCACGGGCGAGGTCCCGCAGTTCGGAGACGGCCATCTTGGCGTCCGAATGCGCCTCGTCGAGCAGACCGCGCACCGCGTCCGGGTCCTGGTCGAACTTCGACTTCGCCCGGCCGAGGCTCATCGCGACGGCGACCAGCCGCTGCTGCGCACCGTCGTGCAGGTCCCGCTCGATCCGGCGGCGTTCGGCCTCCGCGGCATCCACACCGCGGGCTCGCGAGGCCTGCAGGTGTTCGGCCTTCCGCTCCAGCTTCTTGGTGCGGTTGGGGCCCAGCAGCGACAGTGCCAGGTTGCCGTGCAGCCAGCCGAGCCACGGCGTCACCCAGATCGCCATCGGCAGCAGCACGATCGAGGCGATCGCGATCGGCAGCTCGACGATCGACAGCGGGAACGCCACCATCAGATAGGTCAGGTCACGCCAGGTCGTCGGGTCGGTGAGCCGGGTCAGCCAGCGCCGGGTCAGTGACAGGCCCTCCAGCGGCAGCCGTTCCACCGGGGCGAGCGGTGTGCGGAGCATCCGCTGGGCCCACCGCCGTTCGACATCGCCGGACCAGCGGACGAAACCGGTGGTCGCGAGCAGGATCGGAAAGCCGACCCAGACGACGACCGTGCCCGCCCCGACCACGGCCCCCACCACGATCAGGATGAACTGCACCAGCCGGAACACGAAGCTCAGCAGCATGTAGACAACGGTGCGGGCCGGATTCGGCCGCGGATGCTCCGGAGGTGGTTGCTGGGAGGTCATCCGGTCACCGTGCTCATTCCGTCGATCGCGTTCCAGGAGCGCTCCATGCGCTGGCGCTGGGCGACCGTGGGCCGCAGCAGCGCCACCGAGAACTCGCAGTGGAACGCGGCCAGTGCCCTGGTCAGCGCCGCCGCCAGCGCGACGAGCAATACCCCCAGCGCCGCCCACGGCAGCGCGGTCACCGTCGAGTCGACGGTGATCCACCGCACATCGTAGCTCGGGAAGTGCCATGCGCCGCCGGGCAGGAAACGGTAGTACACCGGCAGCGCAACCAGCCCGAGCGCGACCGCCCAGAAGGCCACCACCAGCACGAATTCGACGAGTCCGAGCGGGAACAGCAGGAAGAAGTAGGCGAGGTCGCGCCAGGTGGCGCTGTCCTTGAGCCGGGTCACCCACCGGTTCCGCTGCCGTCCCGGTGGCAACGGCAGATAGGGCCGGTCGATGTAGGTGTCGAGCAGCGCGAACACCCGTGCCCGTTCCATCCGCCCGGCACCCCTGACCAGCAGCACCAGCAACCCGAGCAGCGGCACGCCGAGCCACACGATCGCGGTGCCCAGACCGGCCGCGGTCAGGGCGGTGATCAGCGTGAACCCCAGAATCCCCAGTGGCAGGTTGAGCAACAGGAAGGCCAGCGCCCCGCTTAGCGGAGGGGTTCGGCGACCAGGCTTCGCGGCAGCGGAAACAGTGCGCATCGGCGGGGCTCCTCACAGGAAATCGAACCAGCTCAGCATCGCCGCGCGAGGGGTCCCGTCGCCAGGGGGCCGACGGGCATCTCCGCGGTGGGGCCAGCCCTACCTCGGCCGGGGCCGGCCGGACCCGGCAAGCCCGGCCCGGAACATCAGGGTTGCCGGGAGCGTTATGATGGACAGGTTACGAACACCTACAAGGGGGTGAACGGTTTCGACTCTGGACGTTGAGTCAGGGGAAGCGTGCCGGTGCAGGCGAGAGACCACCGTAAGCGTCATCGCAAACCAATAAGCGCCAAGGCCAATAGCCAGCGCGACTTCGCTCTTGCTGCCTGAGTAGCGAGCGAGTCTGTCGGCCCGGGTTCGCCTCCGACCCGGTAGCCGGCATCAGCTAGGAGGCTTACCGCCAGTCCCGGCCACGGGGCCTGGTTGGGAAGCAAACAGTGGCTGGGCCCGTCACTTCAGCTTGTTCACGTGACTGAAGGGGCCAAGCAGAGACAGAGTGGACTGCGCACGGAGAAGCCCTGAGGAGGCGCTAGAGGACCCGGGTTCAATTCCCGGCACCTCCACCACTCGGATCCGGAGAGTCTTCCGACTCTCCGGATCCGTTTTTTGTCGTGTGTTGCGCCCGGTTCGGGTTGATCGTGGCCGGGGAGTGCCGGCAACCGGTTTCTGCGTGGGTTCCGCCGGCGGAGCGGCTACTGGTTGTCGACATAATCGGCTTGCTTTCACCGTCATTGACGAACGTTCGATCCACGCTTAGCTCGATCGATAAGGCTCCCGATCGCGCCGTCCGGAGCAGTGCCCCCGGCATCGTCGAGCCCATTCGCGCAGCCAGGGCTGGGCAACCGCAACCTGACTGATTCCGGCTCGCGGAAGAAGTACCGGCAGGCGCGGATTCGTCAGACTGGCGCGTCCGGCAATGAACCCCTGCAACGGCCCATTGCCGCCCGATCGGTGGCTTTCCCCTGCTCTGATCGCGACGATCCGCACGATCACGATCCGATGGGGTTCAGTCAGCGCCGGTCTCGGTCTGCTCAGGATTGTTGCGGTATCCATATTCGGCTGCGATTTACCGTGCCGATCGTGCTCTGCCTCCTGCTGCCCGCAATTGCCGCACCGGTAATTGCAGTCAACGTGGTCAGTTGCTGTCCGCAGCCGGTGGGCCGGGTGGTGACGTGCCGCCGATTCTGGTGGTGAGTTCGGTGGCGGTTGCTGCGACTTCCGTTGCCAGGGCGGGGAACGTTTCGTCGCAGGGGCGGTCTTCCGGGCACCGGTGGCGGAGCGTGACCGAGATTGCGGCCATCGGCCGGGTGCCGTGGTCGAAGACGGGGGCGGCGACGGACGCGAAGCCTGCCGTCACATGGCCGTCTTCGATGGACCAGCCCAGGCGGCGTTCGGTCGCCAGCGTCCGGCGCAGGGCGGCCAGTGAACCCGGGCCGCGATCCGTCCGCAGGACGAACGACGTCGGCGCGGGGAACAGTGCGCGGACGTGTGCGGCGGGCAGGTGCCGCAGGATAGCCCGTCCGGATGCGGTCAGCTGGCCGGGGAGCCGGACGCCCACGTCGGTCACCAGGGTCTCCGGGCGGACTGGACGTTCCTTGATCAGGTAGAGGGATTCGTTGCCGTGCAGGACACCCAGATGAGCGGTGTGGCCGACGCGGTCCACGAGCTTGCGCAGCAACGGGCCGGCCAGCCGTTCCAGCGGATCGTGGCGCAGGTAGGCCGAGCCCAGTTCGAAGGCGGCGATGCCCAGCCCGTAGCGGCGTTCCGCGGGCAGGTGCACGACGAAACCGGCTTCGGCGAGTTCGTTGAGCAAGTGGTAGGTCGTCGAGCGCGGCAGGTGCAGGTCGCGGGCGACGGTGGCGGCCGAGACGGGTCCGGCATGCGCGGCGAGCAGGCGCAGCACGGAGAGGCCGTTGCGCAGCGCCGGGATGTCCGAACTGCTCATTTTTCCCCTTCGAAGCGGTGCGAGTGGCCCGTTCGCACCAGGTGCCGAGGCTTCAACCTCGGACTGTCTTGAATACCAGACACTACCCGAAACTTTGCCCTGTCCTCTCCGCGGCGGGCGGGGTGCAATGGCTGACATGCCGGAACCAGTGCTCCTGGGCTCGAAGCCGATGACCGCGGCGGAGGTCGTCGACGTCGTACGCGGTCGCGCGTACGTCGGGCTCGCCGAGGCAGTCGAGAAGAACCTCGCTGCCACCCGCCAGCACATCGAGAAGCTCGCGGACGCCACGTCACCCACGTATGGCGTCTCCACGGGCTTCGGTGCGCTCGCCACCCGCCACATCCCGGTGGAGAGCCGCACCGCGTTGCAGCGCAGCCTGATCCGCTCGCACGCGGCGGGCGCCGGGCCCGCGGTGGAGCCGGAGGTGGTGCGTGCGCTGATGCTGCTGCGCCTGCGCACGTTGGCCAGCGGCTACACGGGCGTGCGGCCGGAAACCGCGCAAACGCTTGCGGCGCTGCTCAACGCGGACATCACGCCGATCGTGCACGAGTACGGCTCACTCGGCTGCTCCGGTGATCTCGCGCCGTTGGCCGCGGTTGCGCTCGCGTTGATGGGCGAGGGCGAGGTCGTCCACGCGGGCACGCGTAGGCCGGCCGAGGAAGCACTTCGTGCCGAGGGGATCACGCCGCTGGTGCTGGCCGAGAAGGAAGGCCTCGCGCTCACCAACGGCACCGACGGGATGCTCGGCATGCTGCTGCTGGCCGCCGCCGACCTGCACCGGCTGCTGGACATCGCGGACCTCACCGCGGCGATGAGTGTGGAAGCGTTGCTGGGCACCGATCGGGCGTTCGCCGCCGACCTGCAGGCGTTGCGTCCGCATCCCGGACAGGCGGTCAGCGCGGCGCGGATGTTCGCCGCGTTGCAGGGTTCGAAGATCGTGGAAAGCCACCGTGGTCCCGACTGCAACCGGGTGCAGGACGCCTATTCGTTGCGCTGTGCTCCGCAGGTGCACGGCGCTGCGCGGGACACGCTGGCGCACGCCGAACTGGTGGCCGATCGTGAACTGCAGTCCGCTGTGGACAACCCGGTGGTGCTGCCCGACGGCCGGGTCGAGTCGAACGGCAACTTCCACGGTGCCCCGGTCGGCTATGTGCTGGACTTTCTCGCGGTGCCGGTGGCCGACGTGGCGAGTATCGCCGAACGGCGCACCGACCGGATGCTCGACCAGGCGCGTTCGCACGGACTGCCCCCGTTCCTCGCGCACGACCCCGGCGTCGATTCCGGCCACATGATCGCGCAGTACACGCAGGCCGGCGTGGTCAGCGAGCTGAAGCGGCTCGCGGTACCCGCCTCGGTGGATTCGATCCCGAGCAGTGCGATGCAGGAGGACCACGTGTCGATGGGCTGGTCCGCCGCGCGCAAGCTGCGCAAGGCGGTCGACGGCCTGACCACGGTCCTCGCCGTCGAACTGCTCACCGCCGCTCGTGCGCTCGATCTGCGGGCGCCGCTCACCCCTTCGCCGGTCACCGGACGAGTCCGGGATCTGCTGCGCACCCGGGTCGAGGCCCCCGGGCCCGACCGTCATCTGGCGCCCGAAATCGCGGCTGCCGAAGAACTCGTGCGGTCGGGCGCTGTCCTGGCCGCGGCCGAACTGGAGGTCCGATGAACACGCCACGCACCGTCCGCGCCGCCCGCGGGACCACGCTCACCGCGAAGAGCTGGCAGACCGAGGCCGCGCTGCGGATGTTCCACAACAACCTGGACCCCGAGGTCGCCGAGCGGCCCGAGGACCTGGTGGTCTACGGCGGAACCGGCCGTGCCGCGCGCAATTGGGCCAGCTTCGACGCGATCACCCGCGAACTGACCACTTTGGACTCCGACGAGACGCTGCTGGTGCAGTCCGGTAAGCCGGTCGGGGTGTTCCGCACGCACGAGTGGGCGCCGCGGGTGCTCATCGCGAACTCGAACCTGGTGGGCGATTGGGCCACCTGGCCGGAATTCCGCAGGCTGGAGCAACAGGGCCTGACCATGTACGGCCAGATGACCGCCGGTTCCTGGATCTACATCGGCACACAGGGCATCCTGCAGGGCACCTTCGAGACGTTCGCCGCGGTGGCCAGGAAGCGCTTCGGCGGCAGCCTGCGCGGCACGCTCACGGTCACCGCGGGGCTCGGCGGCATGGGTGGTGCGCAGCCGCTGGCCGTCACTATGAACGACGGTGTGGCGCTCGTGGTCGAATGCGATCCGCACCGTGCGCACCGCCGGGTGGAGACGCGCTATCTCGACGAGGTGGCCGCAGACCTCGACGATGCGATCAAGCGGGTCACCGCGGCCAAGAAGGAGCGGCGTGCGCTCTCCGTCGCCGTGGTGGGCAACGCCGCCGAGGTGCTGCCGGAGCTGCTGCGTCGCGGGGTCGAGGTGGACATCGTGACCGACCAGACCTCGGCCCACGACCCGTTGTCCTACCTGCCCAAGGGCATCAGCGTGGACGACTGGGCCGACTACGCGGCGAAGAAGCCGGACGAGTTCACCGACCGTTCGCGCGAATCGATGGCCGACCACGTCGAGGCGATGCTCGGCTTCCTCGACGCCGGCGCCGAGGTGTTCGACTACGGCAACTCCCTGCGGGGGGAAGCGAAGCTCGGCGGATGCGAGCGCGCGTTCGACTTCCCGGGGTTCGTGCCCGCCTACATCCGGCCGTTGTTCTGCGAAGGCAACGGGCCGTTCCGGTGGGCGGCGCTCTCCGGCGATCCGGAGGACATCGCCGCCACCGACCGCGCGATGCTGGAACTGTTCCCGGAGAACGAATCGCTCGCGCGCTGGATCCGGCTGGCCGGTGAGCGCGTGGCGTTCCAGGGGCTGCCGGCGCGGATCTGCTGGCTCGGGTACGGCGAACGGCACCTGGCGGGCCTGCGCTTCAACGAGATGGTGGCCAGCGGGCAGCTGAAGGCGCCGGTCGTGATCGGCCGGGACCACCTCGACTCGGGCAGCGTCGCCTCGCCCTACCGCGAGACCGAGGGCATGGCCGACGGATCCGACGCGATCGCCGACTGGCCGCTGCTCAACGCGCTCGTCAACACCTCGTCCGGGGCGAGCTGGGTGTCCATCCACCACGGCGGCGGGGTCGGCATGGGCCGGTCGATCCACGCCGGGCAGGTGAGCGTGGCCGACGGCACGCCGCTGGCGGCGCAGAAGCTGGAGCGGGTGCTCACGAATGACCCCGGTATGGGCGTGATCCGGCATGTCGACGCCGGGTACGACCGCGCGGCCGAGGTCGCCGACGAGCGTGGTGTCCGAGTGCCGATGCGGGACCGGGCGTGAGCGCGGCCGAGCTGCTCGCTGCGATTGCCGACGTCGGGCGCGACGCGCGGCGTGGTGGCTACTCTCGACACGCATTCGACCGGCCCGAACGCGAACTGCGCACCTGGTTCGTGGAGCGTGCGCAGCGGCTGCGGCTCGACGTGGAGACCGACCGCAACGGCAATCTGTGGGCCTGGTGGGGCTCGCCGGGGCCGGACGCGGTGGTCACCGGCAGCCACCTGGACTCGGTGCCGGGTGGCGGCGCGTTCGATGGGCCGCTCGGCGTGGTCAGTGCGCTCACCGCGGTGGAGGCGTTGCAGGAAAAGGGGTTCCGTCCCGCAAAGCCGGTCGCGGTGGTGGTGTTCGCCGAGGAGGAGGGTGGCCGGTTCGGAGTGCCGTGCCTCGGGTCGCGGCTGCTGACCGGGACCATCGACGCGGGGCGCGCGCGGGCGTTGCGGGACCCGGACGGCGTGACGTTCGCCGAGGCAGCGGTCGCGGCGGGTCTGGATGCCGAACGCATCGGTTCCGACCCGGAACGGCTGGGGCTCGTCGGGCAGTTCGTGGAACTGCACGTGGAGCAGGGCCGGGGACTGATCGACCTCGGCTCACCGGTGGCCGTGGGCAGTACCGTGATCGCGCACGGACGGTGGCGGTTTTCTTTTGCCGGTCAAGGAAACCACGCCGGTGCGACACGTCTCGGCGACCGGGTGGACCCGATGTTGCCTGCGGCCGGGACGGTGCTGGCGGTGCGTCGGCTGGCGCAGTCTCGCGACGATGCGCGGGCGACCGTCGGCAGGCTCGTGCCGACGCCGGGTGGGACGAACGTCATCGCGTCCACTGTGGACCTTTGGCTGGACGCGCGGGTTCCCGGAACCGAGACTCCCGAGCTGGTCGAGGAAATCGTCGCGGCTGCCCGGGATGCTGCCGGTGCCGAGGGCTGCGAGCTGACCGTCACGAGGGAGTCGTACTCCGACGACGTGGTGTTCGACGAGCCGTTGCGCCGCGCGCTGGCGGAATGGCTCGGTGCCCCGCCCGAACTGCCCACCGGCGCCGGGCACGACGCGGCGATCCTGGCCGGGTTCGTGCCGTCCGGGATGCTTTACGTGCGCAATCCGACGGGGATCAGCCACGCGCCCGACGAGTTCGCCGAAGACGCCGACGTCGAGGCGGGCGCGCGGGCGCTCACCGAAGTGCTGGAGCGGCTCTCGAAATGACCACGTACTGGTGTGCGCGGGCCTGGCTGCCGGACGGGATTGCCGACGCGGTCCGGATCGAGGTGGCAGGCGGCCGGATCGTTTCGGTGACCGCCGGTGCGTCGCGGTCCGGGACCATCCTGAGCGGACTCACGCTTCCCGGGTTCGCGAACGGGCATTCCCATGCGTTCCACCGTGCGCTGCGCGGCCGGACGCACCACGAGCGAGGCACGTTCTGGACCTGGCGGGAACGGATGTACTCGCTCGCGGCCCGTCTCGATCCGGAGGTGTACTACCGGCTCGCCCGGGGCGTCTACGCGGAAATGGTGCTGGCGGGTTACACGAGCGTCGCCGAATTCCATTACCTGCACCATGCGCCGGGTGGCAGGCCGTACGCTTCGCCGAACGCGATGGGCGATGCGCTGCGCCAGGCCGCCCGGGACGCCGGGATCCGGTTGACCCTGCTCGACACCTGTTATCTGGCGGGTGGAATCGGCGTGCCGCCGGACGAGGTGCAGCAGCGGTTTTCCGACGGCACCGTCGAACGGTGGGCGGAGCGGGTCGCCTCGGTGCAGGAAGACGAGCTGTTCCGGGTGGGCGGGGCGATCCATTCGGTACGCGCGGTTCCCGAGCACGACCTGCCCGCGGTGGACCGGGCAGTGCCGAAGAACCGTCCGCTGCACATCCACCTGTCCGAGCAGCGCGCGGAGAACGAACAGTGCGAGGCCGCCTACGGCTGGACTCCGACCGGTCTGCTGTGGGACTACGGCGTGCTCGACGAGCGGTTGACCGCGGTGCACGCGACCCACCTCACGGATCAGGACGTGAAGTGGCTGGGCGAAGCCCGTGCCGGAGCGTGCTTTTGCCCGACCACCGAACGGGACCTCGGTGATGGCATCGGACCGGCGCGTGCGCTGCTCGACGCGGGCGCGCGGCTGAGCGTCGGCAGCGACAGCAACGCGGTGGTCGATGCGTTCGAGGAAACCCGCGCGCTGGAGCTGGACGAGCGGTTGGCGAGTGAACAGCGTGGCCGGTTCACTGCGGACGCGCTGGTGGCCGCCGGCACCGACCACGTCGCGACCGGCTGGCCGGAGGCAGGGACGATTGCCGTGGGCGCCGGGGCGGATCTGGTCACGGTCGCGCTGGACACCGTGCGGACCGCCGGGATCGAGCCGTCCGGCGTGGTGTTCGCGGCCTCGGCGGCGGACGTGTGCGCGGTCGTGGTCGCCGGCCGGGAGGTCGTCCGGGACGGGGCGCACCTGCTGATCGAACGTCCGGAAACCGTACTGGCAGAGGAGATCGAGACGCTGTGGCAGTTCTGATCACCGGAATCGGCGAGCTCACCACCAACGACCCCGAACTGGGCAAGGTGTCCGAAGCCGCGCTGGTGCTCGACGGCGGCACCGTCGCGTGGGCTGGTCCGGCCGGGCGGGCACCGGCCGCGGACGAACGCGAGGACGTCGGTGGGCGGGCGGTGTTGCCCGGCTGGGTGGACAGTCATACGCACCTGGTCTTCGCCGGCGACCGCACGGCGGAGTTCGAGGCGCGGATGGCCGGGAAGCCCTACTCGGCCGGCGGCATCGCGGTCACCGTCGAGGCCACCCGTGCGGCGCCGGACCACCTGCTGGCGGAGAACCTGCGCCGACATGTCGACGAAGCGGCCCGGCAGGGAACCACGTGCCTGGAGACGAAGACCGGGTACGGGCTGACCGTGGCCGACGAGGCGCGCTCGGCGAAGCTCGCCGGTGCGGTGGCGGACGAGGTCACCTACCTCGGCGCGCACCTCGTGCCGCCGGGCGCCGACGCGGAGTCCTATGTGGACCTCGTATGCGGGGAGATGTTGGACGCGGTCGCGCCGCACGTGCGGTGGGCAGATGTGTTCTGCGAGAACGGTGCGTTCGACGAGGCGCAGTCGGCGCGGGTGCTCGCCGCCGCCGCGGACCGCGGACTCGGGTTGCGGGTGCACGGCAACCAGCTGGGTGAAGGGCCGGGCGTGCGGCTCGCGGTGGAACAGAGCGCGGCGAGCGTCGACCATTGCACGTATCTGAGCGATGCGGATGTGGTAGCGCTGGCTTCATCCGAAACGGTGGCGACGCTGCTGCCCGCGTGCGATCTGTCGACACGGCAGCCGCTGGCTCCGGCGAGGCGGCTGCTCGACGCGGGCGCGACTGTCGCGTTGGCCAGCAATGCGAACCCCGGCAGCTCGTACACCACGTCGATGGCGTTCTGCGTCGCCACGGCCGTCCTGCAGATGCGGATGACCGTGGACGAGGCAGTGTGGGCGGCGACCGCAGGCGGGGCACGGGCATTGCGCCGGGAGGACGTCGGCGTCCTCCGGCCGGGCGCTCGCGCGGATGTGCACGTGCTCGATGCGCCGTCCACGACTCATCTCGCGTACCGGCCCGGGGTTCCCTTGACGTATGCGGTGTGGCGGAAGGGAGAACGCATGAGGTGATGAGCCGGATGCCGAACACGTCCCGCCTCACTTGCGCGTGAGGAAGAGACCGGGCAGCGCGGTGAGTCCGCAGAGCCAGGCGAACCAGTCGTGGAGGTGGCGGTACGGCGTGTCGCCGGTACCGAGCGGAACGTCGGCGGTCGCGGTCGCCATCGGTGTGCTGCCGGTGCGGGTGTCGGCGAGTACGTGACCGGTGGCGTCGCTGAGAGTCGGCGCGCCGCGGGTGGCGCTCCAGGCGACGGAGACACCGTTCTCGACGCCGCGCAGCACGGCGGTGCGGCTGTGCTGCCAGCCGTCCACGTCCTCATCGGACGCCGGGATGAGGATCAGGCCGGCGCCGGCGGGGGCGTAGTCGCTGGTTGGTGACGAGCCGTTGACGTCCATGCAGACCTCGAGGCCGATGTGCTGCCCGGGGAGGAACGCAAGGTCGTTGCCGGCGGTGACGGGAGAGGTTCCGGTGCGCCACTTGTGGTACTCGACAATCGGGCCGGTCGGCGGTACGTCCAGCGCGGTGTTGTAGGTGCGTCCGGGATCCTGCACGATCGTGCCGGTGACGATGTGCAGGCGCTTCGCGCGGGCGAGGTCGGAGAGTGGGCCGGTGATGTTCGCCAGCCGGGCGCGGTCGCTGCCGAAGGCGCCTTCGGGCAGTACCGCGATGCGGACGTCGGGCGGGAGGACGGCAAGCGCGTCTACATAGGACTCGAGGACCTGCCGGCCTGCTCCGGTGGCCGGATCCGCGGCCCAGTGCGGTTGGCTGCGCGCGAGCACGGCAATCCGCACGTGGTTCGCCGAACCGGACGGGGCTGCTGCGCCCCACATGAGGGCACCCCCGGCGGCCGCTGCGGTGACGACGAGGATTCCTGCGCGGGCCGACGTCCGCACCCCGCGCGGAGCCGGCGGCGAACCTGCGGGCTGGGCCGATGCGTGCGGGGCAGGCTGGGGCGTAGCGGAGTTTGCCGACGCTCGCCTGCCTGGCGCGAACGCCGCGGCGAATGCGACCGGGGCGAGCAGCACGAGGTATTCGATACCCCAGCCGCCGCTCACCGACGCTATCCGCAGTACGTCGGGGTGGTCGGCCTGGCTGGTCATGAAGGTCCCCATGACGCCGACCGGGCTCAGGAGCGAGACACCGTAGAGCACGCCGGTCCAGAGCGCGGGCGTTGCCACCGTCGCGAGAATCGGCCTGCCTACCCGTACCAGCCGCCGGAAGAACGCGACGGTTGCGGCGAACAACAGAGGTGCGCCGATCAGGATCGCGAGTGCGCCGGGAAGCGGGATGGTCAACGAGTTCAGGAAGTAACTCCAGCTGCCTGCGCTTCCGGCGAAGTAGCCGAGAAACGCGGCAGCACTCGCTACCCACCCGCCGACACGTGGTGCCAGCAGCAGAACCGGCAGCGGTGCGATCCAGGCAAGCACGGCGACCGGCTCGAACCCGAGACCGAAGTGGAACAACACCCCGGAAACCACCGTGGCGGCCAGCGTCCACCCCAGGCACCGTCCCGCTCTCCCCGGCGCCGGTTCACTTGGTCGGACAGCAGTGGTGGCCATTCCGGTCTCCTCGATCAGGTCGGCGGGCAGCCCCGGCCCTTTCCCGGGCCGGCGGTTGCCTGACGTACGGCCGACCGGGCACCCGAGCCGCGCCAGACGGACCGGGTTGCCCGGCGCGTCCCGAAGCGCATCGGAATGACCGCTGTGGCCGCAAACTCGGCACGGTGCCCGGTGAGTTGGCGGTGCGGCAACGGGGCTGCGGCGGGTCGGTGGTGCTGGGTGGGCTGCGGTGAGTTGGTGGTGTGGCGATGGGGCTGTGGCGGGTCGGTGGTGCTGGGTGGGCTGCGGTGAGTTGGTGGTGCTGGGTGGGGTGTAGTGAGCGATGGATTGCTGGTTCGCGGCGGGGGCGCGGTGTCCGGCGGGCTAGTGGCGTCCGGTGGGGATGCGGTGATTTGTTGGTGCTGGGCGGAGACGCGGTGTGCGGTGGCTCGGCGGTGGAGCGTGGTGTCTGGAGGGTTGGTGAGGCCGGGTGTGCGGTGGGGCGTGGTGGTTGGTGGGGCGTGGCTGGTGGGTTGGTGGTGCGGTGGTGTGGTGTCCGGCGGGTTGGTGGTGCGGTGGGGCGTGGTGGCCGGTGTGGGTTGGTGGTGCGGTGGGTTGGTGGTGTGCGGTGGTTTGTTGGTGTGAGGTGGATTCGTGGTGCGTGGTGGAGACGCGGTGTGTAGTGGGGCGGTGGGTTGGTGGTGTGCGGCGGTAGTCGGCGAGCGTGTGCGCCGTAGGCGGCGGTGTGCTGCGAGAGGCGGTGTGGTGCGCGGGTGCGTGACGGGGGCGGAGGTGTGATGCCGTGCGGCGTGGAGGGTGTCGTGCGGTGAGGTGCGGTGGAGTGTCGCGCGGAGGTGGGTGTGTGCGCCGTGCGGAGGTGGAGTGTGGGTGCCGTGGAGTGTTGGGTGGAGGTCGGGCGTGGGTGTGTGGCGGGGTGTTGAGTGGAGGTGGGGTCGGGGTGTGTGGCGGCGTGTTGAGCGGAGATGGGGCGTGGGTGTGCGGTGGTGGTTGGCGGGTGCGTTGTGTATGGGTGGGTGTGTCTGGGGATTGGGTGGGTTCTCCGGTCGGGTGGGGGTGTTCGTGGTTTCGGTCGTCCACGTTTGCAGGTTCGGGTGGGGTGGGCACTGGGTTCTGCCTCCGGGATCGGGGTGGGGTTGGCCCCAGTGGGAAGTGCGCGGCGCCGGGGTTGGCGGGACGGTTTGTCCGGTCCGTCCGTTGGTGGCTCGCTATCGGGGGGCGGACCGGACGTGCACGGGTGGGGTGCAAGGGCTCGTTCACGCAGAGTTCAGGAACTGGACACCGTTACTGGGATCTGGTGTCGCCCGATCGGTGGGTAGCGTCGACAGCGCACGACCGCCGAGCTGGAGACACACGCAATGGACTTCTCTCTCATCGTCCTGGTGGTGATCGTCGCGGCGCTTGCGTTCGACTTCACCAACGGGTTTCACGACACGGCCAACGCGATGGCGACGTCCATCGCGACCGGTGCGTTGAAGCCCCGCACCGCGGTCGCCATTTCCGCGGTGCTGAACCTGGTCGGTGCTTTCCTGTCGATCGAGGTCGCGAAGACGATTTCCGGCGGCATCGTGGACGACACCAAAGTCACGCCGGTGGTGATCTTCGCCGGGTTGATCGGTGCGATCGTGTGGAATCTCGTCACGTGGCTGGTGGGGCTGCCCTCCAGCTCGTCGCACGCACTCTTCGGCGGGCTGATCGGCGCCACCTGGATCGCGTCCGGAGGGGACGCCGTGCACTTCGGCAAGGTCGTCGAAAAGGTGCTGATCCCTGCGGTCGCGTCGCCGATCGTGGCGGGCATCGTGGCGATTGCCGGTACCTTCCTCACCTACCGGATCACCGCGAAGGCGCGCCAGAACGTGGTGGGCAGGGGCTTCAAGACCGGCCAGGTCCTCTCGGCCAGCCTCGTCTCGCTCGCGCACGGCACCAACGACGCGCAGAAGACCATGGGCGTCATCACACTGGCGCTGATCGCCGGCGGCACGCTCGCACCGGGCTCCAACCCGCCGCTGTGGGTCATCGCGGCCTGCGGCCTGGCGATCGCGCTCGGCACCTACCTCGGCGGCTGGCGGATCATCCAGACCATGGGCAAGAAGCTCACCGAGATCCAGACGCCACAGGGCTTTGCGGCGGAAACCAGTTCCGCCGCGGTGATCCTGGCCTCGTCCCACCTCGGCTTCGCACTGTCCACCACGCACGTCACCTCCGGCGGCATCATCGGGTCCGGTCTCGGCCGCAAGCTCGCCGAGGTGCGCTGGGGCGTCGCGGGCAAGATGGTGGTCGCGTGGGTGCTCACGTTGCCTGCCGCGGCGATCGTCGGGGCGGTCGCGGCCGCGGTGTCCACCCGCGGCAGCTGGGGCACGATCGCGGTCGGCGGGGTCGGGGTGCTGCTCGCGCTCGGCATCTGGCTCGCGTCGCGGCGCAATCCGGTGAACGCCAGGAACATCAACGAGCCGGAGGCCGCCGAGGCCGCCCCGGTTGCGGTCTGAGGGAGCGGATATGGACATCGACTGGGGTGCACTGGGCACCGTGTTCGTGGTCGCACTGGTCGCCGCCGTGGTGCTCACCGTGCTGTTCGCCTACGGCGTCCGCGGGCTGTCCGAACGGGCGATCGCCCGCGAGCAGGGCGGCAGCGGCGTCGTGCAGTTCACCGGCTCCATCGTGTGCTTCGTGGTCTCCGCGGCAGTCGTCGCCTACGGGATCTACTTGATCGTGGCCTGAGCGCGGGCCCGCAGTTCCTCCGGAAGCTCGCCGAGCAGCGGTCGCACCGTGGCTCGGCGAGTTTCGCCCAGGTGGGCCAGCAGATCCAGGGTCGGCTCCCACAACGAAGGGTCGGCGGCGGCCGCCCGGACCAGCTCCGGCAACCGGCTCGCGGGCAGCAGGCTCAGCACGTGGTCGACGCGGTTCTTGTCGTCCAGCACGTACGCGGTGCGCAGCAGCCCCACGTCGTCCAGCAGGTCGATGCTGCGCCGTACGGTCTCGTCCGGCAGATGTCCGACGAACCGGCCCAGCGTGATCCAGTCCTCGCGCCCGGCCAGCTCGCTGGCCACCGCCAGCACGGTGGACAGCGGGACACGCGTGATGATCGCCGTCGCCCGGCGCGGATCCAGCTCCGCTGCCACCGAGGCGAGGAACTTCGGCGGCAGCCGCTTCGCGACGTCGACACCGCGGGACACGTCGACCAGCCCGGCGATCCGCGCGCACAGCAGCGGGCCGAACACCTTCTCCGCGATCTTCGCGACCACCGGTGCAGGCAGCAGGCGGCTCGCCAGCGCCATGCGTTCCAGTACCACCAGATTGGCGTCGAACAGCGTCGTCGTGACTTGTTCGCGTAGCAGGCGGACGTCGCTTTCGTCCACGTCAGCGAGGTAGCCGAGCCGCTCGGGATCGACGCCGAGTGCCCGCGCGAGCTTGAGGATTTCCGGGTTCACAGGCCGACTGCCTTCCGCACCGCGCCACGCAGCAAGGCCGGCACGTATTTCAGTGCTTCTTCGCCTGCCTGGGCGAGGGCTTTCGCCTGTCGGTGCCGGGCGTCGCCCAGCGCCGCGGCCAGGTCTTGGCGATGCTCTTCGGGCAGGGCTTCGATACCTGCGGGGAGTGGGCCGCCGAGCTGCTCGGCGAGGGTGCGCTCAGCCATGGTGACCCATCATGCACCCACGGCGCGGACCTTGACTTTCGTCAGTGGTGGCCGGGCGTGCCGCCCTTGTAGCGTGGCCACGATGAGGGACGCGACCCGGCGCAGGTGGCGGGTGACGCTCGACATCGCGCTGTGGGCGGCGCTGAGCCTGCTCGTGGTCGGCGACGCGGCGGGGAGGGACCACTGGGAGCTGGCCTACGGTCTGGCCTCGGTCACCGTCGCGGTGGCGACTGCACGTCGGTGGCCGGCAGTGTCGCTCGCGGTGACCATGATGACCACGCTGGTCGTCTCATTCGGCTGGCAGGCGGAAGTGGCCGTCTGGGAGCTCTTCCTGATGATCGCCCTGGCCTACCCGGCCGGGCTGCGCATGTCACGGGTGCGGGCGATGAGCGCGATCTGCGCGGCCATCGCGCTGGCCGGGCTGCCGCCGGCGGCGTTCGTGCCGGCGGGCTTCGACGCATGGGGCGTGATGCTCGGTGCGCTCGCGTTCGCCGGGGTGGCCCCGTACCTGCTGGGGCGGCACGTCCGGCTGCGGCGGGAACTGGCCCGGACCGGATGGCGGCGTGCCGAGGAGATGGAAAGCCGCTACCGGCTCGTGGCACGCGAGACCCGGCTGCGTGAGCGGGCCAGGATTGCCAGTGACATGCACGATTCGCTCGGGCACGAGCTGAGCCTCATCGCGGTACGGGCCGCCGCGCTGGAGGTGGCCACCGGGCTGGCCGAGGGGCAGCGCGAAGCCGCCGGGCAGCTGCGGGCAGGTGCCGCCGAGGCGACCGAGCGGCTGCGGGAGATCATCGGCCTGCTCCGGGAAGACGCGGCGCCGGTCGAGCCGGTGCAAGGCGATCCGACCGAGCTGATCGATCGAGCGCGTTCCTCCGGAATCGAAATCGAGGCGCGGCTGGACCCGCTCGACGACGCACCGCAGATGGTTGCCCGAGCCGTCTACCGCGTGGTGCAGGAGGGCCTCACGAACGCGGCGAAGCATGCTCCCGGCGCAGCCGTGACCGTGATCGTGACCAGCTCCGCGGAGGCCACCGAGGTGGTCGTGCGCAACGCCGTGCCGCCGGCCGGTCCGTTGCCGGGCGGGTCGGGCCGGCTGGGGCTGATCGGCCTGCGGGAGCGGGTGCGGCTGGTCGGCGGGACCCTGCGCGCGGCGCCTGCCGACGGTGGGTTCGAGGTGGCCGCACAGCTGCCGCACGCCGCCGCGCCCGCGCCGGAACCGGGAGACGACGAGGTGGTCGGGCAGGCCGCGCGGGAACAGGAACTGGCCCGCCGGGACGTGCGGCGCAGCCTGGTACAGGCGATCGTGGTCCCGTTGGCGTTGTTCGGCGTGATCCTCGGCGGGACCGGACTGGCCTTCCTCGTGCAGTGGTACGACTCCGAGCTGCCTGCTTCGGCGTACGCGCAGATCAGGACGGGGGAACCGAGGGAGACGTTCGCGGCGTTGCTGCCGGAGCGGCAGCGCGGGCCGCGTCCGGTGGTCAACGAGCCACCGCAGCCACCCGGCACCACCTGCGAGTACTACGGCACCGAGCGGACCTGGCTCAATCTGAACCGGGCGGCGTACCGGCTGTGCTTCGCCGGCGGCCTGCTCGTGACCAAGGATTCCTACAGTGAGGACGAACGGTGATCCGGGTACTGCTTGCCGACGACGAGGCGATGATCCGGGCCGGGGTGGCGGCCATCCTCGCCGCCGACCGGGACATCGAGGTGGTCGCCGAGGCGGGCGACGGGCGCGAGGCGGTGGAACTGGCCAGGGCGAACCGGCCGGACGTCGTGTTGCTGGACATCCGGATGCCCGGATTGGACGGTCTTGCCGCGGCCGAGGAGATCCGTCGGGCGCTGCCGGACGCCGGGGTGCTCATGCTGACCACGTTCGGTGAGGACGCCTATATCGAACGCGCACTCGGCCTTGGCGCGAGCGGGTTCCTGCTCAAGTCGGGGGACCCACGGGAACTGCTCGCGGGCGTGCACGCGGTTGCCGACGGTGCCGCGTTCCTGTCGCCGAAGGTGGCGCACCGAGTCATCACCCGGCTCTCCGGAGACCGTCTCGGCCGGGCTGCCGCCGCGCGGGACCGCACGGCGGCACTGACGCCACGCGAGCGGGAGGTGCTCACCCTGCTCGCCGACGGACTGTCCAATGCGGACATCGCGGCCCGGATGTTCGTGGTGGAGGGCACGGTAAAGGCGCACGTGAGCACGATCCTCACCCGGCTCGGCGCACGTAACCGGGTGCAGGCGGCGATCACCGCGTACGAGGCAGGGCTGGTGTGAGCGGCGTTTTCTCGATGCGGTGACCGCAGGAGCCGATGGGGGTGGGGGAGCCCGGGTTTCGCGCCGTCCCGGTGCTGAGACCGGGCGGCGGACGTCGGGGTTGGGTGGGCGTCGGGGTTTGAGCGGGTGTCGGGTGGGCGTTGGTGTCGGGGTTTGGGCGGTCGCCGGGTGGTCGTCGGGGTTGAGCGGTGATCGGGCCGGTGCCGGATCTCGGGCTTTCGCCGGTTATCGGGCTGGTGGTATGGCCGGTGGGTGCCAGTTGTTGACCGAGGTGCCGACCCGTGCGACTGCTGCGGCCGGCATGAGGCGTAGCAGTGCGTACCGGGCGGCGACGGCGATCGGGTTGCGCAGCAACGGTCCGGTGGCTCCGGCGCGTACCGAGAGGCGGGCCACCTCCTGACTGCGTTGGCGGCGTTCGGCGTCGTAGCGGCGTACTGCCGAATCCACTGTGGACTCCGTGGCGCAGGCGGCGGCGAGTACCACCGCGTCCTCCAGTGCCTGGCAACCGCCCTGGCCGAGGAACGGGGGCATGGCGTGTGCCGCGTCGCCGAGCAGGACGATCCGGCCGTGGACGTAGCTCGGCAGCGGGGTGGCCAGGTGATGGGTGTCGTGCAGCAGGATTTCCGGGGTGGTGGCGATGAGTTCCGGGATCGGCGCGTGCCAGCCGGCATACTTCGCGGCCAGATAGGCGCGGTTGTCCTCGTGCCGGATGCCGGCCGGGCGGGCTTCGGAGATCCACCAGTACACCTGGTCGTCCGGCAGCGGGATGATGCCGATTTCCGTGCCGGGCGCCCAGGAGGTGCTCAGCCGGGCGGGCAGCCTGGCGATGCCGCGGAAAGCGGCGCCACCGCTGTAGTCCACGCGCGCGGTCGGATACTGCGATTGCCGGATCGGGCTGTTGATGCCGTCCGCGGCCACGACCAGGTCGGCCTGCGTCGACTCCGACCCGTGCCGGACCAGTCCGCTGGGCTCGACCGCGGTGACCTCGACGCCGGTGTGCAGGCTTTCGCCGGGCAATGCCGAGCGCAACGCGTCGATCAGGGCTGCGCGGTGGATGGCGGCCAGCGGCAGGCCTTGATGGCGGACGAACGCCTCGGCGTCCCAGTGCGCGAGGCGCCGTCCTCGTCGGTTGAGCACGCCGGCCTCGCGTTGCAGGGCGAGGGTGGGCGCGACACCCAGTTCGGCGAGGGCGCGCTGGGCGTTGGGCCACAACGAAATCCCGGCACCGATTGCGGTGAACGCGGTGGCCCGCTCGAACACCGTGACCCGCCAGCCGATGCGGTGCAGGCCGATCGCGGCGGCGAGACCGCCGATCCCGCCGCCGACCACCACGGCGTGCTGTGTGCCCATGACCTCTCCTCTTCGTCTGGAGCGGACTCTACACCTGTAGAGTATGGGTGTGGACCGGAAAGCGGCGATCGGCGACGCGGCGATCGAGGTGATCGCGGCACAGGGCATGCGGGGGCTCACGCACCGGGCGGTCGACCGCGCCGCCGGGCTGCCCGCGGGGTCCACGTCGTACTACGCGCGCACCCGATCGGCACTGCTCGAACTGACCGCGGCCAGGATGATCGAGCTCGACCAGAAAGAGGTCGAAGATCCACGCGAGGGCAGTCTCGCGGAATTCCTCGGCGCGGTCGTGCACGCCGCGATCACCGAGGGACGCACGAGGGTGCTGGCACGGTACGAATTCGCGCTCGAAGCGACTCGTCGTCCCGAACTGCGGGCCGGCTACGACGCCGGCGGCCTCGCGCTCCGTCGGCAGTGCGCGGAAGTGCTGGCAGCCGCGGGATCGCGTTCGCCGGAAGGCGACACCCGCGTCCTCATCGGCTGGCTCGACGGCTCGATCTTCGATGCGCTGGCAGGCACGGGTTCCCGCCGTCCTCCGTCGAAGGACGAACTGACCGCGGGAGCCCGTGCAGTGCTGACCGGACTGGGGCTGGCCGGAGTCTGAGCGGTCAGGCGTCCCTGCGCTTCAGCAGTACAGTGCCGGCGAGGAGCCCGGCCGCGCTCCAGACGAGGCAGATCAGCACCCCGATCCACGCGCCGTACGGTGGGGTCCCGCCGAACATCGGGTTGACGTCCCCCGGCGGCACCATCGCGTTGATCCCGGCGAACGCCGGGAAGTAGTTCATCGCCGCCGGCAGCACGTACGACGACATCAGCAGCGGCAACGGCAACAGCAGCACGATCATCACCACCAGCGTCCCCGCCGCACTGCGCAGGGTGAACGCGATCCCGGCGCACAGCACGCCGAGGAACGCGAAGTACGCGCCCATGCCCAGCGCGGTCAGCAAGCCCTCGCCGAACGTCGTCGGCAGGCCTCTGCCTGCCATCAGCACCTTCGCGATCACCATCCCGACCGCGGCGACCACGACCCCGAACCCGAACAACACCGGCGCCAGCACCGCCGCCTTCGCCGCGCTCACCCGTGGCCGCACCGGAACCCATTGCAGCGTCGAGCGGATCGAGCCGCTCGTGTATTCGCTCGTCACGAACAACGTCGCCACGGTGATCACGCAGAACTCGACCAGGTACACCGCGCCGGTCACGACGATGCCGTGCGCTGCCTGTGGCCGGTCGCCGCTGAACTGTTGTGAGGAACCGGAGACGACCGCGTAGAACGCCATCAGCAGCGCGCCGCCGGCCAGGCACCACCAAGTGGCGCGCACCGACCAGAATTTCGTCCACTCCGCGGCGATCGCGAACTTCGTCATGCCCGCACCCCGTATTCCACCGACGACGCGGTCAGCTCCAGATAGGCCTGCTCCAGCGATGCCGTCCGCTCGCCGAGGCCGTGCAGCCGCACGCCCAGCTCGTGCGCCAGGTCTCCCACCCGGTCCACCGTGGCGTCGTCCACCAGCAGTTCACCGGCCTCGTCGTGGCGCACGGACACCCCCAGCGTCCGCAGCCGTTCGGCGAGGGCGGCGCGCTGCGCAGGCACCGGTACCCGTACGGACACGCAACTGCTCGAATTGCCCGCGAGGAACTCGTCCATCGGTGCGTCTGCGAGCAGCTTTCCCTTGCCGATCACCACGAGGTGGTCGGCGGTCAGCTGCATCTCGCTCATCAGATGGCTGGACACGAACACCGTGCGGCCCTCGGCGGCGAGCGATCGCATCAGCTGACGCACCCAGCGCACGCCGTCCGGATCGAGGCCGTTCACCGGTTCGTCGAACATCAGCACGGCGGGGTCGCCGAGCAGGGCACCCGCGACCGCGAGCCGCTGGCTCATGCCGAGTGAGAACGTGCCGGCGCGTTTGCCCGCGACGTCGCTCAGCCCGACCGTCGCCAGCACTTCCTCGACGCGGCGTGCCGGAATCCCGTTGCTGCGTGCCATCGCGAGCAGATGCTTGCCCGCGCTGCGGCCCGGGTGCACCGCCTTCGCCTCCAGCATCGCGCCGACTTCGCGCAGTGGATACCGCAGCCGGTCGTACGGTTTGCGCCCGATCAGCACGGCACCGGCGTCCGGATGGTCCAAGCCCAGCGTCATCCGCATGGTGGTGGACTTGCCGGCGCCGTTCGGTCCGAGGAACCCGGTCACCACGCCGGAGGCGACGACCGACGTGAGACCGTCGACCACCGTCTTCTCCCCATAGCGCTTCGTCAACCCGCGAAACGTGATCATGCCTCGACTGTGCGCTGCCGGACGGGGCAAGGGCATCGGCCGACCGGCGGGTGCCCACCCCGACTTTCGGCAGGGGCTCAGCGTGCCCGGCGGGTGGTGTGCCGGGTGGCAGTGGCGGTGGCCGGGTCCGCCGGCCACGGGTGCTTCGGGTAGCGGCCGCGGAGATCGGCGCGGACCGCGGCGTATCCGTTGCGCCAGAAGGATTCCAGATCCGCGGTGACCGCGGCCGGGCGGCCGGCGGGGGAGAGCAGGTGCAGCAGCACCGGCACCCGGCCCCCGGCCAGCGCCGGGGTTTGCGTCCAGCCGAACATCTCCTGCAGCTTCACCGCGAGCACGGGCTGTTCGCCGTGGTAGTCCACGCGGTGCCGCGAGCCGGAGGGCACCTCCAGCCGGTCCGGGGCGAGTTCGTCCAGCCGGGTCGCTTCGGGCCACGGCAGCAGACCGCGAAGCGCGGCACCGGCGTCGAGGGCCGCCAGATCAGCTCGCCGGCGTACTCGGGACAGGTCGAGCCAGGAGTCCACATCGGACAGCAGCGTCTCGTCGTCCACCGCAGGCCAGGGTGCGCCCAGTGCCCGGTGCAGGAACGCCATCCGCTCCCGTAGCCGAGTGGCGTCCTGGCTCCAGCGCAGCAACGCGGTCCCTTCCGCGCGCAGCCCGTGGAGCACGGCGTCGTGCACCAGCGCGGGGTCGGGATTCCGCAGTGGACGTTCGCCCAGCACGATCGCACCCAGCCGGCGGACGTGCCGCGCCACCACCTCGCCGTCCCAGTGCACTTCGTCCACTTCGGACAACAGGGCCGGTGCGGCACGGACGGCGAGCGCCTCGTCCGCAGTCGCGGCGAGCCGGATCGTGCCGTGTGCCCGGCCGGGATCGCGGGTGGCCTCGGCAACGGCCAGCCATTCCGCGTCGCCGATGCCGCTGCCGCCGGGCAGTTCGGCCGCGGTACCACCGGCCATGAGGTAGACCGGTGCCGAGCCGGAACGCTTGCGCGCCAGCCGTTCCGGATGTGCCAACGCGACGATCAGGGCGGGATCGGCCGGTCCGGTGTTCGGTGGTGCATCCACCAACGCGGCCAACCGCCGGGCATCCCGCTGCCACCGGCGAGCCGGATCGTCGTGTGCGGAACGGAGCCGGCGCAGCTCGGCCTCGACATCGGTGAGCGTCGTTCCGGCGTCGAGCAGGGCGACGACCTCGGCCGCCGCCCGCGCGCCGACCGCTGCCGCGCCGTCCAGCAGCGCACGGGCGAGCCGCGGGTGCAGGCCGAGATCGGCCATCCGACGACCCCGTGGCGTGACGGTGCCATCGGACGTCGTCGCGCCGAGGGTGGCGAGCAGGGTGCGCGCGGCGGCCAGCGCACCTTCGCCGGGTGGGTCCCACCAGGCCAGCCCGCTGCCGTCCGGAGTGGACCAGCACGCCAGTTCCAGGGCGAACCGGGCGAGTTCGGCAGTCCGGATCTCCGGCTCCGGATAGCCGGGCAACGTCGCCTGCTCGTGCTCCGGCCAGCAGCGGTAGGCCCGCCCCGGCGCCTCGCGCCCGGCCCGTCCTGCCCGCTGTTCCGCCACTGCCGCGGATACCCGCACGGTGGCCAGTCCGGCGAGACCTCGGCGGTGATCGACGCGTGGCACCCTGGCCAGCCCGGAATCCACGACCGCACGTACTCCGGGCACGGTGAGGCTCGATTCCGCGACCGCGGTCGCGAGAACCACCCGACGGCGCGCACGCGGCCGGAGTGCTTCGTCCTGCCTCGTCGCGGACAGCCGCCCGTGCAGCGGCAGCACATCGGCGTCGAGGGAGCTGAGCAACGCCGACGTACGCGAGATTTCTCCGGCGCCAGGCAGGAAGGCGAGTACGTCACCGTCTCCTTCGGACAGTGCGAGCCGGACTGCCGACGCCACCGCCGCCTCGACCCGCTGTCCCCTGGCCGGTGCCCGGTAGCTGAGGACGACCGGATACGTGCGGGCCTGCGCGGTCACCACCGGCGCGTCGCCGAGCAACTCGGCCAGCCGTCCGGCGGCGACCGTCGCCGACGTGGCGAGCAGCCGCAGGTCGTCGCGCAGCCCGGCACGGACGTCGAGGAGCAACGCGAGCAGCAGATCGGCGTCGAGGTGGCGTTCGTGGCATTCGTCGAGCAGCACAGTGGACACTCCGGCCAGCTCCGGATCCCGCTGCACCCGGCGTACGAGCAGGCCGGAGGTGACGACCTCGATCCGGGTCCGCGGCGAAACCTTGCGATCGCCGCGCACCGAGTAACCCACCGTCTCGCCGACGGGTTCGCCCAGCAAAGCGGCCATCCGCGAGGCGGCCGCGCGAGCGGCGAGCCTGCGGGGTTCGGCGACCACCACCCGGCCGTCGCCGCGCTCCAGCGCGAGCGGCACGAGCGTGGTCTTCCCGGTTCCCGGCGGGGCCACGAGCACCGCGGTGCCGTGTTCGTCCAGCGCGGCGAGCAGGTCCGGCAGCACGGCGCGGACGGGCAGGTCCGGCAGCGCGGGACTGCCTGCGGGCTCGGTCACTTCTCGGTGATCTCCGGTGGCTGCGGCAGCGGGTAGTTCGACGGCCCGATGTTGGCCTGCAGCGAGCGCAGCCAGTCGCCGCCGGAGACCATCTTGGCGATCGCGTCGTCCACTGCCTGCCTGCCCTCGAGATCGCCCTTGCGGATGCCGATGCCGTAGCGCTCGGTAGAGAACGTGTGCCCGACCACCCGCAGCAACTCCGGGTTCTGCGCGACGTACCCGGCCAGGATGACCGCGTCCGTGGTCACCGCGTCGACCTGGCCTGCGAGCAGCGCGGTGACGCAGTCCGGGTACCGCGGGTACTCCACGAGCTTGACCGCCTGCGCGAACTTGTCGCGCACCGCCTGGGCCGGCGTCGACCCGGTGACCGAGCACAGCCTGCGGCCGTTGAGGCTCTCCGGTCCGGTGATGTCGGTCGAGGTGAGCCGCACCAGCAGGTCCTGACCGGTGACGAAATACGGTCCGGCGAAGCTCACCTGCCGCTTGCGCTGATCGGTGATCGAGTAGGTGGCCGCCACCAGGTCCACCGCGCCGGAGGCCAGATCCGACTCGCGGGTGGCCGGGGTCGTCTCGCGCCAGTTGATGTGGTCCGGCGAAACGCCGAGCTCACCGGCGACGAACGTGGCCACGTCCACGTCGAAGCCGACGTACCGGCCGTCGACCGTGCGCTGGGAAAGGCCGGGGTTGTCGAACCGGATCCCGATGGTCAGGTGGTCACCGTCACGCGCCCTGGTGGGCAGCGGATCCCCTGGCGAGGCCGTGCCCGCACCGCAGGAAACACAGCTGACCAGCAGAAACAGGACGGCGAACAGGATACGCCCCCGCATGTCCGCCTCCGATCGGGAAGTCGAGTGCTCACAGAGTTCTCAGGTCCGGCGGCTAGCCTATTCTCGTGCGACGACTGCCCCAACCCGTGCTCGACACCGTCGGCACGCTGGCCCGGCTCGGGCTGGCGGCCGTGTGGTTCGTGTCCGGTGGCGTGAAGATCGCGGATCCGGGCCAGACCTACCTCGCCGTGCGGGCCTACGACGTGCTCCCCGATGCGCTGGTGCGGCCGGTCTCGATCGCGTTGCCGCTGCTGGAGCTGGTGCTCGGGTTGCTGCTGCTGGTCGGGCTGGCCACGCGGTGGGTCGCGGGTGTCGCGCTGGTGCTGCTGGCCGTGCTCGTCGCGGGCATCGCGCAGTCGTGGGCCCGCGGGCTCAGCATCGACTGCGGCTGCTTCGGCGGCGGTGGGCAGGTGGCCGCCGGGCAGACCGCGTACCCGCAGGAGATCCTGCGGGACACCGGGTTCGCCCTGCTCGCGGTGTGGCTGCTGGTGCGGCCCCGCACATGGTTTTCGCTCGATGGCTGGCTCGGCTGGGGCGGCGGTACGGCAGGCGGGAACTCCGCAGGCACCCCGGACGACTACTCCACGAGCATCGCGGAAGGGAATTAGGAACAGTGGGTGGAGCTGCGCGCAGCGCGCGGAAGAACCGGCAGCAGGCGGCGGCCGCGAGGTCGGTTGCCCAGGCCAGGGGATCAGCCGGCGGTGACCGGAAGAAGGCCATCGCCGTGGTGATCGCGGTCGTGGTGGTCGCCGTGCTCGTGATCGGCGGCGTGCTGTGGATCAACTCGAGCAAGAACGCGACCGAGAACACCGCGATCCAGCCTGGTGCGGCTCCCACGCTCGCGGCCGGTGTCGTGGAAAAACGCGACGGGGTCGTGGTGTCGGTCGGCAAGCCGGACGCACCGAAGAGCGTCGATCTGTACGCGGACTTCCTGTGCCCGGTCTGCGGCCAGTTCCAGCAGGCCTACGGCCAGCAGATGGAGCAGGCGATCAACCAGGGTAAGCTCACTGTGCGTTATCATATGGTCACGTTGCTCAACGATCGTTCGGACCCGCCGGGCTACTCGCTGGATTCGGCGAACGCTGCGCTGGCCGCGGCCGACGCGCACAAGTTCACCGCCTTCCACGACGCGCTGTTCAAGAACCAGCCGGAGGAGGGCGGCCGCGGTTACGACAAGGCGCAGCTGATCAAGCTCGGCCAGGACATCGGGATCACCGATCCGAAGTTCTCCCAGTCGATCAACTTGGGCGCCTACGACCAGCAGATCCAGGCAGCGTTCCAGAAGACCGTGAGCGATCCGAACCTCGCGCAGGACTACCAGGGCCAGCCGAGCTTCGGCACGCCGACCCTGGCGATCGACGGCAAGGCCTTCAAGACCACGCCGGACTGGCTGGCGAAGGTCCTGAACGGCACCGCGGGCTGACGCTCGATCCGGGTTTCACGTCGAGGACGGCACGTACGAGCAGCACGCCCGAGCCCGGGTGCCGTTGTCCGGCATCCGGGTTCGCCGGCGAGGCCGCACCCAGGCCGAGGAGCTCCCAGACGTGCTCGATGTGCCGGCTGACGGTGCCGGAAACCTGGAGCGCATCGTGGCGCTTCCTGACGGTCGAGCGAAAACAACGGACAGCCGAAGATCGGTGAGATCAGCTGTCGCCGTTGCGGCGGGCGAAGAGAAACGCTTGCCGGGCTTGCCCATCCAGATCGAACAGCAGCTGAGCGCCGACGTCGAACCCGGCCGCGCGTAGCCGGTCGCCCACCTGGCCGGGCTGACGGCGGTGGACGTGCACCTTCATCGGATGGCCGCCGTAGCCCTCGGTTTTCACCCGGGAATCGGCGCCGAGGTGGAAGAACAGCTGCAGATGCCCGCCCGGTCGCAGTACCCGGTGGAACTGTCCGAACACCGCAGCCACCTCCTCGTCGGGGACGTGGATCAGCGACTGCCACGCGAGCAGTCCGGTCACCGACGCATCGGGCAGCGGCAGGTCCGTCATGGACCCGACCTCGAACCGCAGGCCGGGGTGGTCGCGGCGGGCCACCTCGATCATCCCGGGGGAGAGGTCGATCCCGAACGCGTCGATCCCGAGCTCCGCCAGATACGCGGTGACGTGCCTGGGCCGCAGCCGACGTCGACCACCGGTCCGCCGCCGTCGGCTTGCACGTCCTCGGCGAACAGTGCCAAGACTGTGCGGAGGTGGCGTTCGCTGTCGATCGCGCCGCGCACCTGTTCGGCGTAGCCTGCCGCGACCGTGTCGTAGGAGGTCCGGGTGTCGGTCAGCCATTCCGCGTCCACCTCTGGGAGGTTGGACCGTGGCGAGGATTTCCGTCGGCGGAAGCCGGGGCGCCGCCGGGCGGCCGGCACGAACGCGCACCCGCTGTCCGCGGTTCCGGTCAGCGGTACCCGGGTTCCGTGAGGTCTGGACCATTACTTCCTCTTGTGCGTTAATTCAAGCACTGAAATTTCTCCGGGCCGGAAGGATGTGCGATGTTCGGAAAACGACGTCCGCTCGGGAAGGCGATTGCCTTCTTTGTGGCGTGCCTCGGGCTCGCGCTCGGCGCTCCGGTGGTGAGTTCGGCTGCGGCGAGCCCGTTCAGCGTGCTGGCGTTCTACAGCGGAACCTTCGACGCGGCGCACATCAGTTTCGAGCAGGAGGCGAACGACTGGTTCCCGCAGCAGGCCGCGGCGAACGGCTACACCTACACCGCGACCGACGACTGGGACCGGCTGGCCTCGCTCACCCCGGACGACGCCAAGGTGGTGCTGTTCCTCGACGACCAGCCGCAGTCGCCGGAACAGTTCGACGGATTCCACCGCTATCTCGACGCCGGTGGTGCGTTCTTCGGATTCCACGTGACCGCCTACAACGACGACAGCACCCCGTCGTCCGCGGACTGGTTCCACAACGACCTCCTCGGCACCGGGCGGTTCGCGTCCAACACCTGGGGACCGACCGCGGAGACGCTGAAGATCGAAACCCACGACCACCCCGCGACCGCGAACGTGCCGGACACCATCCAGTCATCGGTCAGCGAATGGTATTCCTGGCAGAAGGACCTGCGGCAGAACCCGGACATCACCATCCTGGCCGCACTGGACCCGTCCACGTTCCCGGTCGGTACCGATCCGGACCAGACCTGGCACGACGGCTATTACCCGATTGTGTGGGCGAACAAGAACTACCGGATGCTCTACGCGAACTTCGGCCACAACGCGATGGACTACGACCACAACGTCCCGCTCTCGTCCACGTTCGAGAGTGCAGACCAGAACCGCCTGGTACTCGACGGCCTGCGCTGGCTGGGCGGGGCGACGTCCGCCAGGTGATACGCGTTTTCCTTGCCGTGCAGGCCGAAACCGGTCGCCTTTGCGACGGCTGCCAGGCCGGTGCCGAAAGCGTGCTCCCCGACGAGTCTCGTGGTGTTCTTGAGCCAGTCCGCGAGCGGTTCGCCGCCCCGGCGGGCGATCATCCCCTCCGCGGTGCAGTCGGCCACTGCTCGTTCGGAGACCCGCGGTGCCCGGCCTTGGCCGAGTGCGGCGTCGTCCATCCCGAACTGCTGCCGCACTCGACGGTTGGCCCGGCTGCGGCCACCACCGGGGTGGCCGCAGCTTCAGTCCCGTTCGATGACGTGGCCCACGACGTCCGGGCCCGGGTGCGCGTGGCCGGAGCCGTCGCGGCGGAGGTCGACTTCCGGGAGTTCCACCGGTTCGCCGTTCTTCGTCGAGCCTGCCGGACGGGGGCCGATCCAGGCGACCAGGATCTGGTCCTCGCCCTTGAGGAACCGGTGTGCCCGGACACCGCCGGTGGCCCTGCCCTTCGCCGGGTACTCGCTGAACGGGGTGACCTTCACGCTCTGCCCGGTGGCGGTGACGACCATCGGCTCACCGTGTTCCTCGTCGTCGGTGCGGATCGCGCCGAAGAACGCGACCGACGCGCCCGCGGGCAGGTTGATACCTGCCATCCCGCCGCTCTTCGTGCCCTGCGGGCGTACCAGCGAGGCCGCGAAGCGCAGCAAGGACGCGTCGGCGGACAGGAACGCGAGGGTTTCGTTGCCGTCGGTGAGCCAGGTCGCGCCGACCACCTCGTCACCGTCCTTGAGGGAGATGACTTCGAACTCGTCGGAGCGGACCGGCCAGTCCGGGGAGCAGACCTTGACCACGCCTGCCCTGGTGCCGATCGCCAGGCCCGGTGAACCGGCCGCCTGTTCGCCCAGCGGGGCGATACCGACCACCCGCTCACCCTTTTCCAGCGGTACCAGCTCTTTCGCCGCCATCCCGCCGCGCAGCGACACGGTGCCCGCCTGCTCCGGCAGCACCGGCAACGGCAGCACTTCGGTCTTGAACGCGCGCCCGCGGCTGGTCACCAGCAGTACCTGGCCGCGCGCGGTCGTGTGCACCACGGCCACCACGGCGTCGTGCTTCACCCGGCCGGCGCGCCGGCGTACTTCCGATGCCTCCTCGGATTCCGCAGCCGTGCGGGCCACGAGGCCGGTCGCGGAGAGGATCACCTGGCACGGATCGTCGGTGACCTCCAGCGGGCCGGACGGTTTGGACGCCGCCAGCACCTCCTTGAGGTCGCCGTCGATCAGCCGGGTGCGCCGCTCGGTCGGGAAGTCCTTCGCGATCTTGGCCAGCTCGGTGGAGACCAGCTTCTTCAGCACCGACTCGTCTTCCAGGATCGTGGTCAGCTCCGCGATCTCCTCGCGCAGCCGGTCCTGTTCGCCCTCCAGCTCGAGCCGGTCGTACTTGGTCAGCCGGCGCAGCGGGGTGTCCAGGATGTAGGTGGCCTGGATCTCGGAGAGCTTGAACCGCTTGATCAGGCCGTCCTTGGCCGCGGCCGCGTTCTCGCTCTCCCGGATCAGCTTGATGACCTTGTCGATGTTCAGCAGGGCGACGAGCAGACCCTCGACGAGGTGCAGCCGCTCCTCGCGCTTGCGGCGGCGGTACTTCGTGCGCCGGGTGACCACCTCGTAGCGGTGCTTGAGGAAGACCTCCAGCAGCGCCTTGAGACCGAGCGTCTGCGGCTGGCCGTCGACCAGCACCAGGTTGTTGATGCCGAACGACTGCTCCAGCGGCGTGAGCCGGTACAGGTCGGCCAGCAGTGCCTGCGGGTTGACGCCCACCTTGCACTCGATGACCAGCCGGGTGCCGTTCTCCCGGTCGGTGAGGTCCTTGACGTCGGCGATCCCGGTGAGCCGCTTGGACTTGTTGACCTCGTCGGTGATCTTCTCGATCACCTTCTCCGGGCCCACCCCGTAGGGCAGTTCGGTGACCGTGATCGCCTGCCGCCCGCGACTGCCCTCCAGCGGGCCGGTCTCGACGTTCGCGCGCATCCGCACCACGCCACGGCCGGTCTCGTAGGCCTTGCGCACCTGGTCCAGCCCGAGCAGCGAACCGCCGGTGGGCAGGTCCGGGCCGGGCACGAACTCCATCAGCTTGTCCAGCGACGCGCCGGGATGGGTGATCAGCCACCGCGCGGCGCCGATCACCTCACCGAGGTTGTGCGGGATCATGTTGGTGGCCATGCCCACCGCGATCCCGGACGTGCCGTTCACGAGCAGATTCGGATACGCCGCGGGCAGCACCGACGGTTCCTCCAGCGAACCGTCGTAGTTCGGCCGGAAATCCACCGTGTCCTCGCCCAGTTCCCCGACGAGCAGCATCGCCTCCGGGGACATCCTGGCCTCGGTGTACCGGCTCGCGGCCGGGCCGTCGTCCGGGCTGCCGAAGTTGCCGTGTCCGTCGATGAGCGGGGCGTTCATCGAGAAGTCCTGCGCCAGCCGCACCATCGCGTCGTAGATCGCCACGTCGCCGTGCGGGTGGTACTTGCCCATCACGTCCCCGACGACGCGGGAGGACTTCACGTACGCGTGGTTCGGCCGGTAGCCGTTCTCGTTCATCGAGTAGAGGATGCGGCGGTGCACCGGTTTGAGGCCGTCGCGTGCGTCGGGCAGTGCGCGCGAGTGGATGACCGAGTACGCGTACTCGAGGTAGGAGTCCTCGATCTCCGTCTTGAGCGGATTGTCGAAGACCTGTGCCCCGGGCTGGTCGAACGCACTCGAGTCGACCTTGGTGACGCTGCCCTTGCTTCGGCGGGCCATGGCTCACAAACTCCTTGGTAACGAAGGAAAAATCAGACGTCGATGGCTTCGCGGTCGACGCGGTCGGACGATTCGACGAGCCAGTTGCGCCGGGGCTCGACCTTCTCGCCCATCAGCAGTTCCAGTGCCAGCTCGGCAGCCTCCACATCGTCCAGCGTGATCCGCCGGACCGCGCGGCTGGCCGGGTTCATCGTGGTCTCCCACAACTCGTCGGCGTCCATTTCACCGAGGCCCTTGAACCGCGGTACCGGCGTGAGGACCTGTTTACCCGCGGCCTCCAGTTCGGCGACCTTCTGCTCCATCTCCCGCTGGGTGAAGGTGAAGATCGTCTCCGAGCCGCGGCCCTTGGTGGTGATCTTGTGCAACGGCGGCATCGCCGCGTACAGCCTGCCGTCCTCGACCACCGGGCGCATGTACTTGGCGAACAGCGTGATCAGCAGGGTCCGGATGTGCGAACCGTCGACGTCCGCGTCGGCCATCAGGATCACCCGGCCGTAACGCATCGTGGACAGGTCGAAGGTGCGCCCGCTGCCCGCGCCGAGCACCTGCACGATGGAGGCGATCTCGGCGTTTTTCAACGTGTCGCCGAGCGAGGCCTTCTGCACGTTGAGGATCTTGCCGCGCAACGGGAGCAGTGCCTGGTACTCCGACACTCGCGCCATCCGCGCCGAACCCAGTGCGCTGTCGCCCTCCACGAGGAACAGTTCGCTGCGCGAGACGCCGGTGGTGCGGCAGTCCACCAGCTTCGGCGGCATCGCCGCGCCCTCCAGCGCGGTCTTGCGCCGGGCGGCGTCCTTCTGCTGCTTCTGGGTGAGCCGCACGCGGGCCGCGTCGACCACCTTCTGCAGCACGATCTTGGCCTCGGACTTGGTCTTGCGGTCCTCGGTCCACGCCTTGAGGTGCTTGTCCACGATGGCCTGGATCACCCTGGTGATGCCCGCGGTGGACAGCTCGTCCTTGGTCTGCGAGGTGAACTGCGGTTCCGGCAGCCGCACGTGGATCACCGCGGTCATGCCCTCGAGCACGTCCTCCAGCGTCGGCGGGTCCTCCTTGGGCTTGAGCAGCCCGCGGGTCTTGCCGATCGCGTCCTGCAGCGCACGGGTGACCGCGCGGTCGAACCCGCGCCGATGCGTGCCGCCGTGCACGTTGCGGATGGTGTTGGTGAAGCATTCCACGGTGCGCTCGTAGCCGGTGCCCCAGCGCAGCGCGACCTCCACCTCGGCGTGGCGCTCCACATTGGACTGCATGACCCCGTTGGCGTCCGCCGCGTTCTCCTTGTACGTGCCCTCACCGGTGATGAACAGCGTGTCGCACACCGGCTTTTCGGCCGACGGCGTGAGGAACTCGACCATGTCCGACAGCCCGTGCGGGTAGTGGAAGGTCTCCTCGTTGATCGCGTCCTCGATCGCGGTGCGCAGCACGTAGGTGACGCCGGGCACGAGGAACGCGGTGTTGCGCAGCTTCGCGCGCACGCCCTCCACATCCAGTGCCGCGCCGGTTTCGAAGTACCGCGTGTCGTACCAGTAGCGGATCGAGGTGCCGCTGCGTTCGCCGCGCTTCATCTTGCCGACGAGGTTGAGCCCGGAACGGCGGGTGAACTTGGCCTTCGGACCGGGACCGTCGAACGTGCCGGGCACCCCGTGCGCGAACGACATCTGGTGCACCTTGCCGTTCTGCTTCACGGTGACGTCGAAGCGGTGCGACAGCGCGTTGACCGCCGAGGCGCCGACGCCGTGCAGACCGCCGGAGGTCTTGTAGCCGGAACCGCCGAACTTGCCGCCCGCGTGCAGCCGGGTGAGCACCAGCTCGACCCCGGAGAGCCCGGATTTCGCGTGCACTCCGGTGGGGATGCCGCGGCCGTCGTCGTCGACCTGCACGCTGCCGTCCGCGTGCAGGGTGACCACGATGCGCCCGGCGTGCCCGGCCACGCCCTCGTCGGTCGAGTTGTCCACGACCTCGGAAAAGAGGTGGTTGATGCCACGGCTGTCGGTGGAGCCGATGTACATCCCTGGGCGCTTGCGGACGGCTTCGAGGCCCTCGAGGTGCGTCAGGTCGTCGGCCCCGTACAGAGTCTCAGCAGTCACGAGGTCGTTTCTCCCGGATCGAGGCGAAGTACAGGGGGGAGCCCGGCACCGGAGCGGGGGCCCCGGGCGGACACCGTACTGCAGGATATCCGCACCCACCGACAGCTTCCGCGCGCTCCGCTCCGGATGTGGTGGTCTGGCGTGTCCCAGGTCACCGTGAACAGGCCGAGGAATACATCTTCCGCGCGAGTAGTTGAGCGAGCAAGTAAGGTAAGGGAACGGGACGAAGCGGCTGAGGAGCGCATCATGCAGTTCGGAATCTTCACGGTGGGTGACGTCACCACGGACCCCACCACGGGCGTCACGCCCTCGGAGCACGAGCGCATCAAGTCGATGGTCCGGATCGCGCTCAAGGCCGAGGAGGTGGGCCTCGACGTCTTCGCGACCGGCGAGCACCACAACCCGCCGTTCGTGCCCTCGTCGCCGACCACCATGCTCGGCTTCATCGCGGCGCAGACCAAGACCATCCAGCTGTCCACGTCGACCACGCTGATCACCACGAACGACCCGGTGAAGATCGCCGAGGACTTCGCGATGCTGCAGCACCTGTCCGGCGGCCGGGTGGATCTGATGATGGGCCGGGGCAACACCGGACCGGTGTACCCGTGGTTCGGCCAGGACATTCGGCAGGGCATCCCGCTGGCGATCGAGAACTACGCACTGCTGCGCCGGCTCTGGCGCGAGGAAGTGGTGGACTGGGAAGGCAAGTTCCGCACGCCGCTGCAGGGTTTCACCTCGACCCCGCGCCCGCTGGACGACGTGCCGCCGTTCGTCTGGCACGGTTCGATCCGCAGCCCGGAGATCGCCGAGCAGGCCGCGTACTACGGCGACGGGTTCTTCGCCAACCACATCTTCTGGCCGAAGGAGCACTTCCAGCAGCTGATCGCCTTCTACCGCAAGCGCTACGAGCACTACGGGCACGGGAAGGCCGACCAGGCGATCGTCGGGCTCGGCGGGCAGGCGTTCATCCGGGGAAAGTCGCAGGACGCGTGGCACGAGTTCCGGCCGTACTTCGACAATGCGCCGGTGTACGGGCACGGCCCTTCCCTGGAGGACTTCACCGAGCAGACGCCGCTGACCGTCGGCAGTCCGCAGGAGGTCATCGACAAGACGCTGACCTTCCGCGAGCACTTCGGCGACTACCAGCGCCAGCTGTTCCTGATGGACCACGCGGGCCTGCCGCTGAAGACCGTGCTGGAACAGCTCGATCTGCTCGGTGAACAGGTCGTTCCGGTGCTGCGCAAGGAATTGGCCGCGATGCGCCCGGAGCACGTTCCGGACGCGCCGACCCACGAATCGCTCAAGGCGGCCAAGGACCAGCCCGCCGTCGCCTGAACCCGCCGGACCGAGGAAGAAGGCCGAACATGACCGCACGCACCATCGCCGTGGTCACCGCAGGGCTGAGCCAGCCGTCGTCCACCCGGCTGCTGGCCGAGCGGCTCGCCGAGGCCACTCGCGCCGCGCTCGCTGTGGACGAGGTCGGCGTCGAGGTGATCGAGCTCCGTGACCTCGCCATCGACGTCACCAACACCATGCTCACCGGTTTCCCGAGCCCGCGGTTGCGGGAGGTGATCGACACCGTGACGCGTGCGGACGCGCTCATCGCCGTCACGCCGGTGTTCACCGCGTCCTACAGCGGGCTGTTCAAGTCGTTCTTCGACGTGTTGGACAACGACGCGCTCGACGGCAAGCCAGTGCTGCTCGGAGCGACCGGTGGCACGGAACGGCATTCGCTCGTGCTGGATTTCGCACTACGTCCGCTCTTCGCCTACCTTCGCGCGACTCCGGTCGCGACGGGCGTGTACGCGGCTTCGTCGGATTGGGGCAGCGTCTCGGCGACGGGTGCGCTGCAACAGCGTGTGGAGCGAGCCGCCGGCGAACTCGCCGCGCTGGTTTCGGCGGCACCTGAGGCCAAGCCGGAGGACGAGTTCACGTCGGTCCCGTTCGAGCAGCTGCTCGCCGGGAACTGACCTGACCCGGGGTTTCGCCGGGCGGGTGCCGGCCGAGGGCGGCACACTGGGCGGAAACGGACACGGGAGGGGAGGCCGGGTGAGCCTCGGCAGACCGGTGAAGCAGGCGATCGCCGCCGTGGTGGGCGGAGTGCTGGTGATCGTCGGGGTGGTGCTGCTCGTGCTGCCCGGTCCGGGGCTGCTGCTGGTGCTCGCCGGACTGATCGTGCTGGCGTCGCAGTTCCCGGCGCTGGAACGGTTCGTGGACCCGGTCCGCGATCGTGCGATGCAGGCCGCCGAACAGAGCGTGGCCGGCCCGCTGCGGATCGCCGGTTCGGTACTGGCCGGACTGGCGCTGATCGCCGCCGGTGTGGTGTGGGGCGTGGTGCGCAGCCTGCCGTTCAGCGGCTGGAGCACCGGGACGAGCCTGATCCTGTCCGGGCTGATCCTGTTCACCCTGCTGATCTGGAGCTACCGCCGGGTGCACGCCCGCCGGACCGCGATGCCCGAGGAATAGTCCACGCGGGGCTTTCGAGGCGGTCCCGGGCAAGTCGGGCACGCGGCCGGAGCCGGCAGGCCCGGGTGAAGGGCGCCACGGACAACGCAGCGACCCGGCTGCCGTTCGTGCGGTGAGGGTGGAAGGTCTTGTACGCGGAGCGTGCGGCCGGTTCCGGAAACGTGCCTGCCGCTCGACAGGTGTCCTGCTTGCGCCGAAGGGGCCTGCTATGGAGGTGTGCCTGTCGTTCGGTGCGTGTGTCGTAGGTGTCGAAGAAGGCCGCTATGGAGGTGTGCCTGTCGCTCGGCGCGTGTCTCGCAAGTGCCGAAGAGAAACGTGCCTGTCGCCCGGAACGTGTCTCGCAAGTGCCGAAGAAGGGCGCCACGGTGGGCCGGACGCGGAAGAGCCGGCAGGACTGGCCTGCCGGCTCTTCGGTACCGCGGGTGCGTTACGCACCTGAGGTGTAGAGGGTCTGCACCTCCTCCGGGGTCAGCGCGCGGTCGTACACGTGCACCTGGTCGACGGCTCCGTCGAGGAAGTCGGCCGGGTTGCCGTCGTACTGGGCGCGGCCGATCACCGTGTGCCCGTCGGCTGCGTCGCCGAGGCACTCGTTGCGGCTTGCCGCCTCCTGACCGTCCACGTAGAGCGCGAGCTTGCCGTTCGACGGGTCGCGGACTCCGACCAGGTGGTACCAGCGGCCGGTCTCCGGCGTCAGCTGGGCCGTCGCCCGCGTGCTGCCGATGCTGAACGCCAGCTTGTGGTCCGCACCCGAGTACTGGAGGTAGAAACCGCTGTGGTCGCTGCCGTCCTGGCTGACCGCGGTCTGGAAACCGTCACCGAGCGAGTTGAACTTCACCCAGGCCGCCACGCTGTAGCTCGCGTCGGTCTTGAGCAGCGACGCACCGGTGTCGGCGTACTGGCCGGAACCGTTCACCGCGAGCGCGGAGCCCTGGTGTCCCTCGGTCCACGTCGCTCCGCCGACCAGCGAAGCGTCGTGGTCGCCGACCGAGTCCGCGGCGGTGGTCCCGGTGTTCTCGTCGAACGGGTACGCGGCGATGCCGTCGATGCCCGGCGTTCCGGCCGGGAGCTGCGGACCCTGTTGCGGCGAACCGTCCACGCCGTTGATCACGGCGAGGTTCGCCTCCCGCACCTTGGCGAAGTCCATCTTCTGCACCTGACGGTCGTAGGTGAAGAAGCCGTTGACCTCCTGCTCCACGTCGGTGGTCTGGGTGTACACCCCGGCCGACACACCGCATTGGCGGCCGGCGAGCAGGAGCTGCTGCTGCAGTTCGGCGTACCGGCTGGTGAGGGTGGCGCTGTCCGGTTCCATCTCGTAGGCGAAGCTGCCGTCCGGATCGAACTCGTGCCCGTCGACCTTCAGTCCGAGCCCGCCGTACTCACCGTCCACCGCGGCGCGGGTCGCGTCCGGCGTCGGTGTGCCCGGTCCGGTGTAGGTGTGGTCGTCGTAGATGTCGCCCTTGCCGCTGTCCGGTTCGGACCGGCAGCAGTTCACCCCGGATTCGGCGTTCACCAGCCGGGTCGGGTCCCATTGCTTGACCTCGTCGGCGATCCGGCCGACCTGGTAGTCGCCCCAGCCCTCGTTGAACGGCACCCAGGTGACGATCGACGGGAAGCTGCGGTGCTGGTCGATCATCCGGTGCATTTCCGACTCGTAGTTGACCTGCGCTTCCGGCGGCGCGTCGACGTCGTCCTTCATCGCGGGCATGTCCTGCCACACCAGCAGACCCAGCTTGTCCGCGTAGTAGTACCAGCGGTCGGGTTCCACCTTGATGTGCTTGCGCACCATGTTGAAGCCGAGCGCCTTTTCCTGCTCCAGGTCGAACTTCAGCGCCTCGTCGGTCGGCGCGGTGTAGATGCCGTCCGGCCAGAAACCCTGGTCGAGCGGGCCGAGCTGCATCACGAACTTGCCGTTGAGCAGCATCCGCTGCTTACCGTCGGCGGTCTTGCCCACCGAGATCGACCGCATGCCGAAGTAGCCGCGCACACTGTCCCCGGAGGAAAGGTTGACCTGCAGGTCGTAGAGGAACGGATCGTCCGGCGTCCACAGATGCGGTTTGTCCAGCTTGAGCTGCAACGGTTTGTTCGCCTCGCCGGTCACCTTGCCGACCGCCGTGCCGTGGTCGTAGGCGATCGCTTCGACGGTCTGCTTGTCGTCCCCGCTGACCGCCGCGTTCACCGTGACCGAACCGTTCGCCACGTCCGGGGTGGTGTCCACCTTGTCGATGTGCGCGGGTTTCACCGGTTCCAGCCACACGGTCTGCCAGATGCCCGAGCTCGGGGTGTAGAAGATCCCGTCGCCCGCGGTGCGCTGTTTGCCGAGCGGCTGGTTGCCCGCGTCGTTCGGATCGCTGACGCCGACCACGATCTCCTGGTCCGGCGAATCGGTCAGTGCGTCGGTGACGTCCGCGGAGAACGCGTCGTAGCCGCCGGTGTGGTGGGTGACCTCGTGACCGTTGACCCATACCGTGGTGTCGTAGTCCACCGCCTGGAAGTGCAGCACGAGCCGTTCACCGTCGCCGACCTTCCAGTCCGGCGGCACCTGGAAGGTGCGCCGGTACCACATCGACGTCTCGTGCCGCATGATGCCCGACAGCGCCGACTCCACCGGATACGGCACGAGGATGCGCTCGCCCAGCCCCTGGCCGATCGGCGGGGCGTCGCCCGGTTTGGCCGCGGAGAATTCCCAGGTGCCGTTGAGGTTCTGCCATTTGTCGCGGGTGAGCTGCGGCCGGGGGTAGTCTGGCAGCGCGTTGTCCGGGGAGACCTGATCCGTCCACGGGGTGGACAGCGGTGGCGCCAGCCGTTGCCACTGCGGGGGATCGGCCGCCGAGGCGGCGGGCGCGTTCGAGAGCCCAGCGGCGACCACGGCGAACGCGGCGGCCGCCGTGGCCCATCGTCGGGACCTGCGGGCAGCACGAAACATCTTCGGACCTCCTGTTGCGGGGATCGAGCCGTTCAGGATCTGCGGGAACGAGCCAGCAGCCGCTGGATCACGACGACGACCAGCAGGAACGCCCCGCTGACCACCGTCTGGTAGTTGGAATCGAGCGTGCCGACCTGGTTGATGACGTTCTGGATGAGCGTTTTCAGCAGCACGCCGACGAGCGTGCCGATGATGGTGCCCGCGCCGCCGGTGAGCAGCGTGCCGCCGATCACGACCACGGAGATCGCGTCGAGTTCGGTGCCGACGCCGAGCACGGTGACGCCGGACTGCAGGTACGCCGCGGTGAGCACGCCGGCCAGTCCGGCGAGGGTGCCGCTGAGTGTGTAGAGCGTGATCTTGGTGCGCACCACGGGAAGTCCCATCAGCAGCGCGGATTGCTCCGATCCGCCGATGGCGAACACCGACTGGCCGAACCGGGTGCGGCGCAACAACACCCCGCCGAGCCCGAAGAGGATCAACGCGAGGTACACCGGCACGCCGACGCCGAAGATGGTGCCCTGCCCCAGCCAGAGGAATGCCGAACCGGCCTCCACTTTGTACGTCGTGGAGCCTTCGCTGGTCAGTGCCAGCAACAGCCCGCGGGCGAACAACAGCGAGGCGAGTGTGACGATGAACGGCGCCATCCGCGTCCGCGCGATGAGCAGGCCGTTGATCAGCCCGATCAGCCCGCACACCACGAGCGGCAGCAGGATCGCCACGATCAGGCCGTACCGCGAGCCGTATGCGCCGAGCACCCCGCCGAGCGCGTACACCGAGCCGACGGACAGGTCGATCCCGCCGGAGATGATCACGAACGTCATGCCGAGCGCGATCACCGCGAGGAACGAGCCCTGCAGCACCAGGCTGCGCAGGTTGTCCGCGGAACCGAAGTGCGGGAAGGCAAACCAGGAGGCGAGCACCCCGAGCACGAGCACCACCGCGGCACCCTGGCGCTGCAGGACGCCGGCCAGGCTCGCGCCGCGCTCCGTCGGTGGTGCGGCGGTGGTCGCGGTCATCGCGTGCTCCGTTCCCTGGCGACGTACACCGCGCCGACGATGATGGCGGCCTGCACCATCTGCGCCGCGGAATCGGGCAGGTTGTGCTTGATCAGCGTGGCGTGCACCAGCTGCATGAGCAGTGCGCCGAACACGGTGCCGAGCACCCGCACCCGGCCGCCGGTGAGCGGGGTCCCGCCGACCACCACGGCGGTAATCGCGGACAGCTCCATCAGCAGACCGGTTTCGCCTGCGTCACTGGCACTCAGCCGGGCAGTGGCCAGCACGCCCGCGATCGCGGCCAGTGCGCCGGAGATCACGTACACCCCGATCAGCACGCGCTTCACCGGCAGCCCGGCCAGCGTCGCGGCAGGCCGGTTGCCGCCGACCGCGACCAGGTGCCTGCCGAAGGTGGTGCGCCGCACCAGCAATCCGGCCAGCACCGCGAGCACCGCGGCGACCAGCACCATGATCGGAATGCCGAGCAGGTCGCCGGTGCCGAGTGCGAGGAAGTCGGCGTTGTGCAACTGGACCAGCTGGCCGTGCGCGATCACCAGTGCCAGCCCGCGTCCGCCGACCAGCAGCGCCAGCGTTGCGATGATCGGCTGGATGCCCAGCTGTGCCACCAGGAATCCGCTGAACAGCCCGGAAACCACGCCGGCGATGACCGCGACGATGACCGCGGTGAGCGGTCCGGCGCCGAGGTAGAGCGGGACCAGCGCGGCGGCGATCGACATTACCGAGCCCACCGACAGGTCGATGCCCTCGGTGCCGATCACCAGCGCCATGCCGAGCGCCACGATGCACACCGGCGCCGCCTGCACCAGCTGGGTGCGGAAGTTCGCGACGGAAAGGAAGTTCTCCGTGAAGATCACGTTGAACAGCAGCAGGACCACTACGGCCAGGTACACGCCGTAGTTCTGCAGCCAGCTCGTGACGCGCGCGCGGTCAGGTGCTCTCAGCGTCGCGGTCGTCATCGTCGTCACCCCCAGCGGCGATCGCGGCCAGTACGTTGTCTTCGGTCACGGCCTCGCCGGTCAGCTCGTCGGCCACCGCGCCGTCGCGCAGCACCACCACGCGGTCCGCACCGTCGAGCAGTTCCTCCAGCTCGGAGGAGATCAGCAGCACGCCGAGGCCCTCCTGGGCCAGTTCGTCGATCAGCGCCTGCACCTCGGCCTTGGCGCCGACGTCGATGCCGCGGGTCGGCTCGTCCAGCAGCAGTACTTTCGGTCCGGTGGCGAGCCACCGGGCGAGCAGCACCTTCTGCTGGTTGCCGCCGGAGAGTTCGGAGACCTTCTGCTCCGGGCTCGCCGCCTTGATCCGCAGCCGTGCCATGAAGGTCTGCACCACCCGGTCCTGTTTGGCCCGGTTGACGAAACCGAAGGTGGACAGGCTGGGGAGCGCGGCGAGCACGATGTTCTCCCGCACCGACAGGTTCGGGATGATGCCCTCGGACTTGCGATCCTCGGCCAGCAGTGCGACCCCGGACCGCATCGCGGCCGCGATCCGGCCGCGCTTCAACGGTTTCCCCGCCAGCATGATGGTGCCGCTCTCCAGCGGGAAGGCACCGATCAGTGCCCGCGCGGTCTCACTGCGACCGGAGCCGAGCAACCCGGCCAGCCCGACCACCTCGCCGGGCCGGACGGTCACCGACACCTCGCGCAGCTTGCGTCCGCCGGTGAGGTTTTCCGCCTGCAGCAACGGTTCTCCTCCGGTCTGGTGTTCCTCGCCGAAGGCGGTCACGCCTTCTTGGCGGATCTGCCGGATCTCCCGGCCGAGCATCATGGACACCAGCTCGATCCGCGGCAACGGCTTCAACGGGCCGCTGTGCACCACCTTGCCGTCGCGCAGCACGGTGACGCTGTCGCACACCCGGTACAGCTCGTCCATCCGGTGGCTCACGTAGATCACCGAGATGTCCTGCGCGTGCAGCCGGGCCAGCACCTCGAACAGCGTGTCCACTTCGCGTGGTTCCAGCGACGAGGTGGGCTCGTCCATCACCACCACACCGGCCTTCGTGGACACCGAGCGGGCGAGCGCGACCATCTGCTGCGCACCCACCGCCAGGGTGTGCAGCGGACGCCGGACGTCGGTGTCGATGCCGTAGCCGGAGAGCAGTTCGCGGGCCTGCGCGTTCATCGTCGACCAGTCCACGAGCCCGGTGCGGGTGCGCGGTTCGCGGCCGAGGAACACGTTGCTCGCCACGCTCATCAGCGGGACGAGGTTCACTTCCTGGTAGATGGTGGAGATGCCGGCCCGCTGCGCGTCGATCGGCCTGCGGAACTGCACCGGCTCGCCGAGGTGGTGTACCTGGCCCTCGTCCGGCCGGTACACCCCGGTGAGCACCTTGATCAGGGTGGACTTGCCCGCCCCGTTCTCGCCGACCAGTGCGTGCACCTCGCCGCGGCGCAGCGTGAACGAGACGTCGTCCAGCGCCACGGTGCCGGGGAACCGCTTGGTCACCCCGGTCACCTCCAGCACCGGTGCGGTCGTGGTCGTCACGCAGTCTCCTTCTCTCGCCCCGTACTGGTCTGTGCCGGTACTCAGAAGGCGTTCCCGACCTTCTGCGCCGCGTTCGACTCGTCGTAGGCGTCGTCGGTGATCACGATGCTCGGCGCGATCGGCTTGCCGTCCTCGAACTGCTGCAGCGTCTGGAACGCCAGCTGCCCGAACCGCGGGTTGGACTCGATCACCGCGTTGTAGCTGCCGTCGACGATCAGCTGCACGGCGTTGCGCGTGCCGTCCACGGAGACGACCTTGACGTCCTTGCCGGGGTTCTTGCCCGCGGTCTTCAGCGCATTGACCGCGCCGATGCCCATCTCGTCGTTTTCCGAGTACACCGCGGTGAGGTCGGGGTGGCTCTGGATCAGCTGCTCGGTCACCGACTGGCCCTTGGAGCGGTCGAAGTCACCGGTCTGCTCGGCGACCACGGTGAGGCCGGGGGTCTTCTTCAGCTCGTCCTTGAAGCCCTGGGTGCGGTCGGTGGTCACGTTGTTGCCGGACGAGCCGAGCAGGATCGCGACCTTTCCGTTGCCTCCGGTGGATTTCGCGAGCGCGGCGGCCGCGCGGTGGCCCTGTTCCACGAAGTTGGAGCCGATGAAGGTCAGGTAGTCGGTGCACGCCTTCGAGCTCACCTGGCGGTCGACGGTGACGACCGGGACCTTCTTCGCCTTCGCGGCGTCCAGCGCGGGCTGCAGGCCGTCGGAGTTCAGCGGTGCGACGATGAGCAGTTGCGCACCGCGGTCGAGCAGTGACTTGATGTCGCTGACCTGCTTGTTCAGGTCACTCTGCGCGTTCGTGGTGAGCAGGTGGTTTGCCGGGATGCCGAGTTTCGCGGCCTCGCTCCGGATGGACTGGGTCTCGGCGATGCGGAACGGGTTGGCCTCCTTCTCCGACTGGGAGAAGCCGATGATCGCGTTCTTCAGGTCGACCTTGGGGTAACCGGTCTTGGCGAGCGTGCAGCCGTCGGCGCTCGGCGCCTCGGATGCGGCCGACGCCGCCGGACCGGCCCCGTCGCTGGGCGCCGAGGACGATTCCTCGCGGCTGGTGCAGCCGGCCAGCGCCAGTGTCGCGGCGGCGCCGACGACGAGGGCCAGGCGGACAGGGACAGTCGGGGACACGGCGGACTCCTCACAGCGGATGACTAAGGTGATCCGCTCACCGGCGTGACCGCAGTCACCCCGGGGAGCTCGCGCCATTTTTACATCGTTGGAACAACGTTGTAAACAGGCAAAACGTCGCTACACTTCGTGTCCGCCGGGCTCGTCGTGGGCGTCGGTCGGAGCGGAGGGAGTCGGCGTGGCCGTGACACTCAAGGACGTCGCGACGCTGGCGGGCGTTTCGGTGAAGACCGTCTCGAACGTGGTCAACGGGTACGCGTTCGTGAAGCCGGAGAACCGCAGGCGGGTCGAGGAGGCGCTGGCCGCGACCGGTTACCGGCCGAACGTCGGCGCGCGCAACCTGCGCCGCGGCCGTACCGGTTTTCTCGCGCTGATGGTGCCGGAACTGAGCATCCCGTACTTCGGCGAGCTGGCCGGGCTGGTGATCACCGCGGCGCAGCGGCGGGGCTGGAGTGTGCTGATCGAGCAGACGCAAGGAACCCGGACCAGGGAACGGGCCACTGTGGACTCCCTCGGCCCGCATCTGGTGGACGGTGCGCTGGTGCACCCGGAAGCCCTCGAAGCGGGGGATTTCCCTGATCCGGGAATGGGAATCCCGATGGTGCTGCTGGGTGAGCACGCGGTGGACGTGGAGCTGGACCGGGTGGCGATCGACAACGTGCAGGCGGCGCACTCCGCGGTCTCGCACCTGGTTTCCCTTGGCCGCAGGCGGATTGCCGCGATCGGCGTGAATCCCCGGCGAGGAACCGCGTCGCTGCGTGTCGCCGGGTACACCGCGGCGCTCACCGACGCCGGTCTGTCCGTTGTGGACTCCCTGATGGAGCCGGCGGACAAGTACCACCGCGCGAACGGGGCAGCCGCGATGAAGCGGCTGCTGTCGCTGCCGGAACCGCCGGACGCGGTGTTCTGCTTCAACGATTTGCTGGCCGTGGGTGCACTGCGCTCGGTGGCCGAACGCGGTCTGCGGGTGCCCGAGGACATCGCCATCGTCGGGTTCGACAACACCGAGGAGAGCGCGTTCAGCCTGCCCTCGCTCACCACCATTTCGCCGGACAAGGCGGCCATCGCGGAGGCCGCGATCGACCTGGTCAACGGCCGGATCATCGGCACCGAGAACGCCTCGCCGCGCGAGGTGCAGCCGCCGTTTTCCTTGGAGATCCGGGAAAGCACCGCCGGGGTCAGCTCACCGGCCGGCCGGTGAGCGCGGTGAACACCTCGCCGGGGTGCCGGGTGAGGGCTAAACCGTCGGGGCGGAACCGGGTTCGGCCCAGAACCGGGTGAGGACACCGGCGCTGCGGACCGGATCCTGCACCATCCACCAGTGGCCGAGCCCGTGGAGCGTGGCGACCTCGGCGCCGGCCCTGGCGGCGGAACGACGGTGCCGGACCGGGCCTCCGCCGAACGGGTCCTCGGTGGCGACGATCGCCAGTCCCGGACGGGCCGCGGCGGCGGGCAGGTCCTTGCCGCGTTCGGCCATCGCCGGTTGGGCCGTCGACCGGTACAGGGCGAGGATGGCCCGTCCCATTTCCGGCCCCTGCGCGGCGGCAATGCGCTGGGCGACCGGCCGGTCGATGCCGCGGCCGACCATCCGCTCGGTGCGCGTCTCGAGTGTGCCGCCCAGTAGTTCCGCGACGGATTTCTCGCCTGCCCCTGCGGTTTGCCACAGCCGGGCCAGCTCGTGCCAGACGTAGTCGGGATCGAACAGGCCCAGTGCATCGCTGGCCCAGGTTCGCAGCAGGTCCGGCCGCGCCATGGCGACGGACAGGACGGTGCTGCCGCCGACGTCGTGGCCGACCAGGTCGACCGGTTCACCGAGCGCAGTCAGTTCCGCGACGAGCCAGTCCCGGTAGTCGGATGCGGTGCAGCCGAACCCGTCCGGGATGGGTGCGCCGAAACCGGGCGGGGACAGGCGCAGCACATCGGCGCGGTCCAGCTGGGCGCACAGCGGATCCCAGATCGCAGCGCTCTCCGGGTTGCCGTTCACGAACACAGTGGGCATGCGAAGCATCCTCACATACTTGTTAGTCAACACGCAAGTTTGTATGCTGACCGGTATGCCTGCCGAATCGCCGCGTCGCACCCAGGAACAACGGCGGACCACCACGGGAGCCGCACTGCTCGCCGCGGCTGCGGAGCTGGTGGTGGAGTCCGGGGTGCGAGCGGTGACCCTGGCCCGCGTCGGCGAGCGTGCCGGATACAGCCGGGGGATCGTCACCCACCACTTCGGCTCGAAGCAGGCGCTGCTCGACGCGCTGGCGAAGGCCAGCCAAGGCGGGTTCGTCCCGGGGATCGGTGACGTGCCGCCGGGGCTCGACCGTCTGGTGCTCCTGATCGAGGGGTACGTGCGCGAACTCGGCAGGGATGGGGTGAACGGCCGGGCGTTTCTGTTGCTGTGGGCCGAAGCGGCTACCGCGGCCGAGCTTTCCGGGACGTTCCGGGAGCGGGACGAAGCATTCCGCGCGGAGCTGAGCGGGGACGTCGAAGCCGGGCTGCGCGACGGCACGATGCGGGCGGACCTCGTGCCCCGCGACGTGGCGGTCGCGGTGCTGGGACAGGTACGCGGCATCGGGCTGCAACGCTTGCTGGACCCGGACGCGGTCGACACCGAGCGGCTCAGCGGCGCCGTGGCGGGGCAGTGGCGGCGGGCGTTGTGTGCCGAAGCCGGTGCCGACGGCGAGGTCCGGTCGTGATGGCCGAGGACGTGGCTGCCGATCGGCACGGTCGCGTGATTTCGGGCTGGTGACCGGGGATCGCGAGGGATCGTCGACGCACGGACCGCGCCGACTATGGGGTGACCGGCTCCGCCAGCGGTGCGTCGATGCCGTAGCGCCAGGTTTCGACCCGGTGCAGGTCGTCGCGTTGTAGTTCGGCGCCGCAGTGGTCGCAGGACGGGCCGGGCCGGGTGTCCTGCCCGCACGGCAGGTGCACCAGGCGCATCGGCTCGGCCGGGGCGGGGGACGACGTGTGCGCGCCGCCCCAGTGCGCCACCGCGTGGATCACCGGCAGGGTGTCCGCCCCGGCCGAGGTGAGCCGGTACTCGTGCCGGGTGCGCCCGTGTTCGCGATAGGGCACCCTGGCGAGCAGTCCGGTTTCGACCATCCGGCCCAGTCGCGTGGACAGCACGTTGTCCGCGATACCGAGCTTCTCGCGGAACTGGTCGAACCGCGTCAAGCCCGCGTGCGCATCCCGCAGGATCACGATCGTCCACGGGTCGCACAGCACGTCGGCGCCCCGCGCGACCGGGCAGGGCGCGCCCGTCCAGCTGTCCCGTCGTCCCATTCGCGGCCTCCTGACTTGCGATGGACAAGCCTAGGTTGCGGCATCGGCTGCTGCCACCAGCGGCGTGAGCCCGCGCAGTGCCGGCGGCAGCGGATCCCGGTGCAGGACGCCGAGCCGCTGCGTGGCACGGGTCAGTGCGACGTAGAGTTCGGCTGCGCCGCGGGGACTGTCGGCGAGAATCCTCTCCGGTTCCACGACCAGCACGGCGTCGAACTCCAGGCCTTTCGTCTCCGCCGGCGACACCGCCTCGGCCACCCCCGGCGGCCCGATCACCACGCTGGTGCCTTCCCGGCCCGCCTCGGTACTGACGAATTCCTCGATGGCCGCGGACATCTCGTCCTCGTCGACCTGCCGCGACCACGGCTGGACCCCGCAGGCGCGAACCGAATCCGGCGGCTGCACCTCAGGGGAGAATCCGGCGAGCACGGCCGCGGCGACGGTCATGATTTCCGACGGCGTCCGGTAGTTCACCGACAGCGACCGGTAGACCCAGCGGCCGGGCACGTACCGCTCCAGCATTTCGCCCCACGACCGCGCACCCGCCGCCGAACGGCGCTGGGCGAGGTCCCCGACCACGGTGAAGGACCGTGCGGGGCAGCGCCGCATGATCACTCGCCAGTCCATTTCGGACAGCTCCTGTGCCTCGTCGACGACCACGTGCCGGTAGGTCCAGTCCCGGTCCGCGGCGGCCCGTTCGGCCAGGTCCCTGGTGTCGCGCTCGACGAAGTGCTCGGCAAGGTCGCCGGCGTGGAGCAGGTCCTGGGCGAGCAGGTGGTCCTCGTCGTCCATCAGATCCTGGCGCTCGGTGTGCAGGATCTCCAGTACCCCGGAGGCGTACGCGGCTTGCCGCGCCTCTTCGGCATCCTGTCCGGCCGGCTTCCGGACGGCGCCGAGCAGGTCGACCAGTTCGTCGAGCAGCGGGACGTCGGAAACCGTCCAAGCTTCGCCGTCGGCGCGCAGCAGTGCCGGGTCCGCGCCTGCCGCGCGCAGCCGTTCCGGGCCGGTGTAGAGCGTCGAGAGCAGGGATTCCGGGGTCAGGATCGGCCACAGCTGCTCGATGGCGGCGGTGAACTGCACGTCACCCGCCAGCTGGCCGAGGAGGTTCTGCCGGAGTTCTTCCCAGCTCTCGCGGTCTTCGCGGGTCAGCCAGTCCCGGCCGATCCTGGCGATGGCCCGTTCGGTGAGCACGTAGGCGACGATTTCGACGAACACCGAGCGGGCCTCGTTGTGCAGCAGGCCGCTGGCCCGTGCCTCGTCTCTTGCCCACTCCGCGGTCTCCGCGTCGATCCGGACCGTGACGTCGCCCAAGCCGATCGGCACGGGTTCTTCCGGCAGCCGCTGCCGATCGGCGATTGCCGCGGAAAGCACGTCCAGCATCTTCAGCGATCCCTTGCACCGCGCCACTTCCGGCGTGTCCTCGGCGGTGATGTGGCGGCCGGGCACGAGCTCGCCCGGGGTCAGGAACACCACGTCGGTCTCGCCGAGCGACGGCAGCACACGGCTGATGTGGTTCAGGAACGCCGGATTCGGCCCGATCACGAGCACCCCGTGGCGTTCCATCCGTTCCCGCCGGGTGTAGAGCAGATAGGCGACGCGATGCAGTGCCACCACGGTTTTGCCGGTGCCGGGTCCGCCCTCGATCACCAGTACGCCCGGATGGTCGTGCCGGATGATCTCGTCCTGCTCGGCCTGGATGGTCGCGACGATGTCCCGCATTCCCTCGCCGCGTGCTGCGTTGACCGCCGCGAGCAGTGCGGCGTCTCCGTGTTCGGCGCTTTCCGGATGGCCGAAAACCTCGTCGGTGAAATCGACGACAGTGCGCCCGCGAGTCAGGAACTGCCGCCGCCTGCGCATGTTCTCCGGTGTCGCACCGGTCGCGGTGTAAAATGGCCTCGCCGCCGGCGCCCGCCAATCGAGCAGGACCGGTTCGTAGTCGTTTTCCTGATCGAACAGCCCGATCCGGCCGATGTAGGAATGCTCCCCGGAAACGGCGTCCAGCCGGCCGAAACACAACCCGTTGTCGGCCACGTCCAGACGTGCCCGCTCGCGGTCGAGCGAGCGCACCCGGACGTCCCGTTCCAGCGGTGTGCCACCGTTGTCGCCCAGTGCCTGCTCATACTCCCGCCGAACCCGCGCCCGCTCCCCGTCGAGCCGTCGGTAGAGCCCGGCGACGTACGCCCGCTCGGACTGCAATTCGTTCTCGTGCTCCTGATTTGACACGTACCCCTCGCAGCGGCTACACTGGTGACAGTTCGGCGGGTATCCCATTTTCGAGTGGAAGGCACGCCGATTTTTTATTGTCCACCTGATGTCAAGTGACTGGGTTCGTGTCGTTGCCGGGCCCGCGTGGACGTGAGAGTCCTCAATGGATGGTGGGGACGGTCTGGTTGGGCGGACTGGATCGGCGGTGTCGATTGGGCGGGGCCGCGGGTGGGGTGAAGCAGCAGAAATATTTCGGAAGAGGTCCAGGTCAGCGCTCCCCGCGCGCGTAACCGGGGGCGGCTGTGTGGGGAAATCCTTGACGCGGCCGGCTGGCTGTTGTCCGGGTTCGACGGGCGCGGGTTGACTGTTCGCGGCCGCGTCGGCGGCGTCGGCGGCGTCGGGGCCGTCGGGATTGCCTCGGTCGGGATCTACCGGTACTTCACCGACCGTGCCGCGGGGCCGACCCGGTGCGAGTTCGCGGGGTCGGCCGGGTACGAGTTCGCCCGGCTGTGTGCCGCGATGGAGGGGGCCGCTACGTCGTCCGGGTTGGCGTGGTGGGTCGTGTCCGCGTGCTGATCCACGCGTACTGCTGGTTTGCCATCGACAACTTCGGGCACTGCCGGCTGGTGGCGGCGAACGGCGCCAGCAGTACGCCCGGTGTCCGAGCGACCGGACCGTTGGTCGAGGTGCTGGATCTGCTCGCCGCTGCGTTCGCCTGTTGTGCCGACGGCGGTGTCCGCTCCGGGTGTCCGCCGGACGAGCTGGGGTGATCGCGTTCGTCGGTGTGTACGGGCAGGGTCGTCCTGTTCCGCAACCCCGCAACCCCGCAACCCCGCAACTCCGCAACCCCGCAACCCCGCCACGCAGTACGCCCCGTGGCGCCCGTGCGGTCCATCGTCGATCTCGTTTCGCTTGAGCCACGGGCGTTTTTCCCGATTCGCCCGGCCGGCGCTGCGCCGTCCCGGTGATCTTGACCGCAGGTGGTGGCCACGGCTTCACCAGGATCCCTAACATCTGTTCAGTAAGTACCCGAACAATCGTTTGGTGACTCTCTGTAGGAGGCAAGATGTCGGAGGCTCTGTCCGACGCGCCCGACTACCCGATGGCGCGAGGACGCTGCCCGTTCGACCCGCCGCCGGAGCTCGCCCGCCGGCTGCAGGATGAGCCGGTGTCCCGGGTGAAGATCTGGGACGGCAGCGAGCCGTGGCTGCTCACGCGCTACGACGACGTCCGTGAAGTGCTCGCCGATCCACGGGTGAGTGCCGATGTGGCGAAGGACGGGTATCCCGCGCAGTCGCCCGGGATCGCGGCCCGCCGTCGCCGGACCAAGGCGTTCATCGGCATGGACGATCCGGACCACGCCGCCCAGCGCCGGCTGCTGACCGGCGACTTCATGGTGCGCAAGGTGGAGCGGCTGCGGCCGCGGATCCAGAAGATCGTGGACGACCTGATCGACCAGATGCTGGCCGGCCCGAAGCCCGCCGATCTGGTGCAGGCCTTCGCGCTGCCGGTGCCCTCGCTGGTCATCTGCGAGCTGCTCGGGGTGCCCTACGCCGACCGCGTCTTCTTCCACCGCATCAGCAAGGTCCTGATTTCCAAGGACTCGACGGTCGAGGAATCGATGGCTGCGACCGAGGAGCTGCTCGGCTACCTCGGCGACCTGGTGAAGCAGAAGCTCGACGACCCCGGCGACGACGTGTTGAGCAGGCTTGCGGTGGAGCAGGTCGCCACCGGCGCGATGACCGTGGACGAGGTCGCGTCGATGGGTCAGCTGCTGTTGGTCGCCGGCCACGAGACGACCGCGAACATGATCGCTCTCGGTACCACCGCACTGTTGCAGAACCCGGACCAGCTCGCCGCGGTCCGCGACGGTGACCCCAAGCTCGTGGCCAACGCGGTGGAGGAGCTGCTGCGCTACCTCACCATCGTGCACACCGGACGGCGGCGGGTCGCGCTGGAGGACATCGAGGTCGCCGGGCAGCGCATCCGCAAGGGTGACGGCCTGATCGCAGCCGGGGACATCGCCAATCGCGACGCCACCCAGTTCCCCGATCCGGACAAGCTCGACGTCACCCGCAAGGCACGCCACCACGTCGCGTTCGGCTACGGCGTGCACCAGTGCCTCGGCCAGCCGCTCGCGCGGGTCGAGCTCCAGGTGGTCTACAGCACCCTCTACCGGCGGATTCCCACGCTTCGGCTGGCGGTTCCGCTGGACGAGGTGGCGTTCAAGCACGACATGGTGGTCTACGGGGTGCACGAACTCCCGGTGACCTGGTGAAAGGACGGTGGCCGAGATGAAGGTGGTCGTGGACCAGTCCCGCTGCGTCGGCGCGGGACAGTGCGTGCTCGTCGCGCCGGAGGTGTTCGACCAGCGTGAGGACGACGGCATCGTCGTGCTGCTGGAGGAGGAACCGCCGGAGGATCTGCACGGCCGGGTGCGGGAGGCGGCGCAGCTCTGCCCGGCGCTCGCCATCGAACTGGAGAGCTGACCGCGTGCGGACGTCACTCCACTGTGGACACGAGGTGGCGGGGTGACGTCCGTCGGTGCGATCCTTTAGGCTGTACGGAGATGGTCCGGACAGCCTGCGAGGAGCAGCCAGTGGTCGTGTTCGCCGGGCAGGGTGACGCCCGCCGTTCGCTGGAGCTGTTGTGGCGCGCGGGAACCGGACCACGTACCGCGCCGGGACCGAAACCGGCGCTGAGTGTGGACCGCATCGTGCGCGCGGCGGTGGAAATCGCGGACGCCGAGGGGATGGCCGCACTGTCGATGCGCGCGGTGGGGGAGCGGCTCGGGCGCACCGCGATGGCGCTCTACACCTACGTGCCGAGCAAGACCGAGCTGATCGACCTGATGGACGACCACGTGCTCGGCGAACTGCGCGAGGACTACGACCTGACCGGCGGCTGGCGGCCCGCGCTGAGCGAGCTGGCGCACGAGCTGTGGACGTTCCATCTGCGGCACCCGTGGCTGCTGCAGGTCTCCCCGGCCCGGCCGGTGCTGGGGCCGGGGGAATTCCGCATGCAGGAGATCGTGCTGCGGGTGCTGTTCACCACCGGTCTGCCGGCCGCGCGGGTGCGCCGGATCGTCAGCACTCTGCTCACCGTGGTCCGCGGCGCGGTGCAGATCGCCGCGGAAGCACGCCAGGCGGCACGGGAAACCGGACTGTCCGATGAGGACTGGTGGCGTTCGCGTTCGGCGGTGCTGGCCGAACTCGTGCCCGATCTGGTGACCCGGTACCCGCAGGTGGCGAGGCTGGGCGAGGATGCAGGTCCGCCGCCCGCGCAGGTGCCCTATTTGGAGCACGAGGCGCGACTCAGCCTGGAAGCCGGGGTGGAGCTCCTCGCGGACGGCATCGCGGCCGCACTCACCCGCGAGGCTTCCGCGCCTCGATGAGGAACCGCGTGGTGGTGGCGACGAACGGCCCGTCCTGCAGCTGCTGGTGGAGCTCGCGCAGCCGCGGCAGATGAGCTGCCACGGTGAAGCCCGGCACCATCCAGATCACCTTGCGCAGGAAGTAGATCACCGCACCGACGTCGAAGAATTCCGTGCGCAGCTTCTCGAACCGCAGGTCGGTCACCTCGAGACCGGCGCGTTCGGCGCCCGCGCGCGCCTCGTCCGGATGTCGTTTCCCGCGCACCTGTGCCGGTTGCGGGCCGAGGAAGTACTCCACCAGCTCGAACACGCTCGCCGGGCCGACCTGCTGGGACAGGTAGTGACCGCCCGGCCGCAGGACACGGGCGATCTCGTCCCACCACACGGTGACCGGATGCCGGCTCGAAACCAGGTCGAACCCGTTGTCCCCGAACGGAAGCGGCGGCTCGTCGGAGTCCTCGACCACGGCCACGCCACGCGGCGCCAGCAGGGCGGCGGCCTTCGCGATGTTGGGCGGCCAGGACTCGGTGGCGACGGTCCGCGACGGCAGCGCCGGTACCCCGGCCAGCACCTCGCCACCGCCGGTCTGGATGTCCAATGCGGACTCGACGGTCGCGAGCCGGTCACCGAGCAACCGCTGGTAGCCCCACGACGGCCGTTGTTCGGTGGCCCGGCCCTCGAGCCACGAGAAGTCCCAGCCTGCCACGGACACCGAAGCCGCTTCGGTCACCAGATCGTCGAAGGAACGCGTCATGCGCCCGATCGTCACAGCATCCGGCGGAACACGCGAGCCGATTTCACCACCCGGTCACCGGGACAGGTGCGCGGTCAGTTCGTCGTCGCCCGGCTCCACCAGGTGCGTGCCGTCCGGGAAGACGATGGTCGGGATGCGCCGCTCGCCGTCCTGCAGTTCCCGCACCAGCTTCTCGGCCGAAGCATCCTCTTCGACGTCCACGTAGTCGTAGGCGACGCCGGTTACGTCGAGCAGCGCGCGGCTGCGTTTCACGTCGGGACACCAGCTCGTGCCGTAGACGACCGGTTGTGGAGCGTTCATGACGCGACCTCCGAAGGGACGGGTGCGGGTTTCTCCTCGGCCGTCCCGGGTTCGGGGTGGCCGAGGAAGGAGAGCCAGTCGCGGAACACCCGGTGCACGGCTTCCGCGCCCACCGGCTCATCCGGCGCCGGGAAGTCCTTGGGGTGCAGGATGAACCCGCGCTGCTGCGGTCCGCCGAGCGCGCCGTGCGAGCCGACGTGCCGCTCGAACGGCGAAGCCTGGTCCGATTCCGGGTCGTAGCGGCTGTTGATCATGATGTCCGCGCAGTGCGGGAAGGTGTCCACGCGGGTGATCAGCTCGTCGGCGTACGGGCCGTACTCGGTGAGCGGGTCCTCGCCGATCACCACGCCGGTGGACAGCCGCTTGAGCCCGTCCCGGCCCAGCACCACCGGACCGAACTCGCGGCTGTGCACCAGCATGAACCCGACCCCGTCGTGGTCCACCAGCGTGGGCAGCAGATCCGGGTACTCGTGCTCGATGGTCTCCAGCTCGACCCGGCCCTCGTGCTCGGTGAACGACACCATCGCCAGATGCCCGGACACCACCACGACCACGCCGGGCGCCACGCGCGTGACCTCACCCGGGGAACCGCTCGTGGTACGCGGGCGGTCGTGCGCGCATTCGGCGTCCTCCACCCGCCCCCGCAGCCGGCGGGCGATCAGGCCGCCGGAGTTCGTCGCCTCCGCGAGTGCGGCGTTCACCTGCCAGCTCTCCGCCTGTCGCCGCTTGCCCGGTTCGGCCACCGGCGCCCCACCGCACAACCGGCCGACCAGCGCTTCCATCGTCTCGCCGAAGCGGTCCACGAACGCCTGGCCCTGGGTCTGCCCGTGATCGGACAGGCCGACGAGGTGGTAGCGCCGGGGCGCGAGCCTGCTCGCGCGCTGCAGCCGGGCGAACTGCTGGTCGATGGACCGCAGCACTTCCAGCGTGTCGAACCGTTCGATGCCGGAATGGTGCGCGACCTCGTCGTAGCCGAGGAAATCCGCGTACACCACCGGTCGTCCGGCCAGCATGTCGCCGATGATCGCGGACACCACCACGTCCCGCGCGATCACCGTGGTGCCCGGCCGGGCCAGCGGGTAGAAGCCGCCGCGCGGGATCCGCGGCATCACGCCCGCCCGGCGCTGCTTCGCCGCCGCGGACAGCTCGCGGAACACGTCGATGAGCGCGACGCCGAAGGTGCGGAGGACGTTCACCGGGTTGGCGAAGTAGGCGCGGTAGCCGGCGCCGACCCGGTCGTGGTGTTTTCCGCGCAGCTTGCGCGGGACCAGCACCGGGACCGAACTCATGGTCAGGCTCACGTGCTCGGCGTCGCCGGAGAACAGGTTGCCGTGGCTCGCGCCGTCACCGGCGAGCAGCCCGCGGCCGTTGGTGTGCCGCCGCTGGATCTCGGCCGAGTCGGACGGGTGCGCGCAGGCCATCACGTGGTCGCGATCCTTTTCGTACCAACGGAAGCCGAGGATGTCGTGGTTCGAGCCGTGCAGGATCCCGCAGACGCTGGCGCCGGTCTGCGAACTCCAGTCGGTGTGCCAGCGGGTGAGCGTGTGCGAGCCCTCGCTCAGCCAGGCGGCGAACGTCGGCATGTCGCCGTCCCGCACCGCGCGGCGCACGATGTCGTAGCCGAGCCCGTCGATCTGGAGGAACAGGACGCCGGGCGGCTGGTCGGCGACCTCGGCGCCGGGGGCGTGCTTGCGGCGACGGCGCGCGGCCCGGCGGAAGAAGATCTCGTCCTCGTCCACCGCCAGCGCACTGGAGATCACCGCGCCGACGGCGGACATCGCGACGGTGAGCACGACCGCCGTGGAGAATCCGTGCAGCTCGACCCCCGGCACGGCCTGGAGGATCGCCAGCGTCGCGGCGCCGAGCACGAGGTAGGTACCGACGCCGAGCGTGAAGTACGCGATCGGCCAGGCCACGCGCACCACGAGCGGCCACACCACAGAGGTGAGCAGTCCGAGGATCAACGCACACACCGTGGCCTGCCACCACGAGTGCATGGCGAACCCGTCGAGCCACCGGTCGAGCAGCCGCAGCGCACCGACCACGGCCGCCCAGACCAGCACCACGCGCGCCACGACGCGGCCACCGCGCAGCAACCGGCCCTTCGCCGGAGCGGGTGTCGTCACTGATGTCCTCCAGTTTTCGTCGCCGTCTTCTGCCGCCGTTTGGAGATCGCGGTCGTCGTGACGGTCACCAGCAGCACCAGCACGGTGGCAAGCAGGGTGGCGATCAGCGGCGAATCGAAGATGCCGCCGCTGAGGATGCCCAGCAGCGAGTAGGCCACCGCCCACAGCACACAGGCGACCAGACCGGCGGGCAGGAACTTGCGCCACGGGTAGCTCAGCGTGCCCGCGGCCAGCAGTACCGGGATCCGCCCGGCGGGCACCAGCCTGCCGATCACCACGAGCTGCCAGCCGCGGCGGGCGAACTGCTCCCGGCCTTTCTCGAGCCGGTCGGCCTGCTGCCGTCGTTCGACCCAGCGCAGCAGCGCTTCGCTGCCGAACCGGGGAACGGCGAAGGTGAGCACGTCACCCAGGTATGCGCCGAGCACGGCCAGCAGGATGACCAACGGCAGCGAAAGGTGGTCGGTGGTCGTCGCGACCGCGGCCGCGGCACCCACCACCGCACCGGTGGGCACGATCGGGATCACCGAGCCCAGCAGCACCCCGCCGAACAGCGCCGGATATCCGATCGCCGACGGGTCCGTCCAGTTCACCCGCGCTCCTCGGGGGCGGGCAGCAGGACGTCGGCGCCGGGACGGGTGTGCAGCACCTCGGTCGCCAGCCCGGCGCGGCCGACGTGGTGGGCGAACGCGCGCGGCGGCTCTACGAGCAGCTGCCGCATCCGTGCGGTGCGGTGGAGCCCCGGCACGGCGAGGGTGCCCCAGTGCACCGGCACCGCGGTGCGTGCGCGCAGCAGGCCTGCCGCTTCGGCGGCGCGTTCGGGCGTGAGGTGACCGGGGCCGAGGTTCGGGCCCCAGCCCCACACCGGCAGCAGCGCGACGTCGACCGGGCCGAGATCCGCCATGCCGGGGAACAGGTCGGTGTCACCGGCGAAGTAGACCCGTTCGCCGGGGGCGTCGAGCAGGTACCCGATGGCGGTGCTTTGCGGCCCGTGCGTGAGCCGCGGTCCCCATCGGTGCCCGGAGTGCACCGCTTCGGTCGCAGTGATCCGCAGCTCGCCATCGGTGACGGTCTCGCCGGGGGAGATCTCCTCGACCCCGGTGAAGCCGCGTTTGGCCAGCCAGCCGCCCGCGCCGCGCGGAACGACGATCCGGGCGTCCCTGCCGAGCAACTTCAGCGAAGGGAGGTGCAGATGGTCGCCGTGCAGGTGGGAGAGCAGCACCAGATCGACCCCGGACCAGGCCGCGATGTCCGGACGCGGCACGACCCTGGTGAGCGGGCCGATCCACCGGGTGAGCACCGGGTCGGTGAGCACCACCCGGCCACCGAGTTCCACGCGCGTGCTCGCGTGACCGAGGAAGTGCAGGTTCAGGCCGCTCACACCTCGAGTATCACCTGGTACGGCGGGAAACGCCCGGCGGAGTGGCCGGTCGCACCCCGCCGGGCGACCCCGGCCACTGCACCGGGTCTCGGCACCTGCGTCTCGACACCGTGGTCTCGACACCGTGGTCTCGGCGAGAGCGCTCGGTGCCCAGCCTCAGCGGGCGGCCGGGCGCACCGACGGGATCCGCAGTGCGCCGGTGCCCAGTCCGGTCGGCCCGGACGGGATCGCGCCGGGTCCGGCCGGGCCCGGCGCCGACGGCGTGGCCAGCCGGTCCAGTTCCGCGTCGGTGTACCGCACGCACTCGCGGTGCCAGTTGACGATCCCGGCCATCCAGTTCCGCAGTTCCTCGGCGTAGCCGGTGAGCGTGGCACGGGCGTCGGCGTCCAGTCCGTGATCGGCGAACAGGCTGGGCAGGCCCACGTCCACCGCATGCCGGAACTCGGCCAGCCGCGCGGCGATCAGCCCGGCGACGATCTCGAACGCCCGGTCCGGCCCGACGTCGAGGAACGAGCGCACCACCAGCACCGCGTTGTGCAGCTCGCCCTCGTACTCGATCTCCTTGCGGTAGGAGAACACGTCGTTGACCAGGCAGGCGTAGTCGGCCGCGGAGTGCTCGATCGCCTGGATCACCCGGGTGCGGTAGATCTCCGGCGGCACGGACCGGCCGTGCCCGATCCGGCAGAGGCTCATGGTCAGATCGGAACCGAAGGTCCGGCGGCGCATCTGCACGTAGTCGATCGGGTCGGGGATGCGGTTCTGCGTGTGGTTGACCAGCTCCCACAGCCAGCTCTCGGTCATCACCTCGATCGCGGTGCGGAACGTCCGCCGCGCGTCGGTGCGCATCGGCCCGGCGGTGCGCTGCCACAGGTCGGCGAGGCTCGTCTCCAGCGCGTTGAGCGGTGGCGGCACCGGCTCGTCGTGCACCGGCATGAACAGCTTGAACCGCTCGGTCAGCACCTTTGCCGCAGGCAGATCCCCGGTCGTGCCGAAGACCACCGGGTAGTAGTCGTCGCCGTAGGTGCCCCAGGCGAGCCAGCCGCTGGTGAGGTCGAGTTGCTCGGCGGAGGCGTCCGGGTGGATGCCGGCACCGCACAGCGGCAGGTCGATCCCGCGCAGCCGGCGTTCGTCCCACACCGGGCCGTCGAGGATGCCCATCCGCCGCGACCACTCGACGAGGTTCTCCCGCGCCGCGTCCAGGTGCGGGCTCAGCCGCAGCGGGAACGGGATCGCGATCTCCGGTGGGTCGATCGGGCCGGTCTTCTCGAACGGCCGGTGGGTGAACGCGCGAGTCCGCTGCGGTGCGGTCACGACGAGCGAGGAGAAGATCCGCGCGGCCGAGGTGCCGAGACCGGACGGTCCGCCGGGCAGTGCCGGACCGCCCCGCGAATCGAGCGCGCCCTCGTTCATGTAGCGGCTGGACCGCAGATGCCATTCGTGGCCGCCGGATTGCCAGTCCTGCAGGCCCTTGACGTAGGCGAAGGTCGCCATCCGCCCGGCCGGGTGCACCGCGTGCTCGTCGAACAGCGCGGGCACCTCGGTGAGCGCGGTGTGCTCGAACTGGTGCAGCCGCGACGTCAGCAGATCGTTGACCGCATCCGCGGCTTCCTGGGTGGTGCAGCCGAGGAACTCCTCGAAAACCAGCACACCGTTGGACAGCTCGCCCTCGTCCTCCACCTCGTGCTGGTAGGAAAACAGGTCGTTGCGCAGGTGCACGGCGTCGGCGAAGCAGTCCCGCAGCACCGCCATCGGACGCTTCGCGGCGATCTCGTCGGGCACCTCGGCGTGCACCGAATGCTCGATCAGGTTCGCCGACCACGGTGCGCCACCGACCTTCCGGCGCATCTCGATGTATTCGATCGGATTGGAAACCCGGCTCTCGTTGATGTTGGCCAGTTCCCACAGCGATTCGTCGAGCAGATTGCGGGTGCTCTCCCGGAACCGCCGCCGCCAGCCAGCCGAACGCTGCGGGACGGTGCGGTGCCACAGGTCCTCGAGCCCGCGTTCCACCGGGTTCTCCGGCGTTTCGGTGCTCTCGCCGGTGGCGGGCATGAACCGGCCGAGCCGGTCGAGGTACGCACGGGCGTGGTCGATGTCGCCGGTGCGCTTGAACAGTTCGAGGAAGTGGTCGTCGAAGTAGAACACCCACACGTACCAGTCGGTGACCAGGTCGAGTTCGGCTGCGCCCGCGTCCGGATGGGTGTAGGCGCACAACAGCGCGTAGTCGTGGGAGTCGAAGTCCTCCTCGTCCCAGATGACGGTGCCGTGCTGGGGCACATCGATCATGTCCATGGTGTACGCCCACTGCTTGCTGTGCGCCCGTGCGCCTTCCAGCTGCGGGTTCAGCCGGGCCGGGTAGGGCATGTAGAACTCGGGCAGAACGAACGGCTGCACGCGTGGTCCCTGACCTTCCGTGGTCGTAGGCGGCGGACCCGTTGAGGCAAACAGACCCGGCGGTGGCGGCGGAAGGCCCGCGCAGGCGCTCCACCCCAACGATGCCGGCGGGTCGCCCGTGCGGCCGAGCCGCGGTCACCGCAGGGTCTGTGCCGGACGTCGCCGGATCGCTCGTCGGTGGAGGTCAAGCCGACATCCGGGAAGCCTTGTCCGGCCCGGTGTGTTGTGCTGGACGCCCCGAGTGCGAGGAGTGGCGATGAGCGAAGGAACCCGAGTGGTCCGCAACGACGACGAGAACCGCTACGAGCTGTACGCCGACGGGAAACTCGCCGGGTTCGCCGAATTCGCCCCCGGCGAGGGCGAGACGGTGTTCACGCACACCGAGATCGGCGACGAGTTCGCCGGCCGTGGCCTGGCCAAGGTACTGGCCGCGGCGGCGCTGGACGACGTGGTGGCGCGTGCCGAGACGATCGTGCCGAGCTGCCCGTTCATCGCGGGCTATCTGCGCAAGAACGACGGGTACGCCGACCACGTGCGGTGGCCGAGCCGGTGAGTCCGTTGTGGACGCTGCGCGGCACGGGTGCACAAGGGACGGTGAAACACAATCGGCCGAACGGGCGGGCGTCGAGGGTGAGTGGTGCGGGCCGGTCTGCCGGTTCCGGATCGTGGGAGGCTCGGGCTCATTCGTCGGCATGGCAAGGCTGTTCGGCCCAGAGCGGCTGATCCGAACGGCACTGGTGCGGTCCGCTTTGTCCGGTATCGTGGTGAATAACCAACGTTCGTCGGTAGTGCGGTGGTTGCCGGGCAACGAAGGTGTGAGGCGTCCACCCTGCGCGTGGTGCGGAATGCGCGGGGTCGGTCGGTCCCCCCCACCAGAGCCCAACTGGAGGAAGAGTCAATGACTTCCCGGAAGACGCTCATCGCCGGTTTCACGGCATTCTCGGCTGCGGCGCTCACCGCGGGTATGTGCATCAACACCGCGTCGGCGAGCCCGCTCGCGTTCTCGCAGATGCAGGCCAAGGCCGTCACGCAGGCCACCCAGGTCGCCGACAGCCTCGGCGCCGCCAACGGCGGCATCTACCTCGACCGGGGCAAGGCGATCGTCAACGTCACCGACGCCGCGGCGCAGGACAAGGCCGAGGCGGCGGGCTTCGCCACCAAGACGGTCAAGTACAGCTTCCAGGCGCTCACCTCGGCGAAGAACAGCATGGACGCGGTCAAGAACGTGCCGCAGACCGCGTGGGGCATCGACACCAAGACCAACCAGGTCGTGGTGAAGATCTACGACGCCGCCTCGAAGGCCACCGCGGACAAGGTCACCGCGGCCGCGGCCAAACTGGGCGACGCCGCCCGGGTCGAGCACCGCACCGGCAAGCTGGCGACCTACATCGCCGACGGCGACTCGATCACCAACGACCAGGTCATCTGCTCGCTCGGCTTCAACGTGACCAAGGGCGGCGACCCGTTCCTGCTCACCGCGGGCCACTGCACCAACGAGGGCGGCACCTGGTCCGGCGGTGACGTCTCCGGTGCGGAGGTCGTGGAGAGCGACTGCCCCGGTGCCGACTCGGGCCTGCTGACCCGGCCGAACGGAACCGGTGAGGGCGCGATCAACACCGGGCAGAAGATCACCAGCGCGGCCGAGCCGACCGTCGGTGAGCAGATCGAGAAGCAGGGCCAGACCACCGGTGGCGGCAGCGGCGAGATCACCTCGGTCGACGAGTCGGTGAACTTCGACGTCGGTGTGCTCAACCACGAGTTCGGCACCACCGCGAAGACCGACCACGGTGACTCGGGCGGTCCGGCCTTCGACGGGGAGAAGGGCCTTGGCACGCTGTCCGGTGGCGACACCGAGACCAGCTACTTCTACCCGCTGACCCTGGAACTGCAGTCCTACGGCCTCGAGCTCGCCTGAGCCGGCCAGTCTCGTCGCGGCCCGTCGTCCCTTCCCGGGGACGGCGGGCCGCGGTCGTTCGGCGGGCCTAGAGTCACCGGGATGGAGCCGAATCCGAGCCCGGCGCGGCAATTCTGGACGGCGCTGGAGCCACTGCACGCCGTGGTCTATTTCGCACCCGAAACCGCCGAGGCCGCGAAGGCGGTGGGACTGCGCGGCTTCTGGATGGGGTACTTCGCGGGCCGTTCCGCGCCGTTGGGGCCGATCGGTCCGGAGCCGGTCGAGGCGATGTTCTTCGGGTTCGCCCCGCGGATGGTCGCTCGCGCGCTGCCCGACGCGTGGACCTTCGCCTCACCAGGCGAGGTGCTGCGCACCCGGATCGAGGCGGTCGAGACGGCGTTGACCCGGTTGCTCGGCGCGGCTTCGGTGGACGAGCTGGTGCGGTTGCTGGAAGCGGCCGTCGACGGTTGCCGGTTCGCCGGTCGCCCGCTCGGCGCTGCATGGGGCGCGGTGCCGCGGCCGGACCGTCCGCTGGCCCGATTGTGGCTGGCGACCACCGTGCTGCGCGAGCACCGCGGCGACGGGCACGTGCTGGCCGCCGTGGCGGCCGAACTCACCGGCCTCGAGGCGGCCCTCACGCACATCGCCACCGGAGCCACCACCCGGCAGCACGTCCAGCGGGCCCGCGGCTGGACCGACGGCGAATGGGACGCGGCGACCGGCGGACTGCTCACCCGCGGCCTGTTCGACCGCGAGGGCAGGCTCACCACGGCCGGCCAAGACGTGCGCCGCACGGTCGAGGAGACCACCGACCGGCTCGCTGCCGATCCGCTCGAAACGCTCGGCGCATCCGCCGTGGAACGGGTGCTGGCGCTGGCGGCGCCGCTGAGCCGGCTGGTCGTGGACGGCGGCGGGATGCCGGTGACCAATCCGATGGGGGCCGCCCGGCCATGAGAGCGGCCTATGTGCGTCGGCCGGGCCAGGCCGACGAGATCCACGTCGGCGAGCTGCCCGATCCGGTGCCTGCCGAGGGTGCGGTGCTGGTCGACGTCGCGGTGAGCGCGGTCGATCCGGTCGACACGTTCGTCCGCAGTGGCCTGTTTGCGGTTCCCGGGCCGTGGCCGTTGGTACTGGGCCGGGATTTCGCGGGCCGGGTCGCGCAGGACGGCGGCGGATTCACCGCGGGCGAGCCGGTCTGGGGCAACAGCCTCGGGCACGGCGGACGGCAGGGTGCGGCAGCCACCCGGGTCGCGGTGGCCGCCGATCGGCTGTACCGGCTGCCGGACGGGGCGGATCCGGCCGAGTTCGTCGCGATGGTGCATCCCGCGGCCACCGCCTTTCTCGCGCTGTACCCGCACGGCCGGTTGCAGGCAGGCGAGACCGTGCTGGTGGCAGGCGGAGGCGGCAACGTGGGCTCGGCGCTGATCGAACTCGCCTCGAACGCCGGTGCACGGGTGGTGGCCACGGCTTCCGCCCGCGACCTCGCACACTGTCGTGCGCTAGGCGCCGCCGAGGCACTCGACTACCACGACGCCGAACTGCCCGACGACATCGACGTGTACGTGGACACCTCGGGCACGAACGACCTCGCTGCGGTAGTGCCGCGAATGGCCTGGCGCGGCCGGATCGTGCTGCTGGCCGGTCCACACAGCCGGCCCGTGCTGCCCGCAGGTGAGCTCTACATGCACGACCGGACCGTGGTCGGGTTCGCGATCTCGCACGCCACCGCCGGAGAACTCGCCGCTGCCGCGAAGACGTTGAACGAACGGTTTTCCACCGGCGGCCTGCGCCCCCGCGCAGTGGAGCGACTGGCACTGACGGAGGCCGCGGAAGCCCACCGCCGGATCGAACGCGGCGAAACACACGGACGCCGGCTCGTCCTGGACGTCGCCGTCTAGGGTGCGACTGAGCAGGTGTTGGTCCAGATGGTGCGGGAGAATCAGGCCGATCGCGTGATCGGGCGACTCGACGTGCGGCGTCCGAGGCGGGTGGCTCGCTGTCCGCTGCATACGTTGCGTTGGCCGCAATCCTCCGGTCAGGAACCGTCGAGCAGCCGGGACAGGGCGTCGCGCGCCTTTGCGTCACGGCCGGCCAGCGCTTGCAGTTCGTTGGTGAGCACGGTGAGCCATTCCTCCAACTCGGTGCTGCGGCGGCTGATCACCACACCGCGCACCACTTGGCGGACTTCGCAGGCAATATCGCCGCTGCCGGTGGCGGTGAGCACGAGTTGTTGTTGCGGCGCAGAAACGCGTACCTCGACCGGCTGCCCGGCCCGTCCGGCGACGCGGTCGGCGAAGCTGCGACGGCGCTCGACCTCGACCATGCCCGGGGGCAACGCGTCGCCGAGCGTCTCGGACAGCACGCGGCTGTAAGAGGCGACGTCGGCGCGGTCTGCGCGCAGCGCGGCGAGCAGCAGGTGGAACTCACCCGCCGGTCCGCTCAGCTCGGAGCCTGCCATCAGTCGGTGAGCGGCAGCACGAGCTGCGGCTTGGTGATGTGGTGGTCGGCGCGCAGTGGTTTCACCGCGGTGCCGATGGCGAAGAACTCCGTGGTGTGCCCGCCCCAGCGGTGCGGCAGCGAAAGCAGCTGCACCCCGACGATGCCCTCCGCGTGCAGCTGTTCGGCCTCCGCCTGCATCCGCGACATGGCCAGCTCCCGCGCGTCGTAGAGCGCCTCGGTGTACTGCGGGATCTCCACGTTCTGGCCGATGTTGCCGAGCGCCTGCCGGAACCGCTGGTGCGCGATGTGGTAGACGCAGGAACCCATCACCATGCCCAGCGGCGCGTACCCGGCCTGCACGAGCGTCCAGAAGTCCTGCCCGGAAAGGTCGCTGGTGAACGGCTTTCCGGTGTTGTTGCGCCATTCCCCCGGTTCGTCGGCCTTCACCGCAGTACCCACCGCGACGAACTCGGCGAGGTCGTTGCCGAACTCCTTGAACTCGATTTCCAGCCGCACCGCGACGATCCCGTCCGCGCCGAGCAGATCGGCCTCGGCCTCCATCCTGGACATGGCCAGCTCACGTGCGTGGTACATCGCCTGGGAAAGCCGGTCCAGCTCCTGGTTCTTGCTCCACCGGCCCATCTGGAAGCCGACGTGGTAGATGCTGGAGCCGAGCACGAGCCCGAGCGGGCGGAACCCGGCCTCGCGCACGAGCAGGAATTCGTTGACGCTCAAATCCGAGGTGAACAGGCTGGTCGCCTGTCCTGGCCGCATTTCGGCGAGCCGGCGCATGGCGTCCTCGGGAATGTGCGGCGCGGCGGGCTCGGTGCTCACGGCGTCTCCTTCACGGTCGATCCAGCGGCAGGATGGTCAATGCGGCGCTCGGCGCGGCCGCTCCGGTGTGGAATCGCGCGACGGCCGTGCCGAACACGCTCGCCACCCCGGCGACCCCGACTTCGCCGAGCTGCCAGGAGTCCAGCGTCATCCGGGACACGATCGCGCCGTCCGCGCCGGACTCGCGCACGGCCCGGCCGAACTCGGTTCGCGCGGCCGATCGCACCGCGGTGACGAGCTCGGTGTGCGCGTCGACTTCGGTGTTCCCCGACCACACCGTGGTCTGGTACTGCATGTTGTAGTCGACCACGGCACGCGCGCCGAAGCCGGTGACCACGGTCGCGGGCACCCAGCCTGCCTGCACGAGCTTGCTCACGTCCGGTCCGGACAGTTCGGTGGTGAACACGAATCCAGGACGTTGCTTCGATTCGGCTCGCACCGCGGTGCCGAGCGCGACGAACTCGTGCATCGTCTCGTCGAGCGGGGTGACCGAGAGCGCGATGCCGATCACGCCGTCGGCACCGATCGCCTGCGCCTCCCTGCGCAGCCTCTCCAGCGTGGCGCGGTAGCCCTCGCGCAGGAATTCGGCACGCATCGTGATCTGCTGCAATGCGGTCACGGCGAGCGTGGCCGACCAGCCGACGCGCTGGACCACGCACCCCATCACCTCGCCGGAGGGCCGGAACCCGGCGGCCTCGGCACCGACCGCGCCGGGCACGCTCAGCAGCGAAGTCCACGGCCCGGATGCCGCGTACCGCTGCACCCTGGCCTGCGCGACCGGCGGCAGCCCCTGGCCATCCCATTCGGGCACCCGGACCTCCTCGCTTCGCTGTCCCCATCGTGGCACGAGCGGCACGGCCGGTCGGTCCGGAAGTGGCGGTCGCGGGGGGTTTGCCCGGAAAAACCCGGATCAGCGAGTGGCGACTTCGACCCGGTTGCGGCCGGCCTGCTTCGCCCGGTACAGCGCGCTGTCCGAGGCGACCAGCAGTTCGTCGACGCTGGAGAGGTGGTCGGCGGGGTAGAGCGCGCAGCCGATGGACACGGTGAGGTCGCTGATCACCGAATCGCGGTCCGGCAGCGAGACGGTCACCTCCGGGACCCGGCAGCGGATGCGGTCGGCGAGCTGGCCGAGGTGCTCCTCGCTGGGCACGTTCGGCAGCACGATCGCGAATTCCTCGCCGCCCCACCGTCCGCACACGTCCTCGTCGCGCACCTGCCCACGCAGTGCGATGGCGATCTCGCGCAGCACCAGATCGCCGGTCGGGTGGCCGTAGGTGTCGTTGATCGTCTTGAAGTGGTCGAGGTCGAGCAGCAGTACGCCGACCGTGCCCTGACCGGCGCGGGCGCGTTCCAGGTACTGCTCGGCAACGGTGCGCCACCAGCGTTTCGTGGCCAGCCCGGTGGTGACGTCGGTGCGTGCGTCGCGCTGGAACTGGCTCAGCAGCAGACCGCGGTGCAGTGCCACGAGCGCGATCACCACCCCGGCCAGCACCAGCGGGTTGGCCAGCACCAGCAGCGCGGCGGTGACCATGCCGAGCCCGATCGCGCCCGCCTCCAGCAGCTGGTCGCCGAAACCGGAGAACAGGTCCGAGAACGACTGCGGCGGGTTGGACAGCGCGATCGCGGCCATCACCAGCGCGGTGTTGATCGCCCAGCGCAGGCCCGCGGCGAACACGATCACCGCGAGGTCGCTCAGCCCCGGCAGGAAACCGGGCGCGAGAATCCCGGGGTACTGGTGCATGCCGAGCGCGAGCACCGCGACCGCCGCCTGCGTACCGCACAGCACGGAAGCCGCGGAGAAGATCCAGCGGTGTGCCAGCACCGGCCGTTCGCGAGGCCAGATCCGCCACCAGGCGACGGCGTAGGTGAACACGACCATCGCCGTGGCCAGCACCGCCGGGAGGGCGACCACCGCGGCAATGCTCCAGACGGCTTTGGTGTCGACGTAGGCGACTGCGGGTGCGCGGTTGTACTCGCGCTGCCGTTCGATGTGACGGGTCGCCTCGATCGCGGCGGCTGCGCACACCGCGAGCACCCCGAAGCGCAGGAGATCGGTCCGGCTGACCGGCACCAGCCACGCGGTGCTCACCGACGCGCCGACTGCCAGCACGTTCACGAGCAGTACATAAGTGCGTACCGGAGAGGGCAATCGCCACAGCCGCCAGCCCGCCAGCCACCCGGCAAATCGTCCGCGCACTCTTCACCTCACCCGGTTGGCTTCTACCGTAAACGACGAGGCGCGTCGGATGCGGCCCGTCGCCCGGACTCTGGGACCCCCGGGGCAATTTCGCCCGGACGGCCCAGCGACCGGCCGGCGATACGGGGAGGTGGCCACTGTGAGTGATGACAAGTCGCCCCGAACCTGTGACCGAGCAGCACATCGGACCGTCCGGCGGCGCACTCGCGACCGGCGCTGTTACCACTGTCGGTGATTATTGCGATGAGCTATCACCCGGTAGTGGAGTCGAGCGGAAAGGAGGGGACAACCGTGCGCGACAACAACTGGACACTCCGGCCGTAACCGGTCCGCAACCCGAGTCTTGACCCGAGGTCGAGACTCCGGTCTTCCCAGGTGAGAGGAGGTGTCCACGGTGCGGGACAACAACTGGACGTTCTGAAATCGAGCCCGTTTGAGCCGGGAGAGGAGGTGCGAACCGATGCGCGACAACAACTGGACGCGTTGAGCGGGGTTGGTCGAGTGAGCCGGGAGAGGAGGTGCGGACCGGTGCGGGACAACAACTGGACGCGTTGAGCGGGGTTGGCCGAGTGCGGTGTGAGAGGGGAGGTGAGTGGTGGTGCGCGACAACAACTGGACCTGCTGAGTCGGTGTGACGAGGTGCGCTGCCGGAGAGGAGGTGCGAACCGATGCGCGACAACAACTGGACCCGCTGACCGGTCCCCCGTCCGCAGATGTGCCGTCGAGGAGGTGAAAGGCGTGCGTGACAACAACTGGACCTGAACCGAACAGCCCCGTGATTCACTGCGCCGGAGGCGGGGTGGCCCCGTCGAGGGGACTTCGGCGGGGCTGCGCCGCGCGGGCCCACGCGGTACCGGCCACCGCGGCGCAGCCGGCGCCCGCGATCGCGGCGATCGCGACCACCGACGTCGGTGCGAACACCTGCGTGAGGGCACCCGCGGCGATGATGCCGATGCCCTGTGCCGCGCGCAGGGCGGCGATCGCCACGCCGATCACCTGGCCGCGTTGTCCGGCGGGCGCGGCCAGGCTGTACTGCACCTGCGTGATGAGGTCGTGCGCGGAACACGCTCCGGAGACCGTCCACAGCGCGACGATCACCGGCAACGCAGGCGTCCATCCGGTCGGCAGCAACACCAGGCTGCTGGCCACCGCGAGCGGGCCGAGCCAGCGCAGCTGCCACGTCCGCGGCAGCCTGCTGATCAGCAGTGCGCCCAGCACCGTCCCGACCGGGTTGGCGACCAGCAGCCAGCCGAGCGCGCCGGTGCCGCCGAGCTGCGCGGCCACCGGCACCGCCAGTCCTTCCGGCACCACGTAGAACCCGCAGCAGCAGGCGATCGCCAGCAACGACCGCAGCTTCCCGTCCCTGACCACGAGCCGGCACCCGGCCACCAGCGAAGCCCACTGCGGCACGCGTTCGGTGACCGACGTGACCGGATACCGCTGCAGGCCCCAGCGCAGCGCGATCGCCGAAACGGCGAAGGTCGCCGCGTCCACCCACAGCGCGCCGGCCACGCCCAGCCACGTCACCACGGCCGCGCCGGCACCGAAACCGACCACGAGCGCCACCTGGTAGGTCGACGACAGGATCGCCTGTCCGGTCGGCAGTTTCTCCTCGCCGAGCAGGTCCGGCAGCACCGCCTGTCGCGCGGCTTGGAACGGCCCGGCCGCCAGCTGCACCACCGCGAGCAGTCCTGCGGCGATCGGCCACGGCAGACCGGGCACCGCCATCACCGCGACGAGCAGCGCGCGCAGCACGTCCGCCACCACGAGCACCGCACGCCGCGGAAACCGGTCCGCCAGACCGCCGAGCGCCCCGCCGAGCAGATCCGGCAGATAGGTCAGTGCGTACGTCCCGGCGGCCCAGCCCGCCGATTCGGTGCGGTCGAAGACCAGCACCGTGAGCGCCACCCTCGCCAGCTGATCACCGGCGACCGACAGCACGTGCGCCACCCACAACGCCCGGAATTCCCCGACACCGAAGACGTTCCGGAAGGACGGGGCCGTCGTGGTCATGCGCTCAGACTGTCCTGGCGCGGCCACTCGGAGCAACCCCCGCGAACCGGGGTGGGTCGTCGGACACGCCATGGCCGGTTCGTGGAAAACTGGGAGGTCGCCGTCCGTGAATCGTCGCATCGAGGGGTTTTCCGTTGACCGAGGAGAGCCGGCAGGTCGCCGGGCGCTACGAGCTCGTCGAACTCGTCGGCAGCGGTGCCATGGGGATGGTCTGGCGCGGTGAGGACAAGATCCTCGGCCGGGTCGTCGCGGTGAAGGAACTCCTCATGCCGGTGAACCAGGGTGAGGACAAGGTCGAGGAGGCCAAGAACCGCGCGATGCGGGAGGCACGCATCGCGGCACGGCTGCAGCACCCCAACGCCATCTCGGTGTTCAACGTGGTCGAGTACGAGGACCGGCCGTGGCTGATCATGGAGTACCTGCCCTCGCGCAGCCTGTCGGTGAAGCTGCACGAGGACGGGCCGCTGACCGTCGACGAGGTGATCCCGATCGCGGTGCAGCTGGCCGGTGTGCTGACCGCCGCGCACCGGGCGGGGGTGGTGCACCGCGACGTCAAACCGGGCAACGTGCTGCTCGGCGACGACGGCACGGTCAAGGTCACCGACTTCGGCATCTCCCGCGCGATGGGCGACGTCACACTCACCGCGACCGGTGAAATCTCCGGCACCCCTGCGTTTCTCGCCCCGGAGGTCGCGCGCGGCGAGGAGGGCACCTTCGCCTCCGACGTGTTCGCCCTCGGCGCCACGCTCTACATGGCGGTGGAGGGCACCCCGCCGTTCGGCACCGCGGACAACGCGATCGCACTGCTGTACCGGGTTTCCAGCGGATCGATCACTCCGCCGAAGCAGGCGGGCAAGCTCGAGCCGCTGCTGCTGAAACTGCTCGAACTCAAACCGGCGGACCGGCCGTCGATGGCCGAGGTCGTGGCCGAACTGCGCCTCCTCGACGGCGGCGTCACTCCGGTCGTCACGGTCCCCGAACCCCCGACGCTGCCGGAAACCGCGCCACCGGCCCCGTTTCGGTCGCCGGCCGCCGGCGTTTCGGGAGAGGGCGCGGGCTTCGGTGTGGCGGGCGCCGGTGCTGCTGCGCCGGGTGGTTCGGCGGTGGCCGGTTCGGACGCGGGTGCTGCGGGTGGTGTCGGCGTCGTCGGCGGTGGTGCGGGTTCGGGTTCCGCCGCGTCCGGCGCTGCCGCCTCGGGTTCGGTTGCTTCGGATGCCCCCGCCGCTTCGGATACCGCCGGAACCGGCGCCCCCGGCTCCGGGGCCGCGGCCGGCTCGCCACCCTCCGGCCGAAGACGCCGCGGAGCGCTCTTCGCCGGTGTCGGCGCGGTGATCGTGGTGGTCGCCGTGATCCTGACCGTCGTGCTCACCCGCAACGACAAGCAGCAGAACCCGGTCGCCGGTGCTCCCTCGTCCGCGCCGGCCGCCTCGGTGCCGGCGTCCTCGCCGAACAGTTCTTCCTCGCCGCCGCCGTCGTCCCGTCCGACGAGTGCCACGAGCTCCGCGGATTCCTCGCCCGAGGCGATGAGTTCGGCTCTGCGCACCTACTTCTCGCTCATCCCCGGCGATCTTCCGCAGAGCTGGAGCATGCTCAGCGACGGGTTCCGCGCGCAGCACAAGCAATCCTTCGACTCCTACCGCTCGTGGTGGGACCGGTTCAGCTCGGTGTCCGCGAACGACGTCAAGGTCACCGGCGACCGCACGGTCAGCGCCCAGATCACCTACCACCGCGCCAACGGCGGCTCGACCACCGAGCACCACAGCTACGTGATGGTGCAGCGGAATGGTGCGTGGCTGATCGACGTGGAGAACTGAGCACGGCTCGCCTGACCGGGTATTAGACCGTTCGGGTGACACAGTGCCCGGTTTTGTCGGTGTTCGATGCGAACATGTGTTCGTGACGACCGAAGGACCGATCCTGCATGCCGACCTCGACGCGTTCTACGCGTCGGTCGAGCAGCGCGACGATCCCCGGCTGCGTGGCAGGCCGGTGATCGTCGGCGGCGGCGTGGTGCTCGCCGCGAGTTACGAGGCCAAGGCGCTGGGCGTGCGCACGGCGATGGGTGGCGTGCAGGCACGGCGGCTGTGCCCGCACGCGGTGGTGGTTTCGCCGCGGATGTCGGTGTACAGCGCGGCGAGCAAGGCGGTGTTCGAGGTGTTCCGGCGGACCACGCCCGTGGTCGAGGGGGTGTCCATCGATGAGGCGTTCCTCGACGTCGGCGGTCTGCGGCGGATCGCGGGACGGCCGTCGGAGATCGCCACCCGGCTGCGTGCGGACGTGCTGGCGCAGGTCGGGTTGCCGATCACGGTGGGGGTGGCGCGCACGAAGTTCCTGGCGAAGGTGGCCAGCGGTGTGGCGAAACCGGACGGGCTGCTGGTGGTGCCGCCCGAGCGGGAGCTGGAGTTCCTGCATCCGTTGCCGGTGGAGCGGTTGTGGGGCGTGGGCAGGGTGACGTCGGCGAAGCTGCGGCACCGGGGCATCCGCACCGCGGGGCAGGTGGCGCTGCTGCCGGAGGTGGATCTCGTGTCGTTGCTGGGTCCCGGCGCAGGCAGGCACCTGCACGCACTCGCCAACGGCCGGGACCCCCGCGCGGTCCGGCCCGGCAGGCGCCGTCGATCGCTGGGCTCGCAACGCGCACTCGGCCGCCGCCGTCGTTCACCTGCCGAACTGGACGAGATCATGGTGTCTATTGTGGACAGTCTGGCCCGCCGGCTGCGCGCGGCGTCACGGGTGTGCCGGACCATCGTGCTGCGCCTGCGTTTCGCCGACTACACCCGCGCCACGCGGTCCCGAACCCTCCCGGAAAGCACGGACCACACCGAAACCCTGCTCACCGTCGCGCGCGGATTGCTGTCCGCCGCACAGTCCACAGTGCACGACCGAGGCCTGACCCTGCTGGGTTTGTCCTTCGCCAACCTGGACAGCCCGAGCGCAATCCAGCTGCCCCTCCCATTCGACACGGCCTTCCCCACAGCCCCACCGAACTCGCCCACCGCCCCGACACCGCCCGGTACACCTGGCCCGCCCACACCACCCACGCCCAGCCCAACCTCCCCACCGACGCCGACACCGTTGCCGCCGCGGGGCGGCAGTGCCTCTCCGCCGGTGCCGCCGACGCGCGGCAGTACGTCTCTGCCGGTGCCGTTGATGCGCGGCAGTACCTCCGCACCGGGGTTGGCACCGGTGCCGCCGATGGGCGGCAGTACGTCTCTGCCGGTGCCGTTGATGCGCGGCAGTACCTCCGCACCGGGGTTGGCACCGGTGTCGCCGATGGGTGGCAGCACGTCTCCGCTGGTGCCGTTGATGGGCGGCAGTACCTCCGCACCGGGGTTGGCACCGGTGCCAACGATGCGCGGCAGTACCTCTCCACCGGGGTCGGCACCGACGCCGCCGACGCGCAGCACAATCTCCGCTCCGACGCCCATGCCCACACCCACGCCGCCGACGGGTTCGGCTGGGACGAGTCTGTCCCTGCCCTCAGCAGGTTCGCCCAGCGCGGCGGAGCGGCAGCCGGTGGGTCCGCCCGGTGCGGCGGAGGGGCAGCCGATGGGTTCGTCTGGTGCGGCGGAGGGGCGGTCGCTGGGTTCGTCCGATGTGGCGGAGCGGCAGCCGATGGGTTCGCCCGGAGCGGCAGAGCGGCGGTCGGCGGATCCGTCTGGTGTGTCAGTGCCGTCGCCGTCGGTGGGCTTGGCCGGCGTGGCAGTGCCGCGGTCGTCGGTGGGTCTGTCTGGTGCCGCGGAGCGGGGGTCGGGGGGTGCGGCTTTGCCGTCGTCGTCCGGCTCGTCCGGGGGGTCTGCGACCGGTTCGTCCGGTGCCGCGTCGCGGGTGTCGGCCGGTTCGTCTGGTGCGGCAGCGTCGTCGGGTTTGTCTTTCGTGGCGGGGTCGCGGCCGTCGGCGGGTTCTTCTGGTGCGGTCTTGCCTCGTGCGCCTGATGGACCGGTCGGAGTGGCTCGTTCTCCGTCGGCCGATCCGCTGGACGTTGCGGTGGACACCGTCCGGGATCGTTTCGGTGCCGCTGCGGTGACCAGGGCTGTCCTGCTACACCACGAACCCGGATTGGAGATGCCGATGCTGCCGGATTGACCGCTGATGCTCGGACGTGTGCCGCACCGTGGTGGGCGCCGGACATCGGCCGTCGTGGCGTGCTTGCGATTCAGAGGTCGTGCAGACGGGAAAAGACCCGGTCGAGCGCGTCCCGCCGTGCTTGCGGCGGGTAGCCGCCGATGGGCGGGTGCGCTTCGACGAGCTGGTCATCGATCAGCTCGCCGACGAGCGCGCGCGTGGTGCCGACGGTCAAATCCAGCCGTGCGGCCAGTTCGGCGACGGCAATGGCTTCTGCGCACAACGCACAGGCTCGGTCGTACGGCGTTCGCAACAACCGATGCAGCCTCCGCCCGAGTTCGGTGGCCGAGACCAGCATCTCGAGCGCGAGTTCGTGTTCCAGGCGCGGCTGCCCTTTCCCCTGTTCCGCCGCGGCGGCGCGTAATGGCACAGGTTGCCCGCCTTCGCCTGCCCGCCCGCGCTCGGGTGCTTCGCCGTTCCCGGCCAACGGTCCCGCCGCCGCTCCGTAGCCCGCAGCACCCGAGCCGACGTTCCACCGTCCGCCCGTCGGCGCACCGCCTTCGGCACTCCACGGGGCCCCCAGAGACCCACCGCCGTCACCGGCCCAAACCGCACCGGACCGCGGAGGGTCTTCGTGACGTAGTGGGATGGCGGGTGGTTCAGCGTTGTCGTGGCGAGGCGCAATGTCTGACCGGGGACGGTTTTCGTCACGGCGTGCGGTGCCAGGTGGTCCGGCGTTGTCGTTGGGAGGCGGTGCATCTGGTCGCGGAGGGCTTTCGCGGCGCGGTGGTGTGGTGGGTGGTTCGACGCTGTTGTGGCGACGCGCAGTGCCGGGCCGGGCCTCGTGGTGCGGTGGGGTGTTGCGTGGCTCGATGTCCGCTTGGCGCGGTGCGGAAGGTTGTGGAGGGTTTCCGAGGTGGGGTGGTTCGGTGTTGTCGGCGCGCGGTGGGCTTCTGCGTGGCTTGATGTGCTCGGCGGGCCAAGGGGCGTCGCGCGGTTCGCCGGTATCCGGTCGGGTTGGGGTGCTTGGCGGGTCGTTTTGCGTCGACGGGAGTGGTCGCTTCGGTAGTCCGCCGGATGGGGTGGGCGCGGATGCCCCGCGGTCCGGGTCGGTTGCCGGCGTGCCGGTGAGCGGATCATCCGGTATGCGCGAGTGCGGCGGGGTGGCCGGTTCGGCGTCGCGGGCGTCCGGTGTGTCCGCCTTTGACTGCCCGGCGTCGGGCAGGCGATGCCGGCCCGAGCGCGGCGGTGGGGGCGGCGCGCCGGGGAACTCCGGCTCGGGCATGCCGCACCTCCTCACGTCCTGGGTCGAAGTACAACATCGTGCGCAGGGTGGTGCCAAGGGCCGTCCGTCGGGATTCGTCCGAAGTGGACGGGAAGTGCCCGCAAACGCCCAGACCCCCGGGGCGGATCGGGAACCCAGGGCACCGATCGCCCCGAACCCGCCGAACCCGCCGAACCCGCCGAACCCGCACAGGCTCGCCGAACCGGCTCCCGACCTGGCGAGCTGTACCCGGATCCGTCGAACCGGGCACAGATCTGGCCGACGGTGGCCCGGACTGCCGAACCGGCACAGTCTGATGGACCGTGGTCAAGCCAACCGTTGCCAAGGCCCTGGTGGACCGTGGCCGAACCCGGTGGACGTGGCCAGGCCCCGAGCCGTGCTCGAGTCTGCTGCAGTGGACGGCCGCCGAGCCGGGGCGGGAGGGTTTGGCTGTTCCGGCCGTACCCGCCGGCCCACGGTGCAGGCCGTCGGCCAGCGCGGGCAAGCCGCGAGTACAGCGCCACGGCTGGGCTACGCGACGAGGCGGGTTGCGATCTCGCCAGCCTGCGAGGTGTCGGTAAGGCGGGCTGCGATCTGGCAAAGGTGGGTGTGCGCCGGAGAGTCGTTCGGTGAACGTCGATGCGGGATCGACGGTGATGCCGGAAAGCCGCCCGGTGCCCGGACAGCTTCCCGGACCACAACCGAGCCGGCTGGATCGACGGGACAGGCCGGATCGACGGGACCAGCCAGACCGGCCTGATGGTTCACTCCGGCCAGTCCGCCAGTCCGCCAGTCCGCCAGTCCGCCACTCCGGCCACTCCGCCACTCCGCCAGAGCGGCAGAGCGGCAGAGCGGCCAGACCGCCGGGCCAGGGCAGGCCCGGCAGAACGGCCAGGCCAGCCAGAGCGCCGGGACCGGCCAGACCGGGCCAGACCGGCTAGACCAGGGCCGGAAGGCCAGCCAGGTCGGCCAGACCGGTAGAGCGGCGGGACCGGCAGAGCGGCGGGACCGGCAGAGCGGCGGGACCGGCAGAGCGGCCAGTCCGCCTGATCAGCCAGACTGGCCGGAGCGCCGGAACCGGCCAGACCGGCCAGGCCAGGGCCGCCAGGCCGGGGCAGAGCCGGAAGGCCGGCCAGGCGAGCAGAGCCGGAGGGCCGGCCAGGCGAGCAGAGCCGGAGGGCCAGCCTGGCGAGCAGAGCCGGAAGGCCGGCCAGGCGAGCAGAGCCGGAAGGCCGGCCAGGCGAGCAGAGCCGGAAGGCCAGCCTGGCGAGCAGAGCCGGAAGGCCGGCCAGGGGTGGGCTGGAGGGTTCAGGCGGCCTCTGCGCCGGACTTGGCGTGGTGGCGGCCTCGGAGGTCCAGTTCGATTTGTTCCAGGCTGCGGCCCTTTGTTTCCGGGACCAGCCACTTTGTCAGGGCGAACAGGATGACGTTGATGCCTGCGAAGAGGAACATCGAGCCGCCGATGCCCAGGGCTCCCGGGTCCGAGATGATCGGGAACACGGCGCTGATGATGCCGGTCGCGGCCCACAGGACCACGCTGCTGACGCCCATGCCCGCGGCGCGGACCTTGAGCGGGAACACCTCCGACATCATCACCCACACCACGGCGCCCCAGCCGAGTTCGTAGCCGACCAAGTACAGCACCATGGCGATCAGCATCAGGATGCCCTTGGTCGCGGTGTCCTCCACCCCGACCACCACGAAACCGGCCCCGATCAGCGTGAGCACCATGATCACGTTGCCGATGAGCAGCAGCGGTTTGCGGCCCCAGCGGTCCACCACGAACACCACCCACGCGGTGAACAGGAATTTCGTGACGCCCAGCAGCACCCCGGACAGCAGTGCCGCCTGGGTGGCGAAACCGAGCCCGATCAGCATGGTCGGGAAGTACGCGTTCACCGCGTTCACGCCGCTGAACTGCTGGCCCATCGCGAGCAGCAGCGCGACCACGAGCATCGGCCGCACCATCGGGGTCACCAGATCGCGGAAGCGGGTCTTCGCCGATTCCGTGTCCAGCCGGATGACCTCGCGGATGGTGCTGATCTCCTCGTCCACGTCGACCGCGGAACCGTGCGAGCTCACCAGTACCGAACGGGCCTGCTCCTCCTGCCCGTTCGCGATCAGCCAGCGCGGCGTCTCCGGCAGGAACATCAGGCCCACGAACAGGATCGCAGCAGGCACGATCGCGCCGGCGAACATCGCGCGCCAGTTCTCCGACGAGCCGAGTCCGTAGCTCACCAGGAACGCAATCAGGATGCCCAGCACGATGAAGATCTGGTTCAGCGAGCCCATCGCCCCGCGCAGCCGCGCCGGGGCCAGCTCGGACAGGTACGTCGGCACGGTCGACGACGAGAACCCGATGCCGACACCGATCACCAGCCGGGACACGATCAGCAGGCCGAACGACGGCGAGAAGGTGGCCGCGACCGTGCCCACGATGACGATCACCGCGGCCGCCATGATCGTGCGCCGCCTGCCGAGTGCCTCGTTGAGCCGGCCCGAGAAGATCGCGCCGACGACCGCGCCGACCGAGATGCTGGCGGTGATCACGCCCTTGTCCCACCCGGTCAGGTTCCAGACCTTCCCGATGAACGGCAGCACCCCGGAGATGACCCCGAGGTCGTACCCGAACAGGATGCCGCCAAGGGCACCGAAGAAGTACAGCGTGGTCCTGTTGATGGGCCGCCGCGCTGCGGCTGTCTGTGTCATTGCCGAGCCGTCTCTTTCCGGAGGGGCCGTCCGGTCGGAGTTCGCTGGGGGAGACCAGCTCCGTCCGGGCCGGGCGATGGGGGTCGTGGATGGCCGTGGTTTCCTCGTGCCGCCGCGGGCCGAGGTTCTCCGCGGAGCACGGTGAAACGGCTGGTTCCCCTGCTGCGCAACGCCTTTCCTCGCTGCCGACGGTGCCGGCGCGGTGCGTCGGCGCGTTCGGAACGAACTTCGCCGTACACAGTCACACGCCACCTTCCGGCGAGCAAGACGCGGGCTGATAACTATTCAGTCACGTGACTAGTATTCACATACGTGTACAGAGGGGTAGGGAGTTTGCCCAGGTCAGCGACAGGTTGTCGGGTTTCTGTCCAATCGGGAACCGCGTGCGGTGGGTCCCGTCGTGCGGCTGCCGCGGGGCGGAAGGGCTGCCGCCGGGTGGGAGAGGCTGCGGTGGGGCGGAAGGGCTGCCGCCGGGTGGAGAGGCTGCGGTGGGGAGGAAGGGCTGCCGCCGGGTGGAGAGGCTGCCGCGGGGCGGAAGTGCCTGCCGCGGGGTGGGAGAGGCTGCGGTGGGCCGGAAGGGCTGCCGCCGGGCGGGAGGGGGCGCGGAAGTGGTTGTCGCTGGGACGGAAGGGCTGCTGCCGGGTGGAAGTGGCTGCGAGTGGCAAGCCGGAGTGCGGGCGAGAGGGGTTTCGATGCCGCTCCGGGGGCCTCAATGGGCGGATGCACTGCGCCGCGGCGACGGTAGGGCGGTGATCACCTGGTGCTCCGCCGGGCTTCTCGTGGTGAAGGTGGCAACGTCGGCAAGTCAAGTCGGGGGTCGGTTCCGGTGAATCGACGGCGAGTCACTGCGGCTGTGGCGGGACATGAGTTCACTGCCTTCGATGCCAACACGTCATGGCCGACGCCGCAGTGGCGCAAGAGAAGGCGGGCGCACCGAAAAAGCGGACCCCGTGGCGGTGCCACGGAGTCCGCTTCGAAATGATGGGGCTCAGGCGTTCTTGATCGCGGAGATCTCGAACTCGAGGGTGATCTTGTCCGAGACCAGCACGCCGCCGGTTTCCAGCGGTGCGTTGAAGGTGACGCCGAAGTCGCTGCGGTTGACTGCGGTCGAGCCGTCGAAGCCCACGCGGTCGTTGCCGTACGGGTCCTTCGCCGAACCGCCGAACTCGAACGGGATGGTCACCGATTTGGTGATGCCCTTGATGGTCAGCTCGCCGGTCACGTCGAAGGTGTCGTCGCCGGTCTGGGTGACGTCGGTGGAGGTGAAGGTGATGGTTGGGTGCTCGTCGGTGGAGAGGAAGTCGTTGGTCCGCAGGTGACCGTCGCGGTCGGCGTTGCGGGTGTCGATGCTCTTGGTCTGGATGGTGACCGTGGCGCTGGACTTCGCCGGGTCGTCGCCGTTCACGGTGAAGCTGCCGTCGAACTCGTTGAAGGAGCCGCGGACCTTCGTGACCATGGCGTGCCTGGCGACGAACCCGATGCGGCTGTGCGTGCCGTCGATCGTGTACTCGCCGGTGAGGTGGGGGTAGGTCGTCGCGCTGGTCATGTCTGTTCCTTCGGGGGTCGCGCTTGTTGATTGAGGGTTCAACCAAGACTGTAGCCCACCAGAACTGATTGCGCGAGCAAGTGTTGCGTTAGACTCCCCCATGTGCTGAACCGAGCCCCGCTGACGAGTGCAGAACAGGCTGTGTGGCGGCCGCTGGCCCGGATCATCACGGTGCTGCCCCGCGCGATCGAGGACCAGTTCGAGCAGGACAACGGCATTTCGATGACCGACTACACGGTGCTGGTCTCGCTGTCCGAGGCGGCAGCGGAACGGCTGCGGCTGACCGACCTGGCGAAGGTCACCGCACTGTCGCTCAGCCGGATCAGCCGGGTGGTGGAAAGCCTGGAACGCCGTGGCCTGGTGCGCAAGGTCAAGTGCCCGCAGGACCGGCGGGCCGCGCACGCCACGCTCACCGACGAGGGGCACGCGAAGCTCGCCGCCGCCTACCCTGGGCATCTCGATCGGGTGCGCACCTACCTGTTCGACCACCTCTTGCCGGAGGAGGTCGAGGCCGCGGGGCCGATCCTCGCCCGGCTGGCCGCCGCGCTCGAACAGCCCGAAGCACGTCGACGAAAGCAGAGCGCATGACCGACAAGGGCACCTACCGGCGCGACATGAACTACCTCGCCGACCGGATCACCGCCGACGGCCGCGACGGCTGGCCGGTGGAACCCGGCCGCTATCGGCTCGTGATCGCCCGCGCCTGTCCGTGGGCCAACCGAGCTTCGATCGTGCGACGGCTGCTCGGGCTCGAGGACGTGCTGTCCATGGGCATCTGCGGACCGACGCACGACGAGCGCAGCTGGACGTTCGACCTCGACCCCGGCGGCCGCGACCCGGTGCTCGGTATCGAACGGCTGCAGCAGGCGTTCTTCGCGCGCGATCCGGAGTACCCGCGGGGGATCACCGTGCCCGCGATGGTGGATGTGCCGAGCGGTCAGGTCGTGACCAACGACTTCAAGCAGATCACCCTCGATCTTTCCCTCGAATGGCGGGCCCACCACCGCGAAGGCGCTCCCGATCTGTATCCGGAACCGTTGCGCGCGGAAATCGACGACGTGGCGGAGAAGGTTTTCCGCGACGTGAACAACGGCGTGTACCAGGCCGGGTTCGCCAGTTCGCAGGAGGCTTACGAACAGGCCTACCGTGCGCTGTTCGATCGGCTCGACTGGCTGTCGCAGCGGCTCGCCGGGCAGCGTTACCTGGTCGGCGACACGATCACCGAGGCCGACGTCCGGCTGTTCACCACGCTGGTCCGGTTCGACGCGGTCTACCACGGCCACTTCAAGTGCAACCGGCAGAAGCTCGAGGAGATGCCGGTGCTGTGGGCCTACGCCCGGGATCTGTTCCAGACGCCGGGATTCGGTGACACCATCGACTTCGCGCAGATCAAGGAGCACTACTACGTGGTGCACCGGCAGCTGAACCCGAGCGGGATCGTGCCACTCGGTCCGTACCTGTCCGGCTGGCTCACCTCGCACGGCCGGGAGGAGCTGGGTGGCCGGCCCTTCGGCGACGGCATCCCGCCCGGTCCGCCGCCGGAGGGCGAGCGGGTACCCGGGCTGCCGGAGGCCTGATCCGCTCAGCCTGCGGCCAGCAGGATACGCAGCAGCTCGTCCGGAGCGTCGCGCATCAGGTCGTGCTTGCTGTCCAGTTCGTGCACGTTCCACTGTGGATCGTCGCGGAGTTTCCGGTGGGTGGGTTCGAAAGGCGAACCGCCGTCCCACACCTTCGCGTACACGTAGTCACGGCGGCGGAACCGGCTCAGGTCGCCGTCCAGCCGGATCGTCTGCAGCAGCGATGCCAGCGGGTGCGCGGACGCGCGTGGGTCGAAGAACGGCAGCGGCGGTACCGCATAACCCGTCTCGCCCACGCTCAGGTACCACTCCCGCTGCCGGTCGTCGGTGAGCGTCCAGCAGGATTCGCCGCTTTCGGGCACGAACGCATCGAGGTAGACCAGCGCGTCCACGAGTTCGGGCCGCCGGTCGGCGGCGCCGGTGAGCACCATCCCGCCGTAGCTGTGGCCCACGAGCACCGCGCGTTCCACCCGCTCGGTTTCGAGGAAGCGCACCAGGTCCTCGATGTGCGTCTCGAGGTTCACGCCGGCGTGCAGCAGGTGCTGCCGTTCGCTGAGCCCGGTCAGGGTCAGCGGCAGGACGCGGTGTCCCTCCGCACGCAGCTGTCCGGTGAGCCGATCGAAGCACCAGCCGCCGTGGCAGGCGCCGGGAACGAGTACGTAGGTGGTCATGGCGGAAACGCTAGGAGCTTCGCGGGTATAAGTCCAAGAGCTGCTTGTTCCTCAGGCCAGAAGCAATGGTTATTCCGGTAGTTCCAGGTCGTGGGCTTTGCGGAAGTCCGTCAGTGTCGCCCAGGCCAGATGCGGGTCGAGGGCCAGATACCTGCGTGCCACGGCCAATTGGTGCAGCGCGGGCGTGAGGCGGTCTTCGGTCAGTGCGTCGGTGAACAGTTCCAGCACGGTGGCGCAGAAGAGGACGAAGGCACTGCTGTGGTGCCGTAGCAGGTTCACCGGGTCGCCGATGTCGTTGGTGGCGCCTTCGTGGAGTCCGGCGGCGAGCGCGGCCAATTCCACGGACTCGTGCGTTTCCGGGATACGCAACAGCTTCGTCCACAGTTCGGTGAGTTCGCCGGTTTGCTCCAGTGTTCGTGCCTGTCCGGTGAACGTGGTTGCTTTCGCCGTCAGTTCCGCGCGGACCAGGATCGCGGTGACGGCCGACAGCGATGGCTCGTACAGTTCGGCGGTCACGTCCACCATGTCGATCGTGGTGCGGCGCAGGTCGCGGGGGAGTCCGCCGGACAGGCAGTGGCCGAGGTGGCAGAACTGCTCCGGGACGCGCGGCAGCCGCTCGGTGATCCACAACCTGCTTTCGTCGAGGGTGAACGGTTCCAGGCGCACCAGTTCGGAAAACGCGCTGTCCATGGCGTCCCGTACGGCGAGGCCGCGTTGTTCCAGGCTGAGCAACGCATCGTCGGACACCGAGACGAGGTAGAGACAGCCGGGCACGCCGAAGATCCCCTTGATGTCGTTCACCAGCTGCTGGGCCTTGTCCGGTTCGCCGATCTTGTCCAGCTCGTCGATCGCCACCACGAGCCGTTCGGTGATCCCGCCGTCGCGGAGCCTTGCCGCGGTCTGCTCGGCGAAGGTCCGGAATTCCGTCACCACTTCCGGATGGGTCAGCTGCTGCCGGGCACGCTGCGTCGAGCGCGTGCGGCCCAGATCGGCGCCGGCCGGCAGGAGCAGCTTGCCGGACCATCCGCTGGTGTGCGTCAGCAGGTAGCGGATCCGGTCGAGCTGCTGGTGCGCGTCCGCGCGCAGGGCGTGCAGCTCCGCGTTGTGCCGGTGGCGCACCGCGGCGACCAGTACGGCAACGGGGAGGGACAGCAGCTGCACCGCCTCGACGAGGGCGAGCAGGGCGAGCACGAGCACCGCGATCCGGTTGCCCGCCGGCTGGTCTGTCCACAACGGACCGATGAGGTCCGGAAAACGTACCTGCGCCAGCAGCTGCCACAGTTCGGCGGGGAAGTGCAGGAACGGGCCGTCCCACAGCCATCCGCCGAGCAACCAGGCCACCGCGGCGGAGCCGGTGAGGCCGGCCAGCCTGCGGGCGCCCCGGCGCAGCCAGGTACGCCAGTCCTCGATCGGCGGCAGGTCCGCCCGGAGCCGTTCGAGCACCGTCTGACACAGCAAACTGTGCAGGTGCAGCACGAAGTCGCGGGCATCGTAATCGGCCGGGGCAGCGGCGAGGACCACCAGCGGTGCCGGGTTCTCCGTGCCGTGGATCAGGCCGCGTTGCAGGGAAAGGATCGCAGTCGACTTACCGGACCCGCGTTGCCCGCCGAGCGCGACCGCGCCGGAACCGGCCCGGTCGAGGATGCGACGCAACCGCTTGGCCGCCGGCGTGGGCACGATGCGGTCGCTGTTCTCCTCGTAGAGGTCGCGTTGTTTTTCGAAGACCAGTTTGGTGCCGTAGTACAGCCTGCGGTGCGCGACGAGGTAGTCGCGGATCTCGGGAAGCACGATTTCCCGCAACGCGAACTCACGGCGGTGGCCGAGCCCGAGCTGCTCCTCGCCGAACTCGGCCGGGCCGGGGGTGAACTGTGCACGCAGGGTGGCAACCTGCCGGAGCACCCGCGCGGTGACCGCGGCCAACCCACAGGGCAGCGCCAGCACGGTGAAGATCCTCAGGAACACCGGCATTGCGTCCCACGCCGCCACCAGCAGCGTCAGATAGCCGACGGCGAACAGGGCGGGGACGGCCAGCCAGCCCAGTCCGCCGATGCGGATCGGCCGGGTGCGCGGCCGGAACCCGGCATCGCCTTCGGCAGCAACCTGATCCTGCAGCATCCGGAGCTTCGCGAGCAGGGTTTCGTTCTCCAGCAAGGCCTCGCGCGCGTCACTGCCCGCCAAGTCCTCACGGCGCAACGTGTGCCGGATGCTGGTTTCGCCGAGTGCTTCGTCGACCAGCGATTCCAGTGCGGCGCGAGTGGTCCACAAGTCGAAGTCGTCCAGCGCCTCCTCGTCGAACGCGCGCGGGTCACTCCACTTACCGGCCACCGGCGGATGATCCCACAACACCTGTGCCGGGTCAGGTGGTTCAGCGCAATTCGGTGGTCATCGCGTCGGTGAACGCGCGCGGGGTCAGCGGTTCGTCGTCCACGACGTGGTAGGTCCCCGGCTCTGCCTTCAGCGCAGCGACGACGGCGGATCCGGCGTCGGCGATGTGGATCACCGAAAGGTAGGCCTCCGGCGGGCCGAGCTGGACGGCGATGTGCCGACGGGCGAGCGCCAGCATCTGCTCGCTGTGCCGTGCACCGGGGCCGTAGAAGAAGCCGAACCGCAGCACGACACCTTCGCGGGCGTTGGCTTCGGCTGAGTAGTTGTCCTGGGCGTTGGGGTAGTGCTCGACCGGTGCGTCCTCGTCGATCCACTGTGCGCCGTGACTTTCGTACAGCAGCCGACCGCGCCGGTGCCACCTGTCACGAACACCCGCATGTCCCAACCGTAAGCCGGTGTCAGCGCGGTGCCAGTGCGAGTGCCACCGGGCGTCAGGGGCCCGACCAGGCTGGCGCCGTCACCGAGAAAGGGGGACCACATGCCCACCAGCACCGCCATTCCAGCGATCAGCATCAGCGGGTTGCGCAAAGCGTACGGCGACCACATCGTGCTCGACGGCGTTGACCTGCGGGTCGCACCCGGCACGATCGGCGCGGGCAAGACCACCCCTGTCCGGATCCTGTCCACCCTGCTCACGCCGGATGGCGGTGAGGTGCGGGTGGCCGGCCACGACGCGGTGCGCGAGCCGGACGAGGTGCGTGCCGCAATCGGCGTGACCGGACAGTTCTCGGCCGTCCGCGATTTGCTCACCGGCGCGGAGAACCTGCGGCTGATGGCCGATCTGCAGCATCTCGACCGGCCGGAAGGACGCGCGAGAGTGGCCGGGCTGCTGGCCCGGTTCGACGTTCATCACGACGCAGTACCTGGACGAGGCCGACCAGCTCGCCAACCGGATCGCCGTGCTCGAACACGGCAGGCTCGTCGCCGAAGGCACCGCGGACGAGCTCAAGCGGCTCGTCCCCGGCGGGCACGTGCAGCTGCGGTTCGCCGACATCGCCGCGCTGAACGCGGGTGCCCGGCTGTTCGACGACGTCGTCCGCGACGACGACGCGCTCACCCTGCAGGTGCCCAGTGACGGTGGTGTCCAGTCGGCGCGGAAGCTGCTCGACCGGCTCGACTCGGTGGCCGTGCAGGTCGGCGAGCTGTCCGTGCACTTGCCCGACCTCGACGACGTCTTCCTCGCCCTCACCGAACGGAGCACCGGCCGATGAGCACGATTTCCCATGCGGCAGGCGATTCCGCCACGATGCTGCGCCGCAACCTCAAGCACCTCGTGCGCTACCCGTCGATGACGCTGGTGCTGATCGGGATGCCGGTGATCTTCCTGCTGATGGCGATCGCCGGTTCGGTGCAGGGCACCGCGGTGTCCGTGGCGATGGACATGACCAACGGCATCGTCGCCCGTTTCGCCACGATGGCGATCAGCCGGGGTGCGCTGCTCACCGGGCACGTGCTGAGCAGCGTCATCCAGTCGATGCTGAGCGTCGCGGTGACGCTCGGGACGGCGGATCGGGTTCCGCTCCTCGGCCGGCGTGGGGCAGTGGCTGGGCACACTGGGTGTGCTCGTGGCACTGGCGTTCGCACTGACCTGGCTGACAGTCGCGCTCGGCATGGTGACCAAGAGCGTGGCGGGTGCGAGCAACCTCCCGATGCCGCTGATCCTGTTGCCGTTCCTCGGCAGTGGTTTCGTGCCGGCCGGCTCGATGCCGGTGGGACTGCGGTGGTTTGCCGAGTACCAGCCGTTCACCCCGGTGATGGAGACGGTGCGGGCTCTGCCGCGGAGTACGCCGGTGGGGTCGAACCTGGTGCTGGCACTGGGTTGGTGCGTGCTGATCAGCCTGGCCGGGTACCTGTGGGCACGGCGGCTGTTCGAGCGGAAGCTGGTTCGCTGAGCACATCGCGGGCGAGCGTGAACGGGTCCGGGTCGCCGGCGGGTGGTGTCGCACCGGCGGCCCGGACTGCGGTTTCCGCGGCAGCCTCGTCGGGGAAACCGTGGTCCGGTCCGCCACGCAGACCGGTGGCGGTCCGGAGCAGGAGCGCGGCGTCGGCGGCGCGGCCGAGGCGGAGTGCGTGGTCCGCGACACCGACCAGGATCTGGGACAGGTAGACCGCGTCGCGCACCTCGACCGTCAGTTCCAGCGCCAGCAGGCGCCGGGCACGGGCGGCGGCCAGATCGCCGGCACCGGCGTCGAGGTAGGCGTGCGAATGTTCCAGCATCGCGCGGAACACCGGGTGCATCTCGGTGTGGCTGAGGAGTGCTTCGGCCTGGTCCAGGTTCAGCCTCGCGGCCGCGGGATCGCCTCGCCAGCGGGCCAGATCCCCCTTCGTGTGTGCCAGCCCGGCCAATGCGTCGGGAAAGGTGACGGTGGTCGATTCGCGTTCGGCGGCGGCGAGTGCGGCTGCGACGCCTGCCTCGTCGCCAAGCTGCAGCAACAGTTGCGCTTGTCTGCCGCGGGACCAGATGGCGTCCTCCACCGAGCCCAGTTCGGTCACGATGTCGACCGCTTCCCCGTAGCGCGCCGCGGCTTCGGCCAGCTGCCCGCGGCGGGCGACGAGCTCGGCCAGACCGCTCAGCGCCAGTGAAGTACCCCAGCGTTCACCGACGACCCGGAACAACCGGAGCGACTCGCGTGCGTCGTCCTCCGCCGCGCTCGCGTCGTGGCGGACGTTCACCTGCAGCCGCGAACGGTGCAGCAGCGCGTGCGCACGCAGCCACGGATCCGGGTCGGCGACCAGATCGTCCAATGAGGACATCAGGGGTGCGGGACCGTCGCGGCCGCTGCGCAGCAGCTCGCGCAGCGGGGTCATGAACCGCAGGATCGGGTGGTGGCGGGCGTGCGCTCCGGCCAGTTCCAGCGCGGCGCTCACCCAGCCTTCGGCGGTACGGTCGTCGGCGAGCCCGGTGGTGGCGAGCAACGCGTACATCGCGCACGCCGTGGCCCGCGACTCGTCGTCGACCTCACCGGGCACTTCCAGCGCTGCGGTGATCAGCTCCAAGCCCTCGACCTTGTGCCCGGTCAGCATCCAGAACCACGCGCAACCGACCACCAGCCGCACGGCCATGGCCGCGTCACCCGCGGCGAGCGCACCCCGGATCGCGGCGATCAGGTTGCCGTGTTCGGCGTGCAGGCGGGGGAGCCAGTCGAGCTGTTCGGCGCGGCGCAGATGGCCGTCGGCACATTCGGCCAGCCGGGCGAACCACTCGGCGTGCGCCTGGCGGATCAGTTCCTGTTCACCCGCCTCGGCCAGCCGTTCCCCGCCGTAGGCCTTGATCGTCTCCAGCATCCCGTAACGCGGTTCGAGATCGCCGGACACGGTCAGCAGCGATTTGTCGACCAGCGCACCGAGCAGCTCGGTGCTGCCCCCGCAGACCGCCTCCACGGCCTCGGCCGTCGCACCTGCGGAGAACACCGCGAGCCGGCGCAGCAGCCGTCGTTCGTCCGGGTCCAGCAGGTCCCAGCTCCAGTCGACCACCGCACGCAACGTCCGGTGCCGTGCCAGTGCGGTCCGGCTGCCGGTGGTGAGCAGCCGGAACCGGTCGTCGAGCCGGATGGCCAGCTGTGCCAGGGTCAGCGAACGCAGCCGCGCGGTGGCCAGCTCCACGGCCAGCGGCATGCCGTCGAGCGCCCGGCAGACCCGGATCACGCTATCCACAGTGGACTCGTCAACGGCGAAGCCCGGTCGTACCGCGGCGGCCCGGTCGGCGAACAGCCGCACCGAGGCACACGTCATCGCCTCGGCCGCGCTCGCTCCCTCGGCAGGCAGGGTCAGCGGTTCGACCGGCCACAGCGCCTCGCCGGTCACCGCCAGCGCTTCCCGGCTGGTGGCCAGGATCCGCAGCCGGGGGCATTCGCCGAGCAGCTGTTCGGCCAGCGCCGCGGCGGCGTCGAGCACGTGCTCGCAGTTGTCCAGCAGCAGCACGGCTTCCCGGTCGCGCAACGCCGACACCACCCGTTCCCGCTGTGCAGTGCGGGAGTGCAGGCCGACGTGTACTTGCTCGCGCAGGTCCAGTGTGCTGAGCACGGCCAGCGCCACGTCCGCGCCCGCGGTGAGCGGGGCCAGCTCCACGAACCACACGTCGCCGCTCGTCTCGCCGAGCAGGCGGTGCCCGGTCTCGGCGGCGAGCCGGGTCTTCCCGGCGCCGCCGGGACCGATGAGCGTGGTGAGCCGGTACTCGCCGACGAGCTTGGTCACCTGGGCGAGGTCCGCATCCCGGCCGACGAAACTGGTGAGCCCGGACCGCAGATTCGTACGCGGCTCGAGCGGGATGGCCACGCTGGTGTCCCGCAGCAGTGCAGTGTGCACTGTGGACAGTTCGGCGGACGGGTCGGTGCCCAGCTCGTCGGCGAGTGCTTGCCGCAGCCGCGCGAACACCTGCAACGCCTCGGCCGGCCGTCCGGCGGCTTGCAGGGCACGCATCAACGCCGCGGCCAGCCGTTCGCGCAGTGGGTGCTCGGCCAGCAGCCCGGCCAGCTCGGTGCTGAGGTTCGCGCCGCGGCCAAGGCGAAGCGCGGCTTCGGCGTGTTCCTCGGCTGCGCTCAGCCGGAGTTCGGTGAGCCGCGCGATCGGGGCTTGGAAGAACTCGGTGTCCGCGACGTCGCCGAGCGCCGGTCCGCGCCACAGGTCCAGCGCCTCGCGCAGCAACCGGACCCGGGTGTCGTCGTCGCCCGCGGTCCGGGCCGCGCGCACGAGCTCCTCGAACCGAGCGACATCCACGGTGACTTCCGGCAGCCGGTATCCGGACGGGGTGGAGTCGAGCGTCGCGCCCGCTCGCCGCAGCCGGGAGACCAGCGCCTGCAAGGCGTTGGCGGTGGCCGGTGGATGCGCTCCCCACACCGCGTCCACCAGCCGTCCGGACGTGACGACCTGTCCGGGTGCGAGGGCGAGCGCGCTGAGCAACGTCCGTACCCGGGCTCCGGGCACGTCCACCTCGGCGCCCGCGTCGGTCCGCACTTCGAGAGGTCCCAGCAAGCCGATCCGCACCGTTCGATTCTGGCGCGTCCACCGCGGCGCTGCCTCGGGGATCACCCGGATTCTCGGCGGCGGAATTTAATTGGTGTCGACTCCAAAAATGGAGTGTGCTTCAATCAACGGCATGGGACTGCGGGAGCGGAAGAAGCGCGAGACCGTGCAGCGGATTGCCGAGACCGCGCTCGGGCTGTTCGTCGAACGTGGCTTCGACGCGGTGACGATCGCCGAGGTGGCCGCGGCCGCGGACGTGTCGGTGAACACCGTCTACAACCACTTCCGCGTGAAGGAAGACCTCGTGCTGCCGCCGGACGAGGCGTCGGCCGACCGGCTCGCCGGGATCGTGCGGGCGCGGGAGCCGGGGGTTTCCGCGGCCGACGCGGTGCTGGCGCACCTGCGCGGGGAGATCCGGCGCCGTGCGCGGACCGTGGGGCTCAGCCCCGGGTTCGGCCGGGTGCTGCCGATGATGCTGGCCGCACCCACGCTCGCCGCGCGGTTGCGGGACCTCGGTGCGCAGATGGTCGCCGAACTGGCCACGCTGCTGGCCGGTGAAGCAGGCGCCGGCCAGGAGGATCCGGTCCCGGGGCTGGTCGCCGCCCAGATCGGCTGGGTGCACAGCCTGGTGTTCGGCGAGATCGGCAAGCGCACTGTCGCGGGGGAATCGCCGGAGGACATCGCGAAGGCGGCCGAAGACCTGCTCGACGCGGTGGAAGGCCTCCTCGGCGAGCGAGTGCGCACATACGCGACTCGGAAGGAGAGCTGACATGGACGCGTTCCGCGTGATCATCCGCGGCAAGTTCGACAACCTCGACGACACCGGCCGTGCCGAGCTGGCGGCGAAGGGCGGCGACCTGATGTTCAGCGAGGAAGGCACCTTCACCTACGACGTGAACGCCACCGCGTTCACGTTCCGCTGCCAGGTGCCGGCCGACCCGGACGACGACGAAAAGACCGCGAAGGTCCGTGCGACCGAGGCGTTGCGCGCGCACGGCTTGCCGTACCGGGACCTGAACTACGCGGTCACGGACCTGCGCGCGGTCCGGATTCGGCGTAAGAAGCGATAGCCGGAAGTCGCGTCGTTCCCGGGCTTCGGCGCGCTTCGTACCTACAGTGGCCGGGTGACCACGCCTGCAGAGCACCAGCGCGACCACGCCGCGGCGCGCGTGTCCGCGCTACAGCGTCAGCTGCGTGCGGGCTTGGCCCAGCTGCCCGAACCCGCGGCTCCCGAACGCACCCAGGCCATCGACGTGCTGGTCGCGCAGGCGGAACTCCTGCTGCGCACGGAACGCGAGGCCGAAGAAGCCAAAGAGCAGGTGCGCCTGGCCCGGCTGGAGGCCAAGCGCGGGACAGTGCAGCGGACGGTGCTTTACCTCGCCGTCGCACCGGTCGCGGTGGGCATGGTGAGCGGTGCGCTGATGCTGTTCGGCGCGCTCGGTGTGGTGTGGGTGCTGCTCGCGTTGCCGTTGCTCGGGGCGGGTCTGCGGATCGCGTTCGGCCCGCTCGGCTCGACTCCGACGATGGTGAGCCGCCGGCTCCGCGGCGCCTACGCCGGTGCGCTGGCCGCAGTGTTCACCGCGGCCGCGCTGATCGTGCCCGGGGGGACGGCCGAAACCGTGCTGGTGATCCTCGCGGCCATCACGACCGCGGCCACGGCGGCGTTCCTGGTGCAGGAGGTCCGGTGACCTACTCCGAGTACTACCCGCACACCGACTACTACGCGGACGAGGACGATCGGGAGGCCGAACAGGACCCGGAGCTGCTCGCGCTGTCCGACACCGTCGGCGGGATGCAGGAGACCTTCGACGACCTCGAGTCCCGCACCGCCCGCGACCTGACCGAACTGCGCGAGACCGTCGAGACCTTCTCCGAGACGCACGCCCGGCACGAGTCGCGGCTGGACCACACCGCACGGCAGCTCGAACGCCTTCGCCAGCGGTTGCTGGTGCTGGAACGCGCGGTGCGGGTGTCGGAAAAGGTGCCCGTGGTCGACCTCGACGACGTCGGTCCCGCACTGCGAAAGCTCGCCGCGGAAGCCGAGCGGCGGCACGGGCTCACTGCGCAGCTGCTGACGCCGAGCCAGCGACGACCGTACGAGGAGGACCTGGCCCGGCTGCCGCAGGCGCAGGAGGCGTTGACCCGCAGTGAAGAAGCGGTGCTCGCCGTGCTCGAAGTGCTGGCAGGCACGGAACGGGGCGGCCCCGGCCGTGCCGAGGCGGAGGAGCGGCTGCCCGAGGTGATGGCCGGCCGGCGTGGCGTGCTGGACCGCCAGCTGCCTGCCGCGGTGCAGGATGCCGAAGCGGCACAACAGGTTCTGGCCGCGGACGAGGTCACGCGAACCCGGGTGCTGCCACAGATCGAGCAGGCCGAACGCGACTGGGAAGAGTTGCACGCACGGCTGCGGGAACGGATCACCGACGCGATCGGGTCCAGTGCGCTGCTGCCGGTGTGGTTCACGCATGCGTTCGGCGTGGCCCCGCCCTCCGGCGCATCGGGGGACCGCTGGATCGCCGCCGCGACGTCGGCGCTGGCCTACCGGATCACCCACGGCGTGACCGACCAGGCGCTCCCGCTGGGCGGGCCGCCGGCCGCCGACACCGACTGGAACGAGCCGAAATGGGCATGGCGAGCCCGGATCGAGCAGGACATCGAGGAACTGGACGTCGGCGGCGAGTGACGACCGCCGACGGCGACGCGAGCCGTCGGACGTAGTGCGGTGGCCGGAGGTGCACGGCGGGTCGGGTGTGGTGCGGTGGCCGGAGGTGGCTCGGTCGCCGGATCCTCCTCGGTTCTAACGCGGTTCGGCCGGATCCTCGTCCGAGGCGGGGCTCAGTTCCCGCTGCAGCCAGGCGACATCCCGCCACGCGCCGTGCTTCCAGCCGATCCGGCGGTAGGTGCCGACAGGTTCGAAGCCGAGTGCGCGGTGCAGGCCGGCGCTCGGTTCGTTGGGCAGCGTCATTCCCGCCACGGCGGTGCGGAATCCGCGCTCGGCCAGCCGGGCGAACAACGCCTCGTACAGTGCCCGGCCACCTCCGGTGCGCCGACGTCCGAGTTCCAGGTACACGCTGACCTCGCACGACCAGCGGTAGGCGGCGCGTTCCTTGAACGGGACACCGTAGGCGTATCCGACGATCTGTTCGTCTGCCTCGAGTACCAGCCACGCGTGGGACTTGACGGCCTTCGCGATCCTCGCCGTCATCTCGGCCGCGGTGGGCGGCTCCGTCTCGAACGTGATGGTGGTGTCCCGGACGTACGGCGCGTAGATCGCCGCGCACGCCGCGCCGTCCCGATCCTCGGCAGGTCGAATCAACATGGTCACTATGGTAGACAGGATCCGCTGCTATAGTCGACGGCTGTGACCGATGCCCTCACCGTCTCACTCGCCACCGCACTGCGCGCGGCTCGCGAGGCTCGCGAATTCTCCGCCGGCGCGCTCGCCGAACGCGCCGGTGTCTCACGCGCGATGATCGGCAAGATCGAACGGGGCGAGGCACAGCCGACGGCCGTGTTGCTGAGCAGGCTGGCCACCGCGCTCGGGCTGACGTTGTCCGAGCTGGTGGCTCGCGCGGAGGGCGACGACCGGCGTCTCGCCCGCCGCGCGGACCAGCCGACCTGGCAGGACCCGGTGACCGGCTACCTGCGTCGTGCGGTCTCCCCGCCGGGCCACGGGGCGACCGAACTCGTCGAGGTCGACCTCCCGTCAGGAGCGAAGGCCGGTTTCCCCGCCGGTTCCTACGCGTTCGCCGACCACCAGATCTGGGTGCTGTCCGGCAGGCTCCGGTTCCACGAGGGCACCGTTGCCGAGGACGGCGTGGCCAAGGGGAGCGTGTCCACCGGCGGCGTGACACATGACCTCGCCGCGGGTGACTGCCTGCAGCTGGGCCGTCCGGTGGACTGCGCCTACGAGAACCCGGGACCGGAACCGTGCCGGTATCTGGTAGTGCTCACGAAACGGTGAAGGTCAGATCAGCTCCGGAAGCACCTTGCTGGTGTACAGCTCGACCCCGGAACGGTCGAAGGCCGATTCGACGAAGTACGCGATCGCGTAAGTCATGCCGAGCCCTTCCAGTTCCTTCAGCCGCTCCACGATCTGCTCCGGCGTGCCGACCAGCGGGCCGGTCGAGTAGTTCTGGTAGGTCGACTCCAGCACGTCCGCGGGCAGGTGCGGCTCGTGGTGTGCGCGGATCCAGGCGAGCCGGTCCTGCACGTCCTTCTCGGTTTCGCCGATCACCACGTTGTAGTTCGCGGAGCGGACGATCTTGCCGAAGTCCGTGCCGACGTCCTTGCAGTGTGCCTCGAGCACCTCGGACTTGTGCTTGAACTCGTCGGGCTTGCCCGCGAAGTTGGTGTAGGACGCGTACTTCGCCGCCGTGCGCAGCGTCTTCTTCTCGCCGCCGCCGGCGATCCACAGTGGAATGCCGCCCTCCTGCAGCGGAAGCGGCCGCGAGATCGCGCCGTCGACCTGGTAGTGCTTGCCTTCGAAGGTGGCCTTGCCCTCGGTCCACAGCTGCCGCATGATCTGCACGCCCTCGTCGAGCTGGCCGAGCCGGTCGCCCGCGCTCGGGAAGCCGTAGCCGTAGGCCCGCCACTCGTGCTCGTACCAGCCACCGCCGATGCCCATCTCGACCCGGCCGCCGGAGAGCACGTCGATGGTTGCGGCGACCTTCGCGAGGTATGCCGGGTTGCGGTAGCCCATACAGGTGCACATCTGGCCGAGCCGGACGCGTTCGGTCGCCGCGCCGTAGGCCGCCATCAGGCTCCACGCCTCGTGGGTCGCCTCGTCGCTGGGTACCGGCACGGTGTGGAAGTGGTCGTAGACCCAGATCGATTCGTAGTGGCCCGCGTCGGCGTAACGGGCGAGGTCGAGCATGGTCGTCCAGTGCTGTGCGGGGTCGATGCCGACGAGATCGTGGCGCCAGCCCTGGGGAACGAAGAGTCCGAATCGCATAGCCCCGACCGTATGCCTGGAGCTGCTCCAGGCGCGCGCTGATTTCTCACAGTTGCGGCAGGCGTTGCGCCACGTTCAGCAGCGCGGCGAACGGATCGCCGGTCTCGGCGACCCGGTCCAGCACGGTGCGCACGGTCCACCGGTCCGGCGTGAGGTCCGGATCGTCGAGTTCGTCCCACGCCAGCGGCACCGACACCGGTGCGCCCGGTCGCGGCCGCACGCTGTAGGGCGCCACGAGGGTCTTGTTCAGCACGTTCTGCGTGTAGTCGAGCCGGGCGCGGCCGCCCCGGCGATCCTTGTGCCAGGCCCAGCTCACCAGGTCCGGCAGGGTGCGCCCGATGGTCTTGGACACGGTCTCGGTCCACGCGCGCGTCTCGGCGTAGGTGTAGCGCGGTTCCACCGGCACCCACACCTGGATACCGCGCTGGCCGGTGACTTTCGGCAGCCCGGCGAGCCCGAGGTGCTCCAGCGCGGTGCGGTGCAGCCGGGCGAGCGTGAGCACGTCGTCGAACGACGTCTCCGGCCCGGGGTCGATGTCGAACAGCGCCCACGTCGGATGCTCGACGTCGGAGGTGCGCGAGGTCCAGGCGTGCAGCTCCAACGCGCCGAAGTTGGCCAGCCACGCCAGATCCGCGACCCCGGACGGCACGAGGTACTGCTGCACGTCGTCCGGTTCGGCCGCGGCGTAGTGCCAGCGGTGCAGCCATTTCGGCGCGTGGCCGGGGACTTCCTTGTGCCAGAAGCCGGGTTTGCCGATCCCGCCGGGGAACCGGTGCGTGTTGAGCGCGCGGCCGGCGAGGTAGGGCAGCATCGTCGGCGCGATCCGGGTGTAGTACTCGATGAGTTCGCGTTTGGTGATCGGATCCTCGTCCGCACGGCCGGGGATCAGCACCTTGTTCAGGTTGGTGAGCTTCAGCTGCCTGCCCGCGACCTGCCAGGTACCGCTCGCGCCCAGCTCTCGCAGCGCGGTCAGCTCCTTTTCGGACGCCGGTGCCGGCACGGTCTTCAGTGGTACCTCGGCCTCGGCCGCGGGCAGGTCACTGCGCCACCGTGCCGGCGGGGCGGCGGCGACCTCGTCGTTGGTGAGCCCGCTCTTGACCGATTTCAGGTGCTCCTCGGCGTCCCAGCCGGCGGTGGCGTGCTCGTCCTGTTTGTGCAGCAGCAGCCACTGCTTGCCGTCGCCGTCGCGGCTCGGGTGGATCAGCACGAAACGGCCTGCCAGCTTTTCGCCGAACAGGTCGAAGTGCAGGTTCCCGTCCGCCAGCGCCTGTTCCGGGTCGTCGGTGTCCACCGGTGCCCAGCTGCCGCGGTCCCACACGATCACGTCGCCGCCGCCGTACTCGCCCCGCGGGATCACGCCTTCGAAGTCGGCGTATTCGAGCGGGTGGTCCTCGACGTGTACAGCCATCCGCCGCGCCTTCGGGTCCAGCGTCGGCCCCTTCGGCACGGCCCAGCTGACCAGCACGCCGTTCAGTTCGAGGCGCAGGTCGTAGTGCCGCCGCCGGGCGCGGTGGCGGTGCACCACGAACCGGTTGCCGGTACCGCCCGCGGAGTCCGCACCGGAGGGTTCGGCGGTCTTGTCGAAGTTGCGCATGGCGCGGTACTTCGCGAGCCGCTCCGCCGCACTGTCCATCGGGCCAGTTTAGGGGTCAACCGGCGGTTCCTGCCGTGTTATAAAGGCCTTGACCTGCGCAAAGTGTTCCTGGGGGTAACAGCGAGATGGCCCATCTGCTGCACATCGACTCGAGTATCAGCGGCGATCGGTCGGTCACTCGCAAGCTCACCGCCCGCGCCGCCGCGGTCTGGCGGGCGGCGCACCCCGGCGGCACGGTGACCTACCGCGATCTCGGGGCGAACCCGTTGCCCCATCTGAACAGCGAGACCGGCCTCGCCCGCTTCATCCCACCTGCCGAGCGCACGCCGGTGCAGGCGGAATCGGCCCGGCTGACCGAGGAGGTGATCGCGGAGGTCCGCGCCGCGGACACCGTGCTGCTCGGTCAGCCGCTGTACAACTACGGCGCCCCGAGCGCGGTCAAATCGTGGATCGACCACCTGGTCGCCCCCGGTCGCAGCATGGACCCGGAAACGCGGGAGGGGTTCCTCGGCGGCGGTGATTTCGTGGTGCTGTCCACCCGCGGCGGCAGATACCGCCTCGGCAGCCCACGGCACGGCTGGGACCACGCCCAGACCTGGCTGCCGCACGCACTCAGCTGGGTCGGTATCGAGGCGAGGTTCATCACCGCCGAGATGACCGCCGTCGAGTGGGTCCCGGAGATGGCCGAACTGCGCACCGCAGCAGCGGAAAGCCTCGCTGCCGCGGAACGCGAGATCGACGCACTCTGGACCCCTGCCACCGCGAACGCCTGATCCCGTTCGGCCGCGATGGGACCGTCCGGCCGTCGCGAGGTGGGTCGCGCTTGGCCGGTGCGCGTGCCGGTTCCGTTCGTCGCCGGCCGGTGCGCGTGCCGGTTCAGCAGGTCGTCGGCGGGTGTCGCCCGGCCGTTGCACGTGCCTGGCCGGGTTCGGCGTGCTGGTGTCGTTACACCAGGTCGCTGTGCCGGATCCGGTATACCTGCAGGCTCAGGTCGTAGTACTTCGTCGTTTCGCCGACCCACTGCATGCCGAGGCGTTTTGCGGTGGCGTTGGCGCGGGTGTTGGCCGGGCGGGCGACGGCGAACAGCTCGTCGGTGTCGTCCTGGGCGAAGGCCCATTCGATCAGCGCGCGGGCGGCTTCGGTGGCATAACCCTGGCCCCAGGCTTCCGGGTGCAGCTGCCAGCTCAGCTCCAGGTCCTCCTGGTACGGCGGCAGCAGCCGGATGCCCAGCCCGCCGACGACCGTGCCGTCGGACCGGCGCTCCACCGCCCACCGCCCGCGCGGCGGGATCAGGTTCGGCTGCGCTTCCTGCCACGCCTGCAGGACCGAACGCATCGCGGCCACGTCGGCGACCCGGTCCATCGCGGGCGTGAGCCAGTGGGTGACTTCGGACGAGCCGTAAATCGGATACGCGGCTTCGGCGTCGTCGTCCGACCACTCCCGGATCACGAGGCGGTCGGTGGTCAGCGGCATGCTCATGGCCGAACAATACGCCGGTCAGGGCCTCTTTCGGCAGTGATCCCCGCCGCAACCCACAGGTGGTCCTCTGTGGACGGACTCGGCCGCGGGGTCACCCGCCGGCGGCGACGGCGACCAGCGCTACCGCCAGCAGGAGGACGTACGCGATCGCGTGCACCCGGTCCGGGAGCCGGTCGGCGACCCTGCGGACCACGGCGATCGTCGGCAGGGAACCGGCCAGCAGGGCGGCCCCGGCAACCGGGTCGAGGTACCCGGCGGGGCCACTGCCTGCCGTGGCGTAGACCGCCGTGCCGATCACCGCGACCGGCACGCTGAGCGGGTTGGCCATCGCGGTGGCGTCGGCCATCGGGAGACCCCTGCGGCGCAGCAGCGGCACGGTCAGCACGCTCCCGCCGACCCCGAGGAAGCTCGCCACCGCGCCGATGCCGACGCCGCCTGCGGTGCTGGTGGCCGTCCCGAGTGGGCGTGGTTCCCCTTGGGCGCGAAGGAAACCACCGCGGATCAGGCTGTCGGCGATGGTCAGCCCCAGATAGCCGGCGAACAGCACGCGCAGCAGTCCGTCACCGACGTGGGCCGCGGCGATCGAACCCGCCAACGCGCCTGCCGCGATGAACGCGGCCAGCGGCCACAGGTACTCCCGCCGCAGCCGTCCGGCCCGCGCCTGTACGACGGTCGCGGTCCCGGCATTGACCACCATCACCGCGGTGGACGTGGCTATCGCGATGTGCATGGCGTCGCCGCTGCTGGTCACCGCCGCGACCACCGGCACCGTGACGAACCCGCCGCCGAAGCCGAACAGCACCGTGGTGACTCCGCTCAGGCAGCCGAAGCCGAACAGCACGAGGATCGAGGTGAACACGGCTCGACGGTAGGTCTCGGCGGGTACGGCACGCATTCGAAGATTGGCCACATTCTTTCGCGGATCCGACAGGTAGGCTCACCGGTGTGCGCAACGTTCCGCTCGACGACGTGGACGGCATTCCGCGGGCCGTGCTGGCGATCAGCACCGATTACCCGCCCGAGCACGTGCTCGCCAAGCATCGCCACCGGCGGGCGCAGTTCCTCTACGGCGCCACGGGTTCCATGCGAGTCGACACCGCGGACGGCACGTGGACCGTCCCCACGCGGCGCGCGGTGCTGATCCCGCCGGAGACCGACCACGGCGTCGTGATGACGAACGTGACCACGCGCAGCCTGTACCTGGAGCCGTCGGCGGTGCCGTGGTTCCCCCGGCGCTGCCGGGCGGTGGACGTCTCGCCGCTGCTGCGGGAACTGCTGCGCGAAGCCGTCGAGATGGCGCCCGAGTACCCGCGGCGCGGCCGGGATGCCACGCTGATTTCGTTACTGCTGCACGAGATCTCCCGGTGCGTACCGTTGCCGCTGGAACTGCCGTTGCCGCCGGACGAGCGGCTGCGCGCCCTGTGCCGGTCCTTTTCGGACGCTCCGGATGTGCACGACCCACCGTCCCGCTGGGCGCGGGAACTGCACCTGAGCGAACGAACGCTGCACCGCCTGTTCCGCGCGGAGACCGGCCTGACTTTCGCCCGCTGGCGCGAACGCGCGTGCGTACTGCATGCGCTGCCGCTGCTGACCGCAGGCCGCCCGGTGGCAGCCGTCGCCACCCACCTCGGCTACGACAGCCCGGCCGCGTTCAGCACCATGTTCACCCGGTTGCTGGGCTCGCCACCCAGCACCTACCACACTGCAGGCTGAGTACCGATCGGGCTGTTCCTGGCTCTGTGTCTTCGTTCTGCGGCTGCGCCGGCTTCGCCCCCGGCACCGGGCGCATCCGGGCCACTACGATCGGCGTTCATGAGCACACCAGGGGGTCTCCAAGGCGAGCAACCGGAACCGAGCCAGCCACCCCAGTCCCAGCCACCGGCGGGCTGGCACCAGCCACCCGCACCGGACCGGCCACCGCAACCAGGCCAGTCACCGCAGCCGGGTTACCCGGCGCAGTCCGGCCGGCCGGCTCCGGCGGGGTATCCGGCACCGCCCGGCGGCTCCGGGCCGACCGGGCAACCGGGCTATCCGGCGCAGTCTGGTTATCCGGCGCAGTCCGGCCGGCCGGCTCCGGCGGGGTATCCGGCACCGCCCGGCTACCCGCCTCCGGCCGGTCAACTCGGCCAGCCCGCTCAGTCCGGTTACGCACCGCAGCCCGGCCAGCCTGGTTACGCACCGCAGCCCGGCCAGCCCGGCCAGCCTGGCTACCTGCCTCCGGTCGGTCAGCCCGGCTACTCAGCCCAAGGCCAGCCCGGCTACCCACCGCAATCCGGCCAGCCGGGCTACCCACCCCAGGGCCGGCCCGGCCACCCCGGCCGGCCGCAAGCCGCTCCGGATGTCTCCGTGCGTGGTGGTGGGCCGCTCACGCTGGCTGGGGTCGGGGCGGTTCCGGCTGTGATCGGGATCGTGCTCCAGGTCGTGGCGTTGGTTGCGGTTTCCTGGATCACCTTCAGCACCGGTCGGCAGTCGGTCAGTCTGGGCTTCGTCGACGTCTTCCGGCAGCTGCCGTCGGACAGTTCCGGGCTTGCCGAGTTCTACGTGCAGGCTCTGGCGATTCTGGCGACCGTCCTGGCCGCCTGCGTCTCGCTCGTCTGGACGCTCGGGGCGTATCGCGGCGCGCGGTCCGCCCGGCTGCTCAGCGGGATCCGCAGCAGGGAGCTCACGCGGGCGAACTTCGGGCGGTACCGCTTCGGCATCGCTGCGCGCGCCGGGGTCATGCTGGTCGTCCACCTCGCCGGGATCATCGCGATGTACGGGAAGGACCTCTCCGCGATCGGTCCGGGGCCCTACCTGCTGCTCGGTGGTGGCGTGCTGATCGTCGTCGGTGCGGCGATCGGGCCACGGCCGGGGCCGGGGATGCACTGAACGGCACCGATCACGCGGACAAATGTCATCGGGTCCCGGTGCGGGGCGGCACTACCGGCCGCCTCGCCCCGGGCGCGCCCGTGACGGTCTGGAAAGGACGGTCATGGGCATCGATACCCCGAACCCGGTCCTGATCGGTAACCTCCCGGACGTGGACAACGGGCCGGGTGCCGATGCGCAACGCTGGGTGCTGGGCTGGCGCCGTCTCCTGCTGGACGTCGGTCTGCTGGTCTACCCGGCGGTGGTGCTCGCCCAGGTGGAATGGCGGCCGGTGGTGGTCGCTCTCCTGCTGGCGTTCTGCACCTGCTACCTGGCGGCCGCGCTCGCCGACTACCGGGAGCAGACCCGGCTGTTCTGGTGGCTGACCGGCGCGCTCGGACTGCTCTTCGCCGCCGCACTGCCGTTCACCCGCGCGGACGGGTTCTACCTGCTGATCGTGATCGTCTCGCTTGCCGTTCCCCGGTTGCCCCGCGGCGGCGTGCTCGTGCTCGCGGTCGCCGCGGCCGCCACGGTGCTCGTGCCGTGGGCGGTACCGCCCTGGCACAGCGGTCCCGGCTGGGCCCAGGCGGTCGCGCTCGTGTTCACCGTGCTGATGATCTCCGCGTTCGCCGAGGCGATCCGGGCGAATCGCGAGCTCGTGCGGGCCCGCGCCGAAGTGGTGCGCCTCGCCGCGGACGCGGAGCGCGCCCGCATCTCACGGGATCTGCACGACCTGCTCGGGCACTCGCTCACCGCGATCACGGTGAAGAGCAACCTCGCGCGCAGGCTCGTGGCGAAGGGTGCCGAACAGGCCGTCGGCGAGATCACCGAGGTCGAACAGCTTTCCCGGCAGGCGCTGGCGGACGTGCGGGCGGCGGTGTCCGGCTACCGCGACGTGACGCTCGCCGGCGAGCTGGCCCGTGGCCGGGAACTGCTGCGGGCCGCCGGGATCACCGCGGACCTGCCCACCTACGCCGACGGTGCGCACCAGGAACTGTTCGGCTGGGTGGTGCGCGAAGGCCTCACGAATGTGGTCCGGCACGCGCGGGCGAGCTCGTGCGCAGTCCGGCTCTCCGCGACCTCGATCGAGGTGCGCGACGACGGGGTGGGTGGTCCCGCGGACCCCGGCAGCGGGCTGTCCGGGCTGCGGGACCGGGTCGCCGAGGCCGGCGGCCGGATGGATGCCGGGCCGCTCAGCCCCCGCGGCTGGCGGCTCCGCGTCTCGGTGGAGGACCCGGCATGACGATCCGGCTGCTGCTCGCCGACGACCAGGTGCTGGTCCGCCAGGCCCTGCGCGCGCTGCTCGAACTCGAAGACGATTTCACCGTGGTCGCCGAGGTCGGCCGGGGCGACGAGGTGGTCGGCGCGGCCCGCGAGCACCACCCGGACGTCGCACTCCTCGACGTCGAAATGCCCGGTCTCGACGGGCTTGCCGCGGCCGCGCTGCTCGCCGAGCACGAGCCGGACACCCGGGTGGTGGTGCTGACCACGTTCGGCCGCGCCGGGTACCTGCGCCGGGCGATGGATGCGGGTGCGGTCGGGTTCGTGGTGAAGGACGCCCCGGCCGAAGCGCTGGCCGACGCGATCCGCCGGGTGCTGCGGGGGGAGCGCGTCGTGGACCCGGCGCTGGCCGTCGCCACCTTGGCCGCGGGGGAGTCCCCGCTCACCGCCCGCGAACGGGACGTGCTGATCGCGGCGCGTTCGGGAGCGTCCGTCGCGGACATCGCGGGCAGCCTCTACCTGTCCGAAGGGACAGTGCGCAACTACCTCTCCGCCGCGATCGCCAAGACCGGTACGCGCAACCGCATGGAAGCCATCCTGGCCGCCGATGAACGTGGCTGGCTGTAAGCACTGTTACCCTCCTCTCGCTATTAGGTAAACCTTGCCTAATAGGTGGATCTGTGGTGAGGTGGCCCGGAGTCACCGGTGATCGAGGGAGCACGTGAGTACTGATCTGGCGGCGGCGAATCCGCCGGTCGTGGTCCGGCCGTACCGGGTGGCTCGGGTCGAGGTGCTCCGGGTGACGGAGCTGAACCCGCACATGCGCCGCGTCACGGTCGGCGGCGCGGATCTCGCCGGGGTGGCCAGCGCCGGGCTGGACCAGCGGATCAAGGTGCTGCTCCCGCACCGGGGGCAGGCCGAACCGGTGGTTTCGGACGGGCCGGACTGGTACACCCGCCACCAGCAGCTTCCCGAGCACCTGCGCCCGGTGTTGCGCACGTACACGATCCGCGCGTTCCGGCCCGCAGCGCCGGAAATGGACATCGATTTCGTCCTGCACGGTGACACCGGACCGGCCACCCGCTGGGCCGCCCGCGCCCGGCCGGGCGACCGGCTGGCGATCGTGGCCCCGGACGTCCGGCACGATCCGATCACCGGCTACGAGTTCCGGTTGCCTGCCACGGCTTCGTGGTCACTGCTGGCCGGAGACGAAACGGCACTGCCCGCCATCGGGTCCATTGTGGAATCACTGCCGCCGGGTCACCGCGCGCAGGTGTTCGTCGAGGTACCGGACGCCGGCGCCGAGCAGTCGCTGGCGATTCCCGGTGGTGTCGAACTCACCTGGGTTCGCCGGGACGGGGCGCGCACCCTGCTCGACGCGATCCGCGGCCGGGAATTTCCGGCCGAGCCCGGGTACGCGTGGGTCGCCGGCGAGGCGAGCACGATCCGGCAGCTGCGCCGGCACCTGGTGACCGAGCGCGGTTTCGGCAAGGATCAGGTCTACTTCGCCGGCTACTGGAGACTCGGTGAGCGATCTTGACGTTCGCGTGGCACCGGAGACCGGCCCCCGCCGTGCTCCGCTTCCCCGCGCCACCCTGGTCCGCGCCGTCGGGTTGCTGGTCGTTGCCGGGCTGCTGTTTTTCGTTGTCCTGCTGAGCATTTCGGTCGGCGCGCAGAATCTCCCGCTCGGCACGGTCTGGCACGCGCTGTGGTCCGGTGCGCACGACTACGACAGCAAGGTCATCCTGGACCTGCGGATGCCGCGCACACTGGTCGGCGTCGCGGTCGGCGTCGCGCTCGGCCTGGCCGGCACGCTGATGCAGGCACTGACCCGCAATCCGCTCGCCGACCCCGGCATCCTCGGGGTCAACTCCGGTGCGGCCTGTGCGGTGGTGGTCGCGGTGGCCTACCTCGGGCTGGGTTCGCCGTTGTCCTACGTGTGGTTTGCCTTCCTCGGCGCCGGGATCGCCTCACTGGTGGTCTACCTGCTCGGGTTCCGCGGCAGTGTCGGGCCGGTGCGGCTCGCGCTCGCCGGGACCGCGGTGTCCGCGGTGCTCGGCGGGCTGACCTCGACGGTGCTCGTGCGGGACGCGGCGACGCTCGAGGTGGTCCGGCTGTGGCAGGTCGGTTCGCTGGCCGGGCGGGATCCGTCGGTGACCTGGCAGCTGTTGCCGTTCCTGGTGGTCGGCGCGGTGCTCGCGCTGGCGGTGGCGGCGCCGCTGAACGCACTCGCGCTCGGCGACGAACTCGGCGGTGCACTCGGCGTGCGCACCGGTGTGACCCGGGTGCTCACCGGGATCTCGGTGATCCTGCTGTGCGGCACGGCGACCGCGATCGCCGGGCCGATCGGTTTCGTCGGGCTGGTGGTGCCGCACGCGGTCCGCATCGTCTCCGGTCCCGACCAGCGCTGGCTGATGGCCTACTCGATGCTCGTCGCGCCGGTGCTGCTGGTCGGTGCGGACATCGTCGGCCGGTTCGTGGTGCGGCCGGGGGAGCTGGAGGTCGGCGTGATGACCGCGGTGATCGGCGCGCCGCTGTTCATCGCGCTCGTGCGCAGCCGGAAGAAGGTGCGGCTGTGAGCACCCTGCCGGGCACCGCGGTGCGGTTGTGGGGAGACCGGGTTTCCGCGTTGGTGCGCGGCCGTCAGCTGGTGGTCGGCGCGGTACTCGCCGCCGGGCTCGTGGTGGTGCTGGTGCTGAGCCTGATGCTGGGCGACTACCCGGTGCCGGTCGGCCGGGTGCTGGCCGCGCTGTTCGGCGGCGGCGCCCGGCTCGAACGCTTCTTCGTGCTCGACGTCCGGCTGCCGCGGGCGCTGCTGGCCATGGCGATCGGTGCCGCGCTCGCGCTGGCCGGTGCGATTTTCCAGCGGCTGTCCGGGAATCCGCTCGGCAGTCCGGACATCGTCGGGTTCAACGACGGCGCGGCGACCGGTGCGCTGCTGGTCACCCTGGTGCTCGGCGGGACGGCGGTGTCCGCGCCGCTCGGTGCGGTGCTGGGCGGGTTCGTCGCCGCGGTGCTGATCTACGTGCTGGCCTACCGGGGCGGGGTGCACGGGCTCCGGCTGATCCTGGTGGGCATCGGGGTCAGCGCGATCCTCGCCTCGGTCCGCTCGTACCTGATCACCCGCGCCGATCTTTCCGCCGCGCAGGGCGCGCTCGCCTGGCTGATCGGCAACCTCAACGCACTCGGCTGGGACCAGGCGCGTCCGGTGCTGATCGGCCTCGCCTGCGCGGTTCCGCTGCTGGCCCTGCTCGGACGAGGCCTCGGCCTGCTGGAGATGGGCCAGGAACGGGCCGGCTCGCTCGGCGTCGCGGTGCAACGCACGCAGCTGCTGCTGTTGCTGGTCGCCATCGTGCTGACCGCACTCGCGGTCGCCTATGCCGGTCCCATCCAGTTCGTCGCGCTCGCCGCGCCGCAGCTCGCCAGGCGGCTCGCGCGCACCGCCGGTTCCGCGCTGGTGACCACGGCGCTGATGGGGGCGTTGCTGCTCGCCTGCGCGGACCTGGTGGCCCAGCGGCTGTTCGCGCCCACCCAGATTCCGGTCGGCGCAGTCACGCTCGTGCTCGGCGGCGCTTACCTGGCGTGGTTGCTGCACACCGAACGCCGGTCCGGTCGCGCCTAGGTACTGCGCGGAAATGTGGTGTCCACCCGATTGACCTAGTGGTCACCCGATTTCTTAGGTTATGCTCGCCTAAGTTGAACGCCTGGTGACGAGACAGATGGGGCTTGCGGTGACGAATCCGTTCGATGACGAGGACGGCCGGTTCTTCGTGCTGGTGAACGATGAAGGGCAGCACTCGCTGTGGCCGTCGTTCGCCGAAATCCCGGCAGGCTGGCGGCAGGTGCACGGCGAGGCGGACCGGCAGTCCTGTGTGGACTACGTGGAGACGCACTGGACGGACATGCGGCCGAAGAGTCTCGTCGACGCGATGGAATCCGATGCCTGAGCCCGAACACGGCGAGGTGCGGGGGCTGAGCAGACGGGAGCTTTTCGGTGGTGCGGTCTCCTTGGCCGCAGTCGGCGCGCTCGGTTACCGTGCGCTGGTCCAGGAGCCCGGCGCGCAGGCCGCGGCGAGCACCCCGATCGTCCACACCGGACACCACGGCACGGTGGTCTCGCCGGTGTCCGCGCCGCAGCGGCCCGGTGGCGACATCCCGCCGGGTGTGCGTGATCTGACGCCGTTCCTCGACCGGCTGCCGGTGCCGCCCGTGGTGCGCACCCGCGAGCAGGACGGCGTGTCCTACGCCACGGTGACGATGCGTGAATCCTGGGTGCGTCTGCATACCCAGCTGCCGCGCACCCGGGTCTGGGCCTACGACGGGCAGTACCCCGGTCCGACCTTCGACGTGCGCCGTGGCCAGAAGCTGCGCGTCACGTGGGCCAACGAGCTCAGCGGAAGTTATCCGCTGTCCGTGGTCGAGCTGCCGTTCGCCACCGGAAGTGACCCCTACCAATGGGATCGGCCCGGCAAGGAAGGCGGTACCCCGCGGGCGGACGTGGCCGCACTGCCGCCGTGGGTCGCGGTGCACCTGCACGGCGCGCTGACCGGCGGCGGGCAGGACGGCTGGCCGGAGAACGCGGTGCTGCCGGGACAGTCGCAGCTGTCCGAGTACAGCAACGACCAGGCGGCGGCGACGCTGTGGTACCACGACCACGCGATGCACATCACGCACTTCAACGTGCTGGCCGGCCTGACCGCGGGCTGCTACCTGATCCGGGACGACGAGGAACGCGCGCTCGGCCTGCCCTCGGGCCGGTACGAGATCCCGCTCGTGCTCTCCGACCACAACCTCGACACCGACGAGAACGGTTTGCTCGACGGCGGGGTGCTGTACAAGACGATCATCACCTACCCGGAGGGCGTCCGGCTGGTCCGTCCGTTCACCGGACCGTACTCGCTGGTGAACGGGGTGATCTGGCCGTTCCTCGAGGCGGAGCCGCGGTGGTACCGGTTCCGGCTGCTCAACGCTTCCAACATGCGGCCCTACAGCCTGCGGTTCGAGGACGAGCAGGGCAACCGGGTGCCTGCCGGTTCGGTGGTGCAGATCGGCGCGGACGCCGGACTGCTGCCCGAACCGGTCACTGTGGACGATGACCTGGTGATCACGCCCGCCGAACGGGTCGATCTGCTCGTGGACTTCTCCGCACTGCGTGGCAAGAAGATCAGGGTGCGCAACCAGTTCGCGACGCCGCCGGTGCCGTGGGTGCTGGAGTTCCGCGTCGGCGGTGCGCCGGTGCACGATCCGTTCCGGTTGCCTGCCAAGGTTTCCCCGTCGTTCCGGCGGGTCACCGACGCGGACCTGAAATCGGTGCCGGAGCGGGTGGTGGTGGCCACCCCGGTTTCGCCGCCGGACGCGCAGTTGTGGGAGATGGAACGCACCGAAGCGCCGAAGGGGCCATTGCCGGTCGACGGGATCGTGCAGATCCAGCAGGACGACGGCAGTGTGGTCACCTATCGCCGGGTGGCTTCGATGCCATCGGACGCGGTGCAGTTCACCGTCACGCGGGACAGCTGGGAACGCTGGACGTTCTACAACGTGGAGCCCGAGGCCGGTGCGTTTCCGCATCCGATGCACCTGCACGCCTGCTCGTTCCAGGTGCTGGGCAAGGAGAAGTGGGACGTCAGCGGGTTCCGGTACTTCAAGCTCGCGGACGGGGTGAGCTGGGGCGGCGGTACGGCCACCCCGATCAAACGGGTGCAGGTCGAGCAGATCCCGGCGGGGGAGCAGGCCTGGAAGGACGTGGTGCAGATGTGGCCGGGGCAGAAGGTCACCATCGCACCGCGGTTCGCCGGGGTCAGCGGGCGCTACGTCTACCACTGCCACACCTACGAGCACGAGGACATGACGATGATGCGCCCCTTCGTGGTGATGCCGCCGGAGGTGCTGCGGATGGACCCGCACAACGGCGGTGGCATGGCCGGCGGCGGCCACCACTCCTGACCGACGAGAAGCCGGGGGATCTTGGTGCCCACGAACGAAACCGAGTCCACCGCGCGGCCGCTGACCCGGGCGCAGACCGGGATCTGGCGTGCGCAGCACGTGGACGAGGACAACCCGACCTACAACACCGCCGAATACGTCGAGCTCACCGGCGAACTGGCGGAGCCGGTGTTCGCCGCGGCGGTGCGGCAGGTGCTGGAAGAGGCCGACGGGCTGCGGGTCCGGTTCTCCGGGGACGGCGAGCCGGTGCAGCGGGTGCTGCCGCTCGACGAGAATCCGTTGCAGATCCTGGACTTCCGTGATCGGCCGGACCCGGCCCTGGCCGCGCACGAGTGGATGCGGGCGGATGTTGCGTGGCCGGCCCGGCTCACCGGTGACCGGTTGTGCACCCAGGCGCTGCTGCGGGTCGGGGACACGCGGTACCTGTGGTTCCAGCGGTTTCACCACGTCCTGCTCGATGCCTACGGATTCGCCATGGTGTCGCGGCGAGTTGCCGAGGTGTACCGCACGCTGTGGCACGGTGAGCCGGTGCCGCCGTCTCCGTTCGCCCCGTTCGGCGATCTGGTGGCCGAGGACCTCGCCTACGCCGAATCGACCCGGTACCAGGCGGATCGGGAGTTCTGGACGGATCGGCTCGCCGGCCTCGGCGAGGTTCCGGTGCTGGGCGACCGGACCGCACCTGCCGCGCATTCGTTCGTCCGGGCCGAGCACAGCCTGGACGGCGCCGTGCTCCGGCAGGTCGACGCTTTCGCCCGGGATACGAAGGCCACCTGGGCCGAGGTGCTGATGGCGGCCGCTGCGGCGTATCTGCACCGGCGGACCGGCGCGGACGAGGTGGTTCTCGGGCTCCCGGTGATGGGCCGGATGGGTTCGGTGGCGGCGCGGGTGCCGGCGAGCACGGTGAACGTGCTGCCGCTGCGGCTGGCCACCCGGCCGTGGACCGGCGCCGGTGAGCTGGTCGCCGCGGTCCGCGCCGAGCTGCGTGCCACGCGGCCGCACCAGCGTTACCGCGGTGAGGACATCCGCCGGGATCTCCGGCGGCTGGGCACGGGGCGGCGGCTGACCGGCCCGTGGATCAACATCAAGCCGTTCGACGCCGAACTCGACTTCGGCACCTGCCGCGGCCGGTCGCGGTACCTGGCAGCAGGGGCGGTGGAGGACCTTTCGCTGACGGTCAGCCGTTCCCCGGACGACACGCTGCTCGTGCAGGTCGACGGCAACCCGGACGTCTACCGTGCGGAGGAGCTGGAGACCCACCTGCGGGCGTTCAGCGAACTGCTCAGCGGTTTCCGCACTCCGGACGTCCGCCTCGGATCGCTGCCCGGGACCGTGCACGGTGAACTCCCGGCCGGCTCCGACGGCCCGGTACGGCAGATCCCGTACGACGGTCTCGCCGCGATGGTCGACCGGCAGGTCGCGGCGGACCCCGAAGCGACGGCGTTGGTCGCCGGTGCCGATCGACTGTCCTATCGCGAGCTTTCCGCCCGCGTCGACCAGCTCTCGCATGCACTGGCCACGCACGGAGCCGGACCAGGACAGCTGGTTGCCGTGCTGTTGCCGCGCAACGCCGACCTCGTGGCCGCGTTGCTCGCGGTGACCCGGACCGGCGCGGCCTACCTGCCGCTCGACCCGGACTTTCCGCGGCCACGGCTGGAGATGATGCTCGCCGACGCCCGGCCCGCGGTCGTTCTCACGTCCGAGCACGCCGAGCTCGCGGTGCCGGCGGGAACGGCATTGCTGGCGCCGCCGGAGCCGGCTGCCGCGGCGCCGTTCCGAGCGGTCGAGCCGAACCCGCAGCAGCCCGCCTACGTCATCTACACCTCCGGTTCGACGGGCAGGCCCAAGGGGGTCGTGGTTTCGTCCGCGAACCTGGTCAACTTCCTGCACGCGATGAGTGCCGAAGTGCCGGTGCGGGCGGGGGAACGGCTGCTGGCGGTGACCACCGTTGGCTTCGACATCGCCGCACTGGAGCTGTTCCTGCCGTTGGTCAGCGGAGCGACGGTGGTGCTCGCCGACCGTGACCAGGTCCGGGACCCGGCGCTGCTTTCCCGGCTGCTCAGCGAGAGCGGTGCCGAGGTCATGCAGGCGACCCCGTCGTTGTGGACTGCGCTGGCGGAGCACGCTCCGCAGTCGTTGCGTGGATTGCGCGCGCTCGTGGGCGGCGAGCGGCTGCCCGGCGCACTGGCCGACCGGCTGCACGAGGCCGGTGCCGACGTGACGAATCTTTACGGGCCAACGGAAACCACGATCTGGTCGGCCGTCTGGCAGCTTTCTCCGGCGGTCCGTGGGGAGGATCCGCCGATCGGGCGTGGGGTGCTGAACACTCGCCTGCGGGTACTCGACGGCGCTCTGCAGGACACGCCGATCGGCGCCACCGGGGAGCTGTACCTCGCCGGGGACGGAGTAGCGCTCGGGTATCTGAACCGGCCCGGTCTGACCGCGCAGCGATTCGTGGCCGGTGCCGGAGGCTCGGTGTGGTACCGCACCGGCGATCTCGCGCGGGTGCGTGCCGACGGCGTGACCGAGGTACTCGGCCGGGCGGACCACCAGATCAAGGTGCGGGGCTTCCGGGTCGAGCCGGGCGAGGTGGAAGCCGCGCTGCTGGCCCAGCCGGGGGTTTCGCGAGCGGTGGTGGTCGCGTTCGGTCCGCGGCTCGTCGGCTACCTGGTCGCCGAACCGGGAGCCGGTCTCGATCCGGAGGCGGTCCGGCAGGCGGTCGGCGAGACTCTGCCGGAGTACCTGGTTCCGTCGTTGCTGGCAGTGCTCGACGAGTTTCCGTTGACTCCCAACGGAAAGGTCGACCGGGCCGCGCTGCCCGAACCTGGGCCCGGCGGTTCCGCGGAGACGACCGGCGCGACCCCGGACGAACAGGTGCTGTGCGGGCTGTACGCCGAGGTGCTGAACACGGCAAGCGTCGGCGTACACGACGATTTCTTCGCCCTCGGTGGGCATTCGCTGTCCGCGATGCGGCTCGTCGCGCGGTTGCGGTCGGTGCTGGATGCCGAAGTACCGGTGCGCGCGGTCTTCGACACCCCGACTCCGGCCGGGCTCGCCCGCGCGCTGGGCGAGCACACCGTGCCCCGGCCGTCCCTGCGTGCCGGTGCGGCGGGTGCCGGACCGGTGCCGTTGTCGTTCGCGCAGCGGCAATTGTGGTTCCTGCACCGGCTTTCCGGCCCCACCCCGACCTACAACGTGCCGCTCGTGCTGCACCTGTCCGGGGCACTGGACACCGACGCGCTGGCCGCCGCGGTACGTGACGTCGTGGGCCGCCACGCGAGCCTGCGCATCGGGTTCGACCCGGGCGACGGCGAGATCACCTCCGTCCGGCAGGTGCTGACCGACGGGCCGGAGCTGGTCAGCTACCCGTCCGGGCTGTTGCCCGAGCACGCGCGGCAGACGTTCGACCTCGGGCCGGAACCGCCGGTGCGCTTCGAGCTGCACCGTGAGGAGAACGGCGAGCACACGCTGCTCGTGCTGCTGCACCACATCGTTGCCGACGAGTGGTCGCTGGACGTGCTCGTCGCGGACCTCGCTGTTGCTTACGCTGCACGTCGAGCGGGCGAAGAACCGGCGTGGGGCGCCGAGGGCCCCAGCTACCTCGACGCGACGCTCTGGCAGAACGAGCTGATCGGCTCGCCGGACGACCCGGACTCGACCGGGGCCCGGCAGCTGGCGCACTGGCGGGACCGGCTTGCCGGGCTGCCGGACGAGATCGCGCTCCCGGCCGACCGTCCGCGCCCGTCGTCGCCCACCGGGGCAGGCGCTGCGTTGGCCTTCGCCGTGGCACCGGCGGTGCACGAACGTCTCCGTGCGCTGGCCGCGGTCGAGGGCGTCAGCCTGTTCATGCTGCTGCACGCTGCCCTCGCCGCCGTGCTGACCCGGCTCGGCGCGGGCACGGACCTGCCGATCGGGGTCCCGTCGGCGGGCCGGACGGATGCCGCGCTCGACACCGTGACCGGCTTCTTCGTCAACCCGCTCGTGCTGCGCACGGACACCGCGGGCAACCCGACGTTCACCGAGCTGCTCGCCCGGGTCCGGGACACCGACCTCGCTGCGCTGGCCGATCAGGATCTGCCGTTCGCGCGGCTGGTCGAGGAGCTCAACCCGGCCCGCGTGGCCGGCCGGCATCCGCTGTTCCAGGTCTTGCTCGATCTGCGTACCGAGGACGCGGGTTCCGCCGAGTTCGCCGGGCTGGCCGTGCGCCGTGAGCTGGTCCGGACCGGCACGGCGAAGTTCGATCTTGCGTTCGCGTTCACCGAAGGCGCCGGTCTGCAGGCGGAAATCGAGTACAGCACCGAACTGTTCGAGCCCGGCACGGTCGAGTCGATCGCGCGCTGGCTGGGCACACTACTGGCGGAAGTGGCCGCCGCACCGCACCGTCGCCTCTCGGCGATCGAGGTGCTGTCCGCTGAAGAGCAGCGAAGCGCGTTGCGGCCCGGCCGGCAGGTCGGACTGCGTCCGGAAACCGCACCGGCGATCTTCGAACGACAGGTCGTGCGAGCCCCGGACGCACCCGCGCTGATCGACGACGAGCACGAGCTGTCCTACCGCGAGCTGAACGAGCGGGCGAACCGCCTCGCGCACGAGCTGATCGCCCGTGGCGCCGGTCCGGAACAGCCGGTGGCGGTGTTGCTGCCCCGCTCGCCCGAGGTCGTGGTGAGCCTGCTGGCGGTGCTCAAGGCGGGTGCGGTGTATCTGCCGGTGGACCCGGACTATCCGGCCGAACGCGTGGCTTTCGTACTCGGCGACGCCCGGCCGGTGCTGGTCGTGACCGACCGCGCGAGCCTGCACAGCGCCCCTGCCGGCGTACCCGTCCTCGTCCTCGACGACGAGACGACCAGTGCAGCGGCGGCGAGCCGGCCGGCGACCGATCCGTCCGATGTGGACCGCCGCGCGCCGCTGCGGCCCGCGCACGCCGCGTACCTGATCTACACCTCCGGCTCGACCGGCAGGCCGAAGGCCGTGGTGTCCACGCACGAGGGCCTGACCGGGCTCGTGGAAACCTGGGACAGCACGGTGACCGCCGGGCCGGGTACCCGGCATCTGCAGTTCGCGTCGCCGAGTTTCGACATGATGTTCTCCGAACTGGCGATGAGCGTGTTCTCCGGTGGCGCGCTCGCGGTGGTACCCGCGGAGCAACGGCTGGGCGCCGAGCTGGCCGAGTTCGTCACCCGGCACCGGCTGACCCACATCGACGTGCCGCCCTCGGCGCTCAGCACGGTGCCCGAGGGCAGCCTGCCCGCCGGGATGACGGTGATCGTCGGCGCGGACCACTGCCCGCCGACGCTGTTCGCGCGCTGGTCCGCGGACCACCCGATGTTCAACGCCTACGGACCCACCGAATCGACGGTCAACTCCACGCTGTGGACCTGTCCACGCGGGTTCACCACCGGCACTGTCGCGATCGGACAGCCGGACGTGGACAAAGTGGCCTACGTGCTGGATTCCGTGCTTCGGCCGGTTGCCCCGGGGGTGGCCGGAGAGCTGTACCTCGGCGGCGCCGGTCTCGCCCGCGGGTACCTCCGTCAGGCGGGACTGTCCGCGACCCGGTTCGTCGCCGATCCGTTCGGCCCGGCCGGCGCGCGGATGTACCGCACCGGCGATCTGGTGCGGTGGACCGGCGACGGCCGGCTCGAAATGCTGGGCCGGATCGACGACCAGGTCAAGATCCGTGGCTTCCGCGTGGAACCGGCCGAGGTCGAGGCCGTGGTACTGGCCGATCCCACGGTGGCCGAAGCGGTGGTGATCGCGACCGACGACGGTGCGGGTGGACGGCAGCTGGTCTGCTACGTCGTGCCGTCGCCGGGGCTCGGCGCGGAACCGGCGCAGTTGCGTCGGCACGCCGCGGGCCGGTTGCCCGCGCATCAGGTGCCTGCGGCATTCGTGGTGCTGGAGGCACTGCCGTTGCTGCCCAACCAGAAGGTCGACCGGAGAGCGCTGCCGGCGCCGGATCGCACCGCGATGGTGGGTGGTACGCAGGCGCGGACGCCGGTGGAAGCCGCGCTGTGCCGTCTCGTCGGCGACGTACTCGGCGTGCCGGGGGTCGGCATCGACGACGATTTCTTCGCGCTGGGCGGGCATTCCCTGCTTGCCACGAAGCTGATCACCAAGGCCCGCGCGGAGCTGGGGGTGGAGATCGCGCTGCGGGAAGTGTTCACCTCGCCGACCGTGCGTGACCTCGCCGCGGCGGGGCGCGCCACCCCGGCCAGGGCCGCGCTGCGTCCGGCGGACCGGCCGCGGGAGATCCCGCTTTCCCCCGCGCAACAACGGCTTTGGCTGGCCGACCGGCTCGACGGCGGCGCCGCCTACAACGTTCCGGTGGGCATCCGCCTGCGTGGCCAGCTCGACGAGGCGGCGCTGCGGGCCGCGGTCGCGGACGTGCTCGCGCGGCACGAGGTCCTCCGCACGATCTACCCGACCCGTGACGGAGTGCCGTACCAGCAGGTACTTCCGGCCGACCGCGAGTTGGCCGAGCGGTGCTTCGCCGAGCCGGAGGTGTCCCCGGAAGCGGCCGCTGCGCGACGGTTCGAGCTGGAGACCGAACTGCCGGTGCGGATCTGGTTGTGGCACCGGGGATCGGAACACCTGCTGCTGATCGTGGTGCACCACATCGCCTGTGACGAGTGGTCGATGGGTCCGTTGCTGGGTGATCTGGCGCGGGCGTACACCGCGCGGGCACCCGGCGGCGTGCCGGACTGGCCGCCGTTGCCGGTCCAGTACGCCGATTACGCGCTCTGGCACCGCGAGGTGCTCGACGAGGTACTGGAAACCCAGACCGGCTACTGGACCGGCACGCTCGCCGAACTGCCGGTGGACCACGATCTGCCGTTTGCCCGGTCCGGCACCGGGAACGAAGGCGGTTACCACGATCTGGCCCTGTCCGAGACCGCCACCCGCGGCATTCGTCAGCTGGCCGCGATGACGGCGACCACCCCGTTCATGGTGTTGCGAGCAGCGACCGCCGCGGTGCTCATGCGGCTGGGCGCCGGTACCGACCTGCCGCTGGGCACGGTCACCGCGGGCCGTTCCGACGCCGCACTCGACGGGCTGGTCGGGTTCTTCGTCACCACGCTCCTGCTGCGCACCGACCTCACCGGCAACCCGACATTCGGCGAACTGCTGAGCCGGATCCGGGACACCGACCTGGCCGCCTACGCACACCAGGACGTCCCGCTGGACCACCTCGTCGACACCCTCGGCCTGCGTCGCGCGGACCCGGCCGCGCCCGTTCCGCGGGTGCTGCTGGTGCACCGCGACGCGGTCAGCACACCTGCCTGGGGCGAGCTGGCTGCAGAACCGTTCCCACTGCGCACCGCGACCGCGAAATTCGACCTGACCCTGGTGTTCACCACTCAGCACGAGCAGGCCGGAATCACCCTGAACTACCGCACCGCGCTGTTCGACGCGGCCGACATCGAACGGTTCGGCCGGTATCTGAGCCGGTTCCTGGAAACCGCGGTGGCCGGCCCGGACCTCCGGATCGGGTCGATCCCGCTGCTCACCGACGGGGAACTGGCCGAAGCCCTCCCGGCCGGTACTGAGCCGGGTTCGTCCCGCGCGCCGGACGAGCTGTTCCAGGAGCAGGCTGTGCGCACGCCGGACTCGATTGCCCTGGTACAGGGCGAGACCACGGTGACCTACGCGGAGTTGGATGCACGGGTCACCGCAGCGGCAAAGCGGTTGTCCGCGGCGGGTGCGCGGCCGGAGACCGTGGTGGCCTTGGCGTTGCCACGCAGCGTGGATCTCGTGGTCGCGACGTTGGCGGTGGTGCGTGCCGGGGCCGCTTATCTGCCGCTCCAGGCCGGTCTGCCTGCCGCCCGGATCGCGGCGTTGTTGCGGTCCGCCGGAGCCGTGCTGGTAGTGAGCGACAACGGGTCCGTAGCCGACGAGGTCCCGGTGCTGCGCCTCGACGAGCCCGGACCGGACGGGGACCTGCCGCAACCGGATCCGGCACGGCTGGCGTACGTCATGTTCACCTCCGGATCCACCGGCGTGCCCAAGGGCGTTGCGGTGACCGGCCGCGAGATCAGCGCGCTGGCCACGGACCACCGCTTCGCCGGCGGTGCCCAGGAACGGGTGTTGCTGCACTCGCCCTATTCCTTCGACGCGGCGACCTACGAGCTGTGGGTTCCGCTGCTGTCCGGCGGACGGGTCGTCGTCGCGCCGGACGGGCAACTCGATCCGCCGTCGTTGCGGGATCTCATCGCCCGGCACGGCGTGACCTCGCTGTGGCTGACCGCGGGGCTGTTCACCGTGGTCGCCGAGGAGATGCCGGACGCTTTGCACGGCGTGCGGGAAGTCTGGACCGGCGGTGACGTCGTGCCGCCCGCCGCGGTACGTGCAGTGCTGAACACCGTGCCCACCGTGGTGAACGGCTACGGCCCGACCGAGACGACGACGTTCGCCACCGCGCACGCCATGGACCAGCCGCCGCAGTCGGTCAGTCCGATCGGCAGGCCGCTCGACGGCATGCGCGCGTATCTGCTGGACGCAGCTCTGCAGCCGGTACCTGCCGGTGTCACGGGCGAGCTGTATCTGGCCGGTGCCGGGCTGGCCCGCGGTTATCTCGGGGAACCCGGCCTTACCGCACAACGGTTTGTCGCCGATCCGTTCGGCGAGCCCGGCGCGCGCTGTTACCGCACCGGAGACCTCGCCCGGCGCCGGGCGGACGGGACATTGGTCTTCGTCGGCCGTACCGACGCCCAGGTCAAGATCCGCGGCTACCGCATCGAGCCCGGTGAAGTCGAGGTCGCGCTGGCGAACCACCCGGACGTGACCGGCGCAGTGGTGCTGGCCCGGCCGGACCGGCTGGTCGCCTACGTGACCGGAACGGCCGACGTCGAGTCGCTGGCGGAGTACGCCCGCGCCACCTTGGCACCGCATCTCGTGCCGGGTGCGTTCGTGCCGATGCCGGCTTTCCCGTTGACCGGTAACGGAAAGCTGGACCGCGCCGCGTTGCCGGAGCCCTCGGCCGGGCCGCCTGCGTCCGTTGCCGCGCGTACCGACGGCGAGAAGCTGCTGTGCCGGTTGTTCGCGGAGTTGCTCGATGTGGCGGAGATCGGCGTCGACGACAACTTCTTTGCGGTCGGCGGACATTCTCTGCTCGCCATTCGCCTGGTGTCCCGGGTCCGTGCCGCTACCGGCGCGGAGATCAGTGTCCGCACCGTGTTCGAAGCACCGACTGCCGCCGAACTCGCGCGGCAGATCGGCGGCGGTGCGCAGGAACGGCCACGGCTGGCTGCCGGTCCTCGACCGGCTGCGGTCCCGTTGTCTTTCGCCCAGCAGCGTTTGTGGTTCCTGCATCAGCTCGAAGGGGACAACCCGGCCTACAACGTGCCCGTGGTGCTACGGCTGTCCGGTGAGCTCGACCGAGCCGCTTTGACCGCGGCGGTGAACGATCTCGTGCAGCGCCACGAAAGCCTGCGTACGGTGTTCCCCGCGGACGGTGGCGTTCCTCGCCAGCATGTACTGTCCGATGTGCACCTGGAGCTGTCCGAATCGGATGGTGAACCGGCGGAAGCCGCTCGGATACCGGTTCCCCTGAACGACGAGCCTCCGGTACGGGTACATCTGTTCCGCACCGGTGCGGACGAGCACACGTTGCTGCTCGTGGTGCACCACATCGCCGCGGACGAATGGTCGTTGCGCCCGCTGGCCGACGATCTGGCGAGCGCTTACCGCGCCCGGTTGCGCGGTTCGGCGCCGGAGTGGCTGCCGCTGCCGGTGCACTACGCCGATTACGCGATCTGGCAACGGAAAGTGCTCGGCGACGCGGCCGATCCGGGCAGCGTGCTCGCCGGTCAGGTCCGGTACTGGCGCGAACGGCTGGCCGGGCTGCCGGAAGAACTCGATCTGCCCTACGCCCGGTCCCGTCCGGACACTCCCGGTTATCGCGGCGAAACCGGCGAATTCCGGCTGTCGGCCGGGCTTTCGAGCCGGTTGCGCGAGTTCGCCGAGCACACCGGCGCCAGTGTGTTCATGGTGTGCCAGTCACTGGTGGCCGCGTTGCTCGCGAAGCTCGGTGCCGGAACGGACATCCCGGTCGGCACCCCGGTGGCGGGCCGCGACGAGGACGCGCTGGGTGAGCTGGTCGGGTTCTTCGTCAACACCCTGGTGCTGCGCACCGACCTCAGCGGCGATCCCAGCCTGACCGAGCTGACCGGCCGTACCCGGCGGACCGTGCTGGACGCGCTCGAGCACTCCGCGGTGCCGTTCGAGCAGCTGGTCGACGAACTGCGGCCGGTACGGTCGAGGTCGCGGCATCCGCTGTTCCAGGTGCTGGTCTCCTACCAGCGGCGCGATTCCCGTCCGCTCGACCTGCCGGGGCTCAGCACGGACCTGGACCTGATCGACACCGGAACGGCGAAGTTCGACCTGACCTTCGCGGTGGTCGACGATGGCGGCGGAATCCGGGGTGCGGTGGTCACCGACGCCGACCTGTTCACGCCGGGCACCGCCGCCTCGCTCGCCGGCCGCTGGCAGGCCTTGCTGACCGCGATGCTCGCCGAGCCGGACGCCCCGATGTCCCGCTTCGACTTGCTCACCGACGACGAACGACAGCGAGTGCTCGGTTCCTGGGCGGGGCCGCCCGGTGCCGCCGTCGGGGAAACCGAGGAAACCATCGCCGCGGTGTTCGAGCGTGTCGCCGCGCGGCAACCGGAAGCACCGGCAGTTCTGGCTGCGGAAGGATCGCTGACTTACCGCGAACTCAACGCGCGCGCCAACCGGCTCGCTCGCGTTCTCGTTGGCCACGGGGCCGGACCGGAACGGTTCGTCGGGCTCTGCCTCGATCGCACGGCGGAACTGGTGGTCGCGATCCTCGCCGTGCTCAAGTCGGGGGCTGCGTACCTGCCGCTCGACCCGGCCTATCCGGCGCAGCGGCTGGCGTTCATGATCGAGGACGCCAAGCCGGTACTGGTGCTCACCGACCGGGCCGATCCGCCGTTGTCGGCCGGCTGCCCGGTGCTGCGGCCGAGCGACGGACCCGGTCCCGGACACGACCTCGGCCACCGGGCGGCACCGCAGCACCCGGCGTACGCGATCTACACCTCCGGCTCCACCGGGCGGCCGAAGGGCGTCGTGGTGCCGCAGCACGCGGTGGTCAGGCTCGCGGCCTGGGCACAGGCCGAACTCGGGACCGCGGCACTCAGCCGGATGCTCGCCACGACCTCGCTCAACTTCGACGTCTCGGTCTTCGAGATCTTCGCGCCACTGCTGGGCGGAGGTGCCCTGGAGCTGACCGTCGACCTGCTGGAACCGGCGCGGAATCCGGACCGCAGCTGGACGCCGAGCACGATCAGCGGAGTGCCGTCGGTGCTGGAGGCATTGCTCGGCACCGCGGATCTCCGGTTGAAGACCGGGCTCGTGGTGCCCGCGGGCGAGGCGCTGTCTTCGGGGCTGCTGCGAGAGATCCGCGAGGTACTGCCCGATGCGGAAGTGCTCAACGCGTACGGACCCACTGAGGCGACCGTCTACGCCACGGCCTGGCGCGCCCCGGACGAACCGGGTTCGGCTCCGGCGATCGGCCGGCCGATGGGCGGGACCGTGGTCTACGTGCTCGACGCCGCTCTCGCTCCGGTCCCGCCGGGCGTCGCCGGTGAGCTGTACCTCGGCGGTGCCCGGCTGGCACGGGGATATCTGGGGCAACCTGCGCTGACCGCGCAACGGTTCGTCGCCGACCCGTTCCGCGGCGGGCGGATGTACCGCACCGGAGACCTGGTCCGCTGGCGCGAAGACGGCGAGCTGGAGTTCCTCGGCCGCTCCGACGATCAGGTCAAGCTCCGCGGATTCCGGATCGAACCCGGCGAGGTGGAGGCGGTACTGCGGACCGCCCCTGGGGTGGCGACGTGCGCGGTCGTCGTGCGCGAAGACGTCCCGGGCGAACGGCGCCTGGTCGGCTACGTCGTTCCGCAGCCGGAAGAGCAGCTGGACGGCGAGGCCGTGCGGACGCACGCGACGAGCGTGCTGCCGGACTACCTGGTGCCGTCTGCGATCGTCGTGCTGCCCGCGTTGCCGCTCGGGCCGACGGGGAAGCTCGACCGGGCCGCATTGCCTGCGCCTGCCCGCTCCGGGACCGAGTACCGGCCGCCGGTTTCGGCTGCGGAGAAGGCGTTGACCGGAATCGTCGCCGAGCTGCTCGGTGTGGAAAACGTCGGCCTGGACGACAATTTCTTCGCGCTGGGTGGCGACAGCATCGTCTCGATCCAGCTGGTCAGCCGGGCCAGGACGGCGGGATTGTCGGTGCGTCCGCGGGAGGTGTTCGAGCACGCCACGATGGCCGAGCTGGCGGCTGTGGCTACTCCGGTGGATGTCGTGCACGCCGGTGGAACCGGCACCGGCATCGTCCCCGCGACGCCGATGGGACGGTGGCTGGAAGGCCGCGGCGGCGATTCGCGCGGGTTCGCCCAGCACGCCGTCGCGTACACCCCGGCCGGCCTGACCTTCGACCGGCTGCGGGAACTACTGTCCACATTGCTCAGCAGGCACGATCTTCTCCGTGCCCGGCTCGGCGACGACGGGACCCTGGTGGTACCGGACACCGCAGAACCGGCACTCCGCCGAGTCGAATCCGCCGGTGCGGACCTGACGGAACTGGTCGCCGCCGAACACACCACCGCACTGTCCGAATTGGACCCGGCGGCCGGTGCGATGATCCGGTTCGTCTGGCTCGATCGGGGTGCGCAACCCGGGCGGCTGCTCATGGTCGCGCACCACCTGGTCGTGGACGGTGTTTCCTGGCGGATTCTGCTCGGCGACCTGGCGGACGCGGCCGCAGCCGATGCGCTCGCACCCGTGCCGGTGTCCTATCGCGAATGGGCGGAGTCCCTGTCCCGCCTGGACTTCTCCGCGGAGCTGCCGTTCTGGCTCGACCAGGTCGGGTCGGAAGAACCGCTGGGACGGCGGCCGCTCGACCCGGCAAGGGACACCACCGACACTGTCGAGCACCTGTGGCGGGAGCTGACCGCCGAACGAACCACCGAGGTACTGACCACGGTCCCGACGGCATGGCACGCGCGGCTGCCGGAAGTGCTGCTGTCCGCGTTGGCTCTCGCTGTTGCGCAATGGCGGGGCGGCGACGCACCGGTGCGGATTGCCGTCGAGGGACACGGACGAGACGGCGAACTCGACCTCACCCGGACGGTGGGCTGGTTCACCAGCCTGTACCCGGTGACTTTCGATCTGCAGGGGCTGGACGTCGCCCGCGTGGTCGACCGGGTCAAGGCGCGGCTGCGGGCGGTTCCCCACGGCGGCAGCGGGTTCGGTGTGCTGCGCTACCTGCACGAGGAACCGGGTTTGGCGACCGCACCACAGATCTCGTTCAACTACCTCGGCCGCGTCGGCGGCGGAACCGGGGCCGACTGGTCGCCCGCGCCGGAACCCGGGGCAGGCGACGGTGTGCCGGAAAGCCTTGCCGCCGCGGCGGTGCTCGACATCAACGCGTCCACAGTGGATACCCCGGCTGGTCCGGTGTTGCGGGTCCGCTGGTCCTATCCCGGCGCGCTGCTGACCGAAACCGAGGTGGCGCAGCTGGCCGATGGCTGGTTCGCCGCACTGGCGACCCTCGCCGAGGTGCCCGCCGGCCGTGGCCCGGCGGACTTCCCGATGGTGGCGTTGACCGACGACGAGGCGGCCGAACTGCATCCGGTGGTGCCGGAGCGGGCCGAGGTGTGGCCGTTGACGCCGTTGCAGCGCGGCCTGCTGTTTCACGCGCTGTTCGACGGCGAAGAGACTGTCGCGCCGGACGTCTACACCGTGCAGCTGGTGCTCTCCTTGCGTGGTCCGGTCGACGCCGAGCGGCTGCACGACGCGGCACGGGCGCTGACAGCCGCGCACCCGGCGTTGCGGACGACGTTCCGGCAGCTGGCTTCGGGCACCACGGTCGCGGTGATCCCGCCCCGGCCCGACCCCGGCTGGCGGACCGGTACCGCGACCGAGGCGGAGCTGGACCAGCTGCTCGCCGCCGACCGCGCCGAACGGTTCGACCCGGAAACCGGCCCGCTGTTGCGGTTCCTGCTCGTCACGCTGGGGCCGGACGAGCACCGGCTGGTGCTGACCAGCCACCACCTGATCACCGACGGCTGGTCGAACCCGCTCATCGTGGGCGAGCTGCTCAGCCGTTACGCAGGCGAATCGGTCCCGCCGCGCCGGCCTTACCACGACTACCTCGGGTGGCTCGCCGGTCAGGACACCGACGCGGTTCGCGAGGCGTGGGCGCAAGCGTTTGCGGGCCTGGCTTCGCCCACCCTGCTGGCCGCCCCGGACCCGGCCCGTCCGCCGGAGGTGCCCGCGGAGACCGAGCTGACGGTCCCGGACACCACGGCGCTGACCGCCCTCGCCCGGCAGTGCGGGGTCACGCTCAGCACCGTGCTGCAGGCGGCCTGGGCGCTGGCCCTCGGCAGGCTGACCGGGACCACGGACGTCGTGTTCGGCACCGTCGTGTCCGGGCGGCCCGGTGAACTCGCCGGGGTCGAGTCGATGATCGGGCTGTTCGTGAACACGGTGCCGGTGCGGATCCGGCTCGGTGAACGCGACACGGCCGCCGAACTGCTCGGCCGGGTGCACCGCGAACAGGCCGGACTGCTTGCGCACCAGCATCTCGGCCTCGGCGACATCCAGCGTGCGGCGGGCATCGGCGAGCTGTTCGACACCCTGCTGGTGGTGGAGAACTACCCGGTCGACCCGGCCGCCGGACGCAGCGCGGCCGGGCTGTCCGTGTCCGGTGTGACCGGTCAGGACGCCACGCACTATCCGGTCAGTGTGCTCGTCGCCCCGAGCGGAGCCGGTCTGCGGATCCTGGTGAAACACCGGCTCGACCTGGTCCCGCCGGAGCAGGCCCGGTTCCTCGCCGACAGCCTGCGCGTGGTGCTCGGCCATTTCGTCGCCGGTACGCCGGTGCGGGACATCGTGCTCGACGCGCCCGCCGAGACTCGCGGGCCGGAGCTGGCTGTGCCGCAGACCGGGTTGGCGCAACTGCTCGCCGAGCGTGTGCGGACCCAGCCCGACGACGTCGCGCTCGTCTCCGGTGAGGAACGGCTGAGCTACGCGGAGCTGGACCGCCGGGCGCGCGAGGTGGCCGCTCGTCTGGCCGTTCGGGGCGTCGGGCCGGAAAAGCTCGTCGCGCTGCTGTTGCCTCGTTCGGCGGACTACGTGATCGCGGTGTTCGCGGTGGCGATGACCGGTGCGGCGTTCCTGCCGGTCGATCCGGACTACCCGGCCGAACGGGTCGAATTCATGCTGTCCGATGCCGCGCCCGCACTGGTGGTGACCACCGGGGAAATGCCGTCGACCGTTCCGGTGCTGCGGATGACCGACGACGAGCCGGCACCTCCGTTGCCGGATCGCCCGCTTCCGGCACCGGATGCACTGGCCTACGTCGTCTACACCTCCGGCTCGACCGGACGGCCCAAGGGCGTTGCGGTCCCGGTGGGCGCGTTGGCGAACCTGTACGCCGGACATCACCGGACGCTGTTCGCGCGGGCCGGTGCCGGACGGCTGCGTGTCGCGCATCTGGCGTCGTTCTCCTTTGATGCGGCGATAAACCCGCTGCTGTGGATGCTCGCCGGGCACGAACTGCACCTGATCGGTGAGATCGAGCGCCGGGACCCGGAGCTGCTCGCGGCCGCGTTTGCCGAACACCGCATCGACGTGTTCCAGGCAACGCCGTCGCAGGTCGAACCCTTGCTGGACACCGGTTTGCTGGAGAACGGACGGTATCGCCCGAGGTTGATCGCGTTCGGCGGGGAAGCGCTGCCGACCGCGTTGTGGGACCGGGTGGCGGCCTCGGACACCACCGGCGTGAACCTCTACGGTCCGGCGGAGTCCACAGTGGATGTCCTCAGTGCCAGGGCCGGCGACGGCGAGGTGCCGGTCCTCGGCGGGCCGGTGCCGAACGTTCGCGTGCTGCTGCTCGATTCCGGGCTGCGGCCGGTGCCCGACGGCGTACCGGGGGAGATCTACCTCGGCGGCGCGCAGCTGGCTCGGGGTTACCTCGGCAGGCCGGCGCTGACTGCGGAACGGTTCGTGGCCGCACCGGACGGGGCTCGCCTGTACCGCACCGGCGACCTCGCCCGGCGGACCGCGAACGGCGCACTGGAATTCCTCGGCCGCGCCGACCGGCAGGTCAAGATCCGCGGTTTCCGCATCGAGCCGGGAGAGGTGGAAGCCGTGCTCGCCGAACATCCGGCGGTCGCCCGGTGTGCGGTGGTGCCGCGGGAGGACGTGCCCGGCGTCCGGCGGCTGGTCGCCTACGTCGTACCGGCAGGTGCGCCGGACTCCGCCGAACTGCGGGAGCACCTCACCCGCCTGTTGCCGTCCTACCTGGTGCCCGCGGTGTTCACCGAACTGCCGGAGCTGCCGATCGGGCCGAACGGCAAGCTCGACCTCGCCCGGCTGCCGGAACCGGACCAGTCCGCCGCTGCCGGGGGAGCGCTGCCGCGGGACGAGCGCGAACGCGTGCTGACCGAGCTGTTCGCCGATCTGCTCAAGGTGCCCGGTGCCGGGGTGCACGACGGATTCGTGCCGCTGGGCGGGGACAGCATCCTGGCCATCCAGCTGGTCGCCCGTGCCCGCGCGGCCGGGCTGCGCATCACGCCGCGTCAGGTGTTCGAGCGCAGCACACCCGCCGAACTCGCCGCAGTGGCCACCGCGACCGGCGGCACGCACACCGACGACCGGGAGGCGGTCGGTTCGGCCCCGCTGACTCCGATCATGCTGCGGCTGCTCGACCGTGGCGGGCCGATCACCCGCTTCTGCCAGTCGATGCTCGTGCGCCTGCCCGCCGGGATCGACCACAGTGGACTGACTGCGGTGCTGCAATCCGTGCTGGAACGGCACGATGTCCTGCGGGCGCGGCTCGAGGAGAACAAGCTGCGGATCGACCCGGCACACCCTGGCTCGGCCGCCGGCCTCCTCGAGGTGGTGTCCACTCCGGACGAACCGGACGTCGAGGTGGCACGGGCCGCCGCGTACCTCGATCCCGAGGGCGGGGTGCCGGCCCGGTTCGCCCGGCTCGGCGACGACCGGCTGCTGATCGTCTTGCACCACCTGGTGGTCGACGCCGTCTCATGGCGCATCCTGCTCGGTGACCTGGCGGCTGCTTGGCCGGCGGTGCACGATGGACGGACGCCGGTGCTCGATCCGGTACCCACGTCGTGGCGGCGCTGGGCGGGCCTGCTCACCACCGAAGCAACCCGGCGATCCGGCGAACTCGAACACTGGACGAGCACGCTGCGCGGCCACGAGCCGAAGCGGCTCGACCCGCACCGCGACACCATGGGTACCGCCCGGACGTTGACTCGCAGCATGTCTTCGGCACGCACCGAAGCACTGCTCGGCACGGTCACCGAGGCATTCCACGCCCGCGTGCACGAGGTCCTGCTGGCCGGTCTGGTCCTCGCGCTCGACCGGGAATCCGTGGTGGTGGAGGTGGAGGGGCACGGCCGGACGGCTGATCTGGACGCCGACCTGTCCCGCACGGTCGGCTGGTTCACCTCCGCGCATCCGGTCCGGTTCGACCTCTCCGGACTCGACCTGCCCGCCGCCCGCTCCGGCGGGGCGGACGCGGGGCAGGCGTTGAAACGGGTCAAGGAAACGGTCCGCGCCGTGCCCGGTGAGGGGATCGGCTACGGCCTGCTGCGGTACCTGAACCCACGGACCTCCGCTGCGCTGGGCAGGCTGCCCGGCGCCGGAATCACCTTCAACTACCTGGGCCGCAGCGACACCACGGCGGCGCCGGACGAGCCGTGGGCACCGCTCTCGGCCGGGCTCGGCGGTACCGCGGACCCCGAGCTGGCGCTGGCGAGCGGTTTGACGGTCAACCTGTCCGTGCTGCCGGGGCCGGAACTTTCCGTGCACTGGGTCTACGCGCCCGCGCTGTGGGGCGCGGGCGAAATCGATGCGCTCACCGAACGCTGGTTCGCCGCGCTCGACGGATTCACCGCGCACGCCGCGGGCGAGGACGCGGGCGGGCACACCCCGTCCGATCTGCCGTTGGTGTCGCTGAGCCAGGACCAGATCGATCTGCTCGAAACGACTTGGAGGACCCGGTGACCACGCGGTCGCGCATCGAGGACGTCCTGCCCGCGGCACCCCTGCAGCAGGGCCTGCTCTTCCACACGATGTACTCCGAAGCCGGCCCCGACCGCTACACCGTGCAGCTCACCCTGGACCTGCGCGGCAGGCTGGACGCCGCGCGGTTGCGGGCGGCCGCCGCCGCGCTGCTGCGCAGGCACCCCAACCTGCGTGCCGCGTTCTGGCACGAGGGGATCGACCAGATCGTGCAGGTCGTGCCCGCCGAGGTGGAACCGGAGTGGCACGAGGTCGATCTGAGCGACCGGCCGCCCGGCGAGCTGACTCGACTGTCCGAAGCGGACCGGGAACGCCGGTTCGACCCCGGTACCCCGCCGTTGCTGCGGTTCACCCTGGTCCGGCTGTCCGATGTGGAGCACCGGCTGCTGCTGACCCATCACCACCTGCTGCTGGACGGCTGGTCGGTGCCGCTGGTGGTGCGTGAACTCCTTGCTCTCTACGGCGACGAGGACGCGTTGCCCACTCCGCGCCCGTACCGCGACTACCTGGCGTGGCTGACCAAACAGGACAACGACGCAGCCCGCAAGGCCTGGCGCGATGCACTGTCCGGAGTGGATGGTCCGACGCTGCTGGCCGGCGGAAGTACCGCAGAGACCGGTGCTGCGCCACAACGGCACGACACCGTATTGGACCCCGCGACCACCGAGGCGCTCGTCCGGCTCGCCCGGCAGCAGGGCGTCACGCTCGGAAACCTGCTCTACACCGCGTGGGCGGTGGTGCTCGGTGCGTCGACCGATCGCGACGATGTGGTCTTCGGTGGCGTGGTCTCCGGTCGTCCGACCGATCTGGCCGGGGTCGAATCGATGATCGGGCTGTTCGTCAACACGATTCCGGTACGCGTCCGGATCCGGCCCGGCGAGCCGGTCACCACGTTGCTGCGCCGGGTGCAGGCCGAGCAGAACGCAGTGCTCGAGCACCACCACGTCAGCCTGGCCGAGATCCAGCGGGACGCGGGCGCCGGGACGCTGTTCGACACGCTCGTGGTGATCGAGAACTACCCGGTCGACCCGGATTCGATCGAGACCGCCGGTGCCGGTGCCGGGCTCCGGCTCGCCGGCATCACCGGCAGCGACGCCACGCATTATCCGGTCACCCTGATCGCCCAGCCCGGTCCGGAGCTGAAACTGGGCCTGCTCTACCTGCCCGGCCACCGCACCGCCGGGCAGATGAGCACGCTCGCGGCCCGGCTCGTGCGGCTGCTCACCCGGATCGCCGCGCACCCGGACCGGCCGCCGGCCGCGTTCGACCTGCTCAGCGATGGTGAACGAGCCCAGCTGACGCGATCGCCCTCGGCTGACGGACGAGTGGCGACGGTGCCGGAACGCATCCGTGCGCACGTCGTGGAAACCCCGGACGCGCTCGCGGTGTCCGACGCCGACGGGTCGTTGACCTACGCCGAACTCGACGCTCGCTCGGCCCAGCTCGCCGCCGCGCTGACCGCGAGCGGAACCGGGCGTGGGGACCTGGTCGGCGTGGTGCTGCCGCGGGGCACGGGCACCGTCGTCGCCCTGCTCGCGGTGCTTCGCGCCGGTGCGGCCTACTTGCCGATCGATCCGGACTACCCGGCCGACCGCATCGCCGGCACACTCGTCGACGCGCGGCCGGTGACCGTGGTGACTGACCGGGCCACCGAGCACGTGCTGCCCGCGGGCACCGATCGTGTCCTGACCGACACCGTGGCCGAGTTACGCGGCGAGGTCGACCCGTACGGCGGGGTCGAGGTCGACCCTGCTGATGCGGCCTATGTCATCTACACCTCCGGCTCGACCGGCAGGCCGAAGGGCGTGGTCGTCACCCACCGCAATGTCGCGCGGCTGCTCGACACCACGCGTGAGCTGTTCCGGTTCGGCCCACCGGACACCTGGACCTGGTTCCATTCCACGGCTTTCGACTTCTCGGTGTGGGAGATCTGGGGCGCGCTGTGCCACGGTGGCCGGCTGGTCGTGGTTCCGGACGAGGTGCGTCGGTCGCCGCGCGAGTTGCTCGGGTTGCTCGCGCGCGAGCGGGTCACCGTGCTGAACCAGACCCCGTCCGCGTTCGCCGCGCTGTGCCGGGCCGACGACGAGGAACCCGAACCGGGACTCGTGCTGCGGCAGGTGATCTTCGGCGGCGAAGCACTCGACGAAACCGTGCTGCGAGCGTGGTTCCTCCGGCACCCGGGTACCTCGATGGCCAACATGTACGGGATCACCGAGACCACCGTGCACGTCAGTCACACCGAACTGCAGCCCGGCCGCGCTTCGGGTATCGGCACGGCGCTGCCGGATCTGCGGATGTATCTGCTGGATCACGCATTGCGGCCGGTGCCGTCCGGCGTGCCGGGGGAGATTTACGTCGGCGGCCCCGGGGTCGCGCGTGGATACCTCGGACAGCCCGGCTTGACTGCGCAACGGTTCGTTGCGGACCCGTTCGGCCCGCCCGGAGCCCGGCTGTACCGAAGCGGCGACCGGGCGGTCGCGCGGCCGGACGGCGTGCTCGACTACCTCGGCCGTGCCGACCAGCAGGTCCAGATCCGCGGCTTCCGCATCGAACCGGGCGAAGTGCGTGCGGTACTTGCCGAGCACCCCGAGGTGTCCGCGGCCGAGGTACTGGCCCGCCCCGGCCCGGACGGCACGCTCCGGCTGGTCGGCTACTACGTCCCGGCCGGCGCGGATGTGGTGCGGGCGGCTGCCGGTCCGGATGAATCACGTCGTGCATCCGGCGGTTCGGCTGCGTCGCGGGACGGCGCTGCCGGCCGGGCGGAGCTGCATTCCCCGCCGGTCGATCCGGACGGGCTGCGTGCGCACCTTGCAGACCGGTTGCCCGCGCATCTGGTACCTGCCCTGCTGCTGCCGGTGGACGAGTTTCCGTTGACTCGCAACGGGAAGCTCGACGTCGCCGGGTTGCCCGAACCGGCTGCGCCGGCGCGGGGCGGGCGGGCTCCGAACGGGCCTGCCGAGGAACTGGTCGCCGCGGCGGTCGCCGAGGTCCTGCAGCTGCCCGAGGTCGGTGCGGAGGACGACTTCTTCGCGCTGGGCGGGCATTCCCTGCTGGCGATCCGGCTGGTCTCGCGGCTGCGGAAGAGGCTCGGCGCGGACATCAGCATGCGCGCGGTGTTCGATCACCCCACGGTGTCCGGACTGGCCTCGCTCGCCGGCGGCCCGGCCGGTCGCCGTCCCGCCTTGACACCGCGGAAACGACCCGAATCGCTCCCGTTGTCGTTCGCGCAGCAGCGGTTGTGGTTCCTGGACCGGTTGCACGGACTCGGATCCGGGTACACCATTCCGTTCGCGGCGCGGCTGCATGGCGAACTGGACGTGTCCGCATTTCGCGCGGCGCTCGCGGATGTCGTGGCCCGCCACGAAACCCTGCGCACAGTGTTCGGCGAGCACGATGGGAAGCCCTTCCAGCGGGTACTGGAAGCCGGCAACCCCGAAGTGCACACGGCTGACCTCGCATCCGGTGACCTGCCCGGCCGGCTCCAGGAAATTGCCGGGTACGAATTCGATCTGTTCGCGGAGATCCCGATCCGCGCGTGGGTGCTGCGGATTTCCGCGGACGAGTGCGTCGTGGTGGTGCTGGTGCATCACATCGCCGCCGACGAGTGGTCTGCGGGCCCGCTGCTGGGTGATCTGGCGGCGGCCTACGGTGCGCGGGCCTCCGGCGTTGTCCCGGACCTGCCGGCGCTGCCGGTGCAGTACGCCGATTACGCGCTGTGGCAACGGGAATTACTCGGCGGTGAGGACGATCCGGACAGTCCACTGGGGACGCAGGTACGGTATTGGCGGGAGGCGCTGACCGATCTGCCCGCGGAGACGGCGTTGCCGTTCGACCATCCGCGTCCGGCGGTTTCGGACAACCGTGGTGACACGGTGGATTTCAGCCTCGATCGGGAGACTTACCTGGCGTTGCAGGAGTTCGCCGCGGCCGCCGGGGTGACGGTGTTCATGGTGCTGCAGGCCGGGGTGGCCGGTCTGCTGTCGCGATCGGGCGCCGGTGCGGATGTTCCGCTCGGCTCGCCGGTGGCCGGCCGGGGCGATGCCGCGCTCGAGGAACTGGTCGGGTTCTTCGTGAACACGGTGGTGCTGCGGGCCGACGTCTCGGGCGATCCTTCGTTGCGGGAGCTGGTGTCCCGGGTCCGGGAGACGAACCTCGGCGCGTTCGCCAACCAGGACGTGCCGTTCGAGCGGCTGGTCGAGCTGGTCAACCCGGAGCGGTCGCTGTCGCGACATCCGCTGTTCCAGGTGATGGTGCTCTACCAACGTCGTGACGCCGGCCTGCCCGGCCTGCCCGGCCTGCGCAGTGCGCCGGAGCCGATCCGCCAGCAGACCGCGAAGTTCGACCTGACCTTCGCATTCGCCGAAGATCCGGGCACCGGACTGTCCGGGTCGATCACCTACCGCACCGATTTGTTCGACCGGGCCACGGTGACCTCGGCCGCACGCAGGCTCCGGCGCCTGTTCGACGGTTGGGTCGGTGCGCCGGAGACCGCGCTCGGCGACGTCGACCTGTTCGACGAGACCGAGCGCGTCGCACTGACCGAACGCTGGAACGCGACCTCCGCCGAGGTCCCGGCGACGACGCTGGCCCAGCTGTTCGCCGACCAGGCCGGCCGGAGCCCGAACGAGACCGCGCTCGTGGCCGGCGCCGATCGGCTCAGCTACGCCGAACTGGACGCCAGGGTCGAAAAGCTGGCCGGATCCTTATGTGGTCACGGGGTGGGGCCGGACGTCGTCGTCGCGGTTGCCGTTCCCCGCTCGGTCGAACTGGTGCTCGCACTGCTCGCCATTCACCGTGCCGGTGGCGCGTACCTGCCGATCGATCCGGACCATCCGGCCGCGCGCAACGAATACCTGCTCGCCGACGCCCGCCCTGCGCTGCTACTGACCACAGTGGACATCACTGCCCCGGTGCCGGTCCACCGGTTCACCGCCGACGGTGTGCTCGACGCCCGGGGGACCGAGACGACGGCAGCCGATCCACGGCCGGGGAATTCCGCGTACGTCATCTACACCTCCGGCTCCACGGGTAAGCCGAAGGGGACGGTCGTCTCCCATCAGGCGATCGTCAACCGGCTGTGCTGGATGCAGGACACGTTCGGCCTCACTGCCGGCGAAGCGGTACTGCAGAAGACTCCGTCCGGTTTCGACGTCTCGGTGTGGGAGTTCTTCTGGCCGCTGATCACCGGCGCGACCCTGGTTCTCGCCGAACCCGGTGGCCACCGCGACCCGGCATACCTGGCGAAGCTCATCCAGGACGAACGGATCACCACCGTCCACTTCGTACCTTCCATGCTGCGGGCTTTTGTCGCGGATCCGGCCGCTGCGCGGTGTGCCACGCTGCGGCGGGTGTTGTGCAGTGGGGAAGCGCTGCCGCGCGAGCTCGCCGACCGGACGCTGTCCACCTTGGACGCCGAGCTGCACAACCTCTACGGCCCCACCGAATGCGCAGTCGACGTCACCTGGACCCGGGTGCACCCCGGCGGGCGGACGGTGCCGATCGGATCTCCGGTCTGGAACACCACCTGTCACGTGCTGGACAGCCGCCTGCGGCCGGTACCGCCCGGCGTGCCGGGGGAGCTGTACCTCGGCGGCGTGCAGCTGGCCCGTGGTTATCTGGCTCGGCCCGCGCTCACGGCGAGCCGGTTCGTCGCCGCCCCTGACGGTGCCCGGCTCTACCGGAGCGGTGACCGGGCGCGGTGGAGCGCCGACGGGCAGCTGGAATTCCTCGGCCGGGTCGACGACCAGGTGAAGATCCGCGGCCAGCGCATCGAACTCGGTGAGATCGAAGCCGTGCTCGCCACGCATCCGGATGTCGGCGCGGCCGCCACTGCGGTGTGGGACGGGCGGATCGCGGCCTACGTCGTGGCCCGGTCCGGAGCCGATCCGGCGGAAGCCGAGTTGCTCGCGCACGCGGCGGCGACGTTGCCGGACTACCTGGTCCCGGCGCTCGTCCTGCCGGTCGACGAGTTCCCGTTGAGCCCCAACGGCAAGCTCGCCCGTGGCCGGCTTCCCGAACCCGATTTCAGCGCTCGCGCCGGAAGCCAGGCACCGCGCACCCTACAGGAAAGTATCTTTGTCGACTTGTTCGCGGAGCTGTTGAGGCTGCCCACAGCCGGTGCGGAGGACAGCTTCTTCTCGCTGGGCGGGGACAGCATTCTGTCCCTGCAGCTGGTGAGCCGTGCTCGGGACGCGGGCCTGGTCGTGACGCCGCGGCAGGTGTTCGAACGGCAGACCCCGGCCGGACTGGCGGAGGTCGCCGAGGTGGCGACAGTGCCCGCCGCGGGGGAGCCGGAGAAGACCTTCACCGACCTGCCGCTGACCCCGATCATGCTGGAACTCCTCGGCCGGGGCGGGGATCTCCGCAGGTTCGCGCAGCACCGTCTGCTGACCACCCCGCCCGGCCTGTGCCACGCCGACCTCGTGCACCTGCTCAGCGTGCTGCGGGAGCGGCACCCGATGCTGAACACCCGGCTCGACCGTAGCGCCGGGAAGCTCGTGCCCGGCAACGGCACACCGGCGATCACCGTCACCGGACCCCGTGCTCCGGACGGGATTTCGCGTGCGCTGGCGGAATCGGTTGCCTGGCTCGATCCCGAGCGTGGGCAGATGCTCGCCGCGGTGTGGTTCGACGGCGGTGGGGAACGGCCCGGCCGGCTGCTGCTGGTCGCGCACCATCTGGTGGTGGACGGGGTGTCCTGGCGCATCCTGATCGACGAGCTGAATCGTGCCTGGCGCGAGTCGGACGGTCCGGCGACGGGCAGCACACCGATGCCGGGATGGGCCCGCGAACTGGTGTCGCGGAGCGGGGAGCTGACCGGTGAACTGGACCTGTGGCGGCGAGTCCTGGACGGTCCGGATCCGTTGCTCGGCACCAGGGCGCTGAGCCGGCAGGACACCATGGACTCGGTGTCGCACCTGGTCACTTCGGTGCCCGCGGACGTGACCGAGCACCTGCTGAGCACCGTGCCGTCGGCGTTCCACGCCCGCACCGACGACGTGCTGCTGACCGCGCTCGCCCTCGCGCTGAGCATCCGGCGCCGTACACCGGGGACGCTGATCGCATTGGAAGGGCACGGCCGGGAGGACCACCTGGTACCCGGCGCAGACCTGTCCCGCACCGTCGGCTGGTTCACCAGCCTGTATCCGGTGCGGCTCGATTTGTCCGGGATCGACGTGCCCGCGGCGATGCGTGCGGAGCCCGCCGCCGGACAAGCGGTCAAACGGATCAAGGAAGACCTGCGTGCACTGCCGGGCAACGGCACCGGGTTCGGTGTGCTCCGGTATCTGGAAGAGTCCACTGTGGAGGTTCTCGCCGGATTCCCGGAACCGCAGATCGGCTTCAACTACCACGGCCGGGTCGGCACCGGAACCGGTGCCGACAGCGGATTCGCGGTGGCTCCGGAGAGCGCTCAGCTCACCCCGCCGGTCGCGTCCGGGCTGCCCGCCCCGCGGGTGCTGGACCTCAACTCGTCCGTTGTGGACGGTGAGCTGCGGATCAGCTGGTCCTGGGTGCACACCCTGCTCGACGAAAGTGCAGTGCGGGAAATCGCCCGGCAGTTCGAAGCCGCGCTCGAGGCGCTGGTTTCGCACGTCGAAGGCGGTACGGCCGGCGGGCACACGCCCTCCGATGTGGATCTTCTCGATCTGGACCAGGACGAGATCGACGAACTCGAAGCGGAATGGGGGACACCATGAGTGCCGACCGGGGACTCGAGGACATCCTGCCGCTGTCACCGCTGCAGGAGGGACTGCTTTTCCACTCCGACGAGGCCGCCTCGGCGGGTAAGCCGGACCCGTACACCGTGCACCTGGCCGTGGAGCTGGCGGGTGAAATAGCCGAGCACCGGCTCCGGGACGCGGCCGCCCGCCTGCTGGCCCGGCACACCGCGCTGCGCTCGTGCTTCCGCCGCCGGAAGAACGGCGAGCCGGTGCAGCTGGTGGTACGCACCGTGCAGCCGGAGTGGCGTTTCCACGACCTGACCACTGCCGGGGCGGACGGTACGGCCGCCGGGATGGGCGAGGCCGGGGCAGCGGCGATCGCTGCGGGGCCGGGGGAAACCGCGGCCGATCAAGCGGCGGCGCGGATTGCCGAGGTTGCCGAGGCGATCGCGGCCGGGGAGCGGGTGCGGCCGTTCGATCTGAGCCGTCCGCCGCTGGTGCGGTTCACCTTGCTGCGACTGGGTCCGGCCAGGTACCGGTTGCTGGTCACGCATCACCACATCGTGCTGGACGGCTGGTCGTTGCCGCTGGTCGTCCGGGAGCTGCTCGCGCTCTACGCGGGTGCGGAAGCCGGCCTGCCCCGCGCCCGGCCGTATCGGGATTACCTGGCGTGGCTGGCAAAACAGGACACCGGCAAGGCGGTCGTCTCGTGGCGAGCCGCACTCGAAGGGGTCGAGGAGCCGACGTTGCTCGGCACCGGGCCCACCGGCGAAGGCGCACCGGTCGAGATCACCGCTGAGCTCGACGAGGCCGAAACCGCGCAGTTGACCGCATACGCGCGTTCGCAGCGGCTCACCCTGGCCGGCGTCGCACAGGCTGCGTGGGCGCTGGTCCTCGGCCGGCTGACCGGCCGCACCGACGTGGTGTTCGGCAGTACCGTGTCCGGTCGTCCACCGCAGCTGCGGGGCAGCGAAACCATGCCGGGACTGTTCGTCACGACGGTGCCGGCGCGCTTCCGGATCCCGGCGGCGGAGAGCTTCCTCGAACTCTGCCTGCGCTCGCAGGCCGAGCAGGCCGAGCTGATCGAGCACCAGCACCTCGGTCTCGCCCGCATCCAGCAGGAGACCGGGCACGGTGAGCTGTTCGACACGCTGTTCGTGGTCGAGAACTACCCGCTGGAACAGGCATCCGCCGAACGAACGGAAATCACTGTCACCGGCAGTTCCGGCCAGGACGCCACGCACTACCCGCTCACGGTCCTCGTCATTCCCGGCCCGCGGCTCCGGCTGCGGGCGAAGTACCAGCCGGGCCGGCTGAGCGAGGAACGCGCACGGGCCGCGGTCAACGGTCTGCGTGCGGTGCTCGTCGCGGCACTGTCCGAACCGCAGCGGCCCACCGGCGCCTTCGGGGTGCTCGAGACCGCGCAGCGGCAGGCGATGCTCCGGCAGAGCCGGGGCAAGCCGCTCGACCTCGACGAAACCACGGTGCGCGAGCTGTTCGCCGCCCAGGTACGGCGCACTCCGGACGCCCCGGCGGTGCAGCTGTCCGACGGGAACGCCTGGAGCTACGCCGAGCTCAAGACCCGGGCGGATCGGGTCGCGGCGGCACTCGCCGTACGGGGGATCGGCCCGGGTGACCTGGTCGCGCTCGCGTTGCCCCGGACTCCGGAGCTGGTCGCGGTCCTGCTGGGGGTACTGACTGCCGGTGCGGCTTACCTGCCGCTCGACCCGGCGCACCCGGCGGAACGGCGCACGTTCACCTTCGCCGACGCCCGCCCACGGCTGCTCATCACGGACCGGGACTTCACGGCCGAGGTACCCACGGTGTCGCCGCAGGACCTCGACTCGCCGGAACAGCCGCTTCAGTCGCGGCCGTTGCTTCCCGGGCACCCCGCCTACGTCATCTACACCTCCGGATCGACCGGTGTCCCGAAGGGCGTCGTCGTCAGCCAGCGCAATATGACCGGTCTCGCGGCTTGGGCGGCTGCCGAGTTCGGCCGGGACGGGCTCGGCCGGGTGCTGGCCGCGACGTCGCTGACCTTCGACGTCTCGGTCTTCGAGATCTTCGGCCCGTTGTTGTGCGGTGGGTCCCTCGAGCTGGTGCGCGATCTGCTCGAACTGCCCGAACAACCTCATCGCAGCTGGGAATTCGACTTGGTCAGCGGTGTTCCGTCAGTGGTGGACGCGCTGCTCGACGAGCCGTCCGTGCCGCTGCGCGCGCGTTCGGTGGTGCTCGCCGGCGAGGCCTTCCCCCGGGAGCTGTTCACGCGGCTGCGCGACCAGCTGCCCACGGCGCGGATCGGCAACATCTACGGTCCGACCGAAGCCACTGTCTACGCCACCGCGTGGTTCGGCGACGATCCCGAAGGTGCGCCGCCGATCGGCCGCCCGATCGACGGAGCCGGTGCCTACGTACTCGACGCTTCCCTGTCGCCGGTCCCGCCCGGCGTGGCCGGTGAGCTGTACCTCGGCGGGCACGGCGTGACCGACGGATACCTGCGTCGCCCGGGGTTGACCGCACAGCGGTTCGTGGCCGATCCGTTCGGTCCGCCGGGCGCCCGCCTGTACCGCACCGGTGATCTCGCACAGTGGACCGCGGACGGGCAGATCGAATACCTCGGCAGGCTGGACGACCAGGTCAAGATCCGTGGTTTCCGGGTCGAACTCGGCGAAGTGGAATCCGCACTGTTGAGCCATCCCGCGGTGCGCCGTGCGGCCGTCGTGCCGGACGGTGGTGGCGGGCTCACCGCTTTCGTCGTGCCGGACGGCCCGGTGACCGAACACGAGCTGCTGGACACGGTCGCGGAACACCTGCCGTCCTATATGGTCCCGTCCACAGTGGAGCAGCTGGACGAGCCGCCGCTGACCGCGAGCGGCAAGCTGGATCGAAAGGCGCTCGCCGCGCGGCCCAGAACGGCGGCAACGTCATCTGCGCCGCGAACCCCGCAGGAAGAAGTGCTGGCCGGACTGTTCGCCGAACTCCTCGGCCGGGACGAGGTCGGCATCGACGACGATTTCTTCGCCCTCGGCGGGCATTCACTGCTCGTGGTCCGGCTGATCGGCCGGATCCGTGCAGTGTTCGGAGTGGACCTTCCGGTGCGCGAGGTGTTCGACCACCCGAGCGTGGCCGCCTTGGCTGCCCGGCTCGACGAGGGTGCCGCGACGCGGCCGCCGTTGCGGGCGATGGACCGTCCGGAACAGATCCCGCTGTCCTACGCACAACAACGGCTGTGGTTCCTGGACCGGCTCGGCAACGCCGGACCCGCATACAACATCCCGCTCGTCGCACGGATGCGTGGCATGCTGGATGTCCCGGCATTGCGGATGGCGCTGGGCGATGTGGTCGCACGGCACGAAAGTCTCCGCACGATCTTCGCCGAATCCGGCGAAACTGCCCGTCAGGTGATCCTCGACGAGGCGCAACCGCAGCTCACCGAACAGGATTGCGAACCCGCTCGGCTGGCCGGCGCACTCGCCGAGGCGGTTCGGTACGAATTCGATCTGCCGAACGAGATCCCCGTTCGGGCATTCGTGTTCCGGCTGGCCGCCGAAGAATTCGTGGTAGCGGTGCTGGTCCATCACATCGCGGCCGATGAATGGTCGGCCGGGCCGTTGCTCGGCGATCTCGCCACGGCCTACGGCGCACGGGCATCCGGCGACGCTCCGAAGTGGGCTCCACTCCCGGTGCAGTACGCGGACTACGCGTTGTGGCAACGAGAACTGCTCGGTTCCGAGAGTGATCCGGCCAGTCTGCTGTCGGGTCAGACTTCCTACTGGCGCAAGACACTGGCCGAGCTGCCCGACGAGCTCGAGCTGCCGAGAGACCGGCCTCGTCCGGCCGTACCGACCTACGGCGGCGGTTCGGTGCCGCTCCGGTTTCCCGCCGAGGCGCACCGCCGGGCCCGCAAACTGGCGGCGGACGCCGGTGCGACGGTGTTCATGGTGCTGCAGGCCGGGGTGGCCGGTCTGCTGTCGCGGCTGGGTGCAGGCAACGACATTCCGCTCGGCTGCCCGGTGGCCGGCCGGGGAGACGCCGCGCTGGACGGCCTCGTCGGGTTCTTCGTGAACACGCTGGTGCTGCGCACGGACCTCTCCGGCGATCCGTCGTTGCGTTCGCTGGTTTCGCGGGTTCGCGAAGCGAATCTGGGTGCGTTCGCGAACCAGGACGTGCCGTTCGAGCGGCTGGTGGAGCTGGTGAACCCGGAGCGGTCGCTGTCGCGGCATCCGCTGTTCCAGGTCGGCGTCACCTACGAGCACCGGGCCCGGCCGCTGCCGGGGTTGCCAGGGCTGGCCGTAGCGCCGGTCGCCGCACACACCGGGGCCGCGAAGTTCGATCTCACGTTTTCGTTCGTGGAGACCGCGGACCGGGTCGAGGGCAGCCTGAACTACAGCACCGACCAGTTCGACCCGGCGACCGCCGAACGCATTGCCCGGAGCCTGAGCACCTTCCTCGGCCGGGCACTGACCGACCCGGCCGTCCCGTTGGGCCGCTGGGACGTCCTCGACGAGGATGAGCGGCAGGCTCTTCTCGTCCAGCGCAACGAGACCGCGTGCACCGTGCCGGAGCTGACCCTGCCCGCGCTTTTCGAGCAGATCGTCCGATCCGGACCCGACACGGCCGCGGTCGAACACCGCGACGGCGTGCTCAGCTACGCAGAACTCAACGCCGCAGCCAACCGGCTGGCCCGCGCGCTCGTGGCGCGTGGAATCGGCACGGAGGACACCGTTGCGGTCGCTCTGCCCAGGTCCGCAGACGCCGTGGTCGCCGCGCTGGCCACCATGAAAGCGGGCGGTTGCTACCTCCCGGTCGACCCCGGGTATCCCGCCGAGCGGATCAGTTACCTGCTCTGGGACGCCGAGCCCGCGGCGGTGCTCACCCTGGCCGGCACCGATCTGCCCGAGGTGGCACCGGCACTGATCCTGGACGATCCGGAGACGATGGCCTGGATCGCCACCCAGTCCGGCACCGACCTCACCGACGAAGACCGGCGCGGTCCGGTGCGGCCGGGCAATTCGGCGTACGTGATCTACACGTCCGGTTCGACCGGACGGCCCAAGGGTGTCGTGGTCACCCACCGTGGCGTGCCGAGCCTTGCCGAAACCATGCGGCGGGGGTTCGCGGCCGGACCGGGCGCACGGGTGCTGCAGTTCGCGTCGCTCAGCTTCGACACGGCCATGTGGGAGATCGGCATGGCCCTGCTGACCGGGGCGACGCTGGTGTTCGTGCCGGAGGAGGACCGGCTCGGCGACCGGCTGGCCGAGTTCGTCGGCGAGCGCGGGATCACCCACCTCACGCTGCCGCCCGCCGCGCTCGCCGCGATCACCGGCGGATTCGCGCACGAGACCACGCTGATCGTCGCCGGTGAGGCCTGTGGCCCGGATCTGGTGGACCGGTTCGCGGCCGCGCACCGGATGTTCAACTCCTACGGCCCGACCGAGACCACTGTGGACATCACGCTGAGCCGATGCCTTCCGCGGTCCGGGATGACGCGGGTGCCGATCGGGCTGCCGGTGGACAACACCGTCGTCTACGTGCTCGACGAATTCCTGCGCCCGGTCCCGCCAGGGGTCGTCGGTGAGCTGTACGCCGGTGGGCACGGCCTGGCGAGGGGCTACCTCGACCGTCCGGGCCTGACCGCAGGCCGGTTCGTGCCGGATCCCTTCGGCAATCCCGGTGCGCGCCTGTACCGGACCGGGGACCTGGTGCGCTGGAACAACTCCGGTGAGCTGGAGTACGTCGGCCGCTCCGACGGTCAGGTCAAGATCCGTGGTTTCCGCGTCGAACTCGGTGAGATCGAGGCGGTCCTGTCGCGGCATCCCGCCATCGGCAGCTGCGCAGTGATCGATCGCGAGGACACCCCCGGCGACCGTCGGCTGGCGGCGTACGCGGTGGCTTCGGCGCCGTGCGATCCCGCGGAGCTGCGTGCGCACCTGGCCGGCACGTTGCCCAGTCACCTCGTGCCCGCTTCGATCACCTTGCTCGACGCGCTACCGCTGACCCCACACGGAAAACTCGACCGCTCGGCGCTGCCCGCTCCGCGGTACGGCTCCGCGGAAAGCGGCGAAGCGGCCCGGGAGGGCATCGAGGAATTGCTGGCCGGTCTGTTCGGCGAGGTCCTCGGTATGCCCGCCCCCGGCGCGCGCGAGAGCTTCTTCGACCTCGGTGGCCATTCGCTGCTCGCGACCCGGTTGCTTTCCCGTATCCGCACGGTGCTTGGCCGTGAAATCCCGTTGCGGGAGCTGTTCGACAACCCCACGGTCGCCGGACTCGCCGGGGCACTCGGGGCGGCGGCAGAGCGTCGCCCGGCGGCGACCGCGATGGAGCGTCCGGACGAAATTCCCCTGTCGTTCGCGCAGCAACGCCTGTGGTTCTTCGATCGTCTGCACGGCCCGGACTCCACCTACAACATCCCGCTCGCCGCCCGGTTCTCCGGTCCGCTTGATCCGGATGCACTGCGGTCCGCGCTCACCGACCTGGTGCTCCGGCACGAAAGCCTGCGTACGGTATTCGAGGAAACCGGCGGGAACGCCCGGCAACGCGTGTTGCCCACAGTGGACCTCGAATGTGCACTCGAATCCATCGCCGAGGACGAGATTCGCGGCGCAGTACGGGAAGCAGCTCAGTACCGGTTTGCGCTCAGTGAAGAAATCCCACTCCGCGCCCGGCTTTTCCGGATCGCCGAAGACGATCATGTGCTCGTGCTGCTGGTCCACCACATCGCGTCCGACGAGTGGTCCACCGCACCGCTGCTGCGTGATCTCGGGTACGCCTACGAGTGCCGCAAGGCGGGCCGGGCGCCGGAGTTCACCCCGCTTCCGGTGCAATACGCGGACTACGCCTTATGGCAACGGGACCTGCTCGGTGACGAGCACGACGCGGACAGCCTGTTCGCCCGTCAGCTGGCGTTCTGGCGGAACGCTCTCGCCGACCTGCCGGAAGAGTTGCCGCTGCCGAGGGATCGGCCTCGTCCGGCGGTGGCCGACACCCGGGGTGCCGCGGAGCCGTTCGCTCTCGACGAGGACACGAGCAGGCGCCTGCGCGACCTCGCCGCGCAGTCCGGGGCGAGTCTGTTCATGGTGCTGCAAGCCGCGATCGCCGCGCTGCTGCGTGGTTTCGGTGCGGGCACGGACATTCCGCTCGGCGTTCCGGTCGCCGGACGCACTGACGAAGCTTTCGACGAGCTGGTCGGCTTCTTCGTGAACACGCTGGTGCACCGATGCGATGCCAGTGGCGATCCGGCGTTCACCGAACTCGTGCGCCGGGTCCGCGAAGGCAGCCTTGCGGCCTACGCCCACCAGGACGTGCCGTTCGAGCGTGTGGTGGAGGCGGTCGGTGCGGAACGTTCGCTGTCCCGGCATCCGCTGTTCCAGGTCATGGTCGTCCACCAGCACCGCGGCGAAGGACAGTTCGGCCTGCCCGGCCTGGAAACCGCCGCGGTGCCCGCGCCCGACGAGGTGGCACGCTTCGATCTGACGTTCATCTGCACCGACCACCGCGACGGCGTGATCACCGGCGCAGTCAACTACCGCACCGCACTCTTCGACGCGACCACCGCGCGGCGGCTCGCCCGCGCGATGGAACGGCTCTGCGTGGCCGTGGCGAACGCCCCGGACGTCCGGTTGAGCCGGATCGACTTGCTCGGCGGGGACGAGCGGAAGCGGCTGCTCGCCCTCGGTGACGGCGGGCCGATCGCGGAGCCGGCGACGTTCCCCGCCCTGTTCAGCGCGCAGGCCGGACGCTCCCCGGAGCATCCGGCACTGGTCTGCGATGACACGGAACTGACCTACGCCGAGCTGAGCGCCCGTGTCAACCGGCTGGCCCGTGCGCTGATCGACGCCGGGGCGGGACCGGACCGGGTGGTCGCGATCGTGCTGCCGCGGACCGCGGAGATGATCATCGCGATGCTGGCGGTGCTGCAGTCCGGCGGGGCCTATCTGCCGATCGATCCGGACTACCCGGACGAGCGGATCGCCACGATGCTCGCCGACGCCTCGCCGGTCGCGCTGGTGACCGTCGCGGAGCTGGCCGACCGGCCGGACGGCGGAATCCCCCGGCTCGTGCTCGACGGCGCCGGCCGGGACCGGATCGCCGGGTACCCGGCCGGCCCGGTCGGCGACGCGGACCGGCGTGGCCCGTTGCGGATCGAGCACGCGGCCTACGTGATCTACACCTCCGGTTCGACCGGCACGCCCAAGGGCGTGATCGTGCCGCACGAAGGCGTGGTCAAGCTGCGGGAGCTGCAGCAGCGCGTGTACCGGCCGGACCGGCGGACCCGGATGCTGCACTTCGTGTCCCTCAGCTTCGACCTGGCGTTCTGGCAGATGATGGTGCCGCTGGTTTCCGGTGGCACGCTCGTGCTGGCGACCGCCGACGTCCGGGTGCCGGGGGAGCAGTTCACCGAGTACCTGCGTCGGCACCGGGTGAACGTGGTCAACGTGCCACCGTCGTTCATCGGTGCGCTGCCCGCGGGTTGCGAGTTGCCGCCGGAGGCGACGCTGGCCGTCGGGGCCGAGCGGATGCCCGCCGAGCTGACCGAACGGTTCGCCGGGCGGCCGTTGATCAACTTCTACGGTCCGACCGAGGCCACGGTGAACTCGACCACCTGGGTGCGGAGTCCGGAGTGGACCCCGGGACCGGTGCCGATCGGCAGGCCGGACCCCGGCGTCACGGCGTATGTGCTCGACGAGTTCCTCCGCCCGGTTCCGGCCGGGGTCGCGGGGGAGCTGTACCTCGGCGGCGCCGGGCTGGCCCGTGGCTACCTCGGCCGCCCGGGGCTGAGCGCGACCAGGTTCGTGCCCGATCCGTTCGGTTCGCCCGGGACCCGGCTCTACCGCACCGGCGACCGGGTCCGCTGGCTCGACAGCGGCGACCTCGATTTCCTCGGCCGGGTCGACGACCAGGTGAAGATCCGCGGCTTCCGGATCGAACCGGGAGAGGTCGAAGCCGCACTCGCGGCGCGGGCAGGGGTGGCGCAGGCGGCCGTGCTGGTCCGCGAGGACCAGCCGGGCATCCGACGGCTCGCCGGGTACGTGGTGCCCGCCGAAGGGGCCACTGTGGACGGTGCTGCGCTGCGCCGGGAACTGGCCGCGGTGCTGCCGGACTACCTCGTCCCGGCGGCGATCGTAGTGCTGGAATCGTTGCCCGTCACCACGAACGGCAAGGTGGACCGTGCGGCGCTGCCCGCGCCCGACTTCACCGGACGGGAGGCGGGCCGTCCGCCCGCGCCGGGTGTGGAGCAGGTGCTGGCCGGGGTCTTCGCGGATCTCCTCGGCGTCGCTTCGGTGAGTGCCGACGACGACTTCTTCGCACTCGGCGGGGACAGCATCGTCTCGATCGGGCTCACCGGCCGCGCTCGGGAAGCCGGGTTGCGGATCACCCCGCGGCAGGTGTTCGAGGGCCGGACCGTGGCCGGTATTGCCGAACTGGCCGAGCCGGCCACGGCAGAGCCCAGTGCGGAACCGGCGGAAGCGGCACTCGGTCCGGTGGCACCGATGCCGATGGTGCGGCGGTTCGCCGAACGCGGACCGGTGCCTGCCCGGTTCGCGCAGTCGATGCTGTTGCGAGTCCCGGCCGGAGCGACCGCGGAACGACTGTGCCGTGTCCTGGACGCACTGCTGGAGCGGCACGACGTCCTGCGCGGCCGGCTGTCCGGTGACCGGATGGAGATCCGCCCGGTCGGCGCGGTCAGCGGCGCCGACGTGCTCACCGTCGCCGAACTCGACGGCGAAATCGCGGACCGCGCGCGGCAGGCGTTCGACCAGCTGTCGCCGGAACGGGGAGACCTGGTCCGCGCGGTCTGGTTCGACGGCGGGCCGGAGCGCCAGGGCCGGCTGTTGCTGGTCGTGCACCACATTGCGGTGGACGGGGTCTCCTGGCGCATCATCAGCGCAGATCTGGCCAGGGCCTGGGAAACGGACGCGGCGCTGCCTCGGGCAGGCACCTCGCTGCGCACCTGGGCGGCCGGGCTGGCCGAGAGCGCCATGCACCGGGACGCCGAACTCGTTCTGTGGCAAGGAATGCTCAGCGACGACGGGCTGGCAGGCGATTTCGGCGAGCGGGACCTCGATCCGGCGGTGGACACCGTCGCAACCATGGGCAGCCACTCGGTGACCCTGCCCGCGGACTACACCGAGCCGCTGCTCACCGACGTACCCGCGGCGTTCCACGCCGGGATCAACGACGTCCTTCTCGCCGCACTGGCGGTCGCGTTCGCCGCCTGGCGCCGCGGCCGGGGCGGTTTGGTCGTGGAGATGGAAGGGCACGGCCGGGAGGAGCAGGTCGTCCCCGGCGCGGATCTCGCACACACGGTCGGCTGGTTCACCAGCGTGTTCCCGGTCGCGGTCGAAGTCGCCGACAGCGAGATCGACGATGCGCTGAACGGTGGTCCCGCGCTGACCACGGTGGTGAAGCGGGCCAAGGAACGGTTGCGTGCGATCCCGGACGGCGGGATCGGCTTCGGCATGCTGCGGTACCTCCGTGGCGCTCTCGCCGAGCGTCGCGCGCCGCGGTTCGGTTTCAACTACCTCGGTCGCTTCGGCACCGCAGGCGGCGAGGAACCGTGGACGCCTGCGCCCGAGGCCGTCGCGCTCGGTGGCGCATTGGCCCCGGAAATGCCGCTGGAACACGTGCTGGAGCTGAACGCACTGACCCAGGACCGGGACAACGGGCCGGAGCTGGTCGCGCAGTGGTCGTTCGCCTCCGGCGTGCTCGCGGAGGACGAGGTCGCGGAAATCGCCGCGAAGTGGTTTGCCGTGCTGCGGAAACTGGTGGAGCACCGGAAGACCGACCGCGGACACAGCCCGGCGGACTTCCCGCTCGTCCCGCTCGCGCAGTCCGATGTGGACGATCTGGACGCCCGCTTCCCGGTCGCCGACATCTGGCCGCTCACCCCGTTCCAGCGGGAGCTGTTCGAACAGGCGGAGAGCGGACCCGCCGGGCATGCGGTCGGCACCATCCAGCTCGTGCTCGACCTCGAAGGAGACCTGGACCCGGCACGGTTGCGCGAAGCAGCAGTCGCGTTGGTGCGGCGACATCCGAACCTGCGCACGGCCTTCACCCGCACTGCGAGCGGTGTGCCGGTGGCTGTCGTGCACGCCGATCCGCCGGTGAAATGGCGGGAGGCCGACGACGCGGCGATCGGGGAACGTGGCCGGCCGGTCGCCCTCGACGAGGCCCCGCCTGTGCGGTTCGTGCTCGGCCGGGTCGGCCCGGTCCGGCATCGGCTGGTGCTCACCTCGCACCACCTGCTGCTCGACGGATGGTCCAGCTCCCTGGTGATCGCCGAGCTGTTGGCCGCTTACCGGGGTGAGCCGGTGCCGCGATCCCGGCCGTACCGCGATTTCCTGCAGTGGCGTGCCGGCCGGGACGGTGCCGAGCAGGCTTGGCGCAATCGGCTCGCCGGGCTGCCGGGGCCGACGCTGGTGGCTCCGGACGAGCCGCGAGCCCTGCGCAGCGAACCCGGCCAGCTGGCCCTCGAACTGACCGAAGACGCAACCGCCCGGCTCGTCGAGCGGGCCAGGGACGCCGGGGTCACGCTCAACACCGCGGTCCAGGCCGCGTGGGGAAGCTGGCTGGCGGAGCGGACCGGACGCAGCGACGTGGTCTTCGGCGCCGTGGTGTCCGGTCGTCCGGCGGACCTGCCGGGCGCCGAACGCACCCCGGGACTGTTCGTGAACACCGTGCCGGTGCGAGTGCGTTCCGCTTCGCTCACCGAACTGCATGACGCGCAGGTGGCCATGCTCGATCACCAGCACGCCGACGTTCGCCGGATCGCCGAGCTCACCGGGTACGAACGGCTCTTCGACACCGTCGTGGTGTTCGAGAACTTCCCGGCGGGCGGCGGGGCTGCCACGACCGAACCGGAACCACGAGTGGTGGGCGTCGGCGGCTGGGACAACATGCCGTACCCGCTCACCTTGTGGGTCACCCCGGGGCGTCGCGTGCACTTGCGGCTCGGCTACCGCGGTGACGTCTTCACCGCGGCGGAGGCGCGGGCGGTCCTCGACCGGCTCGGTGACCTGCTCGGGGAGCCACCGGTGGATTGACGGGGCCTCGGGTTTACGATTAGGTAAGGCTCGCCTTAGAAATGGAACGGGAGCGAAGATGGTGCTGCAGCGTGACCTGTCGAGACGAGCGGTGCTGACCACCGCACTGGGAGCGCTGGGCACCCTCGGGCTGGCCGCCTGCGGCAGCGGTGCCGACGACGCGGCGGCGCCTGCCGGGCAGACCCGCAAGGTCGCCACCGACCTCGGCGAGGTCGAAGTGCCGGTGAACCCGGGGAAGGTGGTCGCGGCCGACTTCTACCCGTCGTTCATCCTGCAGGACCTCGGGATCACGCCGATCGGGGTGTGCGAGTACACCGAGGACCTGGTCCACCCGGCCTACCGGAACCTGCTGTCGCTGCCGAAGATCGGCCCGAACGGCCAGCCGAACGTGCAGGAGATCGCCCGGCTGGCCCCGGATCTCGTGGTGTCGATGGGCTACGCTTCCGGACGCTCCCGGATGCAGCCGGTCTACGACCAGATCCAGGCCGTCGCACCGGCGATCGTGCTGCTTTCCAGCAGCCAGGCCAAGTTCTGGCGGGAGTGCGCGGACCGGCTGGCGCCGATGATCGGCCGCGAGGCGCAGGGCCGGAAGCTGCGCGACAGCTACGAGGGCAAGATCGCCGAGATCAAGAAACAGCGGGCGGCGCAGCTGGCCGGGCACAAGTGGGCCTACATCTCGCAGGGCAACAACTCCGGCACCTGGACGCTGAACATGGCCGGCTCCGCACTCGGCGGCGTGCTCGCCGACGCCGGGCTCCAGTTCGGCAAGGAGGCCACCGGACAGACCAAGAACGGCCAGGAGTTCTCCTACGAGCAGTTCAACGCCATCGCCGATTGCGACGTGCTCGTCTACCCGGTCACCTACGACGGCAAGCCGCGGCAGCCGGTGCAGGCCGTGCTGGAGCAGTCCACGTTCCGTGAGCTGCCCGCGGTCAAGGCAGGCAGGCTCTACCCGATGCCGAACTACAGCGTCGCCTCCTACCGCATCGCCACGGACGCGCTCAACGACGTCGACAAGATCCTCGCGGGGTTGTGAGTGAACCGGGCCGACGTCCGCCTGCTGTGGTCGTGCGTGCGGGAGTACCGCGGCCAGGTGCTGGTCTCGATCCTCGCCGGCCTGGTCTTCCAGGGCGCCTCGATCGTGCTGCCCGACCTGCTGAAACAGGGTCTCGACCAGGGCGTTGTCGGCGGAGACCGGGGTTCGCTGGTGATCTGGGCGGTGATCGTCCTGGTGGCGACGCTGGTCTCGGTGGGTGGTCTGCTGGGCATGCTGTGGTCGGCGGTCACCTATTCGACCGCGGCCGCCGGGGGGCTGCGTGAGCGGCTGCTCGACCACGTGCTGACCCTGGACCGGACGGCGGACCGGTTCGGTGCCGGGGACCTGGCCATCCGCGGCACCCGCGACGTCGACGCGGTGCGCGCCTGGCTGGCCGGGATCGCGTCACTGGTATCCGGCGCATGCGGGTTCGTCGCGATCGTGGTGGCGATCGCGCTGCTCGATCCGCTGCTCGCGGTGGTCGGCCTCGCGGTGGTCCCGCTGATCGCGCTCGCCAGCATCTTCTACCCGAAGCGGCTCGCCTCGGTGAACGCCGATCTTTCGGCCGCGCACGGCCGTCGCGCGGATGCGGTCGAGAACCTGTTGACCGGTGCGGAATCCGTGCGCGGGCTCGGTGCCGAACGCGTGCTGGTCGACGTGCACCACCGGGACAGCGCCGAGGTCACCACGCACACCTTCCGGGTGGCCAGGGTCGCGGCGGACTGGACGGCGCTGGCCCCGTTCATCCCGGCCGCCGGCACCGCGATCGGACTGGCGGTGGGCGGACCCGCGGTGGCGTCCGGCGCGCTGAGCATCGGCGGCCTGGTCGCGTTCACCACCTGGATGACCATGCTCTCGGGCTGGATCGGCATGCTGACCACGCGCTTCACCCAGGTCGTGCAGGCGATGACCGCGGCGCGGCGGATCAACGAGGTGCTGCAGGCACAGCCCACGGTGCGGGACCCCGCGCAGCCGATGCCGTTGCCCTCGCGGGGTGCGCTGGAACTGCGTGCGGTGGACCTGCCCGGCGGAACGCTGTCCGAACGCGTCGAGGCCGGGGAGTTCGTCGCGGTCACCGGCCCGCTCGGTTCGGGCAAAACCCGGCTGACCCGGTTGCTGTGCCGGCTCGACGATCCGGCACACGGCGACGTCCGCTACGGCGAGGCCGACCTCCGGACTGCGGAACTGCGCGAGGTACGGCAGCGGATCACCTACGTGCCACAGCGGCCCACCATGGTGTCCGGCACGATTGCCGAGAACCTGGCACTCGGCCAACCCGGCCGCACGCTCGCCGAACTGCGCGAGGCTTGCCGCGGCGCGGCGATCGACGCCGAGATCGAGTCCCTTCCGGACGGTTACGAGACCCCGGTCGGCGAACGCGGCAGTACGCTGTCCGGCGGGCAGCGGCAACGCCTCGCACTGGCAAGGGGCATGCTGGCCGGTGCCGAAGTGCTCGTGCTCGACGACGTCACGTCCGCAGTGGACATCGCGACCGAACGCACGATGCTGGCGAATCTGCGCGCGTGGGCAACGAAAACCGCGACCACCGTCGTGTTCGCCACCCATCGCAGTGCGGTGCTCGAGGAAGCCGACCGGGTGCTGAGGCTGCCCAGCCCGGTGCGCCGGGACCTGGTGCCGACGGCGGGAGCCGTCGATGGCTGACCAAGCGACCACAGTGGACGAATCGGTACTGGAAGAAGCTCCGTCCCAACGGAACCTGCGTGCCAGGGCCTGGCCACACCTGCGTCCGCACCGGCGGCTGATCGTGATCGCGGTCGTGGTCACCGCACTGTCCACGCTGGCGCTCGCGCTGATCCCGCCGGCGATCGGCTGGGTCACCGACGTGGTGCTCGCCGGAGACCGCACCGGGATGCTGGTGGCGGCACTGGCCGTGCTCGGCCTCGCCGTGGCGCGGATGGTGCTGCTGCGCGCGTCCGAAGTACTGCTCGTCCGTGCCGGCGAGCGCGTGGTGCGGCAGCTGCGGGACCTCGTGGTGGAGCGGCTGGCCGGTACGGCGCTGCGGTTCCTGGAACGGCACCGCACCGGCGACCTGCTGCGACGGGTCACGAGTGAGGTGTCGGATCTGGCCGGGTTCGTCCGCTCGGATCTGCCGGATCTGCTGGCTGTGGTCGGCTACCTGACGTTTTCCACGATCGTGCTGCTGCTCTATTCGGTACCGCTGACGCTGCTGCTGGCGCTGGTCTTCCTGCCCGCGACGGTCTGGCTGCTGCGGTCGTTCAAACGGGCCGCCGCGCCCGCGTTCTCCGCGCAGGCCGCCCGGCAGGCGGAAGCAGCGGCCACCTACCGCGAAGGAACCGAGGCGCGGGAGCTGCTGCAAACCACCGGTGCCCACGACGTGATCCGCGATCGGCTGGTCGAGGACCACCGTCGGCTGGTCACCGCGGCCCGGCACGCGCAACGGGTCGCCTTCCGCAGTAGCGCGGTCACCGTGGTCCAGGGCGTCGCGGACGCGGTCATGCTGGTCGCCGCCGGTCTGCTTGCCGTCTACGGCGTGATCAGCGTCGGCACAGTGGTCGTGTTCGTGCTCGCGATGCGCCAGCTGTTCAGCTCGGTCACGCAGCTGACCCAGCTGCTCACCCAGATGCAGACGTCCCGGACTGCTTTCGCGCGGCTGCTCAACCTGCTGGCGGTGACGTCCGACGTGCCGGCGCCCGGGGCGGAGCCGCACGCACCGGTCACACCGCGGCGAGGTGAACTGAGCGCGGACAGCGTGTGCTTCTCCTACACCGAGGACGCGCAGGTGCTGCACGACGTCGTGGTGCATTTCCCGAGCGGGGACCGCGTGGCGCTGGCCGGTCCGACCGGTTCGGGCAAGACGACGTTGTCGAAGCTGCTGTCCGGGCTGTACCGCCCGGCGACCGGCCGGATCCGGTACGCGGGCACCGACCTGCGCGAGATCCCGCCCGCCGAACTGCGCGCACGGATCGTGCTCGTACCGCAACAGGTCCACCTGATCACCGGCACCCTCGCGGACAACCTCGCGCTGGTGCCGGGCAATCCGGATCGGGACGAGCTGGCCGGTGCGGTCGGCGCACTGGAACTGCAGGATTGGGTCGCCGGTCTCGACAACGGACTGGACACCGACCTCGGCGCACGGGGTGCGCGCCTGTCGGCGGGGGAACAGCAGCTGGTGGCGTTGCTGCGAGCCGCGTTGCTGGACCCGGCCGTGCTCATCCTCGACGAGGCGACCGCCGACATCGATCCGGCGACCGCGGCGCGGATCGAAACCGCGATCGACCGGCTGCGCGGCGACCGCACGCTCATCGTGATCGCACACCGCCCGGCCACGATCGAGCGCATGCGCACGGTGATCTCGTTGCGGGGCGGCAGGATCGAAGAACGGAGTGCCGGCTGATGACCTGGGCCATTGGCGAGTTCAGCCAGGAAGAGGACCGTTACGCCGAGGTGCTGCGCCGGCAGTGGGGCAGCGACACGCTGCGGCAGATCTACCGGGATGCCTACGGCACGGACTATCCGGAGGAAGCCGACCCGTTCGGCTTCGTCACGAGGACGGACCTGGCCCGCATCGCCGAACTCGCCGGCCCGGTGCGGGGCAGGCGGCTCGCGGACCTCGGCTGCGGACGCGGCGGTCCCGGCCTGGAAGTGGCACGGGCATTGGGCACCTCACTGGCCGGGGTCGACGTGGTCGAAGCCGCGGTGACCGAAGCCCGCACCCGCGCGGCCGCCGCGGATGTCGCCGACACCCGCTTCACGGTCGGCAGCTTCGAAGCGACCGGACTGGAGACCCGTTCGTGCGCCGCGGTGATGAGCGTGGACGCACTGTGGATGGTCTGGGACAAGCCCGCCGCGTTCGCGGAGGTCACCCGCATCCTGGAGCCGGGCGGGCGATTCGTGTTCACCACCTGGGAACCCGCCTACCTCGACCACCGCAGCCTGCTTTCCGACGCCGGTTTCGAGGTGCTGGTCCACGAGGAAACCCCGGCGTGGCTGCGCCGGCAGCTCGCGGTGTACCGCGGCATCCTCGGCCACCGCAGGGAACTCGCCGACGAGATGGGCCAGACCGCGGCCGCCACGCTGATCGCCGAGGCACGGGAGACGCGCTCGGTACTGGCCACCACACCGCGGGTACTGGTGGCGGCACGCAAAAGCGGTTAGGCCGGGTCCTTGCTTTGCTCCGGCGAGCTCCTGCACCGGTATTGCCGCCGGGCCCTCGGGCGGGACCGCGGATCCACGCGGTGCGCCGGTGGCACGAATGCTGTCCTGCCAACGAGGTCCACGAACTCCGGCCGACTGCTTTCCGATGAAGCCCTGCTCCGATTTCGGGACCGGATTCCGCCCTTGTGCGACCGCTGTGGTGTTTCCGGCAAATCCGCGACCGGTTTCGCGTTACGGTTGTTCCGCGGGCGGGCTTTCGACCCGGTCGATCAGCTGCTCGCTCCAGCTCAGGATGGCCCCGGCCTGCTCGGGGGTGAGCGGATCGAAGAAGCACTCCCGGATCGCACGGGCGTGCCCGTGCAGGGCCTGTTCGGCCAGCCGCCGGCCTTTCCGGGCCAGCCCGATTCCGGTGCGCCTGCCGCTGGCGCCGCCTTCGGCGCGGACCACGAAGCCGCGGTTCTCCACCCGGGTGAGCTGATGCGACACCCGGCTCTTCTCCCAGCCGAGTGAGTCCGCCAGCTCCTGCACCCGCAGCTGCTGCCCTGGTGCGTGCAGCAACGTCACGAGCACGCTGAACTCGGCCTTGGAGATCCCGAACTCCGCCTGCAACCGGCGATCGACCTCCCGGACGAGCAGCCGGTGCGCCCGCATCCAGGTGTTCCACAGCTGCTGCTGACCGGCGTCGAGCAGGTCGGAGTCCGTCATCCGGCCAGCGTAGGGACGGTGAGTTGAGCCCTCAACTCGGCTCGCCCGCGAGCGCCGGGTCATCCGGTCACCCGGTTGTCGTCCTCGGCCGGTCCGAGTGTCGAATCCGGCAGCCCGAGCACTCCGTACTGGCGCATCGGGCCGGTACGGCGGTTCCGGCCCGGCCTAGGATCTCCTGATGCCGAGGGAAAGGAGGCCGCCGTGCTCTTCCGGCAGCTGGAATACCTGGTCGCGCTGGCCGGGGAGCGGCACTTCGCCCGTGCGGCGGAGCAGTGCGGGGTTTCCCAGCCGTCGCTGTCCGAGGCGATCCGCAAGCTGGAGGAAGAGCTGGCCGTGCCGCTGATCCGGCGGGGCAGGCGGTTCGACGGGCTGACCGCGGAGGGCGACCGGGTGGTGGCGTGGGCCCGGCAGATCCTCGCCGACCGGGACTCCCTGCTCACTGCGGTCGGTGCCATGCGCACCGGTCTGACCGGGCGGCTGCGCATCGGCACCGTGCCCAGCGCCGGGGTGACCGCGCCCCGGCTGATCGAAACGCTCGGCGTGGCCCATCCGCTGCTCACCACCGACGTGGCCTCGGATCTGACGTCGGTGACCATCGTCGACCGGCTCCGCGATTTCTCGCTGGACGCCGCACTGACCTACCTCGACGACGACATGCGTGCCGAGTTCCGGGTGCTTCCGCTGTACCTGGAGCGATACGCCCTGCTGGTGGGCCCCGACCGGGCCGCCGTGCTGGGACCGGTGGCGTCCTGGGCGGATGCCGCCGCGCTGCCGCTGTGCCTGCTGACCCCGTCGATGCGGGGCAGGCGGATGATGGACGACTGCTTCGCCGACGCCGGGACCGCGCCCGTCGCGGAGGTCGAGACGGACTCCTTCGCGACCGTGCTCGCGCACGTCGCGAACGGGCGCACGGCAGGGGTCGTACCGCTGGCCTGGCTGCACGCACTGGGCGTACCGGCGGGCGTGCGGGCGATCCCGCTGGCAAAGCCGCCGAAGCCGGTGCAGATCGGCCTTGTGGTGCGTGCACGCGATCCGCAGCCGCCCGCGGTACGGGCACTGCTGGCCGCGGCGGAGGAGACCGATTTCCGGGAGCTGGAGAGCGGGCCTGCCGGCTATCCGACCGGCTCGGCCACCCGCAGCCGTTCGGTGCGGCTGTAGACGTTCACCGACCGGCCGCGCAGGAACCCCATCAGCGTCAGCCCGGTTTCGGTGGCCAGATCGACCGCGAGCGACGACGGCGCGGACACCGCGGCGAGCACCGGGATCCCGGCCATCGCCGCCTTCTGCACCAGTTCGAACGACGCCCGGCCACTGACCATCAGCACCGCGCCGCGCAACGGCAGCCAGCCCTGCCGCAGCGCGTGCCCGACCAGTTTGTCCACCGCGTTGTGCCTGCCGACGTCCTCACGCAGCACCAGCAGCTCACCGTCGGCGGAGAACAGCCCAGCGGCGTGCAGCCCGCCGGTGCTGTCGAACACCCGCTGCGCGGCCCGCAGCCGGTCCGGCAGCGAGAACACGACGTCCGGGTCGATCGCGGTGTCGTCCTCGTCGAGGCTCCATCGGGTCGTGGTGCGCACTGCGTCGAGGCTGGCCTTGCCGCACAGCCCGCAGGACGAGGTGGTGTAGAAGTTGCGCTCCAGCGAAGCCTCCGGCAGTGGTGTGCCGGGGGACAGCGCGATGTCGACGATGTTGTAGGTGTTGCCGCCGTCGGCGGTGGCGCCCGCGCAGTACCGGATTCCGGCGATCTGCTCCGCGTGGTGCACCACGCCCTCACTGACCAGGAATCCCGCGGCGAGGTCGAAGTCGGAGCCGGGGGTGCGCATGGTGACCGTGAGCGGCTTGCCGCCGACCCGGATCTCCATCGGCTCCTCGCCGGCCAGCGTGTCAGGCCGGTGCGTGCTGGTCTCGTCCCGCAGGCGCAGCACCTGGCGTCGTACCGTCGCTCGTCCCATGCTCTTCACTCCTCTCGGCTCGCGGGTCCACCGGCTCGAGCCGGACCACGATCCCCTTCGAGGTGGGGCAGTTGCTCGTCTCGGCGACGCTGTCCAGTGGTACCAGCACGTTCGTCTCCGGGTAGTACGCGGCGGCCGAACCACGCGAGGTCGGGTACGGCACGACGCGGAAGTTCCGCGCCCGGCGCTCCGATCCGTCGGTCCAGATGCTGACCAGGTCGACGTGCTGCAGTTCGGTCAGTCCCAGCTCGGCCATGTCCTCGGGGTTGACCATCACGATGTGCCGTCCGTGCCGGATGCCGCGGTAACGGTCGTTGGCCGAATACGGGATGGTGTTCCACTGGTCGTGCGAACGCAGCGACTGCAGCACGAGGTGCCCCTCGGGTGCGTCGAGGAAGTCGAAAGCGTTGCCGGTGAACATCGCCTTACCGGTGGCGGTGCGGAACACGTGGTCGTTGACCGGATTCCGCAGGGCGAACCCGGCCGGGTCGGCGATCCGCGCGTTGAAGTCCTCGAAACCGGGGACGACCCGGGAAATCCGGTCCCGGACGCGTGCGTAGTCGGCTTCGAACTCCTCCCACGGGATGTCCGGACGGCTGCCCAGTGTCCGGCGTGCCAGCCGCGAAATGATCGCCACCTCGCTGAGCAGGTGCGGCGAGGCAGGCGGCAGCTTCCCGCGCGAGGCGTGCACCATGCTCATCGAATCCTCGACGGTCACCACCTGTTCGCCGCTTGCCTGCAGGTCCCGGTCACTGCGGCCGAGGGTGGGCAGGATCAGCGCCACCTCGCCGCAGACCGCGTGCGACCGGTTGAGCTTGGTGGAGATGTGCGCGGTCAGCCGGCAGGTGCGCAGGGCTTGCTCGGTCACTTCGCTGTCCGGCGTCGCGCGGACGAAATTGCCTGCCACGCCGAGGAAAACCTTCACCGCACCATCGCGCATGGCACGGATCGTGTCGACCGTGTCGTGGCCGTGCTTCGTCGGCGGGGTGAAGGAGAACTCGCGCCCGAGTGCGTCGAGGAACTTTTGCGGCACGCGTTCCCAGATGCCCATGGTGCGGTCGCCCTGCACGTTGCTGTGCCCGCGGACCGGGCACACCCCGGCACCCGGCTTGCCCAGGTTCCCGCGCAGCAGCAGGAAGTTCACCATCTCGCGGATGATCGGCACCCCGTGCCGCTGCTGGGTGATGCCCATCGCCCAGCACACGATGACCTTCTTGCTGGCGAGCACGCGTTCGTGCACCTGCTCGATCTCGGCGCGGGTCAGCCCGGTGGCGGCCAGCACGTCGTCCCACGCGGTCCGGCGGATGTGCTCGGTGAAGTCGGCGAACCCGCAGGTGTGCGCGTTGATGAACTCGTGGTCGAGCACCGTGCCGGGATTCGCGTCCTCGGCCTCGATCAGCAGCAGGTTCAGCGCCTGGAACAGGGCGAGGTCGCCACCCGCGCGGATGTGCAGGAACTGGTCGGCGATCTTCGTACCACGGCCGACGATCCCGCGGGGCCGCTGCGGATGCTTGAACCGCATCAGCCCGGCTTCCGGCAGCGTGTTCACCGCGACGATCTGGCCGCCGCGGCGTTTGTTCTCCTCCAGCGCGGTCAGCATCCGCGGGTGGTTCGTGCCGGGGTTCTGGCCGACCACGAAGATCAGGTCGGCCTCGTACAGGTCGTCGAGGCTGACGCTGCCCTTGCCGACGCCGAGGGTTTGCATCAGCGCCGAACCGCTGGACTCGTGGCACATGTTGCTGCAGTCGGGCAGGTTGTTGGTGCCGTAGGCACGGGCGAAGAGCTGGAGCAGGAACGCTGCCTCGTTGCCCAGCCTGCCGGAGGTGTAGAACGCCGCTTCGTCCGGTGTGTCCAGCGCCTGCAGTTCGCCGGCCAGCAGCGACAGGGCGCCGTCCCAGCCGATCGGTTCGTAGTAGTCGGAGCCGGCCGGTTTGACCATCGGCTCGGTGAGCCTGCCCTGCTGGTTGAGCAGGAAATCCGACATCGCGTTGATCTCGGAAACGGAATGCTGCCGGAAGAATTCCCGTCCGACGCGGCGAGTGGTCGCCTCGTCGTTGATGTGCTTTGCGCCGTTTTCGCAGTATTCGTTGAGATGCCTTTTCTTCGGCTCCTCTTCCGGCCACGCGCAGCCGGGGCAGTCGATGCCGCTGCCCTGGTTGACGTTCAGCAGGGTGGTGAGCATCCGCCGCGGCGAGGTCTCCTTCAGCGAGTACTCGATCGCGTGCGCCACCGCAGGCAACCCGGTGGCCCAGGTCTTGGGCGGGGCGAGCCGCACCGCGTCGTCGCCGGGTTCGTCTTTCATCAGCAGCGCGCGCCTTCCCTGCGGTCCGGTATTTCGGATACCGCCACGGTAACCGGGGCCGTTTCAGGCCGTCAAAAAGGCTCTGGCTGACCCGTGATAGGGCGTACCTATCGAGCGGTTCGGGCGGTGCGCGGAAATGGTGCCCGGTTTCGCGCTGCGCTTTTCGGGCGACGTCGCCCGAATTCGGTTTCGCCGGTTCGCGGTTCCATCTGCTTCGCCGACCACGGCAGCACCCGCATCGAGCGCTTGCCGACCGACAACGCCTCGGCCCGCCGCCGGCCCTTCAGTCACCTAGCGCGGGTCGACCGTGCGGGTGACGACCCAGCGGTGCGGGGAAATCGGCCGGGTGCGGGTGAAACCGTGGTGTTCGAAGGCCGCCATCGGGCCGGTGTGCAGGTACGAGCCGGGCACGGTGCGGTCGTCGGTCTCTTCGGGGTAGCCCTCCACCACGCCACCGCCGCGGCGGGCGATCTCGGCCAGCGCGCCGCTGAGCGCGGTGCCGGCGACTCCGCCGCGGCGCCGGCCCCTGCCGGTGAAGAAGCAGGTGATCCGCCAGTCCGGCAGGGTGGTGCGGCCGGCGTCGTAGCGGCGTCGGCTCTTGATCTCCGGCAGTTCCTCCGGGGAGCCGAACTGGCACCAGCCCACGCACTGCGCGCCCTCGAACACCAACGCGGCATGGGCGCGCCCCTCGCGGACGAGGTGCTGCTTGTCCGCCCGGTTCTGCTCCGCGGTGCGACCCTTGCCGAGTTTCACGTGGAAACCCATGCACCAGCAGCCGCCCCACACCCCGTTGTTCGCCTCGGCCAGTTGGGCGAACGCGGGCCAGGTGTCGGCACTCAGTGCCCGGACCTGCAGGACGGACATGCCTGCAGCCTGCCCTCCGGATGCGGAAAAGGCCAGCTCAGCCGGGTCTGCTCGGTGGTGAGACGCGCGTCCGGTCGTAATGCGCCGCGGCTCAGACCGAGATCGGCTCCACGGTCTCCGCGAGCCAGCGGGCGATCGCCGTGACCCGGGCGTCGGTTCCGGGCCTGCCCATCACCTGGACCCCCATCGGCAGGCCGGCCACGGTCAGCAGCGGCACGGTCACCACCGGGGCACCGAGCAGCGAGCCCGGGGTGTTGAAGACCGCGTCGCCGGTCGGCCACGGTGCGAGCGGCTCACCGGGTACATCGCCGGACCACAGTGGCGCGGGCCCGGGTGAGGCAGGCGACACCAGCACGTCCACGTCGAGCGCGGTGTGTTCGCGGCGAATGCGGGCGCGACGTTCGAGCAGGTCGGCATATCCGTCCACGCCCAGCCGGTCCGCCACGCGCAGCACGGCCTTGCCTCGCTCGCTGACGCCATCCGGATGCTGCGCGACCAGATCCTGGGTCCACCAGTGATTTTCCCATGCGGTGATGGTGGTCGTGGTATCGCGGGCGCCGACCAGGCTCTGCTCGAACCGTTCGATACCCGGATGCCCGGCCCTGGCCGCCACCGGTACCCCGGTGCCTGCCAGCCTGCGGACGAACTCCTCGAACGCCTTGTGCGACCGTTCGTCTACTGTGGACCATCCTTCGGTTTCCAGTACCCCGAGCGAGAACGGTCGGTGCGCCGCCGGTGGGCTGTCCGGTCCGGCCAGCCGGGCGTGCCCCGGATCGCCGCCCGCGCGCTTCGCGATTTCGATGGCGACCAGCCACAGGTCTTCCTGGCACGTCGCGTGCACGCCGTGCGTGCTCATGCTCGTGGTCTGCCGCTCGCCCCGGTTGATCGCGCCCTGTGACGGTTTCAGCGCCCAGTTCCCGCAGTAGCTGGCGGGCCGGATGATCGAGCCGCCGACCTGGGTGCCGATCGCCGCCGGGACCATTCCGGCGCCGACCGCGGCGGCGGAGCCGGACGAGGAGCCGCCCGGGGTGCGTGCCGGATCGAACGGATTCGTCGTGGGGCCCGGTTCCGAGCCGCCGAGTTCGGCGGTGACGGTCTTGCCGACGATCACCGCACCCGCCTCGCGCAATGCCCGTACCGCGGCGTTGTCCCGCCGGGGAAAGTTGCCCTCGTGTGCCGCGCAGCCCATCTGGGTCGGCAGGTCCGCGGTCTCCAGCAGGTCCTTGATCCCGATCGGCATCCCGTCGATCGGGGACAGCGGGGCGCCCTCGCGCCAGCGCGCGGTACTGCGATCGGCCTGCTCCCGCGCGCCCTGCTCGTTGCGCACCACCCACGCGCGCACGGTCGGTTCGCGTTCGGTGATCGTGTCGAGACAACGCTCGAGGTAGTCGCGCGGAGTGTCCGCGCCGGTGCCGAAGCTCGCGGTGGCGAGGTGGAACGGTGCTGCAGTCATGGAGAATTCCCTTGCGGTCAGTTGAGGCTGTCCTCGTGGTACTGCCAGATGCTCGGTTCGATGCGCAGTGTTTCGGCGGCCGGATACGTTTCGAGCCAGTACCGCGCGCATTCCCCCGCGGTCGCGTTCCACAATCCGGGCAGTGCCGTGGCGTGCGTGAGGAAATCGTCGAGCTTGCGCAACCGGTTCGGCCAGGCGATGGCGTGCGGATGCAGGTTCATGGTGAACGCCCGCCCGCGCCGGTACTGCGCGCTGAACTCCGCGCGCCAGTTGCGTTCCAGTGCGTCGGCGTGTTCGAGACCGGTGCCGCGTGCGGGGAACAGCAGGTGGAACTGGTCGTCGAAGGCGTAGTAGTACGGCATCGCCAGTATCGCGACCGGTCCGGCCGGATCGGCGACCCAGTAGTGCGGGACGTCGTCGGCCGGGCTGTTGCCCAGATAGGTGAAGCCTTCCGCGAGCAGCAGCGGCACGGTGTCCGGGCTGATCGCGCCGACCGCGTACTTGTCGCCTGCCCGCGGCAGGCAGTACCAGCCTGCCGGTGCCTCCCCGGTCGCCGCGTGCAGTGCCGCGACGGTCCGGCGGATCAGGTCCCGCTCCTCGGCCCGCTCGTGCAGGCTGATGTCTTCCCGGCGCCAGCCGTCGGCCGCGATCTCGTGCCCTTCGGCGTGCAGTGCGCGCACGATTTCCGGGTACAGCTCGGCGATCACGCCCGGAACGGCGAAGGTGGCCCGCATTCCGTGCCCGGCCAGCGTTTCCCGTAGTGCATCGAGTCCGCCGTGCAGCCCGTAGTAGTTCTCCGGGGTGTCCAGGTCGCGTGCGGTGATGCCACCGGGACCACAGGCCGGGCCCAGTTCGACCGTGATGCCGAAGCAGCACGCGGCGTCGCCGGGCCAGTGGAGCACGGCGTCGGCGAGCCCCCGTTCATCGGAAATGGTGTATCCGTCTTTCCAGGGCATTCAGTGCTCCTCTTCGAGACCGAGACAGTGCTGCGTCACGTCTTCGCAGCCGGTGAACCAGACACCCGGCAGCTGCTTCATCCGGCTGATCAGGCGGTCCAGCATGGCGATCCGCATGGCGCGCCCGGACAGGAACGGGTGCAGGCAGAGGTTGAGGTAGCCGCCGTGGCGGTACTGCTGCCGGAAGGCGTCCCACCACAGCTCGAGCACCCGTTCCGGGTCGGCGATCCGCTGTGCCGCGTTGTCGGTGTCCAGCCACGCGAAGCTGAAGAACTGCGCGTCGTCGAACGCGTAGTGGAACGGCAGGTTGACCAGCCGGAAGCCATCGTGGGTGGTGAAGTACGGACGGTGGTCCGCGGCGTCGTGCGAGTTGTAGCGGTAGCCGAGTTCGGCGAGCAGTTCCGGCGAATGCCAGCTGCGGGTGCCGATCGGACGGCGCCCGCTGAGCTGCTCCAGCGCCTCGGTCGAGCGCAGCAGGTGGGTGCGCTCGACCTGCGGATCGGCGGGCACCCGGTGTTCCCACATGTGGTCGGCGATCTCGTGCCCGCTGCGTGCCCAGGCGCGTACCGCATCGGGGTAGAGCTGACTGATCCGGCCGGGTACGAACAACGTCGTCTTGATCCCGTGCCCGTCGAACAGTTCGAGCAGCCGCCAGATGCCGACGCGGCCGCCGAACTCGCCTTTCGCGCGCTGCATCGGAGGCTCGTCAAGCAGCCGGCGCAGCAGCATCGCGTCGAAGTCGGCGGTGAAGTTGACCGCGATCCTGGCCCCGCCGGGCCATCGCGGCGCGGTCACCACCTGGTGCCGTTCCGCCTGTGTCCGCACCACCTCGCGCATCGCGGTGAGGTCGTCGGTTTCCGAAGTGTGGTCAGTGCTTTTGCCCACCGCGTTCTGCGCGTGCGGGGAAGGTCGCGAGGTCGTCATCGATCAGCTCCTAGGGCACCGGCCTTGACAGCGGTCCGGCAGACAACTCAGGATAAGGACCACTGTATAGCACGCCGTGCCGTACAGGGGAACGATTGGCAGGTGTGCATGAAGGCCGGAATCATCCAGCGGTTCGGCGGTCCGGAGGTACTGCGGATCGAGGAGGTCGGGCGGCCGCGCCCGGAACCGGGCGAAGTCCTGATCCGGCTGCGCGCGGCCGGGCTCAACCGCGCTGACCTCCTCGTTCGCGAGGGCCGGTTCGCGGAACGGAGCACGCAGCAGCCGCTGCCGATGATCCTGGGAGTCGAGGGCGCCGGCGAGATCGCCGAACTCGGCGCGGGGGTGTCCACCCGGCAGGTGGGCCAGCGGGTCGTCGTACTGCCGATGCTCACCTGCGGGACGTGCGGTGAATGCGAAGCAGGGCGAGTCAGCGAATGCGCCGCGCTCCGGATCGTCGGTGAGCACGTCGACGGCACTTACGCCGAATACCTCGCGGTGCCCGCGCGCAACGCCATCCCGGTTCCCGACGGCGCGGTGCTCAGCTACGAGGAGCTGGCCGTCGGCATCGTCGGTTACATGACCGCGTGGCACATGCTGCGTACCCGCGGCGCGCTGTCCAAAGAGGAAACCGTGCTGGTGGTCGGGGCAGGCAGCGGCATGGGCACGGCCGCGGTGCGGCTGGCCAAGGCACTGGGTGCGAGGGTGATCGCCACCAGCGGCACCGATGAGAAGTGCGCGAAGCTGCGTGAGATCGGCGCGGACGAGGTCGTCAACTACCGCGCGGTGCCGGACTATCCCGAGGTGGTCAAGGAACTCACCGGCGGCAGGGGAGTGGATCTGGTGCACGACACGGTGGGCGGGGCGACGTTCCAGAAGTCCATCGATGCGCTCCGGCACGGCGGCCGGCTGATCGGCATGGGCTCGCACACCGGACGGGTCGCCGAGGTACAGCTGGTTTCCATCCACCGCAAGGAAATCGACATCCGCGGCGCACACACCGCACACCTCGGCGAGATCCGGGAGTTCCTCCCGCTGCTCGCCGACGGTTCGCTGCGCCCGGTGATCGACTCCGTCCACCCGCTGGCCGAGGCGGTGACCGCCCAGCAGCGCCTGATCTCGGACGACCGCTTCGGCAAAGTCGTCCTGACCATCGGCTGATCCACTCAGGAGTACACAATGGACTTTCTCGTCCGGGTCGACGCGACCGGTGTCTACGAACTTCCGGAGACCGAACGGCTCGACCTCATCGAGCGCGAACGCGCCCGCGGCCTGGAACTGATGGCCGAAAACGTGATCCGCGAATTCTGGCGGTTGCCGGGCACGAAGGCGAACCTGGGCATCTGGACCGCGAAGGACGCCGACGCACTGGAAGCGGCACTGGTGAGCCTCCCGGTCCACCCCTATGCCCGGATCGAGGTGACCGCACTGGCCACGCACCCGATGACCAGGATGCGCCAGGCCACCCGGTAGGTCGATCGGGGCGTCGCTTCGGACGGCAGATCCCGACCACCGACTCCGGCACCGCGGCGCCGGTCCCGCCGACGTGCCTCGCCGACCTCGGCCACCCCCGCACAAGCCCCACCCACGACGGCCCGAACGCCGGACGAGAGCCAGCACCGCTCGCCCCGTGGGGACGGGCAGCTTCGAGATGCCTACTCGCCAGCGGGCGGTTTGCGAGGCTGGTTCGTCGGTGGGTGGGTGGTGAGGAGCGTGCTCGCCCATCGTGCGGGCCTGCTTGACGGTGGGCGCGGGCGGTTTTTGCGGGGCCCGCTCGCCTGTCGGTGTCGGGCTTGGCTGCCGGTGCGTGGTGGGTCGTTCCGTGTGCGCTGTCGTCGGTGAGTGCGGGGGGCGTTCGGCGATGTCGCTTGCCCGTGGGCGGCGGGTTGTTTCGGGCGGACGGTTGGGCCGCGAGCGTTAGGCCGATCCGCTTAACCTGGGCAAACACCATCACTGTGATTCTTGACACACTCTTACGTGGACACCTAGCGTCGGATGGGTAATCGATTACCCGTCCTCTTCTGCTGATGCCCCACGCGCGGCGGCGTGACCCGCCGGTGACTACGTAGCGACCGGATCCGGCAGTGGTTCCGGGTCCGGAGTTTCGCCCGCTTCTCCCTGTCCTCAGTGATCGGAGTGCCCCATGCACAGCCGAAGGGTTCGGCATGCCCGCAGATCGCTACTGATAGCAACGACAGTCGTACTCGCGGTAGCGTCGATCGCGGTCACGCCCGCGCAAGCGCAGGTCGATCGGCCCGCTTCGGTGGGGCCGCTCGGCTGGGACGTCTACCGTTCGCTCGATGCGATGGCCGAGTTGCGGCCGGGTGCGCAGACCAAGCAGTTCTCCAGTTTCGACCGCACCGGCGGCAACGAGGACGGCTTCCGCGGGGTCTACAGCTGCCTGCGGATCACCACCGAAGGCTGCGTGATCGCCGAGAAGACCGGCGCCGGCGAGATCGAGAGCATGTGGTTCACCCGCGACGAGGGCAATATGGCCGGCAACGGCAACCTCAAGGTCGAACTCGACGGCAGCACCGTGCTCGACCACTCGCTCCAGGACATTGTGGACGGACGGATCGGCGCGCCGTTCGTCTGGCCGCTGGTCGGCGACGGCGCCGACACCTCCGGTGGTTCGGTGATCAAAGTGCCGATGCCGTACCGGCATTCGATGCGGATCACCGTGCAGCACAATCCGCTCTTCTACCACGTCACCTATCGCGAGCTGCCCGATGCCGCAGGGGTGCGCACCTTCGACCCCCGGGATCAGGCGCTCGACGTGGTGGACCGGCTGCGCGGCTTCGGGGTCCGCGATCCCAAGCCGGTCGCGCACCGGGCGAGGCCGACCTCGGCTACCGGGGACATCCCGGACGGCGCGTCCGGGAAATTCGCCACGCTCGGCGGGCCGGGCGTGATCACCCAGCTGCGCGTCACCGTGCCGTCGCTGGTTTCCGAACCCCGCGTCCGCGACGACGGCCGTGCGTTCGGCGCGGGCGGGCACAGCTCGTTGCGGGTCTCGATCGATCCGGCCAACACCGGGGTCCGGCTCACCCGGCGGGTCGATCCGGTGGTCGGCCACCAGATCGCCGACGTCGCCGTGGACGGCAAGCCCGCAGGCCGCTGGACGACCGGTGCGGCGGATCCGAGCGGTACCTGGACCGATCAGGTGCTCGAGCTCCCGGCAAGCCGCACCGCGGGGCGTTCGCAGCTCCGGATCACCAGTACGTTCGTCTCCTCCGACTTCGACGTCAACGAGTTCCGCTACGACGTGCATTCGCTGGTCGGCGGCCAATGGCAGCGCACCGACGTCCTCGACCTCGGTCCCGGCCACCCCGGTGAGGAGGGGGCGCACGGCTACCAGCTGAGCCGGCCGAGCTGGAGCGGCCACCAGATCTACCGGTACCAGCGCGATCCGGCGGAACTGGCGGCGTCCCAGGCGGTACTGAGCGGTACCCGGCTCCGGATCACCTTCGACGGGAAGACCACAGTGGACTCCCCGCTCGGTGAATTCTTCGGTTCGGGACTGGGACGGTTCGACAGCCGCGCGTTGCTGTCCTCGATCGACGCCACCGACGGCGGTGCGCTCACCGCTTGGTGGCCGATGCCCTACCGGCACCGCGCGGTGGTCGAACTGCGGAACGCGAGCGGCCGTCCGGTCACCGGGGTGCACGTCGAGGTCACCTCGGCGCCGGCTCCCGAGGTCTCCGCCGGTCTGCTGCCCGGCGGCGACCTCGGGTACTTCTCCGCGACCAGCCACAAAGGACTGACCCGCAACGGTTCCGATTGGACGATCCTGCAGGCCGCCGGACGCGGCGTGTTCTACGGCGAGACGCAGACCATGACCGGGCTGATCCCGTCCGGAAACCAGCGCAACTACCTCGAAGGCGACGAACGGGTCTACGCCGACGGGGTCGCCAGCCCGCAATGGCACGGGACCGGGACGGAGGATTTCTTCGAGTCCGGCTGGTATTTCCGCGAAGGCACGAACTTCGCGATGCCGCTGACCGGGAACCCGGCGTACAAAGCGGCCGCCGACGGGTGCCAGTACGACTGCACCGGTGCGCTCCGCCTGATGGCCGGCGACGCGGTACCGTTCTCCTCGGCGCTGACCTTCACCATCGAACACGGCCCTGCCGACGACGCGCCTGCCGAATACAGCACCACCGCGTATTGGTACGGGCAACCGGATCAAGGAGTGCGGCAGGCCGATCTGCTCGACGTCGGCGACGATGCCGGCCGGGCAGCGCACGGTTACACCGCCGAGGGCGAGACCAGGGCAAGCCTGACCTCGACTTTCGAAGGAACCCAGGTGCCGGGCCCGGTGACCAGGACCACCGCGGCCACGACCGGTCAGGTGCGCTTCGCGATGGCAATGGACCCGCGCAACGCGGGCGCCCGGCTGGTGCGGACCGGCGACCAGAACTCGGGTTACCAACAGGCCGCGGTCTTCGTCGACGGCAGGCAGATCGGTACCTGGACCCAGCCGTTGCAGAACACCACCCACCGATGGCTGGAGGACACCTTCGCGCTGCCCGCGAGTGTCACAAGTGGACGGTCGACGATCGACGTGCGGATCGTGCCCGCGGACAGTGCCCCGGCTTGGTCGGCTGCCCAGTACCGGCTGGAGGTGCTCGGCTGATGCGGGTGAACAGACGTACCGCACTGGTGGGATGTCTCGCGCTGGGTGTGGTGTTCGGCACGGGCACGCGGGGTTCCGCAGCCGAGCCGGACCTGACGGTCGGGGAGTTCGGGAAGATTTACGATCCGAGTGTCGGGGAAAGTGCGCCGTGGTACCTCAACGACCACACCTTCATCCGGGATTTCCTCGGCACCTGGCACGTTTTCGGGATCACGCACGCCGAGCCTGCCGATCCGCTGAACGAGATCCACTTCGCGCACGCGACCGCGCCGGAACTGCACGGGCCGTGGACGAAACAGCCGTTCGCGCTCACCGCCGACCCGGCATACGGGGAGACGCATTTGTGGGCACCGCACGTGATCCGCGTCGGGGCGACGTACCAGATGTTCTACTGCGGCGGCGAAGACCACACCGCATACGCGATCAACGTGGCGACCTCGAGCGATCTGTTCCACTGGACGCGCTACGCCGGCGGCACGCTCTTCCGCGACGGTTACGACACGCGTGACCCGAACGTCGTCCGGATCAACGGCCGCTGGGTGCTGTTCTACACCGGCACCACCGAACCGGACGGCGGGTACCACGCGGTGCTGTACCGCACGAGCCACGACCTCCGGCACTGGGGCGAGCGGAACCTCGCGTACGTCTCTCCCGAATCAGGCACCTGGGGTGGCCCGACCGAGTCGCCGTTCGTACTGCGCCACGGTCGGTACTGGTACCTGTTCACCGGCCCGCGCCTGGGTTACGCGGGTACCGACGTGTACCGCAGCGGCACCCCGTTCCACTTCGAAAACGCCGGCCTGGTGGCCCATTTCCCCGCTCATGCGGCAGAAGTCGTACAAGACCACACCGGCTGGTACACCTCCCACGCGGGCTGGGAACAGGGCGGGCTGTACCTGGCAGCACTGACCTGGCAGCACGGTGGCGCCGAAGCGCAGTGAGCTACGCGCTCGGCGTCCACTTGCGGAAGAAATCCGTCAATTGCTGTGCTTCTTCCTCGACGGCTGTCTGCTCGGCCTTGGTCAGGGGACGCAGCGGTGTCACCATGACGGCGGTCTCCGCAGTGGTCCAGGTACCCGCGACCCGGCCGTCGACGAGGACGAAGCGGGCGCCGGTGACCGACAGCGGGCGGAAGTGGTCGTCGATCATGCGGCTGCGGTCGTGGAAGCCGAGCACGGCGTTGTCGAACGCGGGCAGGAAGCGGACCGGTGCCGGGGTGTCCGGTTCGGGCCGTGGGGCGTCGGGCAGATCCAGCAGTTCGCGTCCCCGGGGGTCGCGGAAGCTGATCAGCTCGTTGCGCACCGCGCGGACGGCTGCGGGGAGCCCGGCGAGTCCGCACCAGGCGCGCAGGTCGGAGGTGGTGGCGGGGCCGAACGCAGCGAGATAGCGCTTGACCATGGCCTGTCCGGCGAGGTCGTGTTCGTCGGCGGCACCGTCGTGGCCGGCAGGGCCGAGCCAGTCCTCGATGAGCCGGTAAAACGCGCCGCCGTTGCTCGCCCAGGTGCCGCGCGGGGGAATCTGCACCATCGGCACCAGCGCCGCGACGACGGTTTCGCCCAATGCTCTCGGCGAGGCCTGCGGCCAGCGTTGCGCGACGGCACGGCCGATTTCTCCCAGCGAGCGGGGCTGCCCATCGGCCATCAGGGTGCGGGCGGCCGCCGCGAGCTCGTCGAGGTCGACGTCGGCGAGCTCGCGGCGGTAGGTGGCGGTCGTTCGCTGCCGGAGCAGGGTGTGGTGGCGGGGCCGCCACTGCCGTGCGTCTTCCGCGGTGACGAGGTGCACCGTGCGGCGCATGAGGTGCAACCGCGCCAGGGACCGGCCTTCGAGCGGCTGCGAAACCATGTCGGGCTCGAATCCGGCGACCCGGCTGCACAGTCCGGTGAACGGTTCCTGTGGCAGCTGGGCCTGCAGGCCGCCCAGGTGCGCAATCAGGTCGAGGACCGGCGTCGCGGTGCGGTCCAGCAGGTGCTGGCGGGCCAGGGTCGCCCGGTTCAGCGTTCGGGTGTCGAGGTGTGTGGGCACGGCCGGATTGTCCTTGTTCGGTGGGGTGGGTGCTCAGGCTGCCGCGCGGTCGACGGCGGTACGGCGGCGCAAGTCCGGCTTTTCCAGCTCCGGCGGCAGGTAGGCGACGTCGAGCGGACCGAGGTCGGTTCCCGGCGGGACGACTGTGTCTATCCGGTCGAGGGTCGCGTCGTCGAGCACGGTGCCGGCTCCGGCGAGGAGATCCTCCAGCTGTTCCAGCGTGCGCGGACCGATGATCGCCGCGCTGACCGCGGGGTGCGCGATGGTGAACGCCAGCCCGAGGTGGGCCAGTGGCAAACCGGCTTCCTGGGCGATCGGCAGGAGCGCTTCGACCGCGTCGAGCTTGCGCTCGTCGGTCATGTGCTGCGGAACCCAGTGCAGCTGCGCACTCGACAGCTGGTGTGCACGCCCCTTCCGGTAGCGGCCGGTGAGCAGTCCCATCGCGAGCGGGCTCCAGACCAGCGTGCCCAGCCCGTACCGTGCGCAGACCGGCAGCACGTCGCGTTCGATCCCGCGGTTGAGGATCGAGTAGGGCGGCTGCTCGGTGCGGAACCGCGCCAGCCCGCGTCGTTCGGAAACCCATTGCGCCTCCACGATTTCCGTGGCGGGCAGGTTCGAATGGCCGATCGCCCGCACCTTGCCCGAGCGCAGCAGATCGGTGAGCGCGCCGAGGGTTTCCTCCGGATCGGTGCCGGGGTCCGGATGGTGCACCTGGTACAGATCGAGGTGGTCGACCTGCAGACGGCGCAGGGACGCCTCGACCGCGGAGACGATCCAGCGCCGGGAGTTCCCGCGCCGGTTGGCGTCCGGGCCCATCGGACCGCTGAACTTCGTGGCGAGCACGACGTCGTCGCGCCGGCCGCGCAGCGCTTTGCCGACGATCTCCTCGGTCGCGCCCGCTCCGCCGTAGACGTCGGCGGTGTCGACGAAGTTGATTCCCGCATCGAGCGCGCGGTGGATGATCCGCGCGCACTCGTCGGGGTCGGGGTTGCCGTTGGGGCCGAACCGCATGGTTCCCAGGCAGTACGGGCTGACCTGGATGCCGGTGCGGCCGAGCGGACGGGTACGCATGGAAGTGCTCCTCGGGGAATGCCGGAAGTGGCTGAACCCACGGTGCCACCGATAGCGGTCGGAGAATGTCCGCTACTGCTCCGCCGGGCGCATATGCTCCGGACGAATGCGCCTGCCGACGGCTCGGGCTGGTCGTGCGCCGCGTGTTCGGCGAGGCGCCCACCCGGAATGTCGGTGCTTGCGCGGATACTGTCCGGGACACATCCGTGAGCCGCTCCTGGAGGTCGATGATGCGCTTGCCCGACGGGGTCACGCTCGGGGTCGAGCACTTCGGCGAGCCGACGGCGCCCCTCGTGCTGCTAGCGGGTGGCACGACGATGCTCTCCTGGCCCGACGCGTTGTGCCAGGCGCTCGCTCGCGGTGGTCGGCACGTCGTGCGCTATGACTTGCGGGACTCCGGCACGTCGACGACCGTCAATCCCGGCGCGCCGACGTACACGCTGCGTGATCTCGCCGCCGACGCCGCCACGCTCGCCCGCGGATTCGACGACCGTCCCGCGCATCTGGCGGGCATCGGGGTCGGCGGGATGGTCGCCCAGGTCGCCGCGATCGAGCACCCGGAGGCGTTCTCGGCACTCACCCTCGTCGGGACGCGCCCGGTCGCACCCGGCCCGGTCGACGACGACCTGCCCGACCACGACGCGGCGGTGCTGGACCGGTGGTTCAGCCTGCCGATGCCCGACTGGTCCGACCGCGCCGCGGTCGCGGAGTACGCCGCCGCGGGCGCGAAGGTCCTCGGCGACGACCCCGCCGCGGCGCGCACGAGTGCCGAACGCGTTTTCGACCGCACGCCGGGCACAGAGCCCGAGGTCCAGATGGCGAACCAGATGGGCATGGTGTTCTCCCGCCTCGACTGCACGCCGCGCTGGCGCGAGCGCCTGCCCGAGCTCGCGATCCCGGCGCTCGTGGTGCACGGCCGCCGCGACCCGTTCTTCCCGGTCGGCAACGGCGAGGCCCTCGCCCGCGAGATCCCGGGCGCGCGGCTGCTCGTACTGGACCAGGCCGCGACCGCGATCCCGGCCACCGCCACCGCCGAGGTCGCCGCGGCAATGCTCAAGCTGTCGCGGGATTAGTACTGCACCGTGGGCCGGATCTGCCTCGTGCACGGGTTGGTGTCGCCAGACCGGATTCCGGCCACCGGAAATCCGGCCCGGACGCCGCCGGTCACGTCCTGCTTCCGGCGATGGTCTCGATCCCGGCGGTCGCGCCGCGGCGAACAGGGTCTCTTCGTTCCGGTCCGAAGCTGCCGGGCCGAGCTGCGGCGCCTCGGCGAGGGTGGTGTCCGGGGCCAGTTGCAGGCCCCGGACGGCGTGCCTCGGATTTCCGGTCAGCGCGCGATCATGCCGGCGGACAGGTCGATGTCCGCACCGCACAGGCCGGGCATGGTCAACATCGCGGCGGCGGCGAGGGCGACCTCCTTTTCGGTGACCATCCGGTGCAGCGCCGCGCGGCTGACGTAGTCCGCTTCCGCCTCCGCGTAGGACCGGCCGGTGCGCTCGGCTTCGAGCGTGAAATTGCGGTGCATCCTCGGCCCGTCCACCGGCCCGGGGGACAGGGTGTTCACCGAGACCCCGGCCGGGCCCACCTCGTGGGCGAGCGTGGCGGTCAGCCCGAGCACTGCCGATTTCGACGCGGTGTACGGGGTGCGCCGCGCCAGTGGCCGTTTGCCGGACACCGACGCCAGGTTGATCACGTCGCCGCTGCCCCGCTCGACCATCGGGGGCAGGAAAGCCCGGCACATCAGGAAAACTCCACGCACGTTCACCGCGAACACCTCGTCCCACCGGTCCACCGAGATCTCGGTGAGGGACGCGACGGGCCCGGCGATACCCGCGTTGTTGACGAGGATCGAGATCGTCTCGGCGGAGAGTTCGACGGCCAGCGCGGCGACCGAGCGTTCGTCCGCGGTGTCGACGGTGGCGACCCGGGTGCCGGCCCGGCATTCCTGCGCCACCCTGTCCAGCTTTCCGCGGTCGCGTCCGGTGAGCACGACACGTGCACCGCGGTCGGAAAGTTCTCGCGCGATGGCGCGCCCGAGCCCGTTCCCGGCACCGGTGACGAGTGCGGTCCGCCCTTCGATCGCCATCAGCGGCCCGCCGGTGCCCATGGCAGGCCGGCGCCGCCGAACTTGTGCGCGCGGACATCGCCGGAACGGGCGTGGCCCTCGAAGAACTCGACCCTGGCCGCTCGGCCGCACAGCTCGCCGAGGGCGGCGCTGGCCGCGGGATCGGTGACCTCCTGGTACGTCACGGTCTTGAGGTATTTGCCGACCCAGAGCCCGCCGGTATAAGTGGCCGCGCCGCGGGTGGGCAGGGTGTGGTTGGTGCCGATGACCTTGTCGCCATAGGACACACAGGTTCCTTCGCCGAGGAACAGTGCGCCGTAGTTGCGCATCTTTTCGAGCGCCGCACGGGGTTTCTCGGTCAGGACCTGGACGTGTTCGGCGGCGTACCGGTCGGCGAGGGCGTATGCGGCGTCGAGGTCTTCGACGACCGCGACCTCACCGTGGTCGCGCCAGGCCGGCCCCGCGAAGTCGGCCGTGGGCAGGTCGGGCAGGAGTTCCTCGACGAAGGCGACGACGCGGTGGGCGAGCTGTGCGGAGGTGGTGATCAGCACCGCGGGGGAGTCGGGTCCGTGCTCGGCCTGGCTGAGCAGGTCCACCGCCACGACGAACGGGTCGGCGGAGCCGTCGGCGATGATCAGCACCTCGGTGGGACCTGCGAACAGGTCGATCCCGACTTCGCCGAAGAGCTGGCGCTTGGCCTCGGCGACGAACGCGTTGCCCGGTCCGGCCAGCAGGTCGACCTTGCCGACGGTTTCGGTGCCCACCGCCATCGCGGCGACCGCCTGTGTTCCGCCGAGCAGCAGGATCTCGTCGGCTCCGGCCAGGTGCATCGCGGCCACCGTGGCGGCGGGGATCTCGCCGCGGATCGGCGGGGTGCAGGCGGTGACCCGCTCGACCCCGGCCACCTTCGCGGTCAGCACGGTCATGTGCGCCGAGGCGACCAGCGGGTACCGGCCGCCGGGCACGTAGGCACCTGCCGAGCCGACCGGGATGTTCTTCTGTCCCAAGTGCACGCCCGGTTCGGTCTCCAGTTCGAAGTCGCGCAGGGATTCCTTCTGCGCCTCGGCAAAGCGGCGCACCCGGTGCTGGACGGCCTCGATATCGGCGATCGCCTGCTCCGGCACGGTCGCCACGATCCGCTCGATCTCTTCGCCGGAGAGCCGGAACTGCTCCGGTGACCACTTGTCGAACTTCTCGGAGTACTCGCGGACGGCCTGGTCCCCGCGCTCCCGGACCTCGGCGATGACCTCGGCGACGGTTTCGCGGACGGCGAGCTGACGGGCCCGGTCGGTTTCCTTCGCGGCGGACTTCTTCAGGTATCTGGACATGGCGCCACGATTGATTGTATACGTATACTTGTCAACGTGAAGAAGGTGACGAGCCACGACGTCGCCCGGCTTGCCGGGGTGTCGCAGCCGACCGTGTCGAGGGCGTTGCGGAACCTGCCGGGAACCTCACCGGAGACGAGGCAGAAGGTCCTCGACGCCGCGCTGGAGCTGTCGTACGTGCCCAGTGATTCGGCTCGTGCACTGTCGACCACGCAAAGCAGGCGCGTTGCGGTCGTCTCCGAGGAGCTGACCAACCCGTACTACCCGGAGCTGGTCGAGCCGATCCGGCGGCGGCTGGCCGAGGCGGGTCTGCGCACCGTCGTGGTGACCGATTCGGAGCACCGCGCCGTCGGTCCGGAGGTGCTGGCGGACGGTTCGTACGACGGGGTCATCCTCACCACCACGCTGCGCACCTCGGCGCTGCCAAGGGATCTGACTGAGCGGGGGATCCCGCACGTACTGGTCAACCGGGTGCTCGACCATCCGGAGTCGCCCTCGTGCTCGGTGGACAACTCGGCGGGCGCGCGGGCGGTGGTGGAACTGCTGGCCGGTCTCGGGCACCGGCACGTGGGGCTGGTGCAGGGACCGGTGGCCACCTCGACCGGTCGCGAACGGGCGGACGCACTGCGGAAAGCGCTACGGGCGCGTGGCGTGCGCGTCCGGCGCGACGAGCTGGTGCGGACGGCGTTCGACCACGACGCGGGCCGGGCGGCGGCGGGGGAGTTGCTCGACCGGGCGGAACGGCCGACCGCGATCGTGGGCGGGAACGACGTCATCGCACTGGGTGTGCTGTCCGCGGCGCGGGAACGCGGCCTGCGCGTGCCCGAAGACCTCACCGTGGCCGGTTTCGACGACATCCCCATGGCGGGCTGGCCGCTCGTCGGACTGACCACGGTGCGCTGCGATCTCGAGCGCCTCGCGCACACCGCCGTCGAGCTGCTCCAGGACGCGATGACGACACCCGCCCCGCCGCCGGTCGAACGGCGGATTCCCGTTTCCCTCGTGCTCCGCGGCACTCACGGCCCCGCCCCGGGGTGACTCAGCGGGCGCGAGGCGACAACCGCAGTGCCGCGGACCGCGCGGGCGCCGGGACCCGGCACCGGGACGAGCGTGTCGGTGGTGACCGGGTGCGCGCAGGTCGAGCAGGCCACCGTGGGCACGCATTCGTGGCCGTCGTGTTCGAACAGCAGCGGGGGACCGCCCTGCGGAGTGCACCAGCGATCGCCCCAGGCGCTCAACGCGGCGAGGACCGGGATCAGATCGTGACCTGCGGGTTCCAGCCGGTAGCGGTAGCGGTCGCCACGCTCGCTGTAGGCCTCGCGGCGGATCAGGCCGTCCTCGACCAGCCCGGTGAGCCGCTGGGTGAGCAGACTGCGGGAAACGCCGAGGTCGGTGACGAGCTCGTCGAAGGTGTCCACGCCGAGGTAGAGGTCGCGCAGGATCAGCGGGGTCCACCACTGGCCCATGACCTCCACGCTGCGGGCGACAGAGCAGGCGAAGTCGGAGTAATCGGTCCTGGGCACGTCGTCAGGTTAGCAAGTGGGTTCTGTAAGTGAACTCAGCTACCATCTGAGTTCACTTACCGAACTGAGGGAGGCGGCTATGCCCTACCACTACGTCGTGCGCCGGATCGTGCGCCGGATCTGGCGCCGGGTGAACGCGGGCGACCTCGACGCCCCGTACCGGATGGCGGCTGCGAACCTGCGGTTCACCGTCGTCGGCGACACCGCGATCGGCGGGAATTGGCGTGGGCGCGAGGCCTTTCGAGACTGGTTTCACGGCTTCGCCCGCCGGTTCGCGGACCTGCGATTCCACGTCGAGGACGTGGCGCTCAGCGGTTGGCCCTGGCACACCCGGGTCGCTGTCCGGCTGGTGGTCGAGGGCACCCTGGCCGACGGCACCGGCTACCGCAACAACGCCACCCAGTGGGTGACACTGCGCTGGGGCCGGATGACCGACGACTGGGTCGTGGAGGACACCAAGGTCGTCGACGCCTGCCTCGGGCCGGCCGGCCGATCGAAGTGACGGCTGCCGCAAAGCCGTGTGCGACAGTGGAACCGGAGACGGGGTGGCCCACCACCATTCGGCGACAGCGGAGGCGGGAATGGCGCAGCGGCGGCCGACGCTGCGGGATGTGGCGGATGCGGCCGGGGTGCACGTGAGCCTGGTTTCGCGAGTGCTCCGCAACGATCCCCGCGGCTTCGCCTCGGAAGCGACGCGTGCGCGGATCCTGCGGGCAGCCGAAGAACTGGGGTACCGCGCCGACGTGTCCGCGCGAGGGCTGCGCAGTTCGAAGACGATGACCCTGGGACTGCTGCTGCCCGGGTTCTCGAGCCCGGTGTACTCGGCGATCGCCCACGGCGTGGAAGAGCGGGCGACCCGGCACGGCTACGGCGTGGTGCTGGGCACACATGCGGCGGGCGACCCGCACGAGACGATTTCGGACCTGGTCATGCACGGCCGGGTCGACGCGATGCTGGTGGCCTCCGGCCGGATCGAGGACGCCGCGCTGCGCCGGCTCGTCGGGCGGCTGCCCCGTTCGGTCGTCCTGGTCAACCGCCAGGTGCGGGGGATCGCGGCGAGCGTCGTCCTGCGCGACGGCGATGCCGCGGCGTCGGCTGTCGCGCATCTGGTGGGCTTGGGGCACCGCTCGATCTGTGGCGTGTTCGGGCCGAGCACCCTGGACACGATGGTCCGACGCCGGCGTGGCTTCACCCGCGCCGCGCGGGCACTGCAGGTCGAGGCGAGCACACTCGAGGTGGCCGATCGGGACTCCGCTGCGGGTTACGAGGGCGCCGTGCGTGTCCTGCGCTCGCGCCGCCCGCCGACCGCGCTGGTGGCCGGCACTTTCCCGATGGGGATCGGGGTACTGGCCGCTGCGCGGGACGAGGGTGTCGCGGTGCCGGCGGAGGTCTCCGTCCTGTCCGTCCACAATGATCAGTCGGCCGACTACCTGGCGCCGCGGTTGACCACGGTGTCGCTGCCCGCGGAGAGCCTCGGTGCCGAAGCGGTCGAGCTCGCGATGGTGCTGACGAGCGGCGGAACCGCACGCCGGGTGGTCGTCCCGGACGAACCGCAGCTGCTGGTCCGGGAGTCGACCGCACCTCCGCCGCGTTGATATCAAACGTTTGACCCGGTTGCGCCCGGCTCCTTAGCCTCGTCGGAGACACCGGTCGTGCAGGGCACCGGTGCCGGCCGTGCGATCGAAAGAACGGTGCCATGCCAAGATTCCTCGACCTCTCGATGACGCTCGAAAACGGTGTCCCGGCCGATCCTCCTGGTTACGAGTTCCACATCGACTACACCAGCCACCAGGACACCGTGCCCATGCTGCAGGGCCGCTACGAAGGCCTGCAGCCCGAGGAACTGCCCAACAGCGAAGCGTTCGCGCTGGAAACCGTCCACCTGTCCACGCACAACGGGACCCATGTGGACGCACCGTGGCACTACTCCTCGCTCATGGTGGACGGTTCGAGGCCGCGCGCGATCGACGAGATGCCGTTGGACTGGTTTCTCCGTCCCGGGGTCAAGCTCGACTTCCGGCATTTCGACGACGGCTACGTGGTCACCGCCGCCGACATCGAGCACGAACTGAAGCGGATCGAGTACACCCTGCGGCCGTTGGACATCGTGCTGGTCAACACGTCGGCAGGCGCACGGTTCGGCACCCCGGAGTACGCACAGAGCGGTTGCGGGATCGGCCGCGAAGCCACGCTGCACCTGTGCGAGCAGGGGGTGCGGGTGGTCGGCACGGATGCCTGGAGCTGGGACGCACCGTACCGGTACGTGGCCGAGCGCTACGCACGCGACCGGGACGCCTCGATCATCTGGGAGGGCCACAAAGCGGGCCGCACCAAGGAGTACTGCCAGATCGAAAAGCTCCGCTTCCTCGACCAGCTGCCTGCGCACGGGTTCACCGTCGCCTGTTTCCCGGTCAAGATCTCCGCCGCCTCCGCGGGGTGGACCAGGGCGGTGGCGATCTTCGACGACAACGGAACGGAGCCAGACCAGTGACCGGCGGAACCGACGCACGGAGCATGACCGACCTCGTACGCGCACCCTCGGCGTTCGAGCAGTACCGGGACCGCTACGAGACAATCGAGATGTCCCGTGCGGACGGCATCCTCGAGATGCGCTTCCACACCGAGGGCGGGCCGCTGCACTGGAGCCTGCTGGCGCACCACGAGTTCGAGGACGCCTTCCTGCGGGTGGGCCGGGACCGCGACAACGACGTGATCATCCTGACCGGCACCGGGGATTTCTTCAGCGGGCCCGCGATCGAACCCGGCAAGCACCCCAACCGCAACACGATGACCCCCGAGCGCTACGACCCGATCTTCTGGGAAGGCAAGCACCTGCTGCCCACCCTGCTGGCGATCGAGGCGCCGGTCATCGCTGCGATCAACGGACCCGCCGTGCGGCACGCCGAGATCCCGCTGGTGTCCGACATCGTGCTGGCCTCGGAAGACACCTACTTCCAGGACACTGCCCATTTTGCCGGCGGGATGGTGCCGGGTGACGGCATGCACGTCGTGATGCCGCTGCTGATGGGTGCCAACCGCGGCCGCTACTTCCTGCTGACCGGGCAGAAGCTCACCGCGGCCGAGGCACAGTCGATCGGCCTGGTGAACGAGGTACTGCCCGCCGCAGAGCTGCTCGATCGGGCCAGGGAGCTGGCCCGGCTGCTGTTGTGCCAGCCCCGCCTCGTGCGCCGGTACACGCGCACCGTGCTCACCGAGGATCTGCGCCAGCGGCTGCACGGGTTGCTCGGCTACGGCCTGGCGCTGGAGGGGATCGCCCGGATGAAGACGAGCTGACGTCCCCTTTTCCCGGCCGGCTCGACGAGGAGTGCAGATGCCCGGCAAGACGCAACGATGGCCGAAGACCGACGGATTCGCCTACGCCGGCGGCACCGTGACTTACCTGGACGACCTGCGCCCGCCCGGACTGCTGCACATGGCCGTCGTGCGCAGCACCCGAGCCGGTGCCCGGCTGTCCACAGTGGATCTCTCGGAGGCGAAACGCGTGCCCGGCGTGGTGCGGACGCTCGACGGCCGGGAAGCAGCGTTGCACCTGAACCCGATTCCGTATGCGATGGGAGATCCCGAGCTCGTCGGTGCCCGGCGGGACCGGCTGCTCGCACTTGCCGTGGACGAGGTGCGCTACGCCGGAGAACCGATCGCGGTCGTTGTCGCGGAAAGCCCGCGTGCGGCGCGAGCCGGGGCGAGTGCGGCGTCGGCGGCGTACGAGGATCTGCCGGACCGCGGGCCGGATCTCCTCGCCGGGAACGAGTTCCGTCGGGGAGATCCGGACACCGCCCTTGCTTCGGCCCCGCAGCGGTTCGAGGTGACGTTCTCGATCGACCGCAGCACCAGCGCACCGCTGGAGCCCCGCGGCTATGTCGCCGGATGGGATGAGCGGGCCGGACGGCTGACCGTCCACGCGGCACACCAGCAGCCCTTCCTGCTACGGGCCGAACTGGCCGAGGTGTTCGGTCTGGCGGAGACCGCGATCCGGGTGGTCGTCCCGCCGGTCGGCGGCTCGTTCGGGCTCAAGATGGCCGGACAGCCCGAGGAACCGTTGGTGTGCCTGATGAGCATGCTGTGCCGGCGTCCGGTGAAGTGGATCGAAAGCCGTGCCGAGTGTTTCCTCGCCGGCGCACGCGAGCAGGTCCACCGCGTGCAGGCCGGATTCGACCGGGACGGCCGGGTCGTGGCGTTCCGTGACGAGATCACCATCCCGGTCGGTGCCGGTTCGGCCACACCCGGCTGGCGCCAGGCCTACGTCAGCGCGGCCACGCTGCCGACCGCCTACGCCGTGCCCCACGTGGCGATCTCCGCCAAGGTGCTGACGACGCCGCTTCCGCCGTGGCAGTCCTGTCGCGGGTACGGCAAGGAAACCGCGGTGCTGGTGATGGAGCGCACGATGGACCTGGTGGCCCGGCACACCGGCCTCGACCCCGTCGAAGTGCGGCGCCGGAACCTGATTACCCCGGAGTCGATGCCGTACCGGATGCCCTCGGGCTACCTCGTCGACAGCGGTGATTTTCCGGCTTTGCTGGACAAGGCACTGCGGGCTGCGGACTACCGGCAGTCCGGCGCCGGCTCCGCCGAAGGACTCGACGGCGTGGGGCTCGCGTTCGAAGTCACCCCGGAAGGCGGCGGACACGCTTCGGGTCCGCTCGATGGCCGTCAGGCCACGAGTGCCCTTCCCGAGGCGGCCACCGTTCGGCTCGAACCGGACGGGCAGATCGTGGTGCTCAGCGGCGTGACGAACCCCGGCGGTGGCAATGACACGAGTCTCGCCGGCCTTGCCGCAGCCGAGCTGGGCGTGTCTCGCGACCGGGTGACCGTGGTGCAGGGCGATACCGACCGATGTCCACCCGGGACCGGTAACGCGAGCAGCCGCGGGACCGCGGTGGGCGGCGCCGCCGTCGTACTGGCCGCCCGTGATCTGGCCGGTGCCCTGTGCAAGGCGGCAGCGGCGCACGAGGGGGTGCCTGCCGAGGAGGTTTCGTTGCGGGACGGCCGGGTGCAGCTTCCGCACCGCGTGCTCGGCCTGGACGAACTGTCCCGTGTGGTCGATCGAGACGCACTCTCGGTCACCAGGACCTACCGCCCCGAAACGCTGCGCGGTCCACACGAGACGACCGCCTACCGGCACAGCTACCCGTATTTTTCCAGCGGTGCCTACGTCGCGCGGGTCCGGGTGGACCCGGCGACCGGTGTGGTCCGGGTCCTGGCGCTCACCGCGGTGCACGATTGCGGCCGGGTCATCGACGAGGTCCTCGTCGAGGGGCAGTTGCAGGGCGCCATCGCGATGGGCGTCGGACTCGCACTGTCCGAATCGAGTCTTTTCGACGACGACGGAACAGCGCGCAGCCGATCGTTCAAGGAGTACCTGATCCCACGCGCGAACGACCTGCCGTCGTTCCACATCGGACACCACGAAACCCCGGCGCCGGGCACCCTGCTCGGCGCGAAGGGGGCCGGTGAGGCCGGCGTCGGCGGCGCGCTGGCGGCGGTCGCGAACGCGGTGGACAACGCTCTCGCCGGGCACGGCGCTGTGGTGATGACGGTGCCGCTGACCCCGCCGAGGGTGCTGGACCTGCTGTATCGGCCGGGTGTTCGCAGATGAGCCGGTTCACCGTCGAGTACCCCACCACGGCTGAGGAAACCACGCGACTCCTCGAAGCGGAGACAGTGATCGTCGGGGGCGGCACGCTCACCGTGCCTGCTCTCGTGCGCGGGGAACTCACCGCGCACCGCGTGCTCGACCTCGGGCGGCTGGGCATCGACCGGATCACCGCGGACGGGACCGGGATCCACCTCGGTGCGATGGTGAGCTACCAGCAGCTCATCACCTCGGAGCTGATCACCACCCGGCTGCCTTTGCTGCACCGCATGGCGAGCGGGATCACCGGCGGCATCCAGATCCGCAACCAGGGCACCGTCGGCGGCGCGGCCTGCGCGGCTCGGCCGAATTCGGATGTTCCGGCTGTGCTCACCGCGTTGCGCACGGTCTTGTCACTCAGTTCGCGAAGCGGTACCCGACGGGTCCCGGCCGGGGAGTTCTTCCTCGGTGCCGGTCGCGGCGACCTGCGGCCAGGTGAATTCCTCTCCGGCCTCGCCATCGACGTCCTTCCGCCACAGTGGACAACCGGGTACTACAAGCTCAAGTTCGCCGAATCCTCGTGGCCGGTGGTGACCGCGGCGTGCGTGCTCGGTCCGGCCGGCTCTCCGGATCCGGGGGAAGTGGTACTGGGTGCGGTGGCCGATACGCCACTGCGGATCGTGCTGGAGGGAGTGGAGCGCGCCGAGGTCGAGCACGCCGTTGCCGACCGCGTCGCGGCACTGCCCGAACACCGGCGTTGGTCCGATGTGCGGGCCGGTTCCGGCTACCGGACCCGAGTATGCGCGGAGATCGCCTGCCGGGCGGTTCGCCGGGCGCTGGCCGCACGAGGAGAGTCTCGATGACCGACCTGCCCATCACGCTGCGGCTCAATGGTGAAGACGTGGCTGCCACCGTCGATGCGGATGCCACCGTGGTGGATGTCCTGCGTGAATCGTTCGGGGTGACCGGGGTGCGTGCCGGGTGCCGCAACGGGGATTGCGGCACCTGTACCGCGCTGGTCGACGGACTCTGCGTCAAGACCTGTCTGCAGCTGCCCGGCCGGATCGACGGAGCCGAGGTCCGGACCCTGGAGCACCTCGGCACCGAGGACGATCCGCATCCGGTGCAGCAGGCCTTTCTCGAGTGTTACTCGTTCCAATGCGGGTTCTGCCTGCCCGGTATGACCTTCGCCGCCAGCGCCCTGCTCGAACACATCCCCGATCCGACCGACGAGGAAATCCGCGACGCGTTGAGCGGAAACCTGTGCCGCTGCACCGGTTACCAGAATTTCGTGCGCGGCGTCCGCCGGGCCGGCCAGATCCGGCGGGACGACGCCGGTTGACCACCGCTTTCCGCCACCGCCCCGGTTTCCGTGCGTGGTGGCCGAAACCTACCCAAGGAGGGCCGATGTCGGCTCCCAGCCAGCACCCAGCCTCGGACACCCGGTCCGCCGGCGCGCCGCAGCACCGGTTCCGCACACTCCTCGGCGCGGGCGTGGGCAACGCACTGGAATGGTACGACTGGAGTGTCTACGCGGTTTTCGCACCGTTCTTCGCCGCGCAGTTCTTCGTCGACTCGAACGCGACCGGGGCACTGCTGTCCACCTTGGCGGTGTTCGCCGTCGGGTTCGTGATGCGCCCCATCGGCGGCTTCGTGTTCGGCTGGCTTGCCGACCGCCGTGGACGGCGGTTTTCGATGACCGCCTCGATGCTGCTGATGGCGGCGGGCAGCCTGGTCATCGGAGTTTCGCCGACACACCACCAGATCGGCCTGTGCGCGACTGCCATCCTGGTGACCGCACGGCTTGCCCAGGGGCTCGCCCACGGCGGGGAAATCGCCGCCTCTTACACCTACATCGCGGAGATCGCACCGAGCTCCCGGCGCGGACTCTGGTCGACCAGCCTGTACGTCTCGGTCACCACCGGAATCGTGCTCGCCTCGCTGATCGGCGCGGCCGCGGGCAGTGCGCTCGGCACCGCGACGTTACAGGACTGGGGTTGGCGCATCCCGTTCCTGTTCGGTGGCCTGCTCGGTATCGCCGGGCTGTACCTGCGTCGCTCCTTGCCCGAAACTTCCGCCTTCGCCGGCGAAGGCGCCGCCACGCCCCGGCCGTCCACCCGGGAACTGCTCCGCGGGCTTGCGGCGAATCGCGCCAGTCTTTACCGGATCATCGGGTTCAGCCTCGCCAGCACGGTCGTCTACTACACCTGGGCCATCGGGATCTCCGGTTACGCGATCACGAACCGGGGCGTCCCCGCGACGCAGGCGTTGTGGGTCACGGTGTTCGTCAATCTGGTGTTCATGGCCACTTTGCCGCTGTGGGGCAAGCTTTCCGACCGGTTCGGCCGCAAGCCGGTATTCCTGACCTACGGTATCGCATTCCTGCTGCTGTCGTTCCCGTTGTTGCTGGGCATCACCGGATCCGCGGTCCGGCTCGCGTTGTTCATGCTCGTCGCGCTGGTCTTCCTCGGGGCGTTCGTGGGCATCATGCCGGCCTATTTCGCCGAGCTGTTCCCCACCGCGGTTCGCGCGTCCGGTATCGGCGTCCCCTATTCGTTCGTGGTAGCCGTCTTCGGCGGCACCGCTCCTTATCTGCTGACCTGGTTGAGTGGCATGCACTTGCAGTGGATTTTCGCCTTGTACATGGTCGTTCTCGTCGCCATCGGGGTGGTCACCACGCTGCTCACTCCGGAAACGAAGGGCCGCGAACTCAGCTGATCGCCGTTCCTCCGGCGGAGTCGATCACCCGCAGCCAGATCTGGGCGCAGGTTTCGGTTGCCGGGCGCAGTTCGCGGGGATGGGCCGAGGCCCAGTAGAACGTCCGCTCGGTCATCCAGCAGAGGTGACCGGCCAGTGCGGCGGCACCGGCGGGCCCCTTCACGTCTGCGATGCCCGCGCGGACCAGCACGCGGGTCATCGCCTGGGCGTAGGAGTCGAGCGTGTCCTTCCACAGTTTCCCGATTTCCGGGACGACCGGGCCGAAATCCACCGCCGCGCGCATCACGAGGCCGTGTTCCCGCCACTGCTTCGCGGTGCGCCGCAAGGCATCCCGGACAGTTTCCGCGGGTGCCGAGCCAGTGTCCCCTGCCGCGCCCAGTGCGTCTTCCCGCAGTACGGCGACCGTGCGCGCCACCAGTGCGGTGAGCACCTCGTGCTTCGAACCGAAGTAGAAGTACAACGACGCGCGCGAGATTCCGGCGCCCTTGGCGATGGTCTCCACCGTCATCGGTTCGACATTCTCGTGTTCGAGCAGTGCCTCGGCCGCGTCGAGGATCGCCTGCTCGCGCCGGTCGCCCTTGGTCGGCGCCGAACGCCGTCGCCCGACGGCCGCTGATTTCCCTGTCACCACTGGACGACCGTACCGCACAGCCGGCTAGCCGACGTGGCGCCGAGAAAAATCGGCGCCACGTCGAGGGCTCGGTTCGGCGGGACCCGGCAGCCCGCCGCCGGGCTCGCGTGCGGCCGGTTCTCCGGCATGCTCAGTTCGCCGCGATCTGGTGCCCGTCGGGGAAATCCGTGGAGCGCGAGAGCTCTTCCCATTCGCGCAGATCGCTCTCCACGGCCGAACGTCCTGCCGCGACGAGCCGCAGCGCGTCCGAGCCCAGCACGAGGTGCACCGGTGGCTTCTCCGCCTCGAGCACCTTCAGCACCGCCTCCGCGGCCTTCGCCGGGTCGCCCAGCTGGTTGCCGCTCGCCGCCTGCCGTGCGGCGCGGATGGGCTCGAACAGCTCGTCGTAGTCGTCGAGGGACCGGTCGGTGCGGACCATGGAGCGGCCGGCCCAGTCCGTGCGGAACGAGCCGGGCTCGATGATCGTCACGTGCACGCCGAAGCCGGCCACCTCCTTCGCGACAGTCTCCAGAATGCCTTCGACCGCGTACTTGCTGCCGCAGTAGTAGGCCAGTCCCGGCACGGTCATCAGCCCGCCCATGGAGCTGACCGCGAAGATGTGCCCGGAGCGCCGTTGCCGCATCGACGGCAACACGGCTTGCACAGTCGAGGCGACGCCGAACACGTTGGCGTCGAACTGCGCACGCAGCTCGGAAATCGGCGACTCCTCGAAGACGCCCTCGTGGCCGTAGCCTGCGTTCGCGATCAGCACGTCGATCGGCCCGACCGAAGACTCCACTTCGCGCACCACGGCGGGTACGGCCCGGTCGTCGGTGACGTCGAGCTGCCGCGCGTGGGCGCGGCCAGGGGCAAGCGCTTCGAAGCCGGCCAGGTCGGCCTCCTTGCGGACGGTGCCGACCACGGTGTGCCCCGCATCGAGCGCACCCTGCGCGAACGCCCGGCCGAGACCGCTGCTGACGCCGGTAATCAGGAAAGTTCGGGTGGTCATGCCGTCCAATCTACAGCACGTCGGATAAAATCTACACTGTGTTGAGTATCGCCGCGGCCGGGTGCGGTGCTCAGTTCTGTTTGGCCGGCCGGATGGTGATGTCGCCGATTTCGACGTCCTCGGGTTGTTCGATGGCGAACGCGATGGCACGTGCCACGGCGTCCGGGCTGATGCCGAGGGTTGCCATGGCTTCTTGGGATTGTGCGCGCTGCGCCGGGTCTTCGACGTAGTCGACGAGTTCGGTGCGGACGAATCCGGGTGAGACGGAGGTGGTGCGCAGTACGCCGTCGGTGGACTCCTGGCGGAGTGCTTCCAGCAGGGTGCGCACGGCGTTCTTGGTGCCCGCGTAGACGGCCTGCGTCGGGACGATCTTGAGGCCGGAGGTCGAGATCGTGGTGACCAGGTGGCCGTGGCCCTGCTCGCGGAACACCGGCAGTGCGGCGGCGATGCCGTGCAGGACGCCACGCAGGTTGATGTCGATCATCGCTTCCCAGCTGTCGACGTCGAGGTCTGCCACGGGGCTGATCCGGGCGACGCCGGCATTGCCGACCAGAACGTCGAGCCGCCCGAACCGGCTGACCGCCGTTGCCACCAGCCGCTCGAGATCCGCGCGGCGGGTGACGTCGACTGCCACTGCCTCGCCGCGACCGCCCTCGGCCCGGATGCGCGCGACCAGCGAGTCGAGCCGGTCGGTGCGCCGGGCGCCCAGTACGACGGCCGCACCGCGGGCCGCCAGCTCCAGTGCGGTCGCCGCGCCGATCCCGCTGCTGGCTCCGGTGATGGCGACGACCTTGGTGTCCAGTGTGCTCATGCGAGACGCCTCCTGCGCTATGCTGACACTTGTCCGGTTACGGCTCCACTGTAGCGGACACTTGTCCGGATAGCTAGCGAAGAGAGAGGCGGCATCGTGGCGAGTCGCGAGCGCCGGTCCGACGCGGTCGCCAACCGTGACCGCATCGTCGAGGCCGCGCGGGTGGAACTGAGCGAGTCCAACGGTGCGGCCGCGGACCTGAAGCTGCACCGGGTCGCGAAGGCGGTCGGGGTGGGACAGGGCACGCTCTACCGGCACTTCCCGACCCGCGAGCACCTGCTGGCGGAGGTGTACCGGTATGAGCTGACCCAGCTCGTCGACGCGGTGGCGCCGCTGCTGGCCGAGCACCCCCCGCTTCGGGCGCTGACCCGCTGGATGGAGCGGCTGGTCGAGTACGCGCGGGTCAAACGCGGGGTCATGGCGGCGATCGAGGCCTCGGCGTGGCGCGATCTCTACTCGGACCAGCACCACCGGCTCGACGAAGCGCTCGAGACGGTGCTGCAGAGCGGAAAGGCCGCCGGTGAAGTCCGTGACGACGTCGATGCCGCGGACGTCATCCTGCTGCTGGGCGCGTTGTCGCGGATCCCCGAAGCGGAATGGGAGGTCCGGGCGCACACGGTCGTGAAGGTGATCGTCGACGGTCTCCGCCCGCGGCCGGAGCGTTCCTGAGGACCGGAGGAATCCCGGCACCGGTGCGGTGGCCGGGTCCGATTGGTGCGGGACACGACGTTCGTCGGTGTTGTCCAGGTTGGTGGTCGGGGCAGGATGGGACGGTCAGTTTGTTACCGACCGTATCGCCGCGGATTCTGTCCGCGTTTCCCGGCCAGACCGTACACACCCGCTCGCGGGGGCCACTCGGATCAGGGAGGAAAGCATGCGAACGACTCGTGCCAGGATCGGTGCTCTCGGCGTGGCCACGTTGGGTGCGCTGGCACTCGGCGTGACCACCGTGCCGGCGGCGTCCGCCGCGGCGGAACCGGCTGCGGTGCTGAGCAGTCTCGGCGCTGCCACCGGCGGCTACTACCTCGACGACGCGGGCAAGCCGGTCGTGACGGTGCTGAACAACGCCGACGCGGCCAGGGCCAAGTCCTCCGGAGTGGCCACGAAGGTGGTGCAGCACAGTCTCGGTGAGCTGACCGGGGTCAAGCAGCACCTCGATTCCCTCGGCAGCGTGCCGAACGCGGGCTGGGGCCTGGACATCGCGAACAACCAGGTGATCGTCGACGTGTACGACGCCACCCCTGCGGCGCAACGGGCCGAGCTGCTCGAGACCGTGCAGCAGTACGGCAACCTGGTGCGCGTCGAGCAGCACTCGGGCGCGATGTCGTTGTTCATCAAGGGCGGCGAGGAGATCAGCAACGGCAGCGGCTACTGCTCCAACGGTTTCAACGTGGAGAAGGACGGCCAGAAGCTGCTGCTTTCCGCCGGGCACTGCGAGGTACTCGGCGGTGGCGGTCCGTGGAACGGCGGCAAGACCGTCGGCTACAAGTTCCCGGACGAGGACAACCTGCTCGCGGAGAACGCCTCCGGTGAGGGGCCGAGCGAGGTCACCGACGGAACGAAGATCACCAGCTTCGCCGACGCGGTGGTGGGCGAGAAGATGAAGCGGGACGGCCGCACCTCGGGAGTGACCTCGGGTGAGGTCACGAAGATCGACTACACCTTCGAGGCCGAGGGATACACCGTCTACCACGAGTTCTGCACCACGGCCACGTCTGCCGGCGGCGACTCCGGTGGCCCGGCCTACGACGGGGGCAAGGGTCTCGGCACGTTGTCCGGTGGCGACAGCTCGACGTCGTGCTTCTTCCCGGCGACCCTTTCCGTGCAGCGGTACGGCGTGACCCTGCCGCAGTCCTGACCGCAGGCCGCCGCGGACCGGGTGCGCGCACCCGTTCCGCGGCGGCAGGGGCACCGTGCATTATCGGGTTTCTGCGCACCGCACGGGTGGCTATGGTGGGCCGATGACGTCGGTCAAGCAGTTCCAAGTCACTTTCGATTGTGCCGAACCCGAGCGGGTCGCCCGATTCTGGTGCGACGTGCTGGGGTACGTCGTACCGCCACCGCCGTCGGGGTTCGCCACTTGGGACGATTTCGACCGCTCGCTGCCACCGGAGAGCCAGGGCTCGGCGTTCGCCTGCGTTGACCCGTCCGGGGTGGGCCCGCGATTGTTTTTCCAGCGCGTTCCCGAAGGCAAGGTGGTCAAGAACCGGGTGCACCTCGATGTGCGGGCAGGCACCGGGCTGGTGGGCGCCGAGCGCCTCGCCGCACTGCAGGCCGAGTGCGCACGACTGGTCGCGCTCGGCGCGGTGTGCGTGCAGGTGCTGCATGCCGATGGCATCAACGAGTCCTGCATTGCGATGCAGGACATCGAGGGCAACGAGTTCTGCCTCGACTGAGCGGCCGCGCGTCAGGTGCGCTGCTTGCGGTGGTGTTCGAGGTCGGCTTCGCCAGTGGTGCGTGCGCGGGACAGTGTGCCTTTCGCGATCCGGTTCGTCTGTGTCATCGGCAGTTCGTCGACGAATTCGAGATAGCGCGGCAGCTTGAATTCCGCCAGGCTTTCGCGGCACCACTCGAGCAACTCGATCGCCGTGACGTCGCCGCGGCGCACGACGAACGCCTTCGCGTCGTCCTCGAAAAGCGGAGACGGGACGGGCACTACCGCGGACATCAGCACGGCCGGATGTTCGTCGAGCACCTCCTCGACCTCGACGGGTGCGAAGTTCTCCCCGCTGCGCCGGATGATTTCCTTGCTGCGGCCGACGAAGTAGAAGAAGCCGTCGGCGTCGGCGCGCACGATGTCGCCGGTGTTCAACCAGCCCTCGCTGAGGATCTTTCCGGTTTCCTCGGCCAAGCCGAAGTACCCCTGCATCACGGCGGGGTTCTTCAGCAACAGGGTTCCCGGCACCCCCGGTGGTACCGGCTGCCGATGCTCGTCGACCACCCGGGCCTCGTTGATCCGGCCCAACGTGGGGTGCTGGCGAAGCCTGCCGATGGAGCCGAACGGCTTCGGCCCGCCGAGCGGCCAGACTGTGCCGTAGGGTGATTCGGACAGTCCGTAGCCGACCATCAGGTCCAGCCCGAACCGTTCCTCGAAGGCCCGGTGCCGTTGCTCGGGCGGCGCCCATGCGGAGTAGCAGATCCGGACCGGATTGTCGGCTTCATCTGCCTGCCGGGGGCGGCGGAGCAGGATTTCGCCCATCCTGCCCATTGCGTTGAACTGCGTCACGCCGAATTCGCGGGTCTGTGCCCAGAACCGGCTCGCCGAGAAACGGGGGAGCACCACCACACTCGCCCCGGCTGCCAGCGCGCCCAGCAGTGAGTAGTTCAGCGCGTTGCCGTGGAACATCGGCAGCACGGTGAGCAACCGGTCGGATTCGTCAAGGCCGAGCCAGGCCGGGAACCCTTCGGCGGCCAGCACCGCGGCCGTGTGGTGCTGGCCGACCAGCTTCGGTGCGCTGGTGCTGCCCGACGTGGCGATCAACAGCAGGGTGTCGGCAGGTGTGGCCGTCGGCGGGGGTGGCGTGCCGGTGCCCGAGCACAGTTCCCGGGCGTCGTGGACCGGGAGGTCGCCGATGCCTGCCTCGGCGACGGCCTCGGTTATCGACGACTGTCCATTCACGACAACGAGACGCGGTGCGGCCTGCCGGATGATCGCGCCGATCTCGGGTGCGGTACCCCGCGGGTTGACGGGGGCGAAGGCCGCGCCGATCCGGGCACACGCGAGCAGCAGCACCAGCACCTCGGCGCAATTGGGCAGCGCCACCACGACCCGGTCACCGTGGCGCACGCCGGCGGAAAGCAGCTCCGCGGCCGCCCGGCCACTGCGGGAGACCAGATCGCCGTAGGTCAGCTCGCCGTCCTCGGTGATCAGGAACGTCTTACCGGACCGGGTACCGGCGACCCGGTCGAGCAGGCCGGTGACGGTACGTCCGATTCGGACATCAGACGGCGGCATGAGCGGCTCCCGAGGCACGGAGCGCGGGCAGCACGTGCCGTCCGAAGAGATCGATCACCCGCACCGGGTCGCTGGCGCGGCCGACCGAGAACATGATCGACTTTGCGCCCGCGTCGGCCGCGGCCTGCACCTGTGCCAGGCATTCGCCCGGGTCACCGCAGATCGCGAAGCGCTTGCTCAGGTAGTCGGTCAGGCCCAGCCGCTCGACCAGATCGGAATCCGCCTGCGACGGCCGGGTGCTGTACTGCGCGACGAGCTCACGCATCGGTTCGACGTACTCGGCGGGCACGCCCCGGTTGGCCGGGTCACGCTTGCCGATCACGTAGCCGGCGGCGAACGCGCAGATCTTGCCGATCGCGGCGCGTGCCGAGGCGCCGTCCTCAGTGCAGTCGAGTGCGGAAACCTGCCAGATGTCGGTGCGCCGCGGGTCGTCGCCACGACCGAGCTCGACCTGCCGGGTGCTCGCCGCGATGTCGTCGGCGTGCAGGCCGTAGTTGACGAACAGTCCGTCGGCGGTTGCTCCGCCGAGCCGCAGCGAACGCTCGTGCGACGCGGCGAAGAACACCCTCGCCCGCTCCCTGGCCCAGCTCAGCACGGCGTCGCCGGAGCCGGTCGGCACCGCTTCGCCGTGCATCAGCTTCCGCACCGCAGGCAGATCGTGCGCCAGGTTGTCCAATGTGGATCCTTGCATGCCGAAGTTGCGCACGGCACTGTGTCCGGCACCGACGCCGAAGATGAAACCGGGCTTGTGCACCATCGCCAGCGAAGCGGCCGCGGCGCCGCTGGTCGTCCAGTGGCGGCTGACGAAGTTGCTCACGCAGACCGAAAGCGGGACGCTCGGCGCCGCGGTGCTGAGCAGCGTCGCGGCCACCCAGCTGTCCATGCACTGACCGGGACTGTCGGCGACGCCGACGAGGTCGTATCCGTGTTCCTCGGCGAGTTCTCCCATCCGGAGCACCATCTGCGGGGTGTCCGGCCAGAAGAAGAACCCGATCTTGGGAATCTGGTTCATCGGTGATCACTCCTCGTTTCGTTCGGGCGCCGTTGTCGGCGGGCGGGTTCCCCGGTGCGTGCGGACGAGGAGGTCGCCCAGTTCGGCTCGGTCCTCGTCGCGCCAGCGCTCGGGTAGTTCTCGGTAGAGCGTTTCCCGCGCGGCGGCGAAGGCGTCCCAAGTCAGGTCGAGCTGGGACAGGCCGGGTGGGATGCCCAGTTCGCCCAGCAGGTCGTACACCCGCCCGGCGGGATCGTCGGTGGCCAGCGCCGTCCGCAGGGTCGCACCGGCCCCGGGATGACGGCGGCTCGCCCAATACGTGGTCTGCGGCAGCAGCGCCGCGTGCACGGATGCGTGCGGCAGCTGTGTCAGGTCACCGAGTGCGTGTGCCAGGTCGTGGTGCGCCGAGAGTCCGGCCAATGACAGTGCCCACCCGCAGAAGTGCGAGCCCAGCAGTGCCTCGGTGCGGGCGTCGGTGTCCTGGGAATCGTTGACACAGCGGGGTAACGCGGCGATGAGCCGACGGATTCCCTCGGCCGCGAAGAGCGCGGACACCGGGCTCGAGTCGCGTGTGGACAGACTGCCGATCGCCTGCGCCAGTGCGTTCATGCCAGTGCTCGCGGTGAGCGCGGCGGGCAGCGCGTAGGTGAGTTCGGGGTCGTAGAGGATCGCACGCGGTGCCACGACCGGGTTGAAGCCACCCTGTTTGCGCCCGCCTTCGGACACCCCGTAGATGCTGGTCATCTCGGAGCCGGAGTAGGTGGTCGGGACCGCGACCACGGGCAGCGCGGTCCTGGCCGCGACACCCTTGGCGAGTCCGATGGCCGAGCCGCCGCCGAGTGCGACGAGCACGTCGGCGTCCGCGGATTCGGCGGTGCGGCAGGCGGTGTCGACCGCGTCGATCGGCACCCGCGCCCGGACATCGTCGGACATGGCCACCACGCGGGACCGGAGTACCTCTCGGATCTGCTCGGCCGGCTGCCGCCCCGACGGGGTGCACAACACCAGCGCGCGGGAGCGGTCGAGCTGATCGAGGATGTCCCCGATTTCCGAGAGAACTCCGCAGCCGAAGCGGACGATGCGGTGCGGGTGTGCGTAACCGAAGGGTGGTAAGGAAACGCTGTGGTGCACGGTCACGATTCGCCCTCTCCGAACGTTTCGTGGGCGCGCTGCCAGACATCACGGCCGATCGCGCGCCGCTGCTCGTCGACGACGTGGGCGAGCAACCCGGCGCACCGAGCGACCAGGCCCAGCCCACGGATCGTCGATGGGGCATACCCGAGGTCGGACAGCAGTGCTCCGGTGACGCCGGCCGCGTTCATCAGCAACGGCGGGCCGGAGCTGGCCGACAGGCAACGCTCGACCTCGTGCAACGCGGTGAGATGGGTGCCGAACACGTTCTCCCGCTTGGCCAGCTCGACGAGCCGGGCGACCCGCGGGTCGATCCGGTGGTGCAGGTTGTGCCCGAAGCCGGGTACCTTGCCTCCGGCGGCGAGCACATCTCCGACCCGGGTGCGGACCACGGTTTCCAGCGTGTCGTGCGCGGCCGCGGCGCAGATTTCCCGGAGGAATTCCGCAACTTGTTCGGTCACCCCGACGAAGCGCGAACCGCAGGCGAGCAGGCCCGCGGCCACCGCGCCCTGCGTCGACTCCGGTGCCCCGTCGAGCACGAGCCGGGCGGTGAGTGTGCTCGGGGTGATGCCGTGTTCCATTGTGGTGACCAGTACCGCCTCCACGACCCGTACGTGCGCGGGCGGCGGGATCTCGCCGTGCAGATCGAGCAGGAACATCTCGGTGAAGCCGACCCTGCCGATCAGTTCGTCGACCAGATCGTGCCCGCGGACCAGGATCCGGTCGTCGATGGTCTGCGAGATCGGGGCCGGACCGGGCGACAGGTCTGCCATGCGACACCGCCTTCCTTGACTGTGCCCACCTAGCGAACTAATGTGTGCCTGATGAACACCGACGTTACGGTTCCCTGCGCACCGGGTCAAGGGGGCGGGTATGGCCGAGGCTGAGTTCGTCCGCGCGCTGGATCGCGGTCTCGCGATCATCCAGGCCTTCTCCGCCGAAACCCCGGTGCTGACGGTGTCCGAGGCGGCAGACGCCACCGGGCTGAGCCGGGCGACTGCTCGCCGGTTCCTGTACACGCTGGAGCAGCTGGATTTCGTCCGTGCCACCGGGCGCGGCTACCAGCTGACGGCGAAGACACTGTCGTTGGGCTACGCCTACCTGTCTTCGTTCGGTCTCGGCCCGATCGCGCAACCCCGGATCGACGCGCTGGCCGCGGAGATCAGGGAACCGGTGACGGTCTCGACCAGGTCCGGGCTGTCCGGGGTGTGCATCGCCCGCGCCGACGCCGACCGGATCCTGATGGCGCCGGTGATGGTGGGGACCGCGCGGCCACTGCATTGCAGCTCGCTGGGCAAGGTACTGCTGGCCCACCTGCCGGACGAGCAGCTCGACGACTTCTTCGCCCGCGCGGAGCTGACCAGGTTCACCGAGCACACGATCTCCGACGAACGCGCATTGCGTGCGGAGCTCGCCGGAATCCGGGCCAAGGGCTGGGCGGTCAGTGACGAGGAGATCGAGGAAGGCCTGGTGTCGGTCGGCGCGCCGATCCGTCGCGGCGGTGAGGTGATCGCCGCGATCAACGCACAGAGCCACACCGCGCGCACGACGCTCGCGGAGCTGATCGAGACGGTCCTGCCCCGGGTGCTGGAAACCGCCGAAGCGATCGGCACCGATCTCGCCTACACCGCACAGTGAACCGCAGCCGCCGCTGAACGTGCCGGGGCAAGCTGGCAGATCCGGCCGGACCGATCTGGCCTTCGGCCACGAGCGGGAGGCGGGGAGCCATTCCGGGGCGGAACTGCCGAGCCGGGGAGTCGTGCCCGGCCGGCGTGGGCGGGTTGCATTCATCCGGATGACCGGGCCGAGGCTTTCGAGGTCGCCGTAGATCGTGGCGTTGCCGGTCGTCGCGTAGCGCTCGGATTCCGCGGGTCGAGGCGGCCGGGGGTGTCCGCGAAGTCGTCGAGCAAACCCTGGCGCTGCACGAGCATCGCCGACTGCGCGAGTGAGACCTGCACGTGGTACGACCTGCCTTCGCGGGCGCGCCGGGTCAACGCGAGCATGACGCCGTAGCCGCCGAGGAATCCGGTGAGGAAGTCGCAGAGGTACACCGGGGTGAGCTGCGGGCGGCCTGCGTTCGCTGCGGTGCCTTGCAGATCGCAGCAGCCGGTGACGGCTTGGGCGACCTGGTCCCAGCCCGCGCGGTCGCCGAACGGGCCGCCGAAACCGAAGCAGTTGACGGTCACGTACACCAGGTCGGGACGCAGCTGTGCGCGGTCTTCGGGGCCGAAGCCGCGTGCTGCCATGCGATGCGGTCGGTACCCCTCGACGAACACGTCCGAGCCGGACACCAGCTCTCGCAGCCGCGCCGCTTCGTCGGGCTTCTTGTAGTCCAGGTACGTGCTGCGCTTGCCATGGCTGGTGTCGCGTACGAGCGGCGCGACCTGCGGCAGCCCGGGTGCGGTCACCAACAGCACGTCGGCGCCGTGTTCGGCCAGGCTGAGCGCGGCGGTGGGCCCGGCGAGGATGCGGGTCAGGTCGAGCACCCGGACCCCGGACAACGGCTTCTCCACCGGGCAGGGTCTCGGATTCGCTGTCGCCGATCTCGGTGATCTCCACGATCGGGCGGGTGGCGAGGTAGCCGCCGTGCGGGTGTGCCGGCCACTGCTGCCGGGTGCGGACGACACCGCCGCATGCACCGGCGGCGGCGATGGCGTCTTCGAGGTCGTCCGCCTTCCACTTCCGCACCGCGGCCTGCACGGCGGCGGGCGTGGGCTCGCTGCCGAGCACGTCGAGGACGCGCCGTTCGAGGTGGGGCAGGTTGAAGTGCGGCAGAAACCAGCGGTCGTCGGCGGTCTGCCATGGCTGGGTGAGCGAAACCATGCGTTCGACCTCAGGTGAGGGCGGGGCCGGCCGGCGGCGCCGCGGACCATCGTCATGTCCTCGCCATCGAGCGCGGTCGCGGCCGCGGCGCGGGTCGACCGAGATCTGCTGGCGGCGGCCGGTGCGCAGTTCCCACAGGTCGTTCGCCGCGACGGCGCGTGCCGCGAGTACGTGCGCGAGGGTGGATCCGATGCGGAAGGGCGGCGCGAACAGCGGGTCCGAGCCGGTGATCGTCACCTCGCCGTTGTCCGGCCGAGGGGCGTCGCGCAGGGCCACGAGTTCGTCGAATGCGCTCCGGATGCCGGGTGTGCTGCTCATTTCGTCTGCCCTTTTCGGTGTTCAGCGTTCGCCGCGGTGAGCGGGACGGTGCGGGTGAGGCTGTCCAGCAGCGCCGGGTCGAGGTGCCGTGCCGGGTATTGCTGCGCGACCGTCCTTTATGGAGGTGGAACTGCGGCACTTGCGTGCGTTCGTCGCGGTCGCGACGCAGCGCACGTTCACGGCCCGCGAGCTGCTGATCACCCAGCCGGCGTTGACCCGCACGGTCCAGCAGCTCGAAGAGGCAGTGGGAACGCGGTTGCTGGAGCTGCGTGGGGTCCTGCGGGATCTCGACGCGGCGCTGGCCGCGGTGGCCGGGCACGCGGGACTGCGGTCGGTTTCCAGCGGGCGCTGCCGGACCCGTGGCTCGGCGATCTGCTCTCGGCGTTCGAGACGGCCACCGGTGCGCAGGCGACGGTGCTGCGGCGAGACGACATCGTGGGCGCCTTGCACTCGGGTGAGGTCGGCGCGGCCTTGGTCCGCGGGAACGTCCACGCCTCCGGGATCGCCGGCACGCTCCTGTTCGAAGAGGAGCGCCTCGCCGCGGTTGCCGCCGGTTCCGCCCCGGTGGCTCGCCGCGAACTGGACTGGGCGGAACTGCGGGAGCACCCGCTGGTGGGCAACACCGTCAGCGGGGCGACGAGCCCGCACGACCGGCCTGCCGGACACCGGCCCGACCGGGTGATCGAATGCGGCAGCTACGACGAATGGCTTGCCCTCATCGCGGCCGGGAAGGGAATCGGGTCCACCACGACCTCCGCGGCCCTGGCGCACACCCACTCCCGCGTGACCTACCTACCGCTGCGGGACGCGCCCACGGTCGCCCTCCGGTTGCTGTGGCCGACCCTACGCAGCACCGATCCGCTGCTGCGGCGGTTCAGCGAACTCGCGCATTCGGTGCGGTGACCACCACCGTCGCGCGCTGAGGTGCGGAACCACGACGGTGCGGCCGGCAAGGCGGTCTGCCCGCCGGGGTCACGCCTGCGTCGAGTTTGCGAGGCGGGGCAGGCGCTGGGTGAGGATCAGCGGGCCGGTTTCGGTGATTGCGATCGTGTGCTCGGAGTGCGCGGTGCGCGAGCCGTCGGCCGAGCGGATGGTCCAGCCGTCGGGATCGAAGACGATCCGGTCGGTGGTGCGGGCGAACCACGGCTCCAGCGCCAATGTCATGCCCGCGCGGAGTTTGAGGCCGCGGCCGGCGAGTCCCTTGTTGGACACGTGCGGATCCTCGTGCATGGTCCGGCCCAGCCCGTGTCCGCCGAACTCCGTGTTGATCGGGTAGCCGTAGCCGGTGGCGACGGCCTCGATCGCCGCGGAGATGTCGCCCATCCGGTTGCCCGGCCGGGCGGCCTCGATGCCGGCCTCGAGTGCTTCCTCGGTCGCGCGGACGAGTCGCAGGTCTTCGTCGGCCGGGGTGCCCACGATCACGGTCCGGGCGGAGTCGGCGACCCAGCCGTCGATCTCGACCGCGAGGTCCATGGTGAGGACGTCCCCGTCGGCCAGCAGGTAGTCGTGCGGCAGCCCGTGCAGCACCGCGTCGTTGACCGACAGGCAGATGACGTTGCGGAACGGCCCCTCACCGAAGGACGGGGCGTAGTCCCAGTAGCAGGATTGTGCCCCGCGCTCGCGGATCCGGTTGCGGACGTGGTGTTCCAGGTCGAGCAGGTTGACGCCGACCTCGGCGATTTCGCCGAGCTCGGACAGGATCCCGGCGATGAACTGCCCGGTGGTCCGCATCCGTTCGATTTCCGCCGGCGACTTCAACTCGATCATGGACATCCCTCACGTGCCGTACGTCGGTATAATAATACCAACCTAGCACTGGTGGTATTGGAATACCACTTGACGGGCGTCACTCACGGCCGTCCGCAGGAGGCGACCACGGGGACGACGCCGATCCCGCGGCCGGTCGCACATCCCGTCGGTACCGACGACCCGGACGTGCACAACTGCCGGCCCCGGCGCCCGGCCGAGGTGCCGGCAATGCGGTGCGCAGCGGGTTGCGAGCACCCGGGAAACCCTGCCCGAACGTGCACTTCCCGATACTGGCTGGCTCGACTTCGACACACTGACGAGCTGAATCCGTGCGCCGGTACCTACTCTGGGCTCGTGTTACAAGATCATCATCAGGTCCGTCGGCGGCCTTCGTCGAGCATCCGCCGAGCGTCGCGTTCGCGGACGTCTGGAGTTGTGCAGTGTTCCTGGTAATGGAGGCGCTGGGCATTGTCGCGTTCGCCTTCGCGGGGGCGATGGACGGTGCGCGGTCGCGGCTGGACTTGTTCGGAATCGGCACGGCCGCGATCCTGACCGCGATCGGCGGCGGTGTGCTGCGAGACATCCTGCTCGGGGTCGAGCCGCCGGTCGGGCTGCAGACCACCTGGTACTTCCTCGCCGGCCTGGCCACCGCAGCAGCGGTGGTCCTCTGGTACCCACACCTTTCCCGGCTGAACAGGTCCGTGCAGTTCTGCGACGCGGTCGGGCTGGCCATGTTCGCCATCACCGGTGCGACCAAGGCGATGGAGCACGGCACCTCGGTCTACGTGGCCGGCATCATCGGCTTGATCAACGGAGTCGGCGGTGGCCTGATGCGTGATGTCCTGATCAGAAGAGTGCCGACCGTACTGCGCAAAGAGATCTACGCGCTGCCCGCCCTCGGCGGCGGCATCCTGGTAGGCGTGGGATTCATCCTGCACCTGCCATCCGACATCGTGGCAGTGGTGACCGTGCCCATCGTGGTCGCCGTCCGGATGCTCGCGATCCTGCTGAACTGGCACCTCCCGACCACCCGGCTGACCCGGACCGGCCGCACGCCTGCGGACCGCAGACAGCCCGCCGCGATCCGGCCTGGTCCCGGTTCGTCCGCACCGGGGGACTCCGAACAGACGCTGGAGCTGTTCCTCGCCGCGCCTGCCACGCCGAGCGGATCCGACCCGATACCCCGGCCCCGGCATTGTCAGATCGGCAAGCGGAGAGCGCGCAGGTTTCCGGCTCGACAGCCCGACGCCCACCATTCGCACGAGCGCACGACTGAATTCGAGGTCGGCCGCCACGCCCGTGGCCGGCGCGGTGCGACAGGCCCGGCGAACAGCGCCGGTCCTGCGTGCTGCGACCGCTGACGCGACCCCGCCGGCCGAAGCGGGCGGCCGACAGCGCGCCGAACGGGCATCCTGCGCCATGGACCGGCAGACGGTGCCGAACCGGTGCCCACGGTTGCCTCGGCGGGCGCGCCCGGTCGACCGGTTACGCGAGGCAGGTCAGCGGGCGGCCGCCGTTGAGGGTCACCATGTCGGCGAGCGCGGCGGCCGCGTCGACGGAACCGCCGCTCAGATCGGCGTATGCGCGGTGCAGGTTGCCGGCGAGCCGCTCGGTGTCGGTCAGCGCACCGAACCGGCCGAGGTTCGCCTGCCGGGCGACCTCGAGTGGTGTTTCCCCGGCCGCGGAGCCTTCTTTCGCCAGTCCGAGCACGAAATCCAGGTACGCCAGCACGTCGTCGATCACCTCCGGACCGCAGACCTCGCCGTGGCCGGGGACGATGGTGGCCGCGGGGATGTCCTTGAGCCCGGCGACCGCTTCACGTGCACCGGTGACCGAGCCCGCCAGCAGGAACGGCGTGCCCCCGTTGAACAGCAGGTCGCCTGCGAACAACGTGGATCGGTCGGGGATCCACACGATGCTGTCGTTGGTGGAATGGGCAGGCTGCCCGACGTGCCGGACTTCGCAGCGCAGGTCGTCGACGTAGAGGGTGATGCCGTCGACGTAGGTGAGAAAGGGCGGCGCCAGCTCCAGCTCACCCCACTGCACGTCGGTCCAGGTCCCGCTGCGCACCAGTTCGCTGGTGCCCGGCCGTCCCTCCGCCAGCATCTCCTCGCGGCAGCGTTCGTGCGCGACGATCACTGCTTCGCCGAACAGGCTGTTGCCGTGCGTGTGGTCGCCGTGGTGGTGGGTATTGACCAGCGTGCGCACCGGATTCGGGCTCACCGTGGCGATCGTCTCGCGGAAAGCACGGGTGCGGGCCTCGGTCGCGCAGCTGTCGATCGCGGCGACCCGGTCGCGGCCGACCACGAAACCGGTGTTGTTGATCCACCACGTCCCGTCCGGCTGGACGTAGGCGTAGACGCCGTCGGCGACCTCCCGCGCCACCGGGTCGGCCAGATCGCGGCGATCGATCGCGGATGAGCTCACGAGAATCCTTCCAGTTCGGCGATCCGGCGGAACACCTCGCGGGTGTCCACGCGTTCCATCTCCGGATCGAGTTCGTAGTAGGCGGAGAGCACGTTCTGCGCGATGCGGCCGCGTTCGTCGAGTTCGGCGAAGCGGCCGAGGGAGATGTCGCGCATCGCCTCCTGCGGGGACATGCCCTTGCGGTGCCGGTCGGCGGCCTCGCCCTGCACCCACTCGAGGTAGTCGCGGACGCCGCGCACGCCGTCCTTGCCGGTCACCGGGCCGTGTCCGGGCACGATGAACTCCACGTCCATGGCCAGCATCCGGTCGCATGCGGCGATCCAGTTCGACAGCGGCCCCGCCCAGCTGATCGGCGTGCCACCGATGAACAACAGGTCGCCCGCGTAGAGCACACCCTCGTCGGGCACGAGCACGACGCTGTCGCCTTCGGTGTGCGCCGGGCCGAGGCAGCTGAGCTGCACCGCCACGCCGTCGACGTCGAGGTGCAGCTCATCGGCGAACGTCCGGTTCGCCGGCGTCGGGGTGATCGAGGCGAAGTCGAACGGCGAGAAGATGTGCCGGGCGAACCGGCCGAGCGGCCCGTCCTGGTCGAGCAGCGCCAGGATCAGGTCCGGTCCGTTGCTGCCCATTTCGGTGGCGGTGGGCTCGGAAGCGATGATCTCCGCGTCCGCCAGGAGTTCGTTGCCGAACCAGTGGTCGCCGTTGGCGTGCGTGTTGACCACGGTGGCAATCGGCCGGCGCTCGGTCCGCCCGGCGAGCCCGCTCAGCATTTCCCGGGTCATCGGCACGTCGAACAGCGTGTCCACGAGCAGGGAGCGGTTTTCGCCGGTGACGAGCCCGGCGTTGCTCCAGCCCCAGGTTCCGTCCGGCACCAGCCATGCCGAACAGTGCCCGGTCAGCCGGTGCAGGCCCTTCTCGAACGGGACGTCCCCCGGCGTAGCGGGGAAACCGGTAGTCACCACGTACCTCCAACCGTGTTGACCGGTGTCGGTGCGGCCTTGACGGTCGGCGCGGCCGCGTTGCGGCCGAACACCCCGACCAGGGCGAACACCAGGGATACCGCGGCCAGCACGAACCAGCCGGTGCGGAATCCGGTGGCAGGCACGAGATGGCCGAAGACGAGTGGCACGAAGAACCCGCCGACACCGGCGAGCGTGAGCATCAGCCCGGTTGCGGTGCCGAGGTGCTCGTGCGCGATCCGGGTCACCCTGGCAGGTACCGCCGACCACGCGGCGAACCCGAAGATCATCGACGCGCCGATCCCGATGCCCAGCGCCCAGAGTGCACCGGTGGGAACGACGGGGATGAGCGCGAGGAACACGGCGCAGGTCAGGAGTGATCCGACGATGATCGCGCGCAGATTGCGGGTCCGGTCGGCGACCAGCCCGCCGAGCACGCTGCCGGGGATACCGGCCAACGCGATCAGTGCGGACAGCAGCCCGGCCATGGTCGGCGGGAACCCGCGTTCTTCGGTGGCGTACTCGGTGAACACCTGCGAAGTGGTGAAGTACGCGCCGTAGCCACCCATCAGCGCGATCCCGTAGAGCCACAGGTCACGGCTGACCAGTGCCGCCCGCAGCGCCGCCGGATCGAACCGGGTGCCGGTCAGCGCAGGTGCGCCTGCCGGGGTGCGGAACCACATCAGGGTGACGCCGGCGACGAGCAGCTCCAGCAGTCCGGCGATGATCAGCGACAGGTGCCAGCCGGTCGCCCGCTGCAGATAGATCCACACGTACAGGGCGAACGCCGCACCACCGCTGAAGGCCGCGCCGCCGGTGATGCCGAGTGCCAGGGTGACCGGTCCGTCCCGGAACCAGACGATCACCGCGGCGAAGGCGACGGCGATGAAGATCGACCCGCCGATCCCGCTCACCGTACGGAAGACCGCCAGCAAAGGGTACGTTGTAGACAGTCCGGAAAGGACACCGGAGAGACCTTGCACGGCAAGGCCGATGACCAGCGTCCGCTTCATCCCGATCGCGGTGGCGAGCATACCGCCCGGTACGTGCGCCAGGCCGTATCCGATGATGAACAGGGAGATCAGCAGGGTCAGCGAGTCGAGGCCGACGTCGAACTCGGCGCCGATGGCCCCGAACGCGGTGGCCACGTCGAACCAGTTGAGGGTCAGGGTGACGAAGCCGAGGCTGATGATGCCCAGCATCGTCCAGCGGGTGGCCGGTCTCCCGGCGGATGGTTCGGTCATGGATGTCCTCCTGGCATAGCGTCGTTGCTACCGGGACGAGCGAGGCGCTCAGCGGACCAGCGCGCGGATTTCGGACTTGCGGATCTTGCCGACGCTGGTGCGCGGCAACTCGGGCAGGAAGTGCACGCGGGAGGGGACCTTGAAGGCGGCCAGCCGATCACGGCACCACCCGATGATCTCTTCGGCGCCCGCGCTCGCCCCGGCCGCGAGTACCACGACGAGCAGTACCGCCTCGTCGTAGACCGGGTCGGGCATGGCGACCGCGGCACATTCGGCCACCGCGGGGTGTTCGCCTGCGACCCGTTCGACTTCGCCTGCCGACACGTTCTCCCCGGACCGCTTGATCACATCCTTTGCGCGGTCCACGAAGTACAGGAACCCGTCGGGGTCGCGCCGGGCCAGATCCCCGGTGCGCAGGCGGCCCGAGCCGAAGGTCTCCGCGGTCGCCTCGGGATTGCGCCAGTAGCCTGCCGCGATGGTGGTGCCCGGTGTGCCGAGCACCCGGATCTCGCCGGGCTGCCCGTCCGCGACCGGGTTGCCCTCTTCGTCGGTCAGCTCGACCTCGACGCCCGGCAGTGCACGGCCGATGCTGTCCCAGCGCCGCTGCGCGGAATCCGGGTTCATCGTCGGTGGCAGCACGGTCTCGGTCATGCCGTAGAGCTGCACCAGCCGGGTGGAGAAACGGTCTTCGAACTCGGTGGCCTGCCGGTCGGACAGGTTCTGCGCGAACACCACCGCGCGTGGCCGGACTTCGCCGGCCGACGGCGGGTTGGTGAGGATCATCCGGACCGGCGCGGCGAACAGGCTGCCGAGCGTCGCGCCGCAGCGCGCTGCCTGAACTCCCCACTGTGACGCGGAAAACCGTTCCGCCACGGCGATCGACGCGGCCCGGACCAATGCCGACATCGTGCAGTAGTACTGCGCGTTGGCGTGGAACAGCGGCAGCGCGATGAACCACCGATCGGCGTTCGTGACCGACAGGTGATCCGCGACCGCTTCGCCCACCGCGCGGTAGTTGGCGTGCGTGATGATCACGCCTTTGGGCCGGCTCGTGGTCCCGGACGTGTAGAGGATGGCCGCCGGATCTTCCCCGGACACCGGCGCCGCGGGGACTTCCTGCGCCGAGCCGGTCAGCTCGGCCGGTGCGACGACCGGATGGCCGAGTGCACGCAGCGCTTCCGCCGCTTCCCCGGCCGCGATGGAGACGCGGGGCTGCGCGTCGGCGAGAAAGTGCGCGAACTCGTCCGTGCTCGAGTGCGGGTTCGTGGGCACCAGCACCGCACCGAGGTGCGCGGTGGCGAACCAGACGTCGAAGAACTCCAGGCAGTTCGGCAGGCTGACGTGCACCCGGTCGCCCGGCTGGACGCCGAGGCCGTGCAGTGCCGCCGCAGTGGCCCGCACGCGGGCGTGCTGTTCGCGGTAGGTGACCGTGTCGCCCTCCAGCACCGCGAACACCGATTCCGGCGGTGCCGCCGCGACGAGCGAGGCCGTCGTCTCAGTGCTCATGGCCGACGTGGACTTCGGGTGAGCCCTGGTAGGTGGCGACTCCCGCGCCGCCGGGCGGGGTCTGCCGTTCGCCGACCGGGTTGCGCAGTACCCCGACCCCGGACGCCGCCAGCTCGACCACGTCGCCGGGCTGGATCCAGCGGTCCAGCTCCAGTCCGCATCCGCCGCCGACCGTGCCCAGCCCGAAGAACTCGCCCGGGTACACGGTCTCGTCGAGCGAGGCCCACGCGAGCACCTCGGCGAACGAGAACTGACGTTCCTTTGTGGACCCCGAGGCCCACACCTCACCGTTGATCGAGGCGGACATCTGCACCGCCCATTCGTCGACCTCGTCCATGGTGAGCACGCACGGACCCATTGCGGTGCAGAAATCCTTCCCCTTCGACGGGCCGATGGTCATGCTCATCTCGAAGAGCTGGATGTCGCGCGCGCTGACGTCGTTGAAGATCGTCACGCCCGCGATCCGCCCTTCGGCCTCGGCGGGGGTGAGGTCGCGGCCGCCGCCCGAGGTGAAGAAGCCGAGTTCGAGTTCGAAATCGAGCTGGGCGGTGTAGGAGGGCCACAGCAACGGCTCCTCCGGCCCGATCACCGTCTCGACGTTGCACTTGTAGCAGATCGGCATTGCCGAGAACGCCGGTGGCACGGTCAGCCCGGACCCCGCGGCGTGCTCGGTGTAGGTGAGGTAGTCGCGGATACGGCGTGGCCGCGGAACCGGCGCGAGCAACCGGGCTTCGTCCTGGCCGAGCACGGCCGGTGCGGTGCCGTCGACGAGCGGGTCGCCCCGGCCCGCCGCTGCGTCGGCCGCGGCCAGCGCACGTTCGGCGAGGCCGTGTGCTTCGGCGCCGCCCTCGAAGAAGGCGACCATCTCGGTCGGTACACCGGGGGCGCGTGCGGCGGCCGATTCGCCGCCGCGCAGCGCCTGTTCGGCCCGCAGGGCCCGGTCCGGGTCCACCACGGTGTCGCCGTGCAGCACGCCGAGCCTGGGCTGGGGACTGGCTGCGGATACGTACGTGACCAGGCGCATCATTGCCTCCTTGGACCAGCGTCTTCAATTAGACTCGGGTCTAATTATGAGGTAAAATAATACCCGTGCGAGGTTCACGTCAAGTGCCGATGCCCGGACTGGTTGACTGCGAAGCATGACCGGGGAAGCAACGGATCAGACCGGCCGCCTGGAAGCGCCGCCGGGCGGAGACCGGCGTGCGCGCAACCGAGAGGCGCGGCGCAACCACCTCTACCGTGCGGCGGTGGAGTTGTTCGTCGACCGTGGCTTCGACAACACGACCATGGAGGACATCGCCGCCCGCGCGGACACCGCCCGCGCGACCGTGTTCAACCACTTCCAGCGCAAGACGGCCTTTCTCGACGAGTGGAGTCTCCGCCGCCGCGAGCGCGCGCAGGGTGCACTCCGTGCCGAACACCTGGAGGACCGCTCGGTGCGCGAGGTGATGACCCGGTACTTCGCAGAGCTGGCGAGGATGAGCGTGGACACCAGGGCGGAAACCGTTGCCTGCATGGGCGCGGCCATCCACTCCACCAACGTCTTCGGCAATCCCGCGCTGGGCCATCAGCTCGGGGGATTCGTCGCCAGGGCGCAGGCCGCCGGTGAGGTCCGCCCCGGCATCGACCCCGATCAGGCGGGCCTGGTGCTCGCCACTTCGTACTTCGCGTCGCTGAGCGCCTGGATCGCGACCGATCCGGCCCCGTTCGACCTCGAGCAGAACATGCTGGCGAGCCTCGACATGATCCTGCACGGCATCATCGCCGAAGCGTGACGGCCCTCCGCGCTGCGCGAGGCGCTGTCCCGGCTGCGCTCTCGTGCACCGGCGCGTTCCGCGCAGGCCGGCTCTGGCTCAGTGCGAACGAGACGCTGCTCGCCACGTTCTTGAGCCGCCGCCGGAAGTCCGGTCAGTGCAGCCGGCGGGTCACCTTCGCGGGGGTCATCAGGGCAGCGCCTGCACTGCGCCGAACACGTGGGACCCGAGCGAGCCCAATCCCGCGGCGTCCTTGCCCGCCGAAGCCGCCGGGCTGTCGTCGAACTGCGCGATGCTGTGCGCGACCAGCGCCACACCGCCGGTCAGCGCGGCCACCGGTGCCGCGAAAGGCGTGCACGGAGGGAAGAGCGCAGCGAATCCGGCAACGGCGGAGACCGTACCGGCCCAGTCGCCGACTGAGCCCAGCACGGTGTTTCCGTCCTTCGGCGCGGGCGACGGATCGCCGACCCGGCGAGCTGGGCGCAGGACCGGCCGATCTGCTGCAACGACATCGCGCCGCCGGAAAGCCGCGCGGCGAAGGCGGTGCCCGCGTCGTCGCGCCACATTGCGGCCAGCCCCTGCTGCAGAGCGCTGACCTCGGCGCTCGCCTTGGCTGCCGAGTCGCCGACGGTCTTCCAGGCCGTGCCGGGTTGCTGTGCGGATTCCTCGTTGTCCGGCCGCCACGGATTCGCGATCGCCTTGACCGCGGCGTACAGCTCGTTGTCGGGTTCCGGGAGCGTCGGCCGCTACCTCGGGATCGCCGCGGCGCCCTGCTCGAGCCCGCCCGCCAGTCCGGTGATGCTGTCCTGCGCGGATTCCGAGGCGACCCGGCAAGTGCCGACGATCTGCCCGGCCATCCGTTCACCGTCCGCGACCGCACCTGCCAGTGCTGCCTGACGGTGGCCGCTTCGGTCACCGTCAGGCAGTCAGGTATCGGAAAGCGGGCACCTCGACGACGGTGAATTCCTTCGACGAGGGAGTCCGTTGTGGACTTTCCGGAGGTCGTACTTGACCGTCCCGGTTTCCACCGGGTGCGCCGGAGTTCGGTACCCCGGCGCACCCGGTGTGGTTTTCGCTATTTCGGGTTTCCGGAGCCGTGGTAGTGGCTCTTGGCGAACTTCCGGACCGCTTCGTAGTAAGTCTTGGCCACGGCGAAGCACGCCTGGGCCTTGGCTCCGGACGAGTAGGCGTACATGCAGCGGTCACGCAGGTTGGTGAGCAGGCCCTTGTCGCAGGTGAGCCGGTCGGTCGTGCTGGTGTGCGAGTAGCACCGGTCGTGCGATTCGCAGGCCGGGCCGAAATCCGCCTTGAACCAGTGGTCGGGTACCCACTTGCTGATGCCCGACCCGCCGCAGTAGTCCTTTTTCGCCTGCGCGAGCTGGGTGTTCGCGACCTGCTGCGCGGACGGCCCGGGTGCGGCCTGTGCCGCCGCACCGAGACCGAAGGACATCAAGGCCGCCACCAGAACCGCGACTACCGCGCCGTACCAGCGCAGCGCGGAACCCGAACGCTTTTCGGACATGAATCTATTCCTTTCACTGCTTCATCCAGCCGATGACGGACACCGGCTCATCCCCATGGCACGGGAGGGCAGCCCGGCACACTTCCGTGCCGCCGGGCCGATCCGGCAGAACTCTTCCCCCATCGACACCCCAGTTCGCTCCCCAGCCGAACTGAAGTGTGACATGTCGACCTCAAGTGTCGCAACCCAAACGATCACACTGACCGGAAGCCGGTCAGCGGGACAGCTTTGCCAGCACTGCCTTGGCGTACCTGGTCGCGCTGGCGCACGGGTCACTGGTGCCCATCGCCTTGGTCGTGACGATTTCGGTGCGTTCCTTGTCGAGCTGTCGATGGGTCCAGGTCACGGTGCAGTACTGGACGTCCTGCTGCAGGCGAGAGTAGGCATCGGTGCCGTCGATCTTCACCGGCTCACCGACATTCTCGAGTGGTTTTCCGGGCTTTCCCTGCGTCACGGAGACGCTCATGCTCGCGGTGCTTCCCTGCCACTCGCACTGGTGCAGCAAATACGGCTTCTTGGCAACGCTGTCGCCCACCGCAGCGCGGGCGGTCTGGTCGTCCACAAGGGAACACGGATCGGTGACGAAGGCGCTGTCCGCCGGTGCCCGCCAGAGAAACCCGTTGGTCTGCAGGCGATCGATGACGGTGCGCAGCACCGTGCTCGCGTGCCCGCAGGCATCGGATTCATCGGTGGGCAGGTCGATCTCGATACTCAGCTTCGGCTGGGCCGGCGTCTGGACGAGCGCACCGCAGCCGACGTTCGAGGTCGTGAACCGCACCGGCAGTCCGGCGATCTGCACCGAACCCGGCCGGCCCGAAGCGGTCCCGATTTCGCTGTCCGCACCGAGATCCAGCCAGACGGTGAAGTTGTCCGGGCCGTCGTAGGAACATTTGGTGGGTTCCTCGGAGAGCGCAGGCGTGAGCTTCCCGATCGGGTCCACCTCGACCCCGTCGAGCACCCGGCATGGATCCATGTCACGCAGCCGCGTTTCGGACAGTGCGTCCGGCACCGGCAGTTTCGGCGTCAGGGCGTTTCCCGCGACGATTTCCGGAGCACCACCCAGCTGGGACATGCCGGCGGTGGCAGCCGCGGCCAGCACGAGCACCCCGGCCACGGACATCGTGGTCCTCTGCCACGAGCGCTTCTGCGGTGGTGGCGGCGGTACCGGCGGCGCCGAGGAAAACGCCGCGCGGACCTGCTCGTCGGCGGCCGCGATGAGGTTTCCCACCCCGGCGGGCCACACCGCGGCGCCGGTCGGCACCGGACCAAGCCAGTCCAGCACCTGCAGCGGTGTCGGACGTCGCGCGGGATCCTTTGCCAGGCACGGTTCGACCAACGCGGCGATCTCCGGGGACAGCCCGGTCAGGTCCGGTCGCGTGTGGACGATGTTGTACAGCGTCTGCGCGGTCGTGTCGCCGATGAAGGGCGACTGCCCGGTCGCCGCCATGACGAGCACCGCACCGAACGAGAACACATCACTCGCCGCGGTGAGCACCCCGCTGGAGGCTTGTTCCGGTGACATGAACGCAGGTGTGCCGACGATCGCGCCGGTTCCGGTGAACTCCGAGATTTCCGCGGCGCGCGCGATGCCGAAGTCGATGACGCGGGGCCCGTCCGCGGCGAGCAGCACGTTGGAGGGCTTGAGATCACGGTGCACGAGCCCGGCCCGGTGGATGTCGGCGAGCGCGGTCGTGAGCCCGACGGCGAGGTAACGAAGGGCCTCGACCGGCAGCGGTCCGGTCGCGTCGACGGCCGCCCGCAGGTCCGGACCCGGTACGTAGACCGAGGCGAGCCACGGCGACTCGGCGTCCACGTCGGCGTCGAGCACGGCGGCGGTGTAGGCGCCGGAAACCTTGCGGGATGCCTCGACCTCATGCCGGAACCGGCCGCGGAACTTCGGGTCGGCGGCGAACTCCGGATGGATCTGCTTGAGCGCAGCGAACCGCCCGTCCGGGGACAGTGCGAGCGACACCCGGCCCATCCCGCCCTCGCCGAGCGAGGCGAGCAGCCGGTAGCGGCCCGCGGTGCGGGGTTCGGCCGGACCGAGCGGCCTCATCGCGGCAACCTCGGCACGACCTTCGCCGCGGCCGTCTTGGCCTGCCGGCAGGTGTCGACGGCTCGGCCATCGGCAGGAGGCGTCACCTGGACCGAGACGGTTTCCCTTGCTTCGGCGCCATTCTTGCGCTGGGTCCAGTGCACCTCGCACACTTCCGGCTCGCTGTCGGAGAACGGCCGCACGTACCCGGTGACGCCGCCGAGCCGGATCTGCGTACCGCGCGTCTCATCCGGGAACGGCGCCGACTCGAAGTAGTCCAGACTGACGTCGAGGGAGGCCGAATCGTTGAGGTACCAGCCGCAGCCGTGCAGCGTGAAGGGCGAGCCGGTGGGCACGGTCCCGAAGATCTTCTGCAGATCGTCGCCGGTGAGCAGCGTGCACGGGTCGAGCTTCGCCAGCGATGGGGTTTTTTCGGGCAGCCGGGCATTGCCGTTGCGGATGTTCTGCACCATCTCGGTCAGCTTCGCCTTCGCGTCGTCGCAAAGACCGTCGGTCGCGCCATCTGTCTCCGTGGTGACGCCTACCCGCAGCGCCGAGTCCGGATCGTCGGGCAGCCGGATCGCGGCGTCGCAGCCGTTGCGTCCATCCGAAATGGACTGAACGGCGGCGGGCAGCCCGGCGATGGTCGCGGTGGCGGTCGCTTCGTCGGCGGGAATCGGACCGGTCGGTACCCCCACGGTGATCTCGCGTTGCCGGTCGCCGGAGAACACGCACGAGGTGAACTGGACGTGGCTCGTGACCGGGAGGCCGCGGAGCACCTGGCACGGATCGATCTGGCGCAGCCCGGCGGGGCTCAGCGGCTCGGGCGGCGCAGTCGACGTCGTGACCGGTGCCGCCGGGGCGTCCGCGGCCGTCGTCGGCGGTGCATCGGGCCGGGTCAGGGTGACCGCCGTCAGCACACCGGCGGCAACCACGACCACGGCGCCTGCCGCCGCGGCGACGATCTTGCCGCGGCGCCGCCGCCGGACCGGTGCGCGCCATCGGATCGGTTCGCGCACTGCCCTCGCGGCCGTCTGCTCCCGCTCGGTGATCAGCGAGTGGACCGCCATCGGCCACGGCTGCGGACTCGGCGCGAGCGAGCCGATCGCGTCCAGCAGCTGTTCCGGGGTCGGCCGCTGGGCGGGGTCCTTCGCGAGGCACGGTTCGGCCAGGTAACGGATCGCCGGCGACGCCGCGGAGAAGTCCGGCAAGGTGTGCACGACCTGGTATAGCGTCTGCGGCGTCGACCGGCCGGCGAACGGAGCGTGTCCGGTCGCGGCGAGCACGAGCAGCCCGCCGAGGGAGAACACGTCGCTGGCCGGGGTCAGCTGTTTGCCCAGCGCCTGTTCGGGCGACATGAATCCCGGCGATCCGACGACCGCGCCGGTGTGCGTGAGCTCCGGCCCGCCCTCGGCTGCCCGGGCAATGCCGAAATCGATCACCCGTGGACCGTCGGCGGCGAGCAATACGTTGGTGGGCTTCAGATCACGGTGGATGAGCCCGCCGCGATGGATGTCGGCCAGTGCGGTCGCGAGACCGACGGCCAGCCGTCGCACGGACTCCGCCGGCAACGGGCCCGCCGCGTCGATCGCGTCCCGCAGCGTGGGACCCGCGATGAACGACGAGGCCAGCCAGGGGACCGGCGCGTCCGGATCGGCGTCGAGCACCGCCGCGGTGTACGCCCCGGACACCCGGCGGGAGGCGTCGACCTCACGCCGGAAACGTTCGCGGAAGCCGGGATCGTGCGCGAGTCCCGGATGGACCCGTTTGAGCGCGGCCAGCCGCCCGTCCGGCGCCTGCGCGAGTGCTACCTTCCCCATCCCGCCCGCACCGAGTGGTGCGAGCAGCCGGTAATGCCCGACCCACGATCCCCGCTCTTCGGGCACGGGAACTCTTCCCCCTCGGCTTGTGACACATTCGGGCATAATGTACCACCACGCGACCGGGCGGCTTGGCTTGACACTGTCATCCGAGCAGGGGACAGTGGTTCATATGACGCAGTCAGATGAACTTTCCGCCACCGATGCCCGCGTGCGCCGTTTGTGGGACCGGGCCGAGATCGGCGACGTCCAGCTCCGCTACGCCACGGGTACCGACTCGCACGACTGGGAACTCTTCCGCAGCTGTTTCACCGAGGAGGTCGAAATCGACTTCAGCGCCGGCTTCGGCCAGCCCGTCGTGCGCATGAGCGCCGACGACTGGGCGAAGAGCACCGCGCCGAGAATGGAGTCTTTCAAGGCGACGCAACACATGATCACGAATCTCGTCATCACTTTCGACGGCGACGATCGAGCCACCTGTGTTGCCTATCTGCGCGCCAGTCACCACCTTCCGAACAGCACCGGTGACAGCGACCAGGTCGTGTACGGGTACTACACGAACCGCTTCGAGCGGACCCCGGACGGCTGGCGGATCGCCCGGGTCAAGTTGACGCCGCTCTGGATGACCGGCAACTTCGGCATCTTCCAGACGGCGCTGACTGCCGAGGACTCTTCCCACCGGTCCTGAATCCGGCGAGACCAGCTGCACAGGAGGTATCGATTCGATGGCACAGCCACCCGATCTCGCGGGTCGCACCGTCGTCGTCACCGGGACGACCTCCGGCCTCGGCCTCGCCCTTTCCCGCGTGCTGGCCGGTGCCGGGGCGCGGGTCCTGATGACCGTCCGGGATACCGAGCGCGGGGCGGCGGCCGTCGAACGGGTGCGGGCCGGGATCGACGGCGAGGGCTCGGCCGAGACCGTCCTGCTCGACCTTGCCGATCTGGCTTCGGTGCGCGCCGCCGCCGCGGATATCCGGGCCCGCACCGGGGATCGGGTCGACGTGCTGATCAACAACGCCGCGGTGTCGCTGGGGCCGCCGGCCCGCACCCGCGACGGGTTCGAGCTGCAGATCGGCACCAACCACCTCGGCCCGGCCGCGCTGACCTGGCTGCTGATGCCTGCGCTGCGGGCGGCCGGCAGCTTCGGCCGGCCCGCCAGGGTGGTGACGACCTCGAGCCTCGGGCACCGCACCGGCGGTCTCGATCTCACCGATCTGCACTGGCAGCGTCGACGTTATTCGACCACGCGTGCTTACGGGGCCTCGAAACTTGCGAACCTGCTGTTCGCCGCGGAACTCGATCGACGGCTGCGACGCGCGGGCGACCCGGTGCTGTCGGTCGCCGCACATCCGGGATTGACGGCGTCGGAGCTGCTGAACAACGCCCTCGCCCGCGGGCGCACGTGGCGGGCACGCCTGCTCGTGCTGCCGGACCGGTACCTCTCCCAGCCGGTCGCCGACGGGATTGCCGCCCAGCTCCTCGCCGCCACCGGACCGGTCCGCGGCGGCGACTATCTCGGCCCGACCGGACCCTTCGAGATCCGCGGTCCGGCCGGTCCGGCGCGCCGCTCGGCAACCGCGAAGGACCCGGCGCTCGCGCGTGAGTTGTGGCAGCGCACAGCTACGGCCACCGGAGTCGTACCGGACCCCGAGCTCACCGTCCGCGGGTGACCCTCGTCCGGGCCGGCGGCCGACCGGCCCGGGACGCTCTCATCGTGGTCAGCTCTGCCACGCGGTGGTGACCTGGTCGAGCACCGCGCGTGCCTGCCGGTGGCCGAGTTCATGAGCGGGCTCGGCCAGCTGCGGGTTCAGCATGTCGCCTTGGGCGCCGGCCAGGGCGAACACCTCGGGGCTCGGTTCGATGGCTTCGACGACCGCTCCGGTGGCGCGGACCTCCTCGATTTCGCGGCCGGCGATCTGCAACGCTGCGGCGAAGCCCTCGTCGGTACCAGGCGGCGGGATGAGCGGAAAGCAGGAAAGCGCGAGGACGCGGTCGGCGCCGGCCGCGGCGGCGGCGTTGAGATGGCTCAGCGCGCCGCCGTCCATGTAGCGGTGACCGTGGATGCCGATCGGCGGGAACACCATCGGCACCGCGCAACTCGCCGCGACCGCCTGGGCCAGGTTCACGTCGTCATCCGGTCCCCACACCCGTAGTTCACCCGTTACGACGTCGATCGCGGTGGTTCGCAGGGTTTCCGGCCACGGCTGGTCCCGCAAGCTGTCGAGCAGACCGAGAAACGCCGCCTCGTCCAACGCGGTGTCCTGCGCTGCGGCCAGGCCGCCGATTTTCCGCAGGGCCGCATCGGGATCACTGCCGACGCCGGCTTCGGTCATCGCCGTCATCAGTGCCTGCGATCCGTCGCGGAGCTGGTTCCCGGTCGTGGTGGCACCGAGCCGGCTGATCGCGTCGAACGCGCCTGCGGTCTGTTTGCCGGAGGTGAGGAACGCGCCCACGATCGAGCCCGCGGACGTTCCGATCACCCGGCCGGCATCGGTGAAGTCAAGGCCTGCCTCGGCAAGTCCGGCGAGCAGGCCGGTCTGCCAGCCGATCCCGACCGCACCGCCCCCGCCCAGTACGAGGGTCTTGGCTGATCCGGTGTCGGGCATCGCTGCTCCTCGGTGCCGATCGGGGGCTGGTTCTCCCGGTTGCCATTGCAGGCTACGCCAACCTGGCAGACTCTGCCAGGTTGGCGAAAAGGTCTGGTCAGGGCTGCTTTTACCGCGGTGCTCCGGCGCCGTTCGGCTTCGCTCGCGGTTCACCAGTCGTGCACGGAGCCGTCCAGTTTGAGGCGGTTGACCGGGAGATAGGCGGGCGAATAGGGATGCGCGCCTGCCACCGCGTCGTCGTAACCGACGCCGAGTCCCGGTCCTTCGCCGGGGCTCAGCAGGCCGTCGTGAAAGCGGTGCGCGGGGCGGAAAACGGCGTCGGTTTCGGGTGAGTGCTTCAGGTACTCCTGGATGCCGAAGTTGGGGATGGCAACACCGAGGTGCAGTGCGGCGGCGAGGCCGACGGGGGAGACGTCGGTGGGACCGGGTACGCCGGATTTGATCTGGTACACCGAGGCGTAGTCGAAGATGCGCCGCAACGCGGTGATGCCACCGGCGTGCGGGCCGGGGGAGCGGACGTAGTCGATGAGCTGTTCCTCGAACAACTCCCGGTAGTCCCAGATGGTGTTGAACACTTCGCCGATCGCCAGCGGGGTGGTGGTGTGTTCGCGGACGCGGCGCAGGACCGCGGGGTTTTCCGCGGGCGTGGCGTCTTCGAGCCAGAACAGGTCGTACGGTTCGAGCTCCTTGCCGAGCTTCGTCGCCTGGATGGGGGGTGAGGCGGTGGTGCGCGTCGTGCAGCAGCGGCAGCTCCGGACCGAACTCCGCGCGCACGGCCTCGAACACACCGGGAATGTGGCGCAGGTATGCACGGGTGTCCCATTCCTCTTCCACCGGTACCGCCGAGCGCCGGGCGAGCTCGTGGTCGTAGCGCGCGGTGCCGCCGGTGCCGGTCCCGGCGTTGGCGCTGGAGGCGACGCCGTAGACGGAGCCGAGGCCGGGCACCCCGGTCCGGATCCGGATCGCGCGGTAGCCCCTGGTCGAGGTGGGCGCGCACGGAGTCGAACAGTTCCGCCAGGTCGGCTCCGCTGGCGTGGCCGTAGGCAAGGCAGCCGCGACGGCTGCGCCCGCCGAGCAGCTGGTAGAGCGGGAGACCGGCGAGTTTCGCCTTGAAGTTCCACAACGCCGTGTCCACCGCGGCGATGGCGGCCATCGTGATCGGGCCGCGTCGCCAGTAGGCACCGCGGTAGAGGTACTGCCAGGTGTCCTCGATCGCGTGCGCGTCCCGTCCGATCAGCAGTGGCACCACGTGGTCGTGCAGGTAGGAGACCACGGCCATCTCCCGCCCGTTGACCGTTGCGTCGCCGAGGCCGACGACACCATCGCCGGTCCGCAGGCGGAGCCTGACGAAGTTCCGGCCGGGTGCAGTGACCAGTACCTCGGCGGAAACGATCGGTGCGGTTGTCATCGGGAGCCTTCCTTCGGGCTACTCGGTGTCGTGCGCCGGTGGGGACCAATTCGGCGACGGTGCGGTCAGTTCGGCACGGGAGAGGGCACGGCGCAGTGCTCGCTCCGCGGACCAGCCCGCGACCAGCCGGTCGAGGGCGGCGTCCTCCTGCGAGGTTCCGGGGGCGACACCGGTGTGGGCGAGCCAGGCCGAGATGACGCGCGCGGCCGGTGCGGGGTCGGCGCGGTGCGCGAGCAGCTCGGTGACAATCGGGACGACGCGTTCCCGGAGCTTGTCCTCGGCGTCGGTGGCGATCTGCCGGAGTGAATGCCGGATCCGGTCGCTCGCGAACCGGGCGCGCAGCTGTGCCAGGCAGGCCTCGGCGTCCGGCACGTCCTGCGCGGCGGCTGTCCAGTACTGCTCGGTCAGCTGCCGCAGTGCCGGATCGGCGATGGCTTCGTCGACCGTGTGGTGGCCGCGCAGCAGCCCGCCCAGCGCCAGCAACAGATGTGCGCCGTTGAGCAGGCGCAGCTTGCGCTTTTCGAACGGCCGGCTGTCGCCGACGAAGGCCGCGCCCGCATGCGCCCAGTCCGGGCGTCCGGCGGGGAACTGCCCGGCGAGAACCCATTCGGCGAACGGCTCGGTGACCACCGGTGCACGGTCGGGCCGCCCGGTCGCGGCGGTCACCGTCGCAATGTCCTCGTCGGTGGTGGCCGAGGTGATCCGGTCGGCGACCGTGTCGACGAACGAAACGTGGTCGTTCAGCCATCTCGGCAGTGCACGGTCCACTTCGGACGCCAGACCGTGCAGTGCGGCCCGGATGCGGCCACCGTTGCCGAGGACGTTGTCACAAGGCACGACGGCGATCGGACCGGCGCCACTGCGCCGACGTGCCCCGAGCGCCCGGAGGAGCGGACCCGGCGCCGACTGCAGTGTGCTGTCCTCGCGGAGCGCGGCAATGTCGCTGTGCACCAAGGGGTTTCCCGGGTCGAGTGTACCGTCCGGGCCGAGCAGGTAGCCCACCTCGGTGACGGTCAGGGTGACGACGGCGACCGCCCGCTCGGCGACCAGCCGGTCCAGGTCGGCGATCCGGTCCGCACCGTACGCCGCGACCAGCGACCGCATGCGGTGGAACCGGTCCGTGTCCAGACCGCGCGCGACGAGGGTGTAGACGCCGTCCCGTGCCGCGGGCGTCTCCGCCGGCCGCGTCGAACGGCCGGAAAAGGCGGCGATGCCCCACGCCGGGTCGCTGCGCTGGGTGAACCACACCTGGTGCGCACGGTGGAACGCACCGAGCCCGAGATGCCCGATCCGCACTGGAGGCCGATCCGCCGAGCCGGTCATCGCGGTTCTCCTCAAACGTTTGCACCGAGGGTGCGTGCCGGATGGCCGCCCCGCAGCGGCCGGGAGGTCAGGTCCGTGGTTTGCCGATACTCGCGCGCCAGACGACCTTCGTGCCGACGCCGAGGTGGCCGGGGCGCCCGGTTCGGTTTCCCCGAGCAGCCGGTCGACCGCGAGCCGTCCGACGCGGGCGCTGCGGCCGTCGATGGCGGTCAGGCCGGGCTGGACCAGCCCGGCGAGCACGTCGTCGTGTCCGGTGACGCTGATGTCGCGGGGCACGGACAGCTTGTGCCTGCGGAAACCTTCGATGAGCCCGGCGGCGAGGACGTCGTCGAAGGGGACGACTGCGGTCGCGCCGTGGTCGGCGACGGCTTTGGCGGCCGCGATGCCGTCTTCCTGCCTGGCCGCGGTGGGACCGAGCTTGACGAGGGTGGCACCGCGCGGGCGCGCACCTTGTCGGCCCACGATCCGGTCGGACCGGGCAGATAGGCGATCTTCTCGTGCCCGAGCTCGCAGAGCCGGTCCACGAGCTCGGGCACGGACGCAGTGGAATCGGGAATACCGTCGACCGGAGGGTTCACCAGCAGGAGCGGGACCAGGTCGGCGATTTCGCGGATGTGGGACACGCTCATCCGCGGCGCGCACAACAGGATCCCCCGGGTCTGGCGGGCGAACTGCTCGCACACCTTGCGTTCGATGTCGGCGACGAACACGCCGATGTCGCGCGCGGGAGCGGGCCTGTGCGGCCTTGAGCAACGTGGTCATGTAGGGATTGCTGATGTCCGGTACCACGACGCCGAGGTAGGGAGACTCGCCCGCGCGCAGGGCTCGGGCCATCGCGTTCGGGACGAACCGCAGCTGCGCGGCGACCTCGTGCACGTTCCGCACCGTGTCCGGCGAGAGCAGCTCCGGGTTGGAGAAGACCCGCGAGACGGTCGAGATCGAAACCCCCGCTGCGGCTGCGACGTCGGCGAGTTTGGTCTTCTGCGTCCGCCGGGCCATCTCCGCCCCTGCCCGCTCGGTGAAGTGGGTGTTTACTGATCGTGCAAACGTTTGATAAGGACGTACGTACGCAGCCGCGTGACCGTCAAGGGGCGGTTCACCGATCCGTCCGAAAAGGACGCTGACGCTCGGGTCGGCGTGGTGCTGGGCAGGGGAGGCGCATGGCGGTCGAGGCCGGGCAGTCGATGACGGTCGTCGCGGAGCCGACGCGCGCCGAGCTGGGCCGGGGTGCACGCCGGGCGAGTGCTGCGTGCGGTACTTCGTGCCGGGCGCACGGCGCGGGTGATGTTTGCCGCGGCGCCCAGTCAGAGCGCGACGCTCGTGGCGGAGGACCTCGACTGGGCAAGCGTGGAGTTCTTCCACATGGACGAGTACATCGGGCTGGCCACGCACGCCCCGCAGGGATTCGCGAACTGGCTGGCGGAGAACTTCGTCCGGTACACGCCAGGCGCGGTGTTCCACCGGATCGACCCGGCGGGCGCGCCGGAGGCCGAAGCTGCGCGGTACGAAGCGTTGCTGGGCAGTGAGCCGTTCGACCTGGTCCTGCTCGGTCTGGGGATCAACGGCCACCTGGCCTTCAACGACCCGCCCGACTTTGCCGACCCGCGCGGCGTCCGGGTCGTCATGCTCGACGACACCAGCCGTCACCAGCAGGTGGCGGAGGGGCACTTCGAGACGTTCGACGATGTCCCGGAAACCGCCGTGACGGTCACGATTGCCCGCCTGCTCAACGCCGACGTCGTCATCGCTTCGATACCGGGGCGGGAAAAGCGGACCGCCGTGGCGCAGACTCTGCGAGAGCCGATCGGCGCGATGCACCCGGGCACCGCTCTGCGCACGCATCCGAACACGACGCTGTATGTCGACGCGGAAGCCGACCCGCGATGACCGAACTGCGGAGCCGCTGCACCGGACAACTGTGCGACGCAATCGAGCCGATCGCTGCTTCGGCAGATGACCTCGAATCCGTGGTGCGCATAAAAACCCGCAGCAGCGACGGCACCGCCGCCACGTGCAGCACGCTCGGACGCCCGGATCAGCCGGGCCCGTCGCTCGCGGCTGCCAACAGCGGTACCACCACATCGCTGACCGGTGTCGGGATGCCGTGCACCCGGCCGCGGCGCGCCACGACACCGTTGCGCGTGTCCCATTCGAGCGGCCGGCCCGCCTGGCGGTCGGCGAGGATGGAGGTTCCCATGTCGGGCGGGGAGGCCCGGAAACGGTCGACGATCTCGCGCGGCACCTCGTCTCCGAGGACCGCGCCTTCGGCTCGGGCGACCTCGAGACACTCCTGCGCGTAGTCCAGAGCCAGCCGGACCAGGTCGGCGCGGCCGAACATGCCGGACCGGCGGCCGCTGAGAACCATGAGCCCGGCAACCGCGTTCTGAAGCAGTTTGCGCCACGCCAGTGACGTGAAGTCTGCCGCCGGTTCGAGCGCGCACCGAGTGCCACGCAGTGCCTCGAGCACCACGCGGGCGGCCGGTACGTCCGGCACGGTGAGGCGGGCTTTGCCGCGCAGCCACACCGAACCGTCCGGCTGGGCCTGGGCCGGGAACCACACGACGGAGGGCACTACCGGGCAGCCGGGGACATAGGGCGCGACGGACGATTCCTGCTCGACGCCGTTCTGCAGAACGCAGACCACGGTGCCCGGACGGCACAACGCCGCCAGCCACGGTGCCGCCGCCTCGAGCTGTGTCGATTTGACGGCAAGAAAGACCAGGTCGACCGGCTCCTCGGGGTGCGCCGGATCGATCCGCACCGGACCCGGCACGACGACCAACTCTTTGCCGTCCCGGAGCTCCAGGCGTTCGCGAGCCGTGCGGCCACAGAGCATCGGGGTGCGGCCGGCCCCGTGCAGCGCCGCCGCGACGGTGGTGCCGATCGCCCCAGGACCCACGACTGCGACGGTGGGATCCGTGGACAGTGCCGTCTTGTCCGGATGGTCGAGCTGGGCCATGACGTCAGGTTACTCTGTTACTTGTGAAAGGCGACAGCGGTAATTCCGTTTCTCCGGATGACGGTCCGCTCACCAGATGGCTGGGGACCGTGCAGGCGCGCAGCGGCGATCTCGCCGCGAGCGAGGCGAAGGTGGTGAAGCTGCTGCTTTCGGACCCGTTGTTCGTCGGTACGAGCACCACCGCGCAAGTCGCCGCGCGGGCCGGGGTGTCCGCGCCGAGCGTGGTCCGCGCCGCGCGGGCGATCGGGTTCACCGGGTTCACCGAGCTCAAGCTCGAGATTGCCCGCGCCCGTGGGACGACCGAGTTCTTCGCGCCCTCGGAAGCACTCACCGGGAACGCTTCGACCGCGACCGTGCTCGAGACGTCCATCCGGACGGGCACCGACGCGATGACCGCACTCGGCGGCGCCTTGGACGTCGCCGCTCTCGACGAAGCGGTCAGTGCGGTGCAGGGAGCGGGTCAGGTGCTCGTCGTCGGCGCGGGTACCTCGGCGGCGGTCGCCGCGGACGCCGTGTTCCGCCTCCGTGCACTCGGTGCGAGGGTGGCCGGCATCCCGGACCACGAGTCGGCGATGATCGCGATGCGCCTCCTCGGCGGTGCCGATGTCGTGATCGCGATCAGTTCGACCGGACGCACCTCGTCGACCCTCAGCGTCGCCGACGCCGCCTGCTCGGCGGGCGCGAAACTGATTGCGGTCACCACGCAGTACGACACGCCGCTCGCGGTACTCGCCGACATCGCCCTCGTGGTCGGCGGAGCGCCGTTGCCGGGGCAAATGGCCGCCGCGGGAAGCCGGCTCGCCCAGCTCGTCGTGCTCGACGCGCTGGCAGCCGCGCTCGCCATCCGGGACCCGGACCGGAGCCGGCGAGCCGAGCACGCGGGCATCGACCTTCCGGACCTCTCCTGATCCGCTGCCCGTGAGTACCCCGTTCTTCCCGACCGGTGGGCATGATCTTCGCCGGGTTGGGCGACGCGCGCACGGTGGTGATAGACATAGCATGGTCCGTCATCACCGGCGCTTCGCAAGGGGATGGCGTCCTGCCCGGTCCGGATGAGGTGGCACCCCGGCGACCTGGGCTCGGCGACCCGGACCGGCTGGTGCGCGCAGGTGGTACGGACCCCGAGGGGAAAACAACACACCATGGTGAATCCACTGGTTGCCGAGCGTGCGGACTCCACCAAGGGCTACTCCGGTGTCCCGTTGCTGGAATCGGCGAACGATCTCAAGGCCGGTATCGAGAAGGGCGACTGGGCCGCGGTCGCGATGGGGGCGGTCGGCACGGCGCTCGACGCGCTCTCGATGGCGATGGATCCGTTCGGATCGATCCTCGCCGCGGGCGTCGGGTGGCTGATGGAACACGTCGGCCCGCTCTCCGACGCACTCGACGGCCTGACCGGCGATGCGGACCAGATCAAGGCGCAAGCCGAGACCTGGTCCAACGTCGCCAAGGAACTCGGCGCCGTCGGCACGGATCTGTCCGCGATGGTCGAGGCCGACCTGCAGTCGTGGACCGGGTCGGCCGCCGACCAGTACCGGCAGCAGACCGCGGACCTGGTCAACCTCCTCACTGCCGCGCAGAAGGGCTGCGAAGGAGCCTCCAGCGGAGTCGAGACCGCGGGCGAGGTCGTCGCCGCCGTCCGCACCCTCGTCCGCGACATCATCGCCGAGCTCGTCGGCCACCTGATCAGCTGGGCGCTGCAGGTCCTGTTCACCCTCGGCATCGGCATGACCTGGGTGGTGCCACAGGTGGCGACCGCGGTCGCCAAGACCGCCTCGAAGATCGCCGACATCACCACCAGGCTCGTCAAGGCGCTCAAGGGACTCATGCCGCTGCTCAAGAAGGCCGGCACGCTCTTCGACGACGCCGCCACGGCGATGCGCAAAGTCAAGGGCGGCAAGGTCGGCAAGGCCGATTCCCCGCCCCCGATCAAGGGCGGCAAGGACAGCGGGACCAACGACCGCGGGCTCGGCAACACCAAGGACGGCGAAGAGACTTCCGCCGCCGGCGCCGGCGGCAATGACCACGGCAACGGCGGGAACAGCGGCGGCGGCAACCACAACAACAGCAACAACCACAACAACGACGACCACACGAACGCCAGCAACGCGGACAACGGCGGCAACCACGACAGCGGTGGCGACCGCAACCGGGGCGGCAGCGACAACGACACCACCAAGAAGGACGGCACCGGCGACCGCTCGGCGGCGGGGGATGCCAAGAACTACTGCGGTGACCCCATCGACGTCGCGACCGGCGAGGTCGTGCTGACCCAGGTCGACGTGACCTTGCCCGGCGACCTTGCGGACCTGGTGATCTCCCGCACGCACCTGTCGTCCTACCGCGACGGCCGGTGGTTCGGTCCATCCTGGACGTCCACTTTGGACCAGCGACTGGAGGTCGACGGCGACCGGATCCGGTTCTGCGCCGAGGACGGGATGGTGCTGAACTACCCCGTTCCGGCCGGCGAACCCGTGCTGCCGGTGCAGGGTCCGCGCCACCGGCTGCACCGTACGCCGGAGGGCTACCGGCTGTCGGTGGGCGATCGCGAGCTGCACTTCGCCGGCACCGGCGCCGTACTGCCGCTCACGGCCATCGTGGAGGGCGGCAGCCGCACCGAACTCACCTACGCCGGGGACGGCACCCCCGCACGGCTCCGCCGTGCCGACGGTGTGGAACTCGCGGTCGGCACCGCGAACGGCCGGATCGTCGAGCTCGGGGCTCCGGGGCAGGCACCGCTGCTGCGCTACTCGTACAACCGCCACGGCCAGCTGAGCGCCGTCACGGATTTCGCCGGCCGCGCCACGGCACTCGACTACGATTTCAGCCACCGGCTCGTCGGCTGGCAGGACCGCACGGGCACCTGGTACCGCTACGTCTACGACGACGCCGGCCGCTGCGTCCGCGCCGTGGGCGCGAACGGCTACTACAACGCGACGTTCGTCTACCAGCCCGGCACGACCCGGCACACCGACGCGGTCGGGCACACGTGGACCTACCACTTCAACGAGGCCAAGCAGCTGATCGAACGGATCGACCCGCTGGGCAACTCCCGGCGCTTCGCGTGGAACCGGCGCGACGAACTGCTGTCCCAAGTGGACGAACTCGGCCGGGAGACCACCTACGGGTACGCCGACGGCGAGCTGGTCGCAGTCAACCGGCCGGGAGAGTCCGCGGTGCGGCTGGTGCCCGCCGAAGACGGTGCGGTACGGCTGCGAGCAGGCGAAGGCGCGGACGAAATCCAGCGGGTGGTGCCCGCGTTCGACCCGGCCACCACCCTGGCCGGCAACAGGATGGCGCCGGCGCTACCGGACGCGCCTGACCCGTTCGAGGACGACCCGGTGACCGATCGGACGGCCCGTCCCGGTGATCGCGACCTGTTCGGCCGCCCGCGCCTCGTGCACACGGCCTCCGGCGGCGCGGCGAGGCTCGGCTGGACGGCCGACGGCCGCCGTGCCTGGCGGCTCGGTCCGCACGGTGACCGCGAGACGTGGGTGCACGACGCGGAGGGCCAGGTCGTGGAGTACCGCGACGCCTCGGGTGCCGCGCGGCGGCGCAAGTACGGCCCGTTCGGCCTCGTGCTGGAGGAGACCGACGCCACGGGTGCGCGCACGCTGTTCACCTACGACGGCGAGCTGCGGCTCACCTCGGTGACCAACCCGAACGGTCTCACCTGGCAGTACGCCTACGACGCCGCGGGCAGGCTCGTCGAGGAGATGGACTACGACGGCCGCAGGCTCACCTACGCCTTCGACGCGGCGGGCCAGTTGCTGCGCATGACCAACGGCGTGGGCGAGGTGACCGACTACGACTACGACCTGCACGGCAACGTCGTGGCACGGCGAACTGCCGAAGACGTCACGGTGTACTCCTACGACGCGCTCGGCAGGCTGACCACCGCGGAGAACTCCGAGTCGCTGGTCGAGATCCGCCGCGACGGTGGTGACGCGGTCATCGCCGACACGATCAACGGGCTCGGCGTGTGCTGGCGCTACGACGGCGAGGCGCTCGTCCGCCGCACATCGTCCGGTGTGGACAGTGAGTGGCGCTTCGGTGCATCCGGGCTGCCGCAGTCGCTGCGGATCGCGGGCCACGAGGTCGAATTCGGCTACGACGACGTCGAACGGGAGATCACCCGCAGCGTCGACGGCACCGTGGTGCTCCGGCGGCGGTTCGACGAGGAGGACCGGCTCGCCGAGGAGGACATCGCGAGTGTCGGGCTGCGCACCTACCGCTACCGCCCGGACGGCAGGCTCGCCGCGGTCGGCGATGCGATCCGGCCATGGCAGCTCTCCTTCGACAACGCGGGCAGGGTCACCGAGGCGCGCGGGCCGGCCGGCGTCGAACGGTTCGCTCGCGACGCGGCGGGCAACATCACCTCGGCGGTGACGCCGGAGTTGCCGGGGCCACGGACCTATGCGCGCAACCGGCTCGTCTTCGCCGGCAACACCTACTACAGCGGCGACGCGCAGGGCAGGGTCACCGGGCGGCACGAAACCGGCCAGGACGGTGGCCTGCCGTGTGTCTACACCTGGGATCACCTCGACCGGCTGCGCTCCGCGGCCACCCCCGACGGCGCGCTGTGGACCTACCACTACGACCCGCTCGGGCGGCGGTTCGCCAAACGCCGCTGGATGCCGGGCCCCGACGGGGATGCCGTGCTGAGCACCGACGTCCGGTTCCTGTGGAGCGAGATGAACCTCGTCGAGCGGATCGAGCACGATCCCGCCGACGGGTCCTACCGCTTCCACACCTGGGAGCGCTACGCCGACGATCGCCCCATCGTGCAGGTCGAGCACACCGGCTCCGCCGAGCAGGCGCGGTTCCGCACCGTGATCACCTCGCCGGCGGGCACGCCCACCGAGATGCTCGACGAACATGGTGCGCTGGTGTGGCAGGACCGCAGCAGCTTCTGGGGCGTGCCGCTGCCCGGCGCCGACACCGCGGCGATGCCGCTGGCGTTCCCCGGCCAGCACCGGGACGAGGAAACCGGGCTGCACTACAACGTGCACCGGTACTACGACCCGCGGACCGCGCGGTATCTCAGCCAGGACCCGGTCGGTCTGGCCGCCGCGCCGAATCCGGTCGGCTACGTCGACCAGCCGCTGCTCGTCGGCGACCCGCTCGGGCTGTTGGGTACCTGTGGTGCGACCGGACTGGGCAAGCGCAAACGGCCTGCTACGGATCCGGGGCCGCCACCGCGGCGGCGGGAGTTCCGGCCGCGCAACGACTTCAGGCACGACGTCGACTCCATGACCAAGGAGGAGTTCGACCGGTTCAAACCGAAGCTCGACCAGATGCTGAAGGCCGACAAGCACTTCTTCTGGTCCGGTGGCTACCTCGACAAGCGGCGGCCGCCCGGCGCGACCAAGGACACCTATCTCGGTCCGTTGCAGGACCGGGCCACCCAGATCGCGAAGCAGCACGGCGGCAACACCCTCGAAGGCACCCTCTACGACAACAAGATCAAGATGCCCGGCTGGATCAACGACGCGAACGACCCGAGGAAGGCGCTCGTCGAGGAGAAATGGAAGTACGTCTCCGAGCGGTGGGCCAACAACAGCCCGGGTGAAGCCCATGTCGTCTTCCCCGGCAAGCCCGATCCGCACGCACGCATCGACCTCTCCGCCAAGGAGAGCGGTCCGGACGACATCTATTCCTACCGCCGCCCGGACAACGTGTGGGACGAGATCGAGTACCCGAGGCTCAAGGACAACGGCATCAGCAACATCACCAAATACGACTCCGAGACCGGTGCCGCCGAGCCCTACCGGCATCGCCCGTGACCGGCGTCGCGGTGCAGTGCCGCCGGACCCGACCGGCCTGACCGGCCGGCCGGGTTCAGCCGGTGCCCGGCCGTGCGTGCTGCTCCCACGCACGGCCGCGGGTCAGTCGCAGTGTGCGCTGACGTAGGCCTGCCAGCTCGGGTACGGCTCGGGGGAGATCTCGGTGTAGTAGGTGGAATCGACCTGGCATTGCGTGGCCCAGTCGTAGCCGGAGGAAGAGACCTGCAGCTGGAGCTGGAGGATGCCGTCGGCCTTGGCGGCGTCCTGATTGGGCCCGTTGCCGTAAACGGAGAACAGCATCCAGGCTCCGGGCGGTGCCGCCGCCGTTGCGGCGAAGGCGCTGGTGGCGCCGGCTCCGGACAGGAGCAGGGCTGCGGTGACAGTGGCGAGTGCGGTGCCGATCTTCGTCATGAGTCGCAACGGTAGGGCTGCTGCCCGGGAGGGGTCCCGGCCTGCCCGGCGGGCGAGGTGACCGTGCGTCCGGCCGGGGCAGGTCCGGCTCGCCGGGCTCGGTCGCGACATCCGTATCGGGTTCTGCGCGCTGCGCCACAATCCGCAGGGCGCGCCCGGGATTCGCTACTGGTAGGAGAGCAGCTGCTGTGGCCGGGTGCCGAGCCGTTCGGCGCCACCTGCACGCACCACGAGCATGTCGCCCCAGCTCACGTCGTAGCTCCGCGCGACGACGCGTCCCGCGCTCTTCGGGAATGCCGTCGGCTTGCAGATGAAGACCGCTCCGGCCTCGATCGGATCGTCCAGCACGGTCTCCGGCGTGTCGTTCGGGATGAACAGCGGGCCGTCGTAACCACTGTGCAGCAGAAAGCAGATCTCCGAGTTCGTTCCCGCGGCGACTCCCGTCGCAGCCGCGCGCACCTCGCGCCAGGTGGCTCCGGGCACGAGCGCTGCGCGGCACGCCTCGAAGGCGGCTATGTTCAGGTCGAATGCGTCGCGTTGCTCTGCAAGGACGTCGCCGGCGATGAACGGCTCGGCGACCTGAACCATACCCCGGTGACCGGGCATGATCTCGGCGGCGACGCACAGCCCGTCCTGCACCTGACCGGTCGGGACGGCGACGAGCCGGGGACGGGGGTTGCCCCAGGTTCCGGGGCACCAGGCCACGCTGGGAATACCCAGCCCCGGTCGCATCATGGCCGTCATACCGGCCCGGTATGCCTCGGCCTGTTCGGCGCCGATCCGGAACGCCGCGCCGATGGCGCGGGCGCCGGCCTCGGCGACCTCGATACCGGCCCGCAGATCTTCGAGCTCCGCCTCGCTCTTGACGTGCCGCGCCGCGGCCAGTACCGGGGCGCCGTCGACGACGTCGGTTTCGGTCAGTGCCGCCAGAATCCGCGTCACTGTCGAATAGAGCACGTACCCGTCGGCGTTGCGGACGTGGGAGTAGTCGTTGCCGTCCAGGCCGGCGATGGCGACGCGCGCCGCGTTCGGCCTGATCGCGCGGAGTTTGGCGGCGACGACCGCGCCGTAGGGCACCTTGGTGGAGCCCGACGGCGTCGCGCTCTCCCGGTCCTCGATCCACCCCTGCCGATCCACCGCGAGGTTGCTGTCCTCGCCGCCAAGCAAGATGGACGGCTCTCCCGCCAGCGGGAACAGCACCGCACCCTGCTCGTTCGCGAGATAGTGCACGTCGGTCGAGTTCGACTCGGGCAGTGCGATGAGCAGGTCGATGTCGCGCTTGCGCATCTCGTTGCGCACCCGCGCCCAGCGCCAGTTCCGCTCGTCCAGGTCCACGGCAGCCTCCACCCGTCTAGGCAATCCTATTTTACAGTACTGTACTCCTGAATTATGGGGTACCGGGCAAGTCGTCGCGAGCGCGGGCCAGGCCGGTGCAGGTCCGGCCTGGCCACGGCTCGTGCACACCTGGGCACGTCCGCCGGGGCGAACAGGGCGGTGCCGATCAGGTGGCTGCCGATCAGGGCGGTGCCGATCAGGTGGCTGCTGTCCTCGGTGCTCGGGAACAGGATTCCGTTTCGATCAGAGTTCACCGGGGACGGCGAACCGGTAGAACACCCCGCCGACCGGCTGGATGCCCATGAGCAGCCAGACCGCGTTTTCGAAATCGCGGGCCCGGGAGAGATCGCCGACGCGCACCGGATCGTATCCGGCGTCGCGGATCAGCTGCTCGGTGATCTCCCGGGCACTGTCGTCCGCGACGTACCAATTGCTCGGCCGCACCCGCTGCTCGCGCACTGCGCCGAACAACGCACCGAAGTTCATGTTGAAGCTCTTGGCCACCGGGCCGTGGGTGAAGGACTTCACCTCGTCGGCATAGGAGGGAAACCCGCCCTGCCGCGCGGGCATGATGTTCGTCGCGTCGATCGCGATTTTTCCCTCGAGTCCCGTCACCTTGGCCAGTGCCACGGAGATCTGGTCGCCGGGCACGGCGACCAGTACGACGTCCGCATCCGAAGCATCCCCGCCGTCGCGACCGAGCTCCTTGACCTCGTGCCCGGCCTCCCGCCACAGGCCGGCCAGCCCTCCGCCGATCATTCCTCGTCCGAGCGTGACAATCTTCATTTCAGCTTTCCTTCGATTGACTGTTTGGCAAGATCAAGTGAATGCGGGGGTTTCACGCGCCGCTGACGGCCAGTGAGTTCCTGACCACGTCCAGACCGGCGGAACGCGAAACAACGGGCTGGTATCCGAGTTCGGCGACGGCCTTGTCCGTCCGCAGGATGCACGCCTGCCCGAGGAACCACCGGGTGGGAACAGTGACCTCGCGTGCCGCGGTCTCGGCGTCCAGTTCCGGGATCGGCGTATCGACGCCGTAGATCTCGAACAAAGTCTCCATGAACTCACGGAGCACGGCGCGGTCCTGGTCGGTGACGAAGTAGGCCTGGCCCGGCCGGCCGTTCTGCCATCCGAGAACGAGGCCCTCGACGGCGTTGTCGACGAACGTGACGTTCGTGGTGTGCCGTCCTCCGTCGATCCAGGCGAACTGCCCCGCCTTCGCCGCGGCCACCAGTCCGTCGATGAGGATGCTTTCGGGACCCCAGACGAACCTCGGCCGGATCGACACCGTGGCGAAGCCCGGCGCATTCGCGTCGAGCACGATCTTCTCGGCCACGGCCTTCACCGCACAGTAGGCGGCTTCCGAGTCCGGCCGCAGCGGCGCGGTCTCGTCCACGTCCACGAGCGGGTCTCCGGCGAGCAGTGCAGCTTCGCTTCCACAGTGGACGAATCGGGGAACCTCCGCGTAGCGGGCCGCATCGACGACTGCCTGGGTGCCGCGAACCGTCACCAGCTCATGTCGTGCCCGGTCCGCGCCGATATCCGTTTCGGCGGCGAGGTGAAACAGCACATCGCTACCCGGCACGTGATTGCGCCAGGTGAGCGGGTCGGTCAGCTCGCCCTGCACCGGCTCCGCACCCAGCGCCGACACCTTGGCGGCCGACTCCGCACTTCGGACCAGTACCCGCACCGAGTGCCCCTCGCCGAGAAGCCGACGGACCAGTACCTTGCCGATGAACCCCGAACCTCCGGTGATGAATGCCCGAGCCATCCGATTCTCCTTTCCGGTGGGCCGCGTGGGATCGATGCGATCCCTCGTGTCGCGCATCCCATGGAGCACAGCAACCGGATACGTCCGGAACTTCCCTCAGCTGCATTCATAGTTCGAGGCTTTGCCATCATGATTGCGAATGCCTCATGGTCAAGACGCCAGCGTGGCAGGGGATTCCGGTTGGTCACACGGGCGCGCCGGCTACTCGGCCGGGCGGGGCGCACCGCGTCCGGCCGGCGCCGGTACCTCAGGATTATTCATGCTGCGGAGATCTGCGATAAGCTTGGTGGATGGCATCGTTTCGTGCGCTGGAGTGTCTTGTCGCGGTCGCGGACTCCGGTTCGATCACCGAGGCCGCGCGGCTGCTGCATTCGTCGCAGCCCGCCGTCTCCCATCAGCTCGCCGCGCTCGAACGCGAGACCCGAACGGTGCTGCTTCGCAGGGAACCCCGGGGCGTCAAGCTGACTCCCGCCGGGCGAGCCGCCGTCGCGGATGCCCGGCGGGCGATCGAGGCGGCTGCCTCCGCGGTGCGGTCGGCACGCGCCGTCGGCGAAGCGACCGGGGGATCGCTGCGGCTGGCCTGTGCGCAGAGCCTGGTGTCCGTGCTCGCCCCGGTCGTGCACGAGTGGCACCGTCGCCACCCGGAGGTCGCAATCACCGTGCGCGAGTCGACGTCGCCGGACGAGCTGCTCGGCTTCGTCGAGTCCGATGAGGTCGACCTGGCGTTGATGCCCGCGTCGGTACCGGATCGCTTCACCGTCACCGTGGTTGCCGACGAGGAGATCGTGCTGGCGGCACCGACCGATCACCTCTTGGCCCAGCAGCCGTACGTGCGGCTGGCCGAGCTCGACGGCGCGTGCCTGGTTCACTTCGCGCCGGAGAACGGCCTCAGCAGCTGGCTCGACCGGTCCCTCGCCGAGGCCGGAGTCCGCACGGAGCCGGTGATGCGGACAGCGGTGACCGCGGTGGCCCCGCAGCTCGCGGCCGCGGGCCTCGGGGTCGCGGTGTGCCCGGTCAGTGCGATCAGCGCCGGCTTCCCCGGCGCGGTCCGATCGTTCTCGCCGCGGTGGGTCAGGCAGCTGGCGGCGGTGACCTCCGCGGAGCCGGATCCGCTCGCCGCACGGTTCATCGCCAACCTGCGCACTCGCGGTGTGCGCGTACCCCGTGGCGTGCGGGCGCAGCTCGCGGACAGTGACGTGAAACCCGCGCCGGTGCCCGCCTGAAACCGCCGCATGGCAAGGCATCCCGGCCGGCCTGCGCCGAAATCCTGGGCCTGCTGCCAGCCCCGCCAGGTACCCGGGCGGTCCGCCCAGCCAGCAGCCGGCTACCGACCCGGTGGCCTAGGGGAGCAGGCCGACCGGTCGTCGGCCTGCTCCGGCAGCGGTCTGCTCAGCGCAGGCCGAGCGTCGCCAGGTCTGCCGCGTACTTGGCGATCAGTGCGGACGTCACGTGCGGGATGTCCTTGTCCGGTCCGGCGCCCGCAGCGCGGACTGCGGCCCGGAACCGGTCGGCGGGCAGCCCGGAACCGGCGACCGGCTCCGCCGGTTCGGCGAACGCGTGCAGCAGCGGCAGGAGCGAATGCTGCTTCTGCTTCTCCGGCAGAGCACGGATGGCCGTTTCGAACCGGGTGAACCAGGTGCCGTAGTCGTCGATGCGGCGGATCCGGTGGCCTGCTTCGATCAGCCAGTCCACGTAGGTGTCCAGCGAAACGCCGTCCTCGTGCGGGTTCAGCACGTTGTAGGTGCGGTACCCCTCGGTCTCCAGCCCGAGCGTGGTGATCGCCTCCGCGGTGAAATCACCGGGCAGCCCGTCGTAGTGCGCCGGTGTTTCGCCGCGGTAGAAGGACTTCGGCGCGATGCCCGTGACGAGCAGGCTCAGCAACAGCCGGGTGAACATGTCGGGCACGTTCAGCTGCCCGGTGTAGCGGCTGTGCGCCAGGATCATGTCCGAACGGAACACGGTGACCGGCAGCCCCGCCGCGTCGTGTGCTTCGCGGAGCAGGACCTCGCCCGCCCACTTGCTGGTGGCGTACCCGTTGGCGTAGCTGTCGTCGAGTTCGCGGGCCGGGCTCGTCTCGCGGATGTCCGAGACCTCGTCCGGCGACGAGGCCTGCGCGGCGATCACCGCGACCGTGGACAGGTAGGTGACCGGCTTGAGCCGCGTGGTCAGCGCGAGCCGGATCAGCTCCGCGGTGCCCACCACGTTGGGACCGAACAGCTGGTCGTAGGGCAGCACGTGGTTGACCAGCGCGGCCGGGTGCACGATCAGGTCGACGGTATCGGCAAGCCGCTGCCAGTCGGCCGGGTCGAGGCCGAGCCCGGCCTCGCCGATGTCGCCTGCCAGCACCTCGAGGTGCTCGGCGGCCAGCTCGCGGAAATGCCGCAGCAGCTGCTCGTCCCCGCTGTCGAAGGCGTCCGCCAGCCGGGCCCGCGCGGCCTCTGCGCTGCTGCCGCGCACCAGGCACACCAGCTTGCCGCCGGTTTCGGAGAGGCGCTCGAGCCATTCCAGGCACAGGAACCGGCCGAGGTAGCCGTTCGCGCCGGTGAGCAGGACGGTGTGCACGGTCCCGTTCGGCCGGGGCAGCTCCTTCGCGGTGGCAAGGATTTCCGGGTCGAGGAACTTGTCGAGGGTGAGGTCGGCCGCGCGGGCCACCGTGGCACCGGCACCGTGCACGGTGCCGGCGGCCGGGCGTTTTCCACCGGGCTGCAGGGCTTCCTCGACGTACCTGGCGATCGCGGCCAGGTCGTTGGCAGGGCTGATCAGCACCCCGACCGGGACCTCGACCTCGAAGATCTCCCGCAGCAGGTTGGAAAACGACAGTGCGGACAGCGAATCCCCGCCGAGTTCGGCGAAGTGTGCCTGCGCGCTCAGCTCCCCGGCGGACACCCCGAGCAGTGCCTGCGCGGACTGCACGACGGTCTCGGCCACCGGCCGGTCCCGCCCGGTCCGCCGCAGCTGTCGCAAGGCGCTCGTCTCGCGTTCGGCGATCTCTGCGTACAGCGCGTCCAGCCGGTCGCCGTAGTGCGCGTTGAGCGCCGGGCGCAGCAGTTTCCGGATTCCCGACAGCAGCCCGTTTTCCGTGGTGAACGGTTCGGTTTCGACGAGGAAGTCCCGCGGGATCTCGTACGAGTTCAGCTCGGCTTCCTTCGCCACCTGCTGCAGTGACGCACTCAGCCTGCTCTTCAGCTCGGTGGGCTCGAAGCTGTCCAGCGCCTCCGGCGTCGGCACGACGACCGCGAGCAGGTAGGCGCGTTCGCTGCTGCCGTACAGGTAGATCTGCCGCACCAGCGGAGCCGCGGCGAACACCGCTTCGAGGTTCGACACGGCCACGAACTCGCCCTGGGAAAGCTTGAGCACGTTCTTGCGCCGGTCGATGTAGACCAGCTCGTCCGGGCCGAGTTCGGCCATGATGTCGCCGGTGCGGTAGAACCCGTCGGCGTCGAACACCTCGGCGGTGGTGTCCGGGCGCCGGAAGTAGCCCGGCACCAGCGAGTCGCTCTTGATCAGCAGTTCGCCGCGTGGATGCGGCGAGTCGGTGTGGAAGTAGCCGAGCTCCGGCACGTCCTCCAGCCGGTACTCGCGCACCCGGGGCCGCGCCACCTTGCGGTCGAACAGCACACCGCCGGCCTCGGTGGAGCCGTAGCCGTCGTGCAGTTTGAGGCCGAGGCAGGACTCCATGAAGGTGGTCAGCTCGTCCGACAGCGGTGCGGAACCGGAGCCGACCCACAGCAGACGCCCGCCGAGGAAGTCCTCGCGCACCCCGGCCTGCACCTCCTCGTCCAGCCCGGCGTGGTAGCCGCCCTCGGCGATCCGGCGGTCGAGTTCGCTTTGGTAGCGCTGGAAAACCATGTCGCAGATCCGCGGCACGAGCATCGTCTCGGTGGGCCGCACGAGCGCGAAGTCCTCGAACAGCGTGGACAGGTCGCTGCGCGCGGTGAACCAGGCGGTGCCGCCGTCGGCCAGCGTGCCGAGCAGCAGTGCTCGTCCGGCGACGTGGCTCAGCGGCAGATAGTTCAGCTGTAGCACCGGATGCAGCGGCTTGTTCAGCCAGAACCCTTGCCACAGCGCGGCGACGAGCCGTTCGGGGTACATCGCGCCCTTGGGCGCACCGGTGCTGCCGGAGGTGTAGATCAGCAGCGCCAGCCGTTCGCCGGAAGGATCGGCCGCCGGCTCCGGAGCGGCGGGAAGCGCACTGCCGCGTTCGACCACGGACCGCAGCGGCTCGACGGTGATCCCGGTGTCCGCCAGCTGCTGCTGCGCGGCCTCGAACTGCGCACGCTCGTCGTCGGATTCGGGGTGGTAGTCGAACACCACGAGCCGGCGCAGCGTTTCCGAATCCAGGGCGAGCGTGATCGCGGTGCCGAGGTCCTCGACGCTGGTGGCCAGCAGCTTCGGCGCGGTCTCGGCGACGATCGGGCGCAGATGTCCTGGCGTGGCACCGGATTGCAGCGGTACGGCCACCGCACCGAGCCGGGTGCAGGCCAGATCGACCACGGCGTAGTCGCTGCTGGCGAACCCGAGCGTGGCAACGAAATCCCCGGCGGCCACCGGGTGCTGCCGGTGGTGGTGCCAGTCCGCGGCGACCGCGCCCGCGCGGTCCCACAGCTGTGCGTAGGTGAGGGTGTCGAACCGGGGCAGCAGCCGGGCCTCGGTGCGCCCGGTCGCCGGGTCGGTGACGAACTCCCTGGCCCGTTCGCCCACGGCGGGCCGGTCGGCGTAGGCCGCCATCACGGTGGCGGTGATCTCCCGAAGTGTCCGGCCGGGTTGCCGGATCGCCTCGCTCACCACCGGATCCGGGCTCGCGGCACGGACCTGGTCGTCGGCGGCTTCCAGTCGGGTGCGGTGGAGGTCGGCGGAGGCTTCGGTGGTCGTCAAGAGACGGTCCTCCCGGGATCGTGATGAGCACTCGGGGAGGCGGCGCTGACTCCGGGGTGGCACAAAAATCGATGCTTACGCTAGCTAACTTACCCAACGTAATCGGTCGAATACGACGTTTCGGAGTGTGATCATCGACTTATTGTGTCTGCCCGGTCGCTACTGTTAGGTAATTTCCCCCTACGTCCCGGGCGGGATGCCGAACTGCGGATGGACCTGGTCGAACACTGCGCTCGGTCACCGGCGACGGCCTGCGCCGTACGGAGGCGAAGCCGACGAGCGCGGCCAGGAACCGGCCGCGCTCAGGAGCTGCCAGGCGGGTGAACCGGAAGTCGCGGATCTCCTCGACGACCGGCCCGTCGGTTACACTGCTGCGTCGGCCGATCCGCCGCCGTCAGCGCTTCGCCCGGAACGTTCGTCGGTAAGCCAGCGGTGACACCCCGATCGCAGCCTGGAGATGTTGCCGCAGCGAGGTGCCGGTGGCGAAGCCGACCTGACCGGCGACCTCGTCGACCGGCAGGTCACTGGACTCGAGGAGCTGGCGGGCGCGGGCAACGCGCTGCTGGATGATCCACCGCCCCGGGCTCAGGCCGGCTTCCTCGGCGAAGCGGCGGGCAAAGGTGCGTGGGCTCATCCGGGCGTGCTCCGCGAGATCGTCCAGCACGAGCGGTTCGCGCAGATGCTCGAGCACCCACTGGCGCGTGGCCGCTGTGCTGTTCTCCGGCGTTCGGGGCACCGGCGTTTCGATGTACTGTGCCTGCCCGCCGTCCCGCCACGGTGGCACGACGCATTTGCGTGCCACCCAGTTGGCGACCTCGCTGCCATGGTCCTGGCGAAGCACGTGCAGCAGCAGGTCGACGCCGGAGGCGGCGCCTGCCGAGGTGAGGATGTCGCCGTCGTCGACGAACAGCACGCCCGGGTCCAGGTCGACCTTCGGGAAAAGGCCGCGGAACACCTCGGCCAGCTGCCAGTGCGTGGTGGCCCGGCGTCCGTCGAGCAATCCGGCCGCGGCGAGCACGAAGGCACCGGTGCAGATGGACACGAGCCGGGTGCCGGGCCGGATGAGCCGCAACGCCGCCGCGATCGGTTCGGGTAGCTCCGGCGAGCCGGGTTCGGCCCCGCCGGGACATGGGCCGAAGGGCGCGATCACCACGGTGTCCGCGGTGCGCAGCAGCTGCGGGCCGTGTTCGACGGCGATGGTGAAATCGGCTTCCGTGCGCACCGGCCGACCGTCGACGCTGCAGGTCAGCACCTCGTAGCGGCCGTCGGTCGCGCCGAAGATCCGGCTCGGCATACCGAGTTCGAACGGGTACACCCCGTCGAGGGCGAGTACGGCGACCCGGTGCACACGCGACATGGCGGGACTCCCGCGGATCAGGGTGGCTGGCACGATCTCATCGGACATTGACTATCTTGCCACTGTCGTGAACGCCCGTCGTTCCCCAGGCTGGGATCATGAGCGAAAGCACGACCATGCGCGCCGTCAGCCAGCGCACCTTCGGTGGCCCGCAAGTCCTCACGGAGGTCGAACGGGCCCGTCCGGTGCCGGAAACCGGTGAGATCCTCGTCCGCGTGCACGCGGCGGGAGTGAACCCGACCGACTGGAAGCACCGTGGCGGCCTTCCGGGGATGTCCGAGCCGATCCCGGTCCTCGGCTGGGACGTCTCCGGGGTCGTCGAGGAGATCAGCCGCGGGGTCACCCTGGTCAAGCCGGGCGACGAGGTGTTCGGCATGCTTCCGTACCCGCGCGGCGCGGGTGCGTTCGCCGAGTACGTCAAGGCTCCCACCCGATCGTTCACCCGCAAGCCCGCGAACCTCGACCACGTGCAGGCCGGCGCGCTGCCGCTCGCCGCGCTCACCGCGTACCAGGCGCTGGTCGACACCGCGGACCTCCAACCGGGGCAACGGGTACTGATCCATGCCGCCGCGGGCGGGGTCGGGCACCTGGCCGTGCAGATCGCCAAGGCCCGTGGCGCGTACGTGATCGGCACGGCCAGCGCGGCCAAACACGATCTGGTGCGCACATTCGGCGCCGACGAGCTGATCGACTACCGGACCACGGACTTCACCGCCGCGATCGACGACGTCGACGTGGTCCTCGACCCCCTTGCCGGCGAGGTGCGCGCCCGGTCCCTGGAGGCCCTGCGCCCCGGCGGCATCCTGGTCTCGCTCCTGACCGACGGTGGCGACGGCGCCGCCGCGAAAAGGGCCGTCGAACTCGGTGTCCGCCTGGAAGGGCTCCTTGTCGAGGCCGACAACGCGGGTATGCGGGCCATCGCCCAGCTCGCCGAGGACGGCAAGCTCCGCGCGCACCTCGACGCGACCTTCCCGCTCGCGGAAGCCGCCAAAGCCCACGCGCACGGCGAAACCGGCCACACCACCGGGAAAATCGTGCTCGTCGTGCGTGAGTAGGGAAGGAACTCGGCCACGCCGGAGCGTGGTCACCCGCCGAGCGTGGCCGGGTGCTCCTTCTGCGCCTCGCGGATGAACATCGCCTCGTGGAGGGCGACGATCGGCACGACCAGCGCGCCGAGGGCAGGCCGGTTTCCCGGACCGGCAGCTCGGATCGCGCGGGTCGCCAGCCCGTCGGCTGCTTCGGCCAGCGCGATCACCTCGAGTTCGGACGGGCAATGCACCGCCGGATCTTCGTTGGCGGCCTGCGTGGCGAGCGCGGCGAGGTTGTGTACGTGCCGTTCCAGCACCCGGTCGCGCTGGTCGAGCAGCAGTGTTCCGGCGGCACGCAGTTCGACCATGAAGCTGATGGCGTACGACGGCGCGTTCTCGAAGCCCTCGAGGTAAGCCTCCACGCCGGCACGGAGCCGTTCCCGCCACGGGGCACCGGCGTGCTCGGCGACCCGATTGCGGATCAGGTCGAGCAGCTGACGGCTGGCCTCGAGGTGTGCTCGGGCGAAAGCGTCCTGCTTGTCGGTGAACGACGCGTAGAACGCCGTCCGCGACACCCGCGCCCGGCGGATCACGTGCTGCACGGTGGTCGCCGGGTAGCCACGCGCGGCCACCTCCTCGGTCACTGCCTGCAGGATCCGGCCCCGCTGGGAGGCCGCGACCTCGGACCCGGACAGCGCGGCCCGCCCGCGGGGCAGGTCGAGCCGGTCCGGCATCAGCGTCAACCGGGGGTCTTCGTGGCAGGCAGTCTCACTCACCGCTCGAGGATATCGGTCCGCAAGGCCTTCCCTCCCGGTGGTGAGCATGTAAAAGTACGCTCATGGTTTCCAAAAATGTGACGTCCGACTCACGCGGAAACAAGCGTGCTTTCGCCCAGCAGTCGACGGCGGCCCGGATCGTCGGCGCCGGGATCGCACCGATCGCGGCGGGGGTCGTCTCGGGGCTCCTGCTCGGTGCCTCGGCCCCGGCCTACTGGGTGCTGCAGGTCCTCGCGGCAGTGGGTGGCTTCCTCGGCGGCACCGAGCACCGCGGCCGGCGGCCGGGCCTGGTCCGCGGCGGCTGCGGCGGGTTGCTCTACGGCGTGGCCACCCTGTTCGTCCGGGCGCTGACCGGGTGGACCGACCGGATTCCGCTCGGCGAGACCCCGGCGTTCCTCGTCGTCGTCACCGTCGTGGTCGGCGCGCTCGCGGGCACGCTCGGTGGCTGGTTCGGCGCACGCCGCCGGCCCAGCAGCCAGTAACCAACCGGCTGCCCTGATTCTCAGGTAGCTACTTACGTAGCTACCTGAGACCCGCTTTGTCCTGATCTGCTCGACATCGCCCTCACTGGTCCCCGAAGGGAGATCTCATGCAGGTAACTCGAGGTTCGCTCATCCGGCGCACGACGCTGGCACTGACCGCCGCCGCAGCCGCGGGTGCACTCGCACTCGGCGGTGCGCCCGGCGCTTCCGCCGACAGCGGGCCGCTGATCGTAGGCGGTACGCCGACCACGATCGACGACTTCCCGTCCACGGTCATCTTCAACGCCGACGGTGCCCAGCACTGCGCCGGAACCCTGGTCGCGCCGGACAAAGTGCTGACCGCGGCGCACTGTACCGACGGCGTCCAGGCCTCTTCGATGGAAATCATCGCAGGTCAGACCAACTTCAGTGACACGTCCGGGGAGAAGGCCGGGGTCAGTGACGTCTGGCAGAACCCGGACTTCGACATCAACGGGATGCAGCACGACAACTCCGTGCTGACGCTGGACAAGAAACTGTCCGCCAAGCCCGCGACGCTGGTGCAGTCGGCCGACGACCCGGCCTACCAGAAGGACGCGGAGCTGACCGTGGTCGGCTGGGGTGCGACCTCGGAGGGCGGCGACGTCTCCGATCAGCTGCAGAAGGTGACCGTCCCGGTCGTGGACAACGAGAGCTGCGCGAAGTCGTACTCCGGCGACTACAACTACGACAAGGCCTCGATGTTCTGCGCAGGCGTGCCCGAGGGCGGCAAGGACTCCTGCCAGGGCGACTCCGGTGGTCCCGCCTACGTCGACGGCAAGGTCGCCGGCATCGTGTCCTGGGGCAAGGGCTGCGCCGAGAAGGGCTACCCCGGCGTGTACACCAACGTGGGCAACGACTACCCGGTGATCAGCCAGCACATCGGCTGATCCCGGCGTGGTTTCCCGCCCCCGGCGCCGCGGATCAGCGGTGCCGGGGGCGGTTTCCTCCGGTCCCGGCGGCCATCCGGCTCCGCCACGCAGGTGCACCCGGCTCGTGCTGACGGCGGCTCGGTGTCCCGGCCCGCGCACCGCACGGGCTTTTCCGGGCAGACCGGCTATTGGCAGGCTTCGCAGTCGGGGTCGTCGATGCGGCAGGCGGCCCCGTCGGTGAGCGGGAAATCGAAATCGTCGAGCGGCGGGACGACCGGCGTCGCCACCGTTTCCTCCGGCGTCGTGGCGGGCATGGCACTCCTCGGGTTCTGCGGATTGCGTACTTCCGTTGCAGCGCCTGGTATCGCCGGGCATTCCGTGACCTGGCACACAGACTTGCCGGGTGCGGGCACGGATCACGAATCCTGCGCGCGCGGTGTCATGCCGAGGCGTTGCATCAGGAAGGCCAGCCAGTGCGCGGCGTGCACGACGCTTTCGGACCTGCTGGTCGTCGTTCCGTGTCCGACGTGGTCCCAGACCCGCAGCAGCACCGGTGCCGTGGTTGCCGGCGCGGCTTGCACCCGTGCGACGAACTTGCGCATCGGACCAGGCGGGCAGGCGACGTCGGCGCCGCCTGCGTGCACGTAGAGCGCCGGGTAGGGCACGTCGTCCTGGACGAGCTGATAGGGCGACATACCGGCGAGCCGGGCGATGTCGTCCGGGTCGCCGAGGTCGCCGTATTCCGCGTTGACGACGAACCGGGCGTAGGCATGGCGGTGGCATCCGATGACGTCGAGGATCGGGCATTGCGCCACCACCGCCGCCCACAGGTGCGGGCGCTGGGTGTACGCGACCCCGGCCATCATCCCGCCGTTGCTCCATCCGGTCACCGCGAGCTGCTCGCGGGTCGTGACGCCGGTGGCCACAAGGTGCTCGGCGATTGCGTAGAGATCGTCGAAGCTGTTCTGCTTGTTCCCGACGCGCCCGGCGTCGGCCCAGTCGGCGCCGAGATCGCTGCCGCCGCGTTGGTGGGAAAGGACCAGCGCTCCGCCTGCCGCGACGAAAGCCGCGACAGGTCCGGGAAACTGCGCGGGCCAGGCGACCCGGCCACCACCGTATGCGGTGAGCAGAGCCGGGAGCGGCGTCCTGCCGTCCGCCCCGGCCGGCAGCACGAGGTGGTAGGGCACCCTGGTGCCGTCCGCGGACGTCGCCCAGCGAAGCGAGACAGTCGCGCCCGGCAGGTGAACGCGCGGCGCTCGCAACGTGTCCACCTGCCCGGAGCCGAGGCGGTAGCGGTACAGCCCCGGTGCTGAGGTGGGGGTCGAAAACAGGAACACGAACTCGTCCGGATGGCCGTCCGGGGCCAGTGCAGCGTTCGGCAGCACGTCGAGCGGAAAGGCGCCCCGTCCGGGGAGCGGCACCTCTTCCAGCTCCCGCCCGGCGCGGTTGAAGATCCAGGCGCGTGCCTCGGTGTCCACCGATCCGGTCACCACCAGGCAGTCGCCGATCAGCCGGAGCCGGCCCAGCACGCGATCGGATTCCGCGACCAGTTCGCGCCAGGTCGCCGGGTCGGAAGGATTCGGCTCGTCCAACGCGATCGAGACGATCCGCCCGCGCGGGGCGCCGTGGTTGGTGATCGCGACGTAACGAGCACCGTCGATGACGCCCGCAACCGACGACTCGAGTCCTCGCACGAACGGCCGCCACGCTCGTCCCGGCAGGTCGCACACGTACTGCGGGAGCGGCCACACGTCGGTTGCGACGGCGTGCTTGCCGTCCGCGGCCACCTGGACGGTCGGTGCGTTGGCGACATCGATCGGCTCGGGTTCGGTGACCGGCCCGCCACCCAGCGAATGGAAGTACGCGCGGAACGCGAACGACTCCGTGGACAGCTCGCCTGCGGTGTAGAAGAACCCGGAACTGTCCGGCAGCCACTGCGGGGTGACCAGCGGTCCCATCGTCGGCTGCGGGATCCGGTCCGGCAGGCGGCCGCCGGTTTCGGTGTCCAGCAACCAGATCTCGCCGAGTTCCGAACCGCCCGTGCAAACCCCGCAGGCGACGATCTTCCCGTCCGGGGACGGGGCGAACCACGAGATCTGCCGGTTCCCGTCCCCGTTGGGGTCGTAGAGCACCCGCCCGGCACCGTCCGCGAGGTCGGCGACCACCAGGACGGCACGGTCCGGGTAATCCGGTTCGGGGAGCCGGTCGAGGCGGAACCACCGGCCGCCCGCGAAGCGCGGTGCCGGTTCGACCATCCAGTGCGGTGAGCCGGTGCCGTCCGCGACGTATCGGCTCACCGAGTCCCGCAGCACATCCAGCTGCGGCCACTCTTCGACGACGGCGTCGGTGAGCGAATTCTGCGCCCGCTGCCATTCCTGCGCCTCGGCGGAATCGTCTTCCAGCCACCGGTAGGGATCGGGGAAACTGATGCCCAGGATGGTGTCCTGCACGGCGACAGTTCTCGCCGCCGGGTAATCCAGCCGTTCGCCGGTCATCGTCCCCGCCCTTCCACCAAGGCTGTATCCTTTGTGGACAATCACGATAGGTCGCGGCAGCCGGGGCCGACCATCGACGATTGCCGCACGTTTCGCCTTGCCGGGCCGACAGACGTCGCGCGGTGCGCATCTTTTCCGTGGTTCGGGCGCGTCTGCACACCGCGCCGGCCGGCGCCCGCGGTGAGCGGCTAGCCACGGCCGGCGGCGACGTCCTGCAGGCGGGCGAGGATCAGGTCGATGTCCGCGGCGGTCGTGCGGTGGTTGGTGATGCAGGCGCGGAGGCCGTGCTTGCCGTTGATCAGCACCGGACCGAGCAGTGCGGTGTTCTCCGCGGCCAGCGTTTCCAGCAGTGTGGTCTGTTCGGCCGGGGAAGCACCGTCGACGGCGAAACACACCGCGGTGAGGGTGACAGGCGCGAGCAGGGTCAGACCGGGAATGGCTTCGATGCCGCGCGCGAAGTACTGCGCCAGCTCGAGCGTCCGGCGGGTGGTGGCCCGGAACGCCTCCACCCCGAACGCTTGCAGTGCACTCCACACCTTCAGCGCCTTGAAATTCCGCGACAGCTGGGGCCCGTAGTCCATGTAGTCGGTCAGCAGCGGGTCGTCCGCGACTGTGAGGTACGACGAATCGAAGGCAAAGGCCGCGCGCAGTTTCGTACCGTCGCGCACCAGCAGACAGCCTGCCTCGAGCGGGGCGAACAACAGTTTGTGCGGGTCCAAGGAGATCGAGTCGGCTCGGGCACAGCCGGCCATCAGCTCCCGCATCTCGTTGCACAGCAGGAACAAACCACCGTAGGCGCCGTCGACGTGCAGCCACAGCTCCTGCTCGGCACACAGGTCGGCGATGGCCTCCAGCGGGTCGACCGCGCCGGTGGCCACCGTGCCGCAGGTGGCCACCACGCACCACGGTTGCCGGCCGGCTGCACGGTCCGCCTCGATCGCCGCGGTCAGTGCGGCGACGTCCAGCCGGTTCTCCTCGTCGGTGGCGATGTGGCGGACATGGTCGACGCCGATGCCGAGGATCGCCGCGGCCTTGTCGACGCTGCGGTGCGCCTCGACCGACGTGTAGACGACCAGCGGCGGCCCCGGGCGTTGGAGACCTGTCCCGCGGAAGCCGGGTACCCGGTCGTTCAACGCGGTCGCGAGGGCCTGCAGGGTCGCCAGCGAGCCACCTCCGGTGAGAATGCCCTTCGCGCTCGCCGGGAACTCGACGACCGAGGCGAGCCACTCCAGCACCGACCGTTCCACCACACTCGCGGCAGGGGACAGCTGCCAGAAGTTGCAGTTCTGGTTGATGGTCGCGGCAATTGCTTCGGTATAAGCGGCAATCCCGTTGGGCGGCCCGAGCACGTACGCGAGGAACCGGGAGTGCGCCACCGTTGCCGAGTTCGCCACGATCGTGTCCTCGATCCGGTCGAACAGCCCGTCGACGCCGATTCCCTTCTCCGGCAACGAATCCGCCAGCAGCTCGGCGAGCCTGTCGCGGTCCGGCTCGGGCAGCACCGGTGTTTCCGGGAGGTCCCGTTCGTAGCGTTCCAGCAGAGTCACCAGGCGCTCGCCGGCCCGTGCCCGCTCTTCGTCGGTCAATACCAATTCACTCACGAACAGCACGATATTGCAGGCGACGTAGGACGCGATGCCAAATTTGACCCCTGAAACGTAATCTACTGGCATCATATGCTCATGGATCGCACTGATCGAGCAATTATCGGCCACCTGCGGGTGGACGGGCGGCTGAGCAACACCGAACTCGCGGACAAGGTCGGCCTGACGCCGTCGCCGTGCCTGCGCCGGGTGCGGGCACTGGAGGAATCCGGGGTCATCACCGGTTACCACGCCGCCGTCGACGCCACCGCGCTCGGCCGGGGCTTCCGCGTGCTGGTCCACATCGAGATGGCCACCCAGGACATCGGCACCATCGAAGCGTTCGAAGCCCGCGTCGGCGAGGTGGACGCGATCGAGGAGTGCTTCCGGCTGTTCGGCCAGCCCGACTACCTGCTGTGGGTGGCCGTCGCCGACCTCGCGGCCTACGAGCAGGTCTACATGACCACGCTGACCCGCCTGCCCGGCGTCGCCCGCACCAACTCCCAGTTCCCGATGAAGACGGTGAAATGACCACCGGGGTCAGACGGTGAGGACGAGTTTGCCTTGCAGGTGGCCGTGGTCGAGGAGCCGGTGTGCGTCGGTGACCTGGTCGAACGGGAACGTTTCCTGGACGTGGACGCGGAGTGTGCCGTGTTCGACGAGGTCGACGAGACCGCGCAGGGCGACCGGGTCGGGGTCGACGGCGATGCCGGTGAAGCGCTTGCCCGCCGCCTCGTACGCGGCGGCGAGTTCGGTGTCCTCGTCGGCGACCGCGGTCACCAGGTGCCCACCGGGGCGGAGCACCCCGAGTGACCGGCGGGCGGTGTCGCCGCCGAGTGTGTCGAGTACGAGGTCGACGTCGCGGACCGTCTCGGCGAAGTCGACCCTGGTGTAGTCGAGCACTTCGTCGGCGCCGCATTCCTCGGCGAACTCCCGCTTGCTCCCGCTCGCGGTCGTGAGCACATACGCGCCGAGTGCTTTCGCGATCTGGATTGCGACGTGACCGACCCCGCCGCCACCGCCGTGCACCAGCACCCGATCACCCGCGCTCACCCGGCCGAGATCGACCAGCCCCTGCCACGCGGTCAGCCCGACTACCGGCAACGCCGCCGCCGCCACATGCGACAACGACGCCGGCTTGCGTGCCAGATGCAATGCCGGAGCCGACACGAACTCGGCGTATGCGTTGGCCGCGCGCGGGAACAGTGGCATGCCGAACACCTCGTCGCCGGGACTGAACCGCCCCGTCGCCGCCTGCTCGACCACCCCGCTGATGTCCCAGCCCAGCACGAACGGCAGCTGCCCGAGCAACCGGAACTCACCCGCCCGCAGCCGTGCCTCCAAGGGGTTCAGCCCGATCGCCCTGACCCGGACGAGGACCTCGGTCGGCAACGGCCGGGGCGCGGGCGCGTCCACGACGGTGAGCACTTCGGGACCGCCGAACTTCTGCTGCGTGATGATTCGCATGACACTCCTGGATCTGGTGGGAGAACCCCAGATTAGGATTCCGATGGGAACCTGCAGGTACCTTTGACGCCATGAGCGGTTTCGGTCCCGGCGGCCCCTTCCTCGCCGGCGACCCGGCCGTCGAGCCGATCGCCGGCAAGCGGACCGCACCCGATGCCGGCCCCCAGCCGAGCACCCACCACGGCTGAGCAGTTCAGGGACCGAGTACCAGTGGTACGAGAAAGTAGATTTCAGTGGCTTCGTATGCCGCGCCGAGGACGAAGAGCGCGAGCGCCGGGAGCCAGAGCCAGCCGAGCCGGCGCAGGCCGCGCAGGTATCCCTGGCGGCGGGTGGGTGCGTCGACGGTTGCCGGCCGGAGCCAGGATTTGCCGAGCAGGTAGGCGCCGAACAGCACGAGGGCGTAGGCCTGGAATTCGATGAGCAGGGTCAGTGAATGCGGGAGGAGAGTCAGCTGTGATGCCGGGTCGACGGGAGCGAGGGTGAGGCCGAGGTCGATTGTCTTGACTGCGAAGACCGCGAGTCCGGCGAAGGGGATCACGAGTGACGGGAGGGTGATCAGCAGCAGCGCGGTCGGGAACACGTTGACGAGGAAGATGACCGTGCCGAACAGCCATCCGTTGCCGACCACCGAATTGACGAGCGCGCCCGAGTCGCCTCCGGCGAACGACGCGGAGCGCGCGGCGTGCAGGTCCGGGAAGGCCAGCCCCACTGCCATGCCGATGAGGAGCATTCCGTAGACGAAGAGGTTGGTGAGCAGGTAGGCACGGAGGTCGGCGCGGATGATCCGGAACGGCCTGCGGAGGCGGTTCATGGGTGTCACGTCCGTTTCAGGTGTCGGTGCGGTGGGTGGCAACCGCTTCGGCAAGGCGACTAACACACTGTGTTAGTGCGAACGGACGCGACAGTAGCACACTGTGCTAGTACAGTGTGTCAGAGGAGGTGGTGATGGTGGAACAGGAGCCGGGTGCCAGCAGCCGGGACCGGATTCTTCAGGCGGCCATGACGATGTTCGGGGAGGATCCGGGTGCGCGGCTCAGCGTGCGGGCGGTGGCGGCTCGGGCCGGGGTGAGCACCGGTTCGCTCCGGTACCACTTCCCGACCCAGCGTGCGCTGCAGGACACGGTGCTCGCCGGCATCTACGACGTGATCACCCCCGGCGACCGGATCCACGACCGATCGGCACCGGCGCGGGACCGGCTGATCGACTGCCTCCGGCAAGTGCTCGCTCTTGCCGGCCTCGGCGATCAGGCACGCGCGGCCTGGGGAGAGGTTTTCACGGCTTACATCCAGCCCGAACCGACCGAGGAGAACCGGGCGGCCTATCTCGCGATCGACCGGGAAGCGCAACGCCGCGTCGAGTACTGGCTCACCGTCCTCGGCAACGAAGGCGCCCTGCCCGAAGGTGACAACAGCCGACGCGCACGATTCCTCGTAACCGTCCTCAACGGACTCTCCATCGCCAGAGCCCTGCCGTCGGAGGAGTCAATCCTGACCACCGAAACCGAGACGCTGCAGACCGCGGTCGATTGCGTCCTCAATTCCCGCTGCTGACCGTCGAGGGGCATCCGCCGTTCTCCCGATGGGCCGGACGAGCCTTGGCGGGGTTGTCCTGAACCGGTTGAGCTGCGCCTTGCCGCCGGTGAAGGCGGCGGCAAGGCGCAGCGGCTCCGCAACGGCGTGACACGCCCGGGAGCCATTGTTCCGCTGACGCGGCCGGGGGCGAGGCGGCATCAGCGGCTCGGCCGCTTCCTGCGGATGAGTCAGATCGCGGGCTTCGTCACTTCGGCTTCCGCGGCGTGGGCAAGGCGTTCCACCCAGTCCTGGTGGTAAAGGTAGAGCGCCCCGGGACGCTTGCGGCCGAGTTCTTCGAGGAAGAAGGCGCCCTGCTGGGTTTCCTCGGTCAGCACGTGACATCCTTCGTCGGTGGGGGTGATCACCCAGCCGTGGTATGCACTCGAAGCGGTCTCGTCCCCGTCGACCACCGTTTTCCACGCCAGCCGGTGGAAAGGCTCGAACTCCGTCACGTTCAAGGTCATCGGAAATCCCACGGTGACCCGGCGGTAGGTGGTCCCGAGGGTCAGCTCCTTCTCGTCCCCGAGGATCTTCACCTGATCCTCGGGAGGAAAGTAGCCCGACCAGTTCTCGGCGTCGACGAGCAGCTTCCACACCACTTCCGGCGGCGCCTTCACGTCGATGTCGTTGAGCGCGTAGATCGCGGAAATCTTCGGGTGGTACTGCTCGGGCCAGATCACCTTGTCATACATCGGTTGCCGCTCCTGCCGGAATGGTCGGGGGAAGTTTTCCCTGTCGAGAACAGGAGTGGACAGCGGGTGATTCCCACGCCGAGCCGACTTCGACCCGCGCATTTTCGATGGCTGCCCTCGGCTTTGTGGATTTCTGCGGGTGGGGCAAATCCGGTGCGCGGTGTCTCACCGGGTCGCGACCTCGGCGAGGTCGGCGAGCAGCTTCTCGTGGGTGCGCCAGAAAACGTCGGGAGCGGGTTTGGCCAGTTCGAGCCAGAGCGGTCCCTGCATGGTCTCCTCCGTCCAGAGGTGGCATCCGGTCGGTGTGGGTGTGATGATCCAAGCGTGGTAGGCCCTCGACTCCGTCGAGGCCTTCGGGTGGCCGCCCCAGGCGATGCGGGTCACCGGTTCGAACTCCTGGACGGCCGCGAAGACGTCCTGACCGGCCAGATTGGTCTCGAACTGGGTGCCGGAGCCGAATGTGGTGTGCCCGCCCAGCAGCTTGACGTACTCGACCCCCGGGTAGAAACTCGGCCAGGCCGCGGGGTCCACCAGCAGTGACCAGATCTTTTCCGGGGTGGCCGGCACCTCGAGTTCGTTGGTGAAATGAATCGGCGAACGGCTCGGGACCATATCCTCGGGCCAGTTGATGATCTCGAACAAGACGTCTCCCAAGATAGTGCTCGTCGCGAACCGGTTGTGGCCGGCAGGCAAGGACCGGTTCGGCACCCGGCCGCGGGCAGGCGCCGCTGCATCTGGTGGTGCCTGGACCGGGCAAGCAAGGACGACGTCAGGGTATCCGAGAATGCCCTGCTCACCCACATACGATTCTGGATCCCTCGTATAAATCTTGTCGAGGGTGCCGGCGCCGGGTGTCACATTCGGCGCATCTATCGCAGACCTTCGCGATATGAATACGCATCCGCAAATTCGGCGCGTAACATCGGTCCTGACGCGGTCCGGGGAATGCGGCCGACCGAAGTTCGCTCTCAGTGGTCTGCTGCAGGGAAGGAGGGCGCGTGTGGAACTGCGGCACATCAGGTATTTCATCGCGGTGGCCGAAGAGCTGAGCTTCGGGCGTGCGGCGGCACGTTTGCACATCGCCCAGCCTCCGCTGAGCGTGCAGATCAAAGACCTGGAGAAAGACCTCGGCGTCAAGCTGTTCGACCGGACGAGCCGCACCACGACTCTCACCCACGAGGGCGAGGTGTTCCTGGGGGAAGCACGGCAGATCGTCGATCAGGTCGGCCGCGCCAGGCATGCGGTGCACCAGGTCGCGGCCGGCGCACTCGGGCGGTTGTGCGTCGGTGGCATACCCTACGCATTCGCCGAAGAGCTGCCCAGGATCATTCCGCGGTTCCGGCGGGAAAATCCCCATGTTCTCCTCGATCTCCGGGAGGTCGGGACGCAGGACGGTCTCGATGCGGTGCGGTCAGGTGCGGTGGACATCGCCTTTGTCCGGGAGGGAGATCCCGTCGAGGGTCTCGAAATCCTGCCGGTTCGCACCTGCCGGTTCGAGGTTGTGGTGCCGCTCGGCCACCGGCTGGCGGACGCCGGTACCGTGGACCTGCGTGCTCTCGCGTTCGAGCCCTTTGTGGTGACGGCGCGCCACATTTCGCCGTACTACTTCGACCAGACGCTTTCCCTCTTGGCAAACCGGGGGATCACACCGCGGACGGTGATCGAAGCTTCTTCGATACCGGCACAACTGGGTTACGTGGCCTGCGGGATGGGTGTTGCTCTGGTTCCCGAATCGGCCACGTCTGCCCGGGTGAAGTACGTTTCACGGGTCGCACTGGAGCAATCGGTATGGTCGACGGAAGTGGCTGCAGCGTGGCACGGCAGCTCGGTTCCGGCGATCCTTTCGAGGTTTCTCGAGGTGGTCCGGGAAGAATTCGCAGGACAGCGTTGACGGCCTTTCCCGGACTGCGATATCCAGCAGATATGGATTGATTAAATCTACGTATTTGACGTGCTTGAAGAATGCGATATACGTTCCCGTGACGGATGGGAAAACGAATTCGAACAGATGGGGTTCATCGTCTTGCTGGTGGCTCAGACGACGGCGGGCGTGGCGCGCGTCGACGGAGATCGATACGCGGTGCTCGACGTCGGCACCGCGACACTGGCCGATGTGGTGCGGGCCGGTGCGCTGACCCGGCTCGCGCACGCCCCGGTGATCGCGACCCTCGACCGGGACGAGGTGGCCCTCCGAGCGCCGATCGCCGATCCGGGAAAGCTCATCGTCGTCGGGTTGAACTACCGGGAGCACGCCGCGGAGATCGGGGCGGAGCTTCCGCGGTCTCCGCGGGTCCACTTCACCTCGCCGTCGTCGGTGGCGGGACCGGCCGACGACATCCCGCTGCCGGGGATCGCCGGTTCGTCGGTGGATTTCGAAGGCGAGGTGGCGGTGGTCATCGGTGCCACGGCGTCGGCTGTTCCGGCCGGGCAGGCCTGGTCGTACCTGGCCGGCTTGACCGTCGCCGATGACCTCACCGCGCGAGATGTGCAGGCCGGCAGCAACCCGTCGATCGCCGGGCCCAACGTCGGGTTGGCGAAGGGATTCGACGGGTTCACGCCGCTGGGTCCGGCGCTGCTGACCGCCGACGACGCTCGTGCGCGCCACGCGCTGGCGCTGCGCACGCTTGTCGACGGAGAACTGCGCCAGCAGTCGAGCACTGCCGAGATGCACTTCTCGATCGCCGAGCTGGTCTCGCGGATCAGCCGGTACACCACCCTCCGGCCGGGCGACGTCATCCTCACCGGGACTCCGGGTGGAGTGGGCATGGGAAGCGGCCGGTTCCTGCGCGCCGGTCAACTCGTCGAGGTGCAGCTCGAGGGTGTGGGAACGCTTCGCAACCGGGTCACCGGCACCGCAGATCCGAAGTACCACGAAGGGAAGAACCATGAGCAACCGCACGGTGATCGAGAACATCTACCGGCGTCTCGGCGAGGGTGACTCCGCGCCGATCTTCGAGATCCTCGGTGCCGAAGCGCCGTGGTTCGAAGCCGAGAACATCCCCTACTGGCCGGGAGCCGAGCTCGTCGGCCACGCCGCGGTCCGCAACGCCGTTTTCGACGAACTCGCCAAGGACTTCGCCGAGTTCCACATCAACGTGGTCCGCATCGCCGAGGGCGGTTCGACGGTGCTGGTAGAGGGGCGTTACGTCGGAACCACGAAGGCAGGCAAGGATCTCGACGCGATTTTCGCGCACGTCTGGGATTTCGACGGGGACACGGTCGTGCACTTCCAGCAGTACAGCGATACCTGGCAGTGGCGCCGCGTTCTCGGCGTGGCCGAGTGAGAGGGCTCGAACATGGACTTGCAACTCACCGGCAAAAGGGCTCTGGTGACCGGCGGGAGCCGGGGACTCGGGTTTGCCGTCGCGCAGGAACTCGCGGGCGAAGGCGCACGTGTCGCCCTCCTCGCGCGTGACCCGGCAGCGGTCGAGGCCGCGGCCGAACAGCTTCGCGCTCGTGGGTACGACGTCATCGGGGTGCGCGCCGACACGGCTCGGGACCGGGACGTCGAATCCGCGGTGGCGGAGGTGGACGACCGGTTCGGTGGCATCGACATCCTGGTCAACGGAGCGGCAAAGGCGGGCGGCGGTCCCGCGAAGGTGCTCGCGGACCTCGACGACGAAGACCTGCGCTCCGAGGTGGAGACGAAGGTGCTGGGCTACTTGCGCTGCACGCGGGCTGTTGCGCCCCAGATGATCGACCGCGGATGGGGGCGGATCGTCAACATCAGCGGTCTCGCTGCCCGGCGCACCGGTTCGGTCTTCGGCTCGGTGCGCAACGCCTCGGTCGCCGCGATGTCCAAGAACCTGGCCGACGAGCTGGGACCACACGGGGTCAACGTGACGGTCGTGCATCCCTGGTTGACCGAAACCGAGGGGGTCCGGGCGATGATCCGGACCGGCGCCGCCGCGCGCGGGGTGCCGGAACCGGAGTTCGCACAGGGACTTGCCGTGGACGTGAGCATCGGCCGTCTCGTGCAGCCCGCGGAGGTCGCGCACGTGGTCACGTTTCTGGCTTCTCCGCTGAGCGTGGCCATCAACGGTGATGCCGTCGCAGCCGGAGGCGGCCTGGTGGGGCCGGTCTTCTACTGACCGGCGGTGGGGCAGGCGCACACGCCGAAGGGAGTGCATCGATGACAGGTGAAACGCGCGCGGGTGCGAACCCGGTTGCCACCGACATGGCGCGGCTGGCCGCGGCCTGGCTCGGCGGTCTCGACGACGAGCAGCGTGCGGTGGGTTGGTGGGGCGGGCCCGGCGGAAAGCACGAGGCCGAGCGCAGGCGGTGGTTCTACACTCCGACCGATCACGGCGGGCTGCCGCTCAACGGCCAGTCGGACCGCCAGCAGCGGCAGGTGCTGGAGCTGGTCGCTTCGGGCCTGTCGCCCCGTGGCTACGACCTCGTCTCGACGGTGCTGGGTACCGAGAACATCCTGGACCGGGTGGAGGGATTCCGGTCGGAGTTCGACACCTCCCGCGGTCGTGACCCGTCGCGCTACTACCTGCGGGTCTTCGGCGATCCGGAAGGGCACGGCCCGTGGGGCTGGCGATTCGGCGGGCACCATGTTTCGTTGAACTTCCTGATCGCAGCGGGACAAGTGCGCTCCACCACGCCGCGCTTCTTCGGTTTGGACCCCGCAGTCACCACTTTCCCCGGCGGAGCGAGGCTCGATCCGCTCGGCGAGTTCCAGTCGGCGGCCCGTGAGCTGGTCACCTCGTTGCCGGCCGAGGCCAGGGCCGTGGCGGTCCTGCACCCGCGAGCCCCGGCCGATCTCGTGCTGGGGAACCGATCCTCGTTCACCGAAGGCGCCACCATGATGCCGCTGCCCGACCTGTTCCGGCGGCGGCCGGGAGACGACGAGCTGCAGGCGCGTATGCGTGCCGGCGGAGACGCTCGGGACCGGGAAATCGGATACGGCCGGCAGGACCACGAGCTCGTTTCGGTGACCGCCACGCCAAAAGGTATTTCCGCAGCCGATCTCGACCGCAGCCAGCAGGAGTGCCTCGACCGTCTCGTCCGCACTTACCACGACAGCCTGCCCGACGCTCTCGTGCCGAGCTGGGAGATCGAAAAGCTGCACTTCGCCTGGGCCGGGCCCACCGAGGTGGGCGCGCCGAACTATTACCGGATCCAGGGCGAGGGAATTCTCATCGAATGGGACAACACCGCTCGCCACGGCAATCACGCGCACAGCGTCGTGCGCCACCTTTCGAACGACTTCGGCGCGGACGTGCTGGCCAGGCACCGGCGTCGCTGGCATTGAGCACCATTTCCGAAAACGCGTCCTATTTCTTGACCGGAGAGGAAAGTATTCATGACCGAAACGACCAGGAAGCACTTCGACTGGGTCGAGGTGCATCCGATGCCGGCGCCGGTACCCGAAGGGATCGTCGCGCGGTTCCTTGCGCTCGACGACCTCTCCGCCACGGTGGCGGACGCGCTCGACGCACTCGGTATCGACTCCATCGTCGGTGCCTCGACCCTGGGCCCGACCCTGCCCGGTGAGCGCATCGTCGGCAGGGCGGTGACGCTGCGGAACGTACCCGCCAGGATGGGGCCCTATCGAGCGGTCACCGAGGGGAACTGGCTGATGGCCGAGATCCACGGGATCGAGCTGGCCGAGGCCGGTGACGTGCTGGTCGTCTCGGGCCTGCCCGGGGTGTCGAACATGGGCGGCATCGTCGCGGCGTGCGCTCGGCGGGGGAATCTCGCGGGCGCCGTGGTCGACGGCGCGGTACGGGACGTGGCCCAGTCCCGGCGGCGCGGATTCCCCATCTGGACCCGCGACATCAGCCCGGCGACCGGGAAGTGGCGGGGAACCTCGGTGGAGATCAACGCGACGATCGCGGTGGCGGGAGTGACCGTCGAGCCGGGTGACCTCGTCGTCGCCGACGAAACCGGGGTCTGCTTCGTCCCGATCGAGGCGGCCGGCGACGTGATCGCCCGCTGCGAGGCGATCGACGCGAAGGAGGCGGAGATGTTCACCGACATCGCCGACGGCCTGCCGATGGCCGATGTCGTCCGCCGGCTGTACGGAGATCTCGACTGACCGCTTCCGGCAGTGCCGGACTTCGCCGGTGGCCCGCTGGTCGTGGCCGCGGGGAGGTGGCGGCGGTGCGCGCGGCCAGGTGCTGCGGCCTGGCATCCAGGGCAGATATTTCTGCCGGTTTCACGTACTTATTTCACTATTTCGACGACGAGGAGTCGATGTGATCATCGGGATTCACCATGCGGCCATCTCCACTCCTGACCTCGAGCGGTTGCGCGCGTTCTACTGTGACCTGTTCGGACTCGAGGAGGTGATGCGCTACAGCTGGCAACAGGGTGACCAGCTGTGCGACCGCGTGGTCGGCCTTACCGATTCGGAGGCAACATTCGTCTACCTGCGCGGCGGTAACGCACACCTCGAGTTGTTCCAGTACGTCCACCCGGTGCCCAGGAAGCGGAATCCGGATTGGCAGGTTGCCGACCACGGCATCACGCACATTTGTTTCGAAGTCGACGACATCCACGCCGAGTTCGACCGCCTCGTTGCCGCCGGTATGAATTTCCAGGTCGATGCGCCGATCGATGCCCGCGGCATGCTTCACGTCGCATACGGATCCGACCCGGACGGGAACATCGTGGAGCTGGTCGAGTTCCCCGACCGGGCACAGGGCAGCGGATCGGCCTCCCTGACCGGCGCGCCACTGCTGTCCGACGGCAAGCCGCTTCGGTGATCGGATCTGCCGCTACGGCGATGAGCGCAGGCGGAGTTCGGTGCGAAAGCGTCAGCTGGAGAGTTTCAGGTCGACGAACCGGGGCCGGTTGTTGTCGATGTCGGCGTAGAGGTCGGAGAGCTGCCGGCTGTTGGTGTTGTAGGAGATGACGAGTTCGCCGGGCCGGCTGATCTCGGGGTGGGCGGCCACGTTGTAGGTGTAGCGCTCGCTGGTGGCCTCGGGTGCGGTGTAGACGGTTTCGCCGCCGGTGAACGGTCCGGCCGGGCTGGTCGCGTGGTAGGCGCGGATCGCGTTGCCCAGCCCCGAATCGAACGTGGTGAGCAGGTACTCGTTGCCGATCGGCGTGACGCCGAACGAGCTGCCGACGTTGCCGAGCAGCCGCGCTGACGTCGTCGGATCGGCCGACCAGCCCTCGGCGGTGCGGAACTGCCACGGTCCGCCGAGTTTGCCGATCGGGGCGCGGGCGAGGTGCAGGTACTTGGTGGGGCCGTCGCCCTCGACACCGTAGATCCAGATCCAGTCTCCATCGCGGACCAGTTCGGTGCCCCACTGCACGTTACCGGCCGAGGGCAGGTCGGTGAGCGTCTCCAACCGGAAGCTGACCGGGTCGAGCGTGGCGAGTTTCGTGCCGGTCCAGGCGAAGTTGAACGGCGCCGGGTCGTCGGACGGCTGCTGCTCGAACTCGATCACCTGCAGCTTGCCGCCGTCGACGATGCCGTCGCCGTTCCAGTACCAGTAGTCGTTCGGCGTGTTCGGGTTGTCCGGCGTCGGCCCGACGAGCGACTGCGGGTGTTCCGGTGCGCCGGGCGCGACCGTGGCGGACAGGTCGCTGGCGTCCGCGTTGGACAGTACAGCGGAGTTGTGCGTGAACGGGGACGACTCGGGCAGGCTGTCGTCGGAGCGGACGGGGCCGAAAAAGGTGTCGTTGAACAGCCACGCGTCCTGTCCGGAAGGCAGCGGCGTCGAGTAGGTTCCGTCGGCCGCCGCCCAGCCCACGCCGGGGCGACGGCCGAAGTCCTGCCAACGCTGGGTGAGCGCGGTGTCGGCACTGGCGCCGACGATCCGCAGCGGACGGCCGGCTGCTGCAGCAGGCCCGGCGACGGCGAGTGCGGCGGTGACGGCGGCGCTCAGCGTCAGGGTACGGCGGAACCTCATCAGTCGCTCCTTGGATAGTCAGCGGTGACCGGACAGCTCGGCTTCGGTGCCGGAGGCGAGCGCGACGAACGGGGCCGGGCGGTGGCGGAAGACAGCCACGGGGGCTCCCTGGAGATCGGCGGGCGGACTGCCGACGCAGACCCGGCAGCGGTTGCGACCGGGGGTGACAAACGTTGGCGACGGGTTTCAGTGTCGGACCGCGTTGTCAGCGTTGTCAATGACCGGAACCGGCCAGAACCGGACAGGACCGGCGACGCAAGGAGCTCGCGAGTTCGGCCGGGCGGCTCAGCTGCGGGTGGCACGCAGGGCGACGCCCCTGCCCTCGCCGGATCCGCGCGGCACGAGCGTGGTCGGCAGGATGATCCGGCGGGGCCGCGAATGGTCGCCGTCGAGCCGGGAGAACAGCAGGTCAGCGGCCTGGGTGCCGAGCGCGCGCGGATCCTGCGCGACCACGGTCACGCCCAGCACCCCGGCGAGTTCCGAATCGTCGAATGCGACCAGCGCGGTCCGCGGCGCGGCCGATTCCGCGATGGCTGTGGCCATGCCGCCGACCAGCCGCGGGTTGTCCGCGAACAAGGCGGTCGGCGCGTCTTCGGCAGCCAGCAGCTCCGCGGTCGCCCGGTGCGCGGCCTCGGTGTCGAGTGCGTCGGTACGCACTGTGTGCGGGGCCAGCCCGGCCGCGGTGAGCGCGGCGCGGAACCCGCGCAACCGTTGCCGCGCGGTGTGGATCGCGGGGGAGTGGCCGACGAAGGCGATCGCGCGGTGGCCCTGTCCGAGCAGGTGCTCGACGGCTTGCCTGGCCCCGTCGGCGTGCGCGGCGAGCACACAATCCACCGGCAGCCGCTGCGGCGGGCGGTCCGCGAACACGATGTGCGTGCCGACGTCGAGGTCCGGTCGCAGGTGATCGTGCCGTCGATCGGCCGAGACCACGATCAACCCGTCCAGACGGCGTTCGACGAACGTGGCCAGCAGCGTGCGTTCCCGCTCGGCGTCCTCGCCCGAACTGGCGACCAGCGTGGTGAACGAGCGTGCGGTGCTGACCTGTTCGATCGCGCTGACCATGCCCGCGTAGAACGGATCGGCCAGGTCTGCGGCGAGCACGCCGATGCTGCCCGCCGGCCGTCCGGTCTGGCGCAGGCCGACTGCGTTTCCGTTGGGCCGGAAGCCGAGCCGGCGGATTTCGGCCTGGACGCGGCTGCGTACCTCGTCGCGGATGAACGGGTAGTTGTGTACCACGCGCGAAACCGTCTTCACGCTCACCGACGCCGCGGCCGCCACGTCGCGCATGGTGGGCCTGCCGGTCGGCGCCGGGCCCTGCCGGCCTGCCGTTTGCCGGTCCGCATCCGGGGCACCTGTCACGGCAGGCACTCTACCGCCGGGACGATCGGGCGGGTTTCGTCGATCGTGGTGTGCACGCGGTCGTACCGGCCGGCGCCGCGGGGTGCAAGCTCCCGGCACCCCGCCGGGCGGACTGGCTGTCTGCGCCGGCCAGTGGCGGTCGTTGCGGCCAACGGTCGTGCGCACCGGTTCGCGAGATACCTGATTCCCTGCCGCTGCAATCCGGCCGGCCGCACCGCTCGTCCGCCGAGCAGCCAAAAGAACGCAACGTGGCGCAGAAGAGCTAACCACGGTTACTATTCCGCTGTGTTGGTCGGGCCGGTGGACTTTCCGACGGCGGGGTGCCTGTGCGCCAAGCCCGTCCGTTGGACGAAGCCATCCGGCCGTCACGACCGGAAAACCTTTGGTCACCCGAACCTTGATGCCGAGGGTGCGGTGCAGCACCATTATTCGCAGCAGGCGATGGGGGCGAAAACAGTCGTGCCCGCAATTCAGGAAGCAATGCCGGAAAACCGCTGTCGCCGCTGATTTGCTCCGCCCCGAGTCACTTCTTTTGGGAGTTGCATGGCCACGTCCACCACCGGCCGGTCACCAGATCCACGGGAGGAACCGCCACTTGCCTCGAAAGCTGTTTCCGCCGACGTGCCGAGTGCGGCAAAGCCGCGTTCGGGACTGGGACTCCTCGCGCGGCGGGTGCACTTTCTGGCGGGTTTCGCGGTTGCACCGTTCCTGGTCGTCATGTGTCTTACCGGACTGGTCAACGCCGGCACCCCGCAAATCGTCAACGCACTGTACGGGCCGGAGCTGTTCGCCGATAACACCGCGGGAGCGCCCCGGCCGGTATCGGGCCAGGTCGCCGCGGCCGTGGCAGCCCATCCGGGCGGGACGGTCAAGGAGGTCATCCCACCCGTCGATGGAGAGCGCACCACCAGGATTGTCCTGTCGACGCCCGGACTTCCGGACATCGACAAGTTCTCCGGCGAAGACCTCACCGTCTACGTCAACCCCTACACCAACCAGGTGCAAGGCGAGCTCACCACGGTCAAGGATCGCCCGCCGGCACAGGTCTGGCTGCGAAACATCCACGGCAATCTGAACCTCGGCCCGCCGGGCAGGTTCTACTCCGAACTCGCGACCAGCTGGCTCCCGGTGATCGTCCTCTTCGGCCTCGCTCTGTGGGGCATCCGGCGACGCTCCCGCGGTGTGTCGGCCCGGTCGTGGCAGTCGTCTTCGAAGCAGGCCCGATTGCGGGCCCTGCACGGTTCACTGGGTCTGTTCCTCGGCATCGGCCTCGTCGCACTCGCGGTCACCGGCTTTTCCCAGTCCCACTACGTGGGGGATCGGGTGGACCAGCTGCTGGAGACCCTCGACTCCGCCGAACCACACCTCGAGTCCGAGAAAGTCGCGGTGCCGCAAGGGGCGAAGCAGATCACCGTCGACCGGGTACTGGACACCGCCGGCGCCACCGGACTGCGCGGGGAGCTGACCATCACCGCACCCGCCGAACCGGGCGAGGTGTGGAAAGTCGCGGAAACCGGCACCGGTCTGCCGGTCCGCCACGACAGCATCGCGGTCGATCCCTACACCGGCAAGGCAATCGAACACGTCGCGTTCGACGACTACCCGCTACTGGCCAAGCTCACCATTCTCGGTGACCAAGCGCATGCCGGCACGTTGTTCGGCATTGCCAACCAGATCGTCGTGGCGCTGCTTGCCATCGGCGCACTGGTGCTGATCGTCATCGCCTATCGGATGTGGTGGATCAGACGTCCCCGCACTGCGTTGTGGCCACCCGCGCCGCCGCCGGTCTGGCGTTCTCTTTCGAGAACGGAATTGCTCGCGGTGGTGGTCATCAGTGCAATCCTGGCCTGGGCCATGCCCGTCCTCGGTGGCACCCTGCTCGGGTTTCTCGTCCTCGACACAGTAATCACCGCCGTGCGGCGCAGACCACGACGGACGAGGTAAAACCGCAATTCACCGCAAGGGCCAATATGGCCGGTGATTCCACGCGTTCCTGATCGCTCTTCTTCGGGAATGCGTGGAACGCCGCACCGCGCCCGGTGGCACGTCCTGAACGATTCCACTATTCGCACAACTGGGAGGCGACGTTGATCCGCGTCGATGGTTCAGAGGTGAAGTGGGACAGCGCTGCGATCACCGCAGTCGTGACCGGTCCGCTCCCGCACGGGAGAGCCGAGCTGGATGCGCTGCGGCACGAAGTGGATCTGGTCGAGGTCCGGGCCGATCTCGCCGGTGCGGTGGATCCGGCCTGGTTGCGGGATCGCTTCGACGGTCGGCTGGTGTACTGCCTTCGCAGCCGTGACCAGGGTGGCGAGTTCGACGGCTCGGCCGAGGCGCGACACACCCGGCTGCTCGCCGCGGCGGAGCACTACGACGTGGTCGATCTGGAAGCCGAGCACGATCTGGTTCCGGAGCTGCTGAACCGCATTCCGGCCCGGCAGCGGCGCATCTCCTGGCACGGCAGCGCCGCCGAGCACGGTGTTCTGCACGAGCGCTTCGACCGCATGGCGGCCACCGACGCCGGCCTGTACCTGCTCACGGTCGACGTATCGCGGGCCGAACAGGCGTTGGCACCGCTGCGGTTTCTCCACGCCGCCGGGCGATCGGATGTCACGGCGTTCGGGACCGGAGCTGCGGGGTTCTGGAGCCGCCTGCTGGCCCCCCGGCTCGGTGCGCCCGTCGTCTTCGGCGGGCTGGCCGACAACAGCATCGCCCTGCCGACCGTCGAGCAGCTGGTGGGGGACTACGGGTTCCCGCAGCTTCGCCCGCTGCACACGGTTTACGGCATCATCGGCCGTTCGGTCCTGAAATCGGTATCGCCGCGGGTGCACAACACCGGCTACCGCACGCTCGACATCCCGGCACTGTACTTGCCGTTCCAAGTCGAGGACTTCGGCTCCTTCTGGAGTGAAGTCGCCGAGTCCGGGCTCGCCGAACTCGGCTTTCCGCTGCGAGCCGCCACCGTGGTGTCACCGCACAAGGAGGCGGCGCTCGCCTCGGCGCGGACGACCAGTCCCGCGGCACGCCGGTCGGGATCGGCGAATTCGCTTGTCCAGCGGGAAAAATCCTGGTGCGCCGACACGTCCAACAGTCCCGCGATCAGCCGGGCGCTGGACCGTTTCGAGGTAGCAGTCTCCGGTCGCAAGGCCGCCGTGATCGGCTGCGGCGGTGCCGGACGCGCCGCCGCACTTGCGCTCGCCGACTGCGGTGCCGACCCGGTGCTGGTCAACCGCGATCCCCGCCGTGGCCGAGCCGTCGCCGAAAAGCTCGGCTTCGGCTTCACCCCACTGGAGTCGTTCCGCGCGGACGGGTATTCGGTGCTCGTGCACGCGACGCCGGTGACCGACCGGGTGCCGTTCCGACCGTTCGAACTCCCCGACGACGCAGTCGTCGTCGACATGGTCTACACGTCCGAGGAGACCGCGGTCGTCACCGCCGCCCGCGATCGCGGGCTCGCCGTCGTCGACGGATGGGATGTGCTGCTTGCCGACGCCGGCTGCCAGTTCCACTTCATGACCGGCCGGCACATCCCCACCGAACAGACCCGTGCGCTGCTGCATGCCGCGCGCATCGCCCGGCGCGAGCGTTCCCGGCACCGCTGACTCCCGGAAACCCGACAGGAAGGATCACCCGTGGACCTCGGCAAGATCTCCGAAGCACCGCACCACCTCCGCCCGCACAGCCGTGACCTGATCGAACAGGCCGGCACCGTCGCCAAGGCGTGCGCCAAGCGCGCGGACGAACACGACCGGGCGGCGACGTTCCCCGGCAAGGACTTCGACGACCTGGCGGCTGCCGGGCTGAACGCGGCCACCGTGCCCCGCGAGCACGGCGGACTGGGGCTCGGCCCGTTGAACGGTGACACGCTCACGCTGTGGCTGATGACCAAGGAACTGGCCAAGGCCGACCTCTCGCTCGGCCGATGCTGGGAGGGGCACACCAACTCGCTCGTGCTCCTCGACGCGCTGGCTTCCGCACGACAGCAGGAGCGCTGGTTCGAGGGCATCGTGCACGGTGGCCAGAAGTGGGTGGCGTGGAGCGGCGAGCCGCAAGCGCGAAAGCCAGGTGAAGGCACCAGGTTCGGCACCAGCATCACCGCTGTCGACGGCGGATGGGTACTGGAGGGAACCAAGGCCTTCGCGACGAGCGCGACCGGCGCGGACTGGGCCCTGCTGCTGGTCAACACCGCAGGACCAGGAGGCGCCCGGCATGCGGACGCTCCGGCGGAGGGGCTGCTCCTGCTGGCGTGCGATCTGTCCGACCCCACCGTCACCGTCGACGAATCGTGGTGGGACCCGATCGGCATGCGGGCCACCGCAAGTCACGTGGTCGAGTTCAACCGGACCTTCCTGCCCGAGGAGAACCTCGTCGGGGAACCCGGCGCCTACCTGCACCAGGGCTGGCAGAGCGCGTTCACCCCGCACTACGCGGCCAGTTTCCTCGGTGCCGCCGAAGGCGCCTTCGACTACGCGCTCGAATACCTCGTCCGCCAGAACAAGACCGCCGACCCGTACGTCCACCACCGCGCCGGCTCGATGGCGGTCAACATCCAGACCTGCCACCTCTGGCTCGCCCACGTCGCACAGTTCTGGGACCGCGGTCAGCGGGCCGACGCCCAGCGGGCCGGAAACTGCGCCCGCCACCTGGTCGAACATCTCGCGCTGGAGACGGTGGAGCACTGCGTTCGCGCTTGCGGGGCGCGCAGCCTCGTCCGTCCCAGCCCGGTGGAACGGATCCTGCGCGACCTCACTTTCTACGCGCGCCACGACAACGACGATCACGTCCTCGCCACGATCGGACGCGCAACGCTCGGCCACACCCACGATTCCTCGTTCTTCAAGCCCTGACCGACAACCATGCGCAGGAGATCTCGTGCCGATCGGTGCCAACCGGTCCACTTCAGTACCGGTGGGAAGACCGCTGCGAGGTTCCGCCGGTTACCGGGGACGGGTGATCGGCTCGGCCTCGGTGGCGATGGCCATGACCGCTCCTGGGCAGACTCCGGCCATCTCGGTGTTCGTGGACCCGCTGAGTACCGCGCTGCACGTGTCCCGATCGTCGGTGGCGATGGCCTATTCGATCGGCTCGCTGGCCGGTGCGCTGGTGCTGCCACTGCTGGGCAGGTTGCTCGATCGCTTCGGACCACGCCGTGCCATGGTCGCGGTTGCTCTCTGCTTCGGTGCCATCCTGGTGGCGGCAGGCACCGTCACCGAGTTCGTCGGGCTGAGCACCGCCTTCGTCGGCATCCGCCTCGGCGGACAGGGAGCGCTGAGCCTCGTGGCGACCACCGTCGTGACCGTGTACGTGCAGCGGCACCGGGGACTGGCGATGGGGGTCGTCTCGGCGATCGGCACGTCCGCGATCTCGCTCGCGCCGTTGGCACTCGAGCGGCTGATCGGTGAACTCGGCTGGCGCACCGCCTGGCAGCTGGAGGGGTGGGCCGTTCTCGCGATCGCCGTGCCCGCGGCGTTGTTCGTGCTCCCGCGACGCGTGCCCGCCGACGGCGACGTGCGCACGAGCGAGGCCGACGCCGAATCCGGGACTTCGGCCCGGGAACCCCCGGTCGACTGGACGCTACGGGAGGCAAGCCGGACGGCGGTGTTCTGGGTTGTCGTCAGCGGTGCAGGCGCATGCAGCCTGATCACCACGGCGTTGACGTTTCACCAGGTCTCCCTGCTGGGTGAACGTGGTCTCGGTGCCGCCGAGGCGGCTGCGAACTTCGTCCCGCAACTGTTCGCGGGACTGCTGGCCAGTTTTCTCGTCGGCTGGCTGGCCGATCACATCAGCGACCGTGCCCTCATCAGCACCGTGATGGCGGTTCTCGCGCTCACCACGTTCACCGCCGGATGGGTGCGTCCCGGCTGGACGGCCGTCGCATACGGCCTGGCGCTCGGCGCCTGCACCGCCGGGGTACGCACGCTGCGGGCGGTGGTCTTCAGCGACTGCTTCGGCCAGGGCCATCTCGGAACCCTGCGCGGCGTGGTGCATTCGGTCATCATCGGCACCTCCGCGCTCGGCCCGGTCGTCCTCGCGCTGGGACGAGCGTGGTCGAACTCCTACCGGGCCGCACTCGTCGCCCTTTGCGCACTACCGATACTGGTGGTCGTGGCAGCGTGCCTGACCAAACCACCACCGCGCGGCGCTTAGCCGCCGTCCTCGTGGAAGGAACCGACGAGCGAATCAGTCGTCGTCGACGGGCACCTCGCCGAAGGCGACCAGGCTGATCACGAAGTAGGCGAGGTAGCAGGCGAGCAAGACGATGCCATGCCAACGGCGTAGCCGCCCGGTGCCGAGGAAGATCGCGGCGAGCACGGTCATCAGCAGCAGCACCGGCAGGTGCCAGCTCAAGACCTCGTCGTCGACGGTGATCGTTCCGCCGAACAGCAGGATGATCCCGATCTTGCCGGTCACCGAGAACACCACACTGCCGACGACGTTGGCGACACCGATCTCCGGCGCACCCCTGCGGGAGGGCTCCACGGTGAGGAAGATGTCCTCAAGGGACAGTGCCAGGGTGGCGATCGTCGCCCCGAAAACGGTGCCGGCGATGTCGAAGGTGTCCAGGATGCCGTCGGTGCCCTTCCCGGCTACCACCGCACCGAGGATCAGGCCGACCAGCGCGAGGGCACCGAGAGCCACGTTCCGGCCGGCCGAATGCTGTCGTGCCACCAGAAATCCCTGGTCGACGCGCAGGTCCGGGGGGAGTTCGAAACCGCCGTTCCCGCCGGTGCCGCCGTTCCCGCCGGTGCCGGGGGTGTCCGGGACCTCGGTGGCGACGGCCGCCGTGCCGCCCCTGCCCACACCGGCGCTCTCGAGCTGCTCGTAGAGCTCGGCGTTGCGCCACACGGGGCGCCGCGCGGCGTATTCGCGGTAGCCGATCCAGCCCACGAAGGCCACGAACAGGGCCAGCAGCAGGATCCCGATCCACTGGGTCAGTGCCCCGGTCAGTGCCAGCACGAACATCACCACCGGCGCGGCCACCAGCAGGAGCAGGTAATCCTTGGGCACGTCCACCCGGCACGGCGCGATGATGGCCGCGAGGGCGAGCACGATCCCGGTCATCGCGATCGTCGTCCCGATCACCGTGCCGAGCGCGACGTTGCTGAGATCCTCGAGGTTCAGCACGAGACCGAACACCAGATCGTCGAACTCGATCCCGGTGAACACGACCGCGATGAGAAACAGCGAGATCGCCCATCGGCTGGCGACCCCGACCAGGTAACCGATCAGCTTCTCGGCGCTGTAGACGAGCACCGCGATGCCCAGGACGAACTCGAGGATCGGCAGCATCGGCAACTCCCCAGTTTCGACGGTTTCGTATACCGCGCTCAGGATGCTGTCAGAGTTCACCCGGTCGTGCAATGCGCCCATCGGGTCTGCGGAAACCGTCGTGTGCGGTCGGTAGCACGTTGGCCCCGCTCGGCACGCCCGGCGGAATTCTGGACGTGATCAGCCACGTGATGGCACGCTGACCGGCGTGACCAAGGACTTCTCCGACCGCGAGGCCACCCCGCCGGGGTGGCTGCTGCTGGTCTACCGGGTTCCGCGCGAACCCACGCGGCTGCGTGCGAGCGTGTGGCGGAAGCTGAAGAGCACCGGTGCGGTCTACTTGCAGAACTCGGTCGCCGTGTTGCCGGAGTCGACCGCACACGAACGGTCACTGCGCTCGTTGCGCAAGCACGTCGAGGAGCTGGGCGGCTCTGCCCAGCTGATGCGCTGCGACGTGCTCGCCGGCGCAGGTGAGGTCGCCGCGACCTACAACGCCGCGCGGGACGAGGAGTACGAGGAGATCATCGACCGGTGCCGCGGTTTCCTCGCCGAGATCGAAAAGGAGACGGCTGCCGAGAAGTTCACCTACGCGGAGCTGGAAGAAAACGATGAAGACCTCGCCAAGCTCCGCGGCTGGTCCGACAAGGTCCGTCTCCGCGACTCACTCGGTGCGGACCGCCGGAGCGTGGCCGAGGCGGCCTTGCAGGATTGCGTCTCGGCACTCGATGTCTTCGCCACCAAGGTCTACCTCGCCGAAGACGGTCGATGAGCACCGCCGCACCGCCACCCGGTCCGGTGATGCGGCCATTTCGAAGAGGCACAGAAGCTGCTGGCCGCCGAGCACGGGCGCAGCTGCGGACCCTCGCCACTGCGGTCGACCGGAGCTGACGAATCCGCAGCACCGCACCGCGACCACCGTCGCAGCAGCAGGAATGTGTTGCCGAGCAACGAAAAGCCACCCAAGAGCGACCGGCTCCCCGGAGGCGGACCCGGTTGCTCGCCGTGGGACCGGAGCTACCCGCCCTGGGGAACCCGGGCTACTCGCCCCGGAAGCGAGGCGTTCGCTTTTCGCGGAACGCAGCTGTTCCTTCGGCGAAGTCCTTGGTCTCGAACAAGGCGGTCTGCCCGGCTCGTTCCCGGGCCAGTGCGCCCGGCAGTCCGCTCAGCGCCGTCGCGTCGAGTGCCTGTTTGATCTGTGCATAGGCGGCGGACGGCCCGGCCGCCAGTTTGGCGAGCACCCGCTCGATTTCGCCGGAGAACTCCTCGTCGGAGACCGCCGAGGCGATCAGGCCCCAGCTTTCCGCGGTGCGGGCGTCGATGCGCTCGGCCAGCATGGCCATCCGGACCGCGCGGGCGCGCCCGATCGCGGCGGGCAGGAGCGCGCTCGCCCCGCCGTCGGGCATCAGCCCCACGTTGGCGAAGGCCAGCAGGAAGTAGGCGGATTCGGCGGCGACGGCCAGATCCGCGGCCAGCGCGATCGAGCAGCCGACGCCCACTGCGGGACCGTGCACGGCGGCGACCACCGGCTGCGGGGCCGCCCGGATGGCCTCGACGAGCCGATTGGCGTGGTCGACCGTCTCCGCGCCGACCTCACCCGGGTGGACCCGGGTGAGGTCGGCGCCGGCACAGAAGGCCCGCCCGCTGCCGGCGAACAGGAGCACGCGCACTGAGCGGTCCGCTGCCGCGGCACGTACTTCCTCGGTCGCGGTGCGCAGCATGCCGTCGTCGAGTGCGTTGAGTGCGTCCGGGCGGTTCCAGGTGATCCGCCGGACGGCACCGGTCTGTTCGGTCAGGACATTCGGGTTGCGCACAGCTGCTCTCTCAGACTTGCCAGTCGGCGAGGACCGCCGAGATGTCCGCCCCGGGTTCCGGGGCTGGGCGGGGGAGATCCGCCGGGGTTCGGGAGAACCGGGGCGCCGGGGCGGGCTGAACCGTGCCGGCCAGGTCCACCAGAGTGCCGCGGGCAGCCAGGTGCGGGTGGTGTGGCGCCTCGGCGAAGGTGAGCACCGGGGTGAGGCACGCATCCGTGCCCTCGAACACCTTCTCCCAGTGCTCCCGTGGCCGGGCGGCGAACGCTTCGGTGAGGCGGGCCGCAACTGCGGCCAGCGCGCCCGGTCGTTCTGGCCGGGCAGCTCGGCGGCATCGAGCTGCAGACCGGTCAGCAGCTGTGCGTAGAACTGCGGTTCGATCGCCCCGACGGCGACGTACCGGCCGTCCGCGCATTCGTAGGTGTCGTAGAACGGTGCACCGCCGTCGAGCAGGTTGGTGCCCTGCTCGTCGGACCACTGCCCTTCCCCGCGCATCGCCCACATCATCTGCGTCAGCACGGAGGCGCCGTCGACCATTGCCGCGTCGATCACCTGGCCCCGGCCGGAGTGACTGCGTTCCCACAGCGCGGCCAGTATCCCGGTGAGCAGGAACATCGAGCCACCACCGAAATCGCCGACCAGGTTCAGCGGCGGAACCGGGCGCTCACCCGGCCGCCCGATGGCGTGCAGGCTGCCGGTGAGACTGAGGTAGTTCAGGTCGTGTCCGGCGCGGCCGGCCAGCGGCCCCTGCTGGCCCCAGCCGGTCATCCGCCCGTAGACCAGACCGGGATTGGCCGCGAGACACTCGTGCGGTCCGAGGCCGAGCCGTTCGGCCACACCGGGCCGGTAGCCCTCGATGAGCACGTCCGCGTTGGCCGCGAGGCGCTGGACCAGCGCATGGCCTTCCGTGCTCTTGAGATCGGCGAACACCGACCGGCGCCCGCGCAGCAGTGCGTCCCGTGCCGTGCTGCCCGGCCGTTCCACCCGGACCACGTCGGCGCCGAGGTCGGCCAGCACCATCGCCGCGTGCGGACCCGGCCCGATCCCGGCGAGTTCGAGTACCCGCAGGCCGGTGAGCGCGCCGGGCATCAGCGTCGCCCCTGCGCGAGGTCGCGGCCGATGATCTCCTTCATGATCTCGGTCGTGCCGCCGTAGATCGTCTGGATCCGGGAGTCCAGGTACGCGCGGGCGACCGGATATTCCCGCATGTAGCCGTATCCGCCGTGCAGCTGCAGGCAGCGGTCGATGATCCGCTTCTGCAGTTCACTGCTCCACCACTTGGCCTTGGCCGCGTCGACCGCGCTGAGCTCGCCCGCGTTGAGCGCGAGCACCGCGGCGTCGTGGAAGGCCCGCGTCACGTCCAGTTCGGTACTCATCTCCGCCAGCTGGAAACGGGTGTTCTGGAAATCCCCGATCGGCTTGCCGAACGCCACGCGATCGAAGCAGTACCGCTTGGTCTCGGCGAAGACGGTCTGTGCACTCGCCAGCGCACCGGTGGCGATGGACATGCGTTCGAGCGGAAGCCGTTCCATCAGGTGCACGAAGCCGCGGCCTTCGGTGCCGAGCAGGTTCGACTCCGGAACGCGCACGTCGTCGAAGCGGAGTTCGGCGGTGTCCTGTGCGTGCAGGCCGATCTTGTCGAGCTTGCGGCCACGGGTGAAGCCGGGCGTGCCCTCCTCGACCACGAGCAGGCTGAACCCGCGGGCACCCGCCGCGGGGTCGGTCCTGGCCACGACGATCACCAGCCCGGCGTTGATCCCGCTGGAAATGAAGGTCTTCTGCCCGTTGATCACCCATTCGCCGCCGTCGCGCACCGCGGTGGTGCGCACGCCCTGCAGATCGCTGCCCGCCCCCGGTTCGGTCATCGCGATCGCGCCGATCAGGGTGCCCGCGGCCATCGCGGGCAGCCACCGGCGCTTCTGCTCGGCGGTCCCCAGCTCCTGCACGTACGGCAGGATGATGCTGTCCTGGAGGGAGAAGCTGCTGTTCAACGATGCGGCCCCGACCCGCGCGAGTTCCTCGGACACCACCACCTGGTAGCGGTAATCGGGCTGGCCGGCCCCGCCGAGCTCCTCCGGGACCCGCAGGCCGATCACACCCTGCTTGCCCGCTGCCTGCCAGACCTGGCGGTCGATCAACCGCTCGGCGTCCCACCGTTCGAGGTTCGGTTCGACCTCCCTTACCACGAACTCGCGGACGAGCTCGCGGTAGGCGTCGTGATCGGCGTTGAAGAGAGTGCGTTTCACCGAGGCTCCTTGAGACGTTCGATCAGGGTGGCGTTGGCCGTGCCGCCGCATTCGCAGAGGGGTTGCCGTCCCGTGCGCCCGATCGGGTCGATCGGCAGCCCCGGAGGTGTCCTGACTGCGTCGGCGATGACGGCGGTGGCCACGACGGTCCTCCTTGGACAGGACACTTAGCGATCGCTAAGTCATGTTACCTAACGATCGCTAAGTCACGCGGATGGTGTCAAGCAGGCCGGGCAGAGAGGAGCGTCACCTCGTTGCCGGGTGATCGCTGGGTAGCCTCGGGCACCATTGGCCGCAACGAGGAGTGAGCGAATGGTGCGAACCCGGTTCTGCGAGGTCTTCGGGGTCGAGCACCCCATTGTCCAGGGCGGGATGCAGTGGGTCGGCCGCGCCGAGCTGACCGCCGCGGTGGCGAATGCCGGTGGCCTCGGATTCCTGACCGCGCTGACCCAGCCGACGCCGGCGGACCTGGCGAAGGAGATCGCACGCTGCCGGGATCTGACGGACAAGCCGTTCGGGGTCAACCTGACCATCCTGCCCTCGATCACCCCGCCGCCCTACGCGCAGTACCGGGACGTCATCGTCGAGTCCGGGGTCCCGGTCGTGGAGACCGCCGGCTTCAACCCCGCCGAGCACCTGCCCGCCTTCCGCGCGGGCGGGGTGAAGGTCCTGCACAAGTGCACGAGCGTGCGGCATGCGGTGAAGGCACAGGCACTCGGCGTCGACGGCATCTCGATCGACGGGTTCGAGTGCGCCGGGCACCCTGGGGAGGACGACGTCCCCGGACTGGTGCTTATCCCGGCCGCGGCCGGCCGGATCACCGTCCCGATGGTCGCTTCCGGCGGGTTCGGCGATGCCCGCGGGCTGGTCGCGGCACTGGCGCTGGGTGCGGACGGGATCAACATGGGCACCCGGTTCGTGGCCACCGTCGAGGCGCCGGTGCACGACAACGTGAAACAGCAGCTCGTCGCGGCGGGCGAACGGGACACCGAGCTGATCTTCCGGACCCTCGGCAACACCGCGCGGGTGGCCCGCAACGCCGTCTCGACCGAGGTCGTGTCGATCCTCGGCGGCGGCGGGAGGTTCGAGGACGTACGGGAGCTGGTCGCGGGTACGCGCGGCCGGAAGGTTCTGGAGACCGGCGATCTCGACCTCGGCATCTGGACCGCGGGCCTGGTGCAGGGCCTGATCGAAGACGTGCCGACGGTGGCCGAGCTGATCGACCGGATCGTCACCGGAGCCGGGCAGCTCATCCGGGGCAGGCTGACCTCGGTGGCCGGGTGAACCACGAGGAGGAACAGATGGACAGCTCGAACTCGGTCGCGCTGGTGAGCGGTGGTGCGTCGGGCCTCGGTCTGGCGACGGTGCAGGAACTGCTGGGCAGCGGGGCCAAGGTGGTCATCGCGGACCTGCCCTCCTCGGACGGCGTTTCCGCGGCCGCGGAGCTGGGCGAAGACGTGCTCTTCGCCCCGGCGGACGTGTCCGACGAGGCTCAGGTCGCGGCCGCGCTGGACGCCGCCGAATCGCTCGGCCCGCTGCGCGTGGTCGTCAACTGCGCCGGCATCGGCAACGCGGTCAAGACCGTGGGGAACAAGGGTGCGTTCCCGCTCGAGGCGTTCCGCAAGGTGATCGACGTCAACCTGATCGGCACGTTCAACGTGATCCGGCTGGCGGCCGAGCGCATCGCGCGGACCGAGCCTGCCGGCGAGGAGCGCGGCGTCATCATCAACACCGCTTCGGTGGCCGCGTTCGACGGCCAGCTCGGGCAGGCGGCGTATTCGGCGTCGAAGGGCGGCATCGTCGGGATGACCTTGCCGATCGCGCGTGACCTCGCGCAGCTGCGCATTCGCGTGGTGACCATTGCGCCCGGGCTGTTCCGGACGCCGTTGTTCGCCTCGCTGCCGGAGGACGTGATCGCTTCGCTGGGTGCACAGGTGACACATCCGGCACGACTCGGCGATCCGGCGGAGTACGCCGCGCTGGTACGGCACATCATCGGGAACCCGATGCTGAACGGTGAAGTCATCCGGCTCGACGGTGCCGTCCGGATGGCACCTCGTTGAGCTCGGCTCCGCCCGCGCTGCCTGCCCTTGCCGAGCGCGCCGCGGTGGGCGAGCTGGTCTTGGACCTCGGCTGGTCGGTTATGGTTTGCGGGATCGGAGAGGGGTGGTGGCATGGTCCGGGCGAGCGCCGCGGTGGCTGCCGAACAGCCGCCGGACTGGCGGGAGTTCGGCCCGCTCGACCTGTCGCCGATCCTGGCGGCGGCCCTCGAAGTCTTCTGGGAGCACGGGTTCCACGGCGCCACCGTGCGGGAGATCGCGCGCCGGGTCGGGATGACCGTGCCCGCGCTGTATTACCACCACGAGAACAAGGAAGGTCTGCTGGTCGCCCTGCTCGAACTGGGTACGGGCGAGGCCACCTGGCGGACGCGGGCTGCCGCCGAGGAGGGTGCCGGTGATCCGGCGAAGCAGCTGACCAACGTCGTCGAGGCGATCGTGCGGCAGATGACCCAGCGCACCCGGCTGGCGACGTTGGACCTTGAACTGCGGTACCTCTCGGCACGCAGCAGACGCCGGTACGCCGCCCGGCGCAAGACGGTGGAAAACGTGCTCGCCGAGGTCGTCGACGCCGGCGCGCGGACGGGCGTGTTCACTGTCGCCGACACCGAGGAAACCTCGCGGGCGCTGCTCGGGATGTGCCAGTCGGTCGCCCGCTGGTACCGCCCGGACGGGGACTGCAGCCCGGAGGAAATGGCCGCCCGGTACGTCGAGATCGCCTTGATGACCGTCGGCGCCCGGCGCGGGCCGGTTCGCGCCACCCGCCGCCGCTGAACAACGCGATCGCCGTCCGCGGTCCTCGCGTGTGCCGGCGGGCGGGCGTCGTTCGCAGCGCACGGTCTGCTCGTCGTGGCTGCCGGCGCGACATCGGCCGTAGCGGCGTCGTGTACACGGGGCCGCAGGTTACTCCCGCAGAGTGAAGACGTCGGCACCCTGGGTAACTCTGCGGCGGGTGCACCGAACGGCTACCCAGATCGGCCTGCCTTCCGGCACTCCGTTATAGCCGGTCGAACGATCTACCGCTCGCGTCAATTCTGCGGCGAAGATTGACTGGCCCGATCTGACGACATCGCGGTAGTCGGCGAAATCAAAGGAAGGTCCCATGAGTCTGCCCGAGCATTGGTGGAGTGCACAGCAAAGTTATGCCTCGGAGATCCTCGCACTGCTCGCGGCCGCGCCGGATCGTGATTTCGCGCATTGGCGCGGTGAAGCCTTCTCCGGTGGTGACCTGATCCGGTCCGTGACCGAAGCGTTTCTCGCGCTGCGCGATCGTGGAGTGGGCAAAGGGGACGTGGTAGCGATCCTGGTCGCGCCCAACAGCCCGGAAACGTTCACCGTGCGGTACGCGGCACATCTGCTCGGTGCCGCGGTCTGCTATTTGCGAACCACCAATCCTGGTACCAAGGTAACGGTTCTTCCGCTGGACCAGCAGCTCCAGATCTTGCGCGAGACCGAAGCCGTGACCGTCTATGCCGATGCCGAAACTTCGGAGCGTGCGCTGGAGATCGCTGCTGGCAGCGGGATCCCGGTAACGCGACTTCAGCACGGGGAACGCAGTGCGGCCGGCCGGGTCGACGGTGCCGACGCCCAGGACGTCGTGGCATGGGATCCGGACGCGCTGGCCGTCATCAACTTCACCAGCGGCAGCACCGGACGGCCCAAGGGCATCCGGCTGTCGGGCCGCGCGTGGCAAGCCACCTTGCGGGCATGGATGGAGCTCGGTCGTGAAGCCGGCTGTACGTCGCTGCTGGTGTCGACCCCGCTGAGTCATGGTGTCGCTCCGATGGCCGACGCGGTCCTCGCCTCGGGCGAAGCGCTCTATCTCCAGGAGAGCTTCGATGCCGAGAAGTTCGTGCAGACCGTCTCCGCGGAGAAGGAGGTCTCGTGGACGTTCATGGCGACCACGCACGTCTTCCAGCTCATCGACCACCTGCTCGAGCGGGGAATCCGCGACAGTGCCGCGGTGGCAGCCGCGGGCTTGTCTTCGCTGAAGCGGATTGTCTACGGCGGCAGCCCCGCGGCACCCGCCAGAATTGCACAGGCCTTTCAGCTCTTCGGCTCGGTCCTGGCGCAGGGGTATGCCACGAGTGAGAGCGGTCGAATCACGACTCTGACCCCGCCACAGCACGGCGACCCGGAGATTTCGGCCACCGTCGGGCGGCCCTTCCCCGAGGTGGAGGTCGTGGTCTGCAACTCGGATTCGGGTGCACAACTGGCGACCGGGGAGATCGGTGAGGTTCGCGTCCGTTCGCCGCAGATGATGGACGGCTACAACGGCGACCCGGAATTGACTGCACGAGTTCTTCGTGACGGCTGGTATTTCACCGGCGACATCGGTTGTCTCGACGAGCGAGGGTGTCTGACCCTGCTGGGCCGGGTTGCCGACGTGATCAAGGTCGATGGGGTCAAGGTCCATCCGATAGTCGTCGAGTCGGAAATCCTCTCCCACTCAGGTGTCCGGCATGCCGCCGTCTACGGCGTGCGAGACGAGGACGGCAGTGAGCACATCCACGCCGCGATCGAATGCGATCCGGCCGACGTGGTCGAAGTGGACCGTATCCGCGCCGGAATTGCCGAGGCGCTGTCCCCGATTCACGTGCCGGAGAAGATAAATATCTTGAACGCGCTGCCGATGAACCGGAACGGTAAGCCGGACAAGGTGCTCCTGCGGTCGACAGGTGCCTAGGACGGGCCCGCTGATTCGTATATCAATCCAGCTGCAACGTCGAGAAGGCGAGTGAATGAACGTTCATCTGGCATCATACCTGAGCGGGAAAACCGCGGACGATCTTGCCGAGAGCAAGCGCGAATTCCTGGAGATCGGCCGGCGTTCCGGTAATTACCCGATGGCCACCGCGCGGCGCGACGGGATGAATTCGGAAGTCAGCGTCTGGTGTAGCAACGACTACCTGGGAATGGGGCAGAACCGCCAGGTCATCGCGGCTGTGCAGACTACGATCGATGTGCACGGCGTGGGCTCCGGAGGTTCCCGGAACATCGGCGGGAACAACCATTATCACGTCCTGCTGGAAGATGAACTGGCGGATCTGCACGGTAAGGAGGCTGCGCTCCTTTTTTCCTCGGGGTACACGGCCAATGAGGGTGCGCTCACCGTGCTGGCCGGGATGCCGAAAGATACCGTCGTATTTTCCGACGCGAAGAACCACGCCTCGATCATCGACGGTCTCCGGCACAGCGGCGCGCAGAAGCACGTGTTCCGGCACAACGACGTCGCCCACCTGGAGGAATTGATCGCGGCCGCCCCCGCCGACTGTCCGAAGCTGATCGTCGTGGAAACGGTCTACTCCATGTCGGGCAACGTCGCGCCGCTCGCCGCGATTGCCGATATTGCGGACAAGTACGGTGCCACGACCTTCATCGACGAGGTCCACGCGGTCGGTATGTACGGTCCGCAGGGTGCCGGTATTGCCGCGCGGGAAGGCATCGCCGATCGGTTCACGGTCGTGATGGGTACCTTGGCAAAGGGGTACGGAACGGTCGGTGGCTACATCACCGGACCGGCGGCACTGGTGGACGCGGTCCGGACCTATGCGCGCTCGTTCGTCTTCACCACCTCGCTGCCGCCGGCGGTCGCGGCCGGTGCGCTGGCGTCGGTTCAGTACCTGCGGTCCTCCGACGTCGAGCGAAAGCTTCTCTCGGAGAACGCGCGGCTTCTGCACAGCCTGCTGGTCGCAGCGGACATCCCGTTCATTTCCACGGACTCGCACATCGTTTCGGCCTTCGTCGGTGATGACGAGATGTGCAAGCGGGCGTCCCAGTTGCTGTTCGAGCGGCACGGGATCTACGTCCAGTCCATCAATGCCCCGAGCGTGCCCGCGGGCGAGGAGATCCTGCGGATCGCGCCGTCTGCCGTGCACGATCAGAACGAGGTCGAGGACTTCGCCCGTGCTCTGCGCGGAATCTGGGAAGAATTGCAGATCCCGACCGCGCGAGCCCGAGACTGGTTCACGTCCGAGCTCTGCGGCGGCAGCATCCGCGCCGCCGCGAAAGACGGACTGCTGCCGCAATGACCAGGTCAGTTGCCGCCGTGCTGGCCGACACGGCGGCGCAGCGGCCCAACCACTCTGCGGTGATCTACGAGTCCGAGCATTTCACTTACGGGTGGCTGTGGGAACAGGCACGTCGCTACGCCTCCGTGCTGCGAGCCAACGGAGTACGGCCAGGAGACCGGGTCGCCCTGCTCCTGGTCGACACCCCGCAGTTTCCCGTTGTGTACTTCGGCGTGCTGGCGGCCGGTGCCGTCGCGATCCCGCTGAACGTCATGTCGACCGCGTCGGAGATCGAGCACGTACTGACCGATGCGGACGCCCGTTTTCTGGTGTGCGCTAACACCTTGCTGGCACAGGCGAGAGAGGCCGCGGGGTCGCTCGCGACGGTGCTCTTCACCGTCGGCCCCGGCCCCGCGGGCACTGTCGACCTGGAGAATGCGGCACCGGACGCAGCGCCGATCGATGACTGGGCAGCGCGGGAACCCGACGATGTCGCGGTCGTGTTCTACACGTCCGGCACGACGGGCACGCCGAAAGGGGTGATGCTCACCCACCGCAATATTCTCTACAACGTCGATGGGATGGTCGCCACTCCGTACGCGTTCCGGAGTTCCGACGTATTGCTCGGGTGTCTGCCGCTGTCGCACGGTTTCGGTCAGATCTGCGGCATGCTGACCGGATTCCGTGCCGGTATATCGATTGTCCTGATGTCGAGGTTCTCCGCGCCGGAGGCCCTCGCGCTGATGACGAAGCACCGATGCACGGTGTTCATGGGCGTGCCGACGATGTATTTCGTGTTGCTCGATGCAGTGGCCAAGGGCGGGCAGGTTCCTCGGCTCGACCGCGTCTACAGCGGGGGATCGGCGCTTCCGGCCAACACGCTCGACGAGGTCCGGAGCGTGTTCGGCTGTCCGGTGTACGAGGGCTACGGGGCGACCGAGACCTCCTGCAGTGTTGCCTACCACTATCCCGGCCTGCCTTTTCGTGCCGGCACGACCGGGGTTGCGATCAATGATCTCACCGTCGGCATCGCCCGGCCGAACGCCGACTGCATCGAGCTCCTGCCGGTCGGCGAGGTGGGCGAGATCGTGGTGCGCGGCCCGACCGTGATGGCCGGATACCTCGGTCGCCCGGACCTCACCGCCGAGGTGGTGGTCGACGGCTGGTTCCGCACCGGCGATCTCGGCAGGCAGGACGGCGACGGCTACCTCTCGGTCGTGGGCCGGAAGAAGGACTTGATCCTGCGCGGCGGCTACAACGTCTATCCACGTGAAATCGAGGAGATCCTCGTCGGGCATCCGGCAGTGGCGCAGGTGGCGGTCATCGGTGTTCCGCACCGTGGGCTCGGTGAGGAGGTCTGGGCGATCGTCGTGCCTGCCCGTCCGGAGGACGTTGCCGATGGCTCGGACGAAGAGATCATCGAATGGGGAAAACAGCGTCTCGCGGCATACAAATACCCTCGTCGAGTCGAGTTCACCGACGCTCTCCCGATGGGGTCCAGCGGAAAAGTGCTCAAGCGGGCGCTCGTCTCGAAATACGAGTCGACCGTCGGCTCGTAGCCGCACACGAAGAAGCAGGCGCGTTGCCGACGATATCGGCACGAACGCGCTGGCGGGAGCAGGAGTGAGACCCACGTGAGTCGAAGCCGCACTTGACAGGTGCGGCCTGCACGTCCGGAGCCGGCTTTGCATCGTCCGGTCCCGGACGCGGCTGACCGGCCGCCACAGAATCAGATCGGCGTAGCACCCGCAGCACTGCTGTGGGTGCTACGCCGCCGCTCAAGCATCGCAGGCAACAATAGGTAGGGCAGCTCGACCATGGTTGAATTCCAAGCGGACCCGTCGACATCGACCGAAGCGATCGCCATCGTCGGTATATCCTGCCGGCTGCCACATGCGGAGAACCCTGCTCAACTGTGGCAGCTGCTGCGCGAGGGCCGCAGTGCGATTGGCGCGCCGCCGGCAGGCCGGCCCGAACTGCCCTCCCGGCCGGGCGGCTATCTCGAGGACGTCAGCGGTTTTGACGCCGGCTTCTTCGGCATCAGCCCGCGTGAAGCGTCGTCGATGGATCCGCAGCAGCGGCTCATGCTTGAGCTCTCCTGGGAGGCACTGGAGGACGCCAGGATCGTCCCGTCCGATCTTGCCGACAGCCGGACCGGTGTTTTCGTCGGCGTTATCGCCGACGACTATGCCACGCTCACGCATCAGCGCGGGGCGGACGGCATCACCCGGCACACCCTGACCGGTCTCAACCGTGGCGTCGTCGCCAACCGGATCTCCTACACCCTGGGTCTGCACGGACCCAGTGCGGCGGTGGACACCGGCCAGTCCTCCTCACTGGTCGCTGTGCACCTGGCAGCCGAAAGCCTGCGTCGCGGTGAGTCCACCATGGCCATCGCCGGTGGTGTCAACCTCAATCTGGTGCCGGACAGCACTGTCGGCGCGGAGCGGTTCGGCGCACTTTCACCGGACGGTCTCAGCTTCACGTTCGACGCGCGAGCGAATGGCTATGTGCGCGGTGAGGGCGGCGCGTTCGTGGTGCTCAAACCGCTGCACGCCGCCGTGGCAGACGGCGATCCGGTCTACTGCGTGCTGCACGGCAGCGCGATGAACAACGACGGGACGACCGAGGGCCTCACCGTGCCGAGTCCGGCCGGCCAGCAGGACGCCCTGCGACAGGCGTACGAGCGTGCCAAGGTGCCCGCGGAGCAGGTGCAGTACGTCGAATTGCACGGTACGGGTACCAAGCTGGGCGACCCGATCGAGGCGGCGGCTCTGGGCACGGTGCTCGGTGACGGCCGGGTGGACGGAGCCGAGCTACGGGTCGGATCGGTGAAGACCAATGTCGGACACCTCGAGGGTGCCGCCGGCATCGTCGGCTTGCTGAAAGCGGCGCTCTGCATCCGCAACCGCGAGCTCGTGCCGAGCCTGAACTTCGAAACCGCCAACCCGGACATTCCGTTCGACGAGTTGAAGCTCTCCGTACAGCGAAGCCTCGAGCCGTGGCCGCGGCCGGACGAGCCGCTCTACGCAGGTGTCAGCTCGTTCGGTATGGGCGGTACCAACTGCCACGTCGTGCTTTCGGACTGGCGCACCGAGCCGGCACCGGTGGAGGAGTTTTCGGGGTTGGTGCCGTGGGTGGTGTCGGGTCGGTCGGCTGCGGGGGTGGTGGGTCAGGCTGGGCGGTTGGTGTCGTTTGTGGAGGGTTGTTCGGGTGTGGGTGTGGGTGTGGTGGGTCGTTCGTTGGTGGTGTCGCGTGCGTGTTTTGGTCATCGTGCGGTGGTGGTGGGGGAGTCGTGTGGGGAGTTGTTGGCTGGTGTTCGTGGGTTGGCTGCGGGTGTGTCGGTGGCTGGTGTGGTGTCGGGTCGTGTGGTGGAGGGTGGTGGGGTGGCGTTTTTGTTTTCGGGGCAGGGGAGTCAGCGGGTGGGGATGGGTCGTGAGTTGTATGTGAGTGAGCCGGTTTTTGCGGCTGCTTTTGATGAGGTTGTTGGGGTTCTTGATGTGTTTTTGGGTTGTTCTTTGGGGGTGGTGATTGAGGGTGAGTCGGAGTTGTTGGAGCGGACGTTGTTTACGCAGCCTGCGTTGTTTGCGGTTGAGGTGGCGTTGTTTCGGTTGTTGGTGCATTACGGGGTGGTGCCGGATTATGTGGTGGGGCATTCGGTGGGTGAGGTGGTGGCGGCGTATGTGTCGGGTGTGTTGTCGTTGGAGGATGCGGCGCGTTTGGTGTGTGCGCGGGCGCGGTTGATGGATGAGGTGGCTGTGGGTGGGGCGATGGTGGCGGTGCGTGCGGGTGAGGGGCGGGTTTTGGGGTGGTTGGAGGGTCGTTCGGGTGTGGGTGTGGCGGGGGTGAATAGTCCGGGGAGCACGGTGGTTTCGGGTGATGAGGCTGCGGTGTTGGAGGTGGTGGAGTTGGCTCGTGCGGAGGGGGTGGAGGCGGTTCGGTTGAAGGTGAGTCATGCTTTTCATTCGGCGCATTTGGATGGGATGTTGGAGGAGTTGACTGAGGTTGCGCGGGGGTTGACGTATTCGGTGCCGCGGATTCCGGTGGTGTCGAATGTGACTGGTGGTTTGGTGGAGGAGTTTTCGGCGGAGTATTGGGCTGTGCAGGCTCGGTCGGCGGTGCGGTTTGCGGATGGTGTTGCGACGTTGGCTGGGTTGGGTGTGTCGGCGTTTGTGGAGTTGGGTCCGGATGCGACGTTGGCGGGTTTGGTGGGTGAGTGTTTGTCGGGTGTTGAGGATGTGGTGGTTGTTCCGGTGTTGCGGCGTGGGTTTCCGGAGCGGCGTTCTTTGTTGAGGGCTTTGTCTGAGGTGTATGTGCATGGTGTGGGTGTGGAGTGGGAACGGCTCCTGCCGGGTTCGGGAGTGGTGGACCTGCCCACGTATGCTTTCCAGCGACAGCACTTCTGGCTGGACGGTTCGGCGATCGAGCCGGTTCAGGAGCGGACTGTTGCGGCAGGGCGGAGCGGGCTGGCGGGGCGGAGCGAGCCGAAGCGGTCCGCGCGGCGAGGCGATGAGCTGGAGCTGGTCCGTGCACACGTGGCAGCAGTGCTCGGCCACGGATCGGCGCGCGAGGTGGACATCGACACGACCTTCAACGACCTGGGCTTCGACTCTCTCTCGGCCGTCGAGCTGCGGAACGCGCTGAACACGGCCACCGGGCTCTCGTTGCCCTCCGGCCTCCTGTTCAACTATCCGACCCCGGCCACGCTCGCCGAACATCTCGGTGGTCAGCTCCTCGGACTGGACCAGGGGCGGGATGAAGACGCGGACGAGGCGACCGTCCTTGACGAGCCGATCGCGATCGTGGGCATGGCCTGCCGGCTGCCGGGCGGGGTCGCCTCTCCGGCGGACCTGTGGCGGTTGGTCAGCAACGAGGTCGATGCGATCGACGGATTCCCGACCGACCGCGGCTGGGACCTCGACTCGCTCTTCGCTGCCGATCCGGACCGCTCCGGCAAGACCTACGCCGCGCAAGGTGGTTTCCTGCACGAGGCGGGCCGGTTCGATGCCGAGTTCTTCGGGATCAGTCCGCGTGAGGCGGCGGCGATGGATCCGCAGCAGCGGTTGCTGCTGGAGACGGGCTGGGAGGCTTTCGAGCACGCCGGGATCGACCCGGCCGTGGTGCGCGGCACCCGTACCGGGGTGTACATCGGCGCGACGGCGCAGGAGTACGGACCACGGCTGCACGAGTCGTCCGGCGGACATGACGGTTATCTGCTGACGGGTAACACCGCCAGCGTTGCGTCGGGTCGGTTGGCCTATACCTTCGGGTTGGAGGGCCCGGCGGTGACGGTTGATACCGCGTGTTCGTCTTCGTTGGTGGCGTTGCATCTTGCTGCTCAGGCGTTGCGTCAGGGTGAGTGTTCGATGGCGCTTGCCGGTGGTGTGACGGTGATGGCGACACCGGGCATGTTCGTGGAGTTTTCTCGGCAGCGTGGGTTGGCTCCGGATGGTCGGTGCAAGGCGTTTTCGTCGTCGGCGGACGGCACGGGGTGGGCCGAGGGCGTGGGTGTGCTGGTGTTGGAGCGCCTGTCGGACGCAGAGCGCCGCGGGCATCAGGTGCTCGCGGTGATTCGTGGGTCGGCGGTGAATCAGGACGGTGCGAGCAATGGTCTGACTGCGCCGAACGGGCCTTCGCAGGAGCGGGTCATTCGGGCTGCGTTGGCCAATGCGCGGTTGTCGGCGTCCGAAGTGGATGCTGTGGAGGCGCACGGTACGGGTACCAAGCTGGGTGATCCGATCGAGGCACAGGCGCTGCTGGCCACCTACGGCCAGGATCGGCAGGAGCCGCTTCGGCTCGGTTCGTTGAAGTCGAATATCGGGCATACGCAGGCTGCGGCGGGTGTCGCTGGTGTGATCAAGATGGTCATGGCGATGCGTAACGGGGTCTTGCCCTCGACGTTGCACGTGGCCGAGCCGACTCCGGAGGTCGATTGGTCGGCGGGCACGGTGAAACTGCTGACGCAGGCACGGCAGTGGCCGGAGCTGGACCGTCCGCGCCGGGCGGCTGTCTCGTCCTTCGGTGTGAGCGGGACCAACGCGCACCTCATCGTGGAGCAGGCTGCGGAAGTCGAAGCTCCGCCGGTGGAGGAGTTTTCGGGGTTGGTGCCGTGGGTGGTGTCGGGTCGGTCGGCTGCGGGGGTGGTGGGTCAGGCTGGGCGGTTGGTGTCGTTTGTGGAGGGTTGTTCGGGTGTGGGTGTGGGTGTGGTGGGTCGTTCGTTGGTGGTGTCGCGTGCGTGTTTTGGTCATCGTGCGGTGGTGGTGGGGGAGTCGTGTGGGGAGTTGTTGGCTGGTGTTCGTGGGTTGGCTGCGGGTGTGTCGGTGGCTGGTGTGGTGTCGGGTCGTGTGGTGGAGGGTGGTGGGGTGGCGTTTTTGTTTTCGGGGCAGGGGAGTCAGCGGGTGGGGATGGGTCGTGAGTTGTATGTGAGTGAGCCGGTTTTTGCGGCTGCTTTTGATGAGGTTGTTGGGGTTCTTGATGTGTTTTTGGGTTGTTCTTTGGGGGTGGTGATTGAGGGTGAGTCGGAGTTGTTGGAGCGGACGTTGTTTACGCAGCCTGCGTTGTTTGCGGTTGAGGTGGCGTTGTTTCGGTTGTTGGTGCATTACGGGGTGGTGCCGGATTATGTGGTGGGGCATTCGGTGGGTGAGGTGGTGGCGGCGTATGTGTCGGGTGTGTTGTCGTTGGAGGATGCGGCGCGTTTGGTGTGTGCGCGGGCGCGGTTGATGGATGAGGTGGCTGTGGGTGGGGCGATGGTGGCGGTGCGTGCGGGTGAGGGGCGGGTTTTGGGGTGGTTGGAGGGTCGTTCGGGTGTGGGTGTGGCGGGGGTGAATAGTCCGGGGAGCACGGTGGTTTCGGGTGATGAGGCTGCGGTGTTGGAGGTGGTGGAGTTGGCTCGTGCGGAGGGGGTGGAGGCGGTTCGGTTGAAGGTGAGTCATGCTTTTCATTCGGCGCATTTGGATGGGATGTTGGAGGAGTTGACTGAGGTTGCGCGGGGGTTGACGTATTCGGTGCCGCGGATTCCGGTGGTGTCGAATGTGACTGGTGGTTTGGTGGAGGAGTTTTCGGCGGAGTATTGGGCTGTGCAGGCTCGGTCGGCGGTGCGGTTTGCGGATGGTGTTGCGACGTTGGCTGGGTTGGGTGTGTCGGCGTTTGTGGAGTTGGGTCCGGATGCGACGTTGGCGGGTTTGGTGGGTGAGTGTTTGTCGGGTGTTGAGGATGTGGTGGTTGTTCCGGTGTTGCGGCGTGGGTTTCCGGAGCGGCGTTCTTTGTTGAGGGCTTTGTCTGAGGTGTATGTGCATGGTGTGGGTGTGGAGTGGGAACGGCTCCTGCCGGGTTCGGGAGTGGTGGATCTGCCCACGTATGCCTTCCAACGACAGCACTTCTGGCTGAACGCTCCGCGTTCCGGCGACGCGGGGAGCCTGGGGTTGGCGGCGGTGGACCATCCGCTGCTGGCTGCGGCAATCGCGGAGCCGGACGGCGAGGGGGTGCAGTTCTCCGGGTCGGTGTCGTTGTCGACGCATCCGTGGCTGGCTGATCACGCGATCGGCGGGACGGTCCTGGTTCCGGGGACGGTGTTCCTGGAGTTGGCCGGTCATGCTGCCGAACAACTCGGGTACGCCACCGTTGACGAGCTCACTCTCCAAGCGCCTCTCATGCTGACCGGAACCGGCGCGGTCTCGCTCCGGCTGACCGTTGAGCAGAGCGATACGCGCGGCGACCGTCGGTTCACGGTGTATTCGCGAACCGGCGAAGAACAGTGGACCGCGCACGCGGCCGGTTTGCTCACCTCCTTCGCCGCCTCGCCGGGGGTTTCCCTGGACCAGTGGCCGCCGGCGGACGGCATCGCCATCCCGCTGGAGGGTGTCTACGAGCGCCTCGACGATCTGGGTTACGGGTACGGGCCGGCCTTCTCCGGTCTCCACGCGGCCTGGCGCGCCGGGGACGATCTCTTCGCGGAGGTCGTGCTGCCCGCGCAACTGCACGGCGAAGCCGGTCGTTTCGGTGTGCATCCCGCACTCCTCGACGCGGCCCTGCACCCGCTGGTCCTCGTCCTCGAAGCGGAGCAGGACGACAGCAAGATCCACCTGCCGTTCTCGTTCTCGGGCTTCGCGGTGCACGCAGTCGGCGCCACCGTGCTGCGGGTCCGCTGGACCTATACCGGCCAGGACACCGCGCGCCTCGCGGTCGCGGACGCCACCGGCGCGCCGGTGGCGACGATCGAGGCAGTCTCGCTGCGGCCGATCGCCCGCGAGCAACTCGCACCAGCCGACCCTGGCGTGGCATCCCTGTACAGGGTGGCCTGGGAGGCCGTACCTGCGGTCGAACCGGTCGCCGGGCAGCGGTGGGTCCGAGTGGGCGAGGCACCGCACGCTGACCTCGGCGCGCTGGGTGCCGCGGTCGACGCGGGTCTTCCCGTGCCGGAGTTCGTAGTGCTCAGCGGTCAAGAACTCGTGCCCGACACCTCAGCCGAGGTACTCGTGCAGACCCACGCGACGGCGGCGCGTGGTCTGGAAGTGGTGCAGGAATGGCTGACCGCTCGGCAGTTCGCCGAGAGCCGGCTGGTCGTCGTCCTGCCGGACGGTGCGCTGCACACGGCCGCGCTCGTGGGCCTGATCCGTACTGCCCAGTCCGAACACCCGGGCAGGCTGGTCCTGGCGCACCTCGACGAGGGCGGCGCGGAGTTGTTGCCCTCGGTGTTGGCGTCGGGTGAGTCCGAGGTCGCGGTGCGTGGTGGTGCGTTGTTCGTGCCGAGGCTGGCGCGTGCCGCGGGTGCGGTCGCGGGTGCGGAGGGCCTGGACCCGGAGGGCACGGTCCTGGTGACCGGTGGTTTGGGTACGTTGGGCCGGCTGGTGACGCGGCGGTTGGTTTCGCACCACGGTGCGCGGCATCTGCTGTTGGTGAGTCGTCGTGGTGATGCGGCTGCGGGCGCTGCGGAGTTCGTCGCGGAGCTGGCGGAATCGGGTGCGCAGGCTTCGGTGGCTGCGTGCGACGTTTCGGATTTCGACGCGTTGGCCGGACTGCTGGACGAGGTGCCGGCCGGACATCCGCTGACTGCCGTGGTGCACACGGCGGGGGTGCTGGACGATGCGACGGTCGGATCGCTGACCGCGGAGCAGCTGGAGCAGGTGATGCGTCCGAAGGCGGACGCGGCCTGGAACCTGCACCGTCTCACCCGCGACTGCAGGCTGTCTGCCTTCGTGGCCTTCTCGTCCATCGCAGGTCTCGTGGGCAACGCCGGGCAGGCGAATTATGCGGCTGCGAATACCTTCTTGGACGCTCTCGCACAGTACCGCCGGGCGCAGGACCTGCCTGCCACCTCCCTCGCCTGGGGGCTGTGGGACAGCGCGGAAGGCATGGCCGGCAGCCTCGGGGATGCGGACGTCGCGCGGTGGAAGCGGAGCGGAATCGTCCCGCTGAGCCTGGAATCGGGTATGGCGCTGTTCGACGCCGCGCTGGGTTCGGCGGAGCCGCTGCTGGTTCCGGCCGAACTGGACCTGGGTGCGCTGCGTGCCCTGGCGGAGAAGACCGGGTTGCCCGACCTGTACACCGGCCTGGTCCGAGTGCGCCGCAGGCAGGCTGCGGGTGCCGCCCCCGGCGGCGGCTCGTCCTGGGCGCAACGGCTGGTCCCGCTCTCCGCGGACGACCGAGCGCAGGCAGTGCTGGAGACCGTGCGGGAGACCGTCGCACTGGTGCTGGGGCACGGGGCCGGTGTCGACGTCGATCCGGGCAAGGCGTTCAAGGATGCCGGCTTTGATTCGCTGACCGGTGTCGAGTTCCGCAACCGGCTCGGCGAACTGACGGGTATGCGGCTGCCGGCCACGTTGGTTTTCGACTGCCCTTCGCCTGCCGCGGTGGCGGATTTCGTGCTGGATCAGCTCGATGTGTCCGGGGCCGCGGTCGTCCCGGCGGTGGTTGCCCACGATCCGGGGTCGGACGAGCCGATCGCGGTGGTCGGCATGGGATGCCGTTATCCGGGCGGGGTCGGTTCGCCGGAGGAGCTGTGGCGGCTGGTGGCCGAGGGCCGGGATGCGATCGACGAGTTCCCGGCAGACCGCGGCTGGGACGTGGCGGGGCTCTTCGATCCGGATCCGGAGAAGATCGGCAAGTCGTCCACGCGCAGGGGCGGATTTCTTTACCAGGCTGCGGATTTCGACGCGGAGTTCTTCGGGTTGAGCCCGCGTGAAGCGGTGGCGACGGATCCGCAGCAGCGGGTGCTGCTGGAGGTCGTGTGGGAGGCGTTGGAGCGGGGAGGCATTGATCCTGCTTCGTTGCGTGGTTCGTCGACCGGTGTGTATGCGGGCGTGATGTACAACGACTACGGGTCGCGGCTGGGCAGCGCTCCGGAGGGGTTCGAGGGGCATTTGCTGACCGGCACGATCGCGAGTGTGCTGTCCGGCCGGGTGGCTTACACCTTCGGTTTGGAGGGGCCGGCGGTAACGCTGGATACCGCGTGTTCTTCGTCGTTGGTGGCGGTGCATCTGGCGGCTCAGGCGTTGCGCCGGGGTGAGTGTTCGACGGCGCTCGCCGGCGGGGTGACGGTGATGTCCACGCCGAACACCTTCGTGGAGTTTTCCCGGCAGCGCGGGTTGTCGCCGGACGGGCGGTGCAAGGCGTTCTCGTCGTCGGCGGACGGCACCGGCTGGGCCGAGGGCGCGGGCGTGCTGGTGCTGGAGCGGCTGTCCGACGCCCAGCGCCTTGGGCACGACATTCTCGGTGTGATCAGGGGTTCGGCGGTCAATCAGGACGGGGCGAGCAATGGTCTGACCGCGCCGAACGGACCGTCCCAGCAACGGGTGATCCGGCAGGCTCTGGCCAATGCGGGACTGACGGCCGCCGAGGTCGACGCCGTGGAGGCGCACGGCACGGGTACCCGGTTGGGCGATCCGATCGAGGCGCAGGCGCTGCTGGCGACCTACGGGCAGGAGCGGTCCGGCGATCAGCCCCTGTGGCTCGGTTCCATCAAGTCGAACATCGGTCACACGCAGGCTGCGGCGGGTGTCGCAGGCATCATCAAGATGCTGATGGCGATGCGGAGCGGGGCGCTTCCGGCGACGCTGCACGCGGACGAGCCGACCCCCGAGGTCGATTGGTCGGCGGGCACGGTGAAACTGCTGACGCAGGCCCGGGAATGGCCGGAGCTCGCTCGTCCCCGTCGTGCGTCGGTGTCGTCGTTCGGGATCAGCGGCACGAACGCGCATGTGGTCCTGGAGCAGGGCCCGGAACCGGTGGTGGCCGGCGAACCGGTCGTTGCCGGACTGCCGATGGTGGTGTCCGCCAAGAGCGAGGCGGCGCTGGCGGCTCGGGCGGCGCAGGTCCGTGGACTGCTGGCTTCGCCGGCCGTGGAGCCGGCGGTGGTCGCTTCCGCTCTGGCGACGCGGGTTCCGCACCTTCCGTTCCGGGCAGCTGTCTCGGGGGCGGACCGGGACGAGTTGCTGGCCGGTCTTGCGGCACTGGCTTCGGCCGGTTCCGCGCCGAATCTGGTGCAGGGTACGGCCGCCGGCGCGGGCAGGACGGTGTTCGTCTTCCCCGGTCAGGGTTCGCAGTGGCAGGGCATGGCGCTTGAGCTTTTCGATTCCTCCCCGGTGTTCGCCGAGCGGCTGGCGGAGTGTGCGCAGGCGCTGGCGCCGTTCACGGACTGGTCGCTGCTGGATGTGCTGCGCGGTGTGGCGGGTGCGCCTGATTTCGACCGGGTGGATGTGGTGCAGCCCGCGTTGTGGGCGGTGATGGTGTCGTTGGCGGCGTTGTGGCGTTCGGCGGGCATCGAGCCGGATGCGGTGGTCGGGCATTCGCAGGGCGAGATCGCGGCGGCGGTGGTTGCCGGTGCGTTGTCGCTCGAAGACGGGGCGAAGATCGTCGCGTTGCGCAGCCGGGCGATCGTGGAGCTGGTCGGTACGGGCGGGATGGTGTCGGTGGCGCTGCCGTCCGACCGGGTTCGCGAGCTCATCGCCGAATGGGGCGGCGCGGTCGAGATCGCCGCACACAACGGCCCGGCGAGCACGGTCGTCTCCGGCGACCCGGAGGCACTGGCCGCCCTCGTCGCGCAAAGCGAGGCCAAGGGATACCGCGCCCGCACCATTCCGGTCGACTACGCCTCGCACTCCGCGCACGTCGACTCGGTGGAAGACGAGCTGCGTGAGCTGTTGGCCGGCGTCACGCCGCGGACCGGTGACATCAGGTTCTTCTCCACTGTCACCGGGCAGCTGCTGAACGGTGCGGAGCTCGACGGCGGGTACTGGTTCCGCAACCTCCGCCAGACCGTCCGGTTGGAAGAGACCGTCCGTGCACTGCTCGGCGACGGACATCGCGTCTTCGTCGAGGTCAGTGCCCACCCGGTGGTTACCTCGGCGCTCGCGGACACGGCCGACGAGGCCGGTGTGGACAACGCCGTCGTGGTCGGCACGCTGCGGCGCGACGACGGTGGACGGGATCGTTTCCTGGCCTCGGTCGCCGAGGCGCACGTCAACGGGGTACCGGTGGACTGGCCGGCGGTGACCGGCGGTCCCGGCGTCCCGGTCGACCTGCCCACCTACCCGTTCCAGCGGCAACGCCACTGGCTCGACGGCCCGCCGCCGGCCGGCGACGCGGGCGGGCTCGGCATGGCCGCCGAGCGCCACCCGCTCATCGGTGCCGCACTCTGGACGGCCGACGAGGACAAGCTGGTCCTCAGTGGACGGATCTCCTTGTCCGGGCAGCCGTGGCTGGCGGACCACGCGGTGGCGGGCACGGTGCTGCTCCCCGCCACGGCCTTCGTGGACCTCGCAATCCGGGCGGGTGATCACAGTGGTCTCGACCAGCTCGACGAGCTGACGTTGGAGGCGCCGTTGGTGCTTCCCGGCCGCGGCGGGGTGCAACTCCAGGTTGTGGCCGACGCTCCGGACAAGGAGGGCCGGCGCGCACTGTCGGTCCACTCGCGGCCGGAAGCCGAGGCCGTCGACGCGCCGCTCAGCCCATGGGTCCTGCACGCCACCGGAACACTGAGCCGCGCGGAAGCGCGTACCGAGGTGCCGGACGCCGCTGCCTGGCCTCCTGCTGGTGCCGAACCGGTCGATCTGTCGGCGGTATACGACACGCTTGCCGAGCGGGGTTTCGAGTACGGACCCACCTTCCAGGGGCTGCGCGCACTGTGGCGCGCCGGGCAGGAGACCTTCGCCGAGGTCGCATTGCCGAAGGACGTCGCCTCGGGCGAGTTCGGGATTCACCCGGCGCTGCTCGATGCCGCGCTGCATCCACTGGCACTTGCCGAGGACGGCCGACTGGTGCTGCCGTTCGCCTGGACGGGCGTCCGGCTGCACGCAGCGCACGCCAGCGTGCTGCGGGTGCGGCTCACCCCGAACGGCTCGGGTACTGCAGTGTCCCTCGCCGACGCGAGCGGTGCACCGATCGCGACCGTGCAGTCGCTCAGCCTGCGGCCCGTCGACCCTGCGCAGCTGGCCGGTCGGAGCACCACGGACCAATCACTGTTCGAGGTGGCGTGGACGGTCGTCCCGGACGGCCCCGCGAGCACCCGATGGGCCGTGCTCGACGAGTTCGACCATGGTCTGCCTGCTCCGTCGGGAACCTACTCGGATCTTTCCGGCATGGTGGAAAGCCCGCAGCTCGTCGTGGTCCCCGTCCGTGCCGACGGCGGCCCCCGTGCCGTGGCGCAGCGCGCCTTGCGGCTGGCGCAGGAATGGCTTGCGAACGAGCGGTTCGGCGACGCGCGGCTGGTTTTCCTGACCTGCGACGCGACCACTGCCGGTACGGAGGCCGGTCTCGGCTCGGCTCCTGTCTGGGGGCTGGTGCGTACCGCGATGTCGGAGAACCCCGATCGGTTCGGCCTGGTGGACGTGCCGGAGTGGAACCTCGCCGAGGCCGAACTGGGCCGTGCGCTGGCGGTGCCGGAAGCCCAAGTGCGCTTCCGGGACGGCGCGCTGCTGGCACCGCGGCTGGTCAACTCGCCTGCGACGAGCCACCCCGCGGCCGCCCTGAACCCCGAGGGCACCGTGCTGATCACGGGTGCGACCGGCACGCTGGGCCGGCTGTTCGCCCGTCATCTCGTCTTCGAACACGGCGTGCGGCACCTGCTGCTGGTGAGTCGACGTGGCCGGGAGGCCGCAGGCATGCCGGAGCTGGAAGACGAACTCGTCGCGCACGGAGCCGAGATATCCGTGGCCGCCTGCGACACCGCGGACCGCGCGGCAGTCGCCGCGGTGCTGGAGAGTGTTCCCGCGGAGCATCCGCTTACCGCGGTGCTCCACACGGCCGGCGTGCTCGACGACGGCACGCTGCAGTCCCTTACGCCGGAGCAGCTGGACACCGTGCTGCGTCCCAAAATCGAGGCTGCGCGGAACCTGCACGAGCTCACGGCGGACCTGGAACTGGACGCGTTTGTCTTGTTCTCCTCGCTGGCCGGAACGGTCGGCACCGCGGGACAGGCCAACTACGCAGCAGCCAACACCTACCTGGATGCCCTCGCGCTCCACCGTCAGTCGCTGGGGCTGCCCGGCACTTCGCTCGCCTGGGGCTTGTGGGCAGACGAAAGCGGGATGACCGCCCACCTGACCGATGCCGACCTGGCCCGGATGGCCCGAAGCGGTATCGCTGCAATCACCGGTGATCAGGGGACGGCGTTGTTCGATGCCGCGTTGGCAACCCGTCGTCCGGTCCTGGTCCCGGCACAGCTGGATTACCCCGGGCTGCGGAAACAGCGCGAAGACGGCACACTGGCCGCGCTCTTCCACGGGCTGGTGCGCCCGGCGCGGCGCGCTGCGGCCGGTGAGCAGTCCGGCGGAAGCTCGCTGCAAGAGCGCTTGGCGGGCCTGCCCCGCCAGGAGCAGGAGCGCGTACTGCTGGAGCTGGTCCGTGCCGCGGTGGCTGCGGTGCTCGGATACCCGGACGCGGATCAAGTCGTCCCTGACCGGGCTTTCAACGAATTGGGCTTCGACTCGCTCAAGGCAGTGGAACTGCGCAACCGGTTGAACGTGGTTTCCGGGCTGCGGCTGCCCGCGACCGTGGTGTTCGACTACCCCGATACCGTCGAGCTGGCGGGCTTTCTCCGGACCGAACTCGTCGTTTCGGCTCCCGAAGCGGCGGTGGCGGAACCGATCGCCGGTACTTCGGACGAACCGATCGCGATCGTGGCAATGGCTTGCCGCTATCCGGGGGAGGTCAGCTCCCCGGAGGAGCTGTGGACGCTGCTGTCCGACGAGCAGGATGCGATGGGGCCGTTCCCGGACGACCGCGGATGGGACCTGGACAGCCTTTACGACACGAACCCGGATCACGCCGGCACCTCGTACACCCGGCACGGCGGATTCCTTTACGAAGCAGCCCAATTCGACCCCGAGCTGTTCGGGGTGAGTGCGCGGGAGGCCACCGCGATCGACCCGCAGCAGCGCCTGTTGCTGGAGATCTGCTGGGAAGCGTTCGAGCGTGCGGGTATCGACCCGACCTCGCTCAAGGGCAGCCAAACCGGGGTGTTCGCCGGTGTCATGGCGAACGACTACGCGGCGCGGTTGAAGGACGCTCCCGACGCGTTGGAAGGCTATCTGTCGGTCGGCAGCACGGCCAGCGTCGCCTCCGGCCGGGTTGCCTACACGTTCGGCCTGCAGGGACCCGCGATCACCGTCGACACGGCCTGCTCCTCCTCGCTGGTCTCGATTCACCTTGCCGCGCAGGCGCTCCGAAACGGCGAGTGCGGACTCGCGCTGGCCGGTGGCGTGACAGTACTGGCCGCGCCAACGCTTTTCGTCGAGTTCAGCCGACAGCGCGGACTCGCTCCGGACGGCCGGTGCAAGTCGTTCTCCGCACAGGCGGACGGGACGGCCTGGGCGGAAGGTGCGGGAATTCTGCTGCTGGAACGACTCTCCGACGCGCAGCGGAACGGCCGTCGGATCCTCGGCGTGGTCCGGGGAACCGCGGTCAACAACGATGGCGCGAGCAACGGTCTCACCGCTCCCAACGGTCCTTCCCAGGAAAGGGTGATCCGCCAGGCACTCACCAGCGCGGGTCTGGCCGCGGCGGACGTCGACGTGCTGGAGGCCCACGGCACCGGCACCACCTTGGGTGATCCGATCGAGGCACAGGCGGTACTCGCCACGTACGGGCGGGACCGCACGTCACCGGTCCTGATGGGCTCGCTGAAGTCGAACATCGGACACTCGCAGGCTGCCTCCGGGGTGGCCGGCGTGATCAAGATGATCATGGCGATGCGGCACGGGGCGGTCCCGAAGAGCCTGCACATCGACGAGCCCAGTCCGCATGTGGACTGGGCGGCAGGCCAGGTGGAACTCCTCACCGCGGCGACGCCGTGGCCCGAATCCGAACGTCCGCGCCGGGCGGGCGTTTCCTCCTTCGGCATCAGCGGTACCAACGCCCACGTCATCGTCGAGCAGCCACCGGCCACGGAGCCGGTTTCGCCGACCCAGCCGATGCCGGTCGTGCCGCTGGTGTTGTCCGCGCACAACGACGCGGCGTTGCTGGCGCAAGCCGATCGGGTCGGTGCGGCGCTCGCTGAAGCCACCGAGGAGGAGCTGGCCTCGACAGGCAGCACTCTGGCCACCGGACGTGCCGGACTCCCGCACCGCGCAGTAGTAGTGGCCTCCAGCGTTCCGGAAGCGGTCGGTGGGCTCGCCGCGTTGAGCGTGCGCGGTATGCCGGTGGCCGGTCGTACCGCGTTCCTTTTCACCGGTCAGGGCAGTCAGCGGCTGGGTATGGGCCGGGAGTTGTATTCGGTCTACCCGGTCTACGCCGAAGCACTGGACGCAGTCCGCGACGAGCTCGACCAGTGGTTGGAAAAGCCGCTGCTCGACGTTCTCTGGGGCGAGGACCCCGCGTTGCTGGACCGGACCGATTTCGCCCAGGCTGCGCTGTTCGCCACCGAGGTGGCGCTCTACCGGCTCCTGGAGAGCTGGGGGATACGGCCGGACTTCCTCGGCGGCCACTCCGTCGGTGAGCTGGCGGCCGCGCACGTCGCCGGCGTCCTTTCGCTGGCGGACGCGGCGAAGCTGGTCGCGGCCCGCGGCCGGCTGATGCAGGCATTGCCTGGTGGCGGAACGATGCTCGCGGTCGAGGCCGACGAGGCCGAAGTGCTGAGGCTGCTCGACGGACGGGAGGACCTGCTGGGTATCGCCGCCGTCAACGGCCCTGCCTCCGTGGTGCTCTCGGGCGATACGGCGGCCGTCGAGGCGATCGGAGCGGAACTGGCCGCGCAGGGGCGGAAGACCAAGCGGCTGCGCGTCAGCCACGCCTTCCATTCCCCGCACATGGACGCGATGCTGGACGAGTTCCGCGCGGTCGTGCAGGAGTTCGCCTTCGCCCCGCCCGTCATCCCGATCGTGTCGACCCTGACCGGGAAACCGGCCGACGCCGGGGAACTGTCCACTGTGGAGTATTGGGTCCGCCATGTCCGCCGGCCGGTGCGTTTCCTGGACGCGGCACGCGTGATGGCGGCCGAAGGCGTCCGGACCTTCCTGGAGCTCGGCCCGGACGGCGTGCTCAGCGCGATGGGACAGGACTTCCTCGACACGACCGCACTGCTGGTTCCGGTACTGCGCGATGGGCGGTCCGAGCCGCACACCGTCGTCACTGCCGTGGCGCACGCCCAGGTGCGAGGCGTTCCGGTGGAGTGGCGGGCGTTGTTCGGCGAGAACGCCGGCCGAACTGCGGACCTGCCGACTTACCCGTTCCAACGCCGGCACTACTGGCTCACGGAGGGGCACGGCAGTGACGACGTCACCTCGGCCGGGCTGGACGCCGCACGGCACCCGCTGCTCGGTGCCGGAGTCCCGCTCGCGGATTCCGACGGGGTCCTGTTCACCGGCCGGGTTTCGGCCCGCAGCCATCCGTGGTTCGCTGACCACGCCGTCGCGGACACCCTGCTGGTCCCGGGGACGGCGCTGGTGGAGCTCGCCCTGCACGCGGGAACCGAGGTCGGCTGCGCGCGGCTGGAGGAGCTGACCCTTTCCGAACCGTTGGTCCTTCCCGACCGAGGTGCGCTCCAGCTGCAGATCACCGTGGGCAGTCCCGACTCCGACGGCCGTCGGCCGGTGGCCATCCACTCCCGTGGTGACCAAGACGGCGACCTCTGGAACCGGCATGCCGCCGGAAGCGTGGTGGCTGCCATTGCGGACAGCCCGAATCCCGACCCCGATCTGGCGGCCTGGCCGCCGGCCGGCGCCGAACCGCAACCGGTCGACGACCTGTACGACCGCCTGGCCGACCGCGGCTACGGCTACGGTCCGGCCTTTCAGGGACTCCAGGCGGCATGGCGCTCGGGTGCCGACTTCTACGCCGAGGTACGGACGTCCGTGGACACCGACGGTTTCGCCCTGCATCCGGCGCTGTTCGACGCGTCGTTGCACGCGCTGCTCCTGGAAGATCCGGCGGAGATCCGGCTGCCCTTCTCCTTCAGCGGTGTGCAGCTGTCGGGCATCCGGCCGGACACCCTGCGGGTGAAGCTTTCGGCCGGGGACGGCGGCGTCGCGGTTCGCATCGCCGACGACACGGGAACGCTGGCCGCCACCGTCGAATCACTCACACTGCGAGCCCTGCCGACCGGCAATTCCACCCCGCAGGTGTATGCGGTAGAGCAAACCGCGGTGGAACTTCCCGCCGCGGGCGCCGCGACCATCGCGGTTCTCGGCTCGAGCGATCTCGGGCTCGACGCCGAATGCCATCCCGACTTCGCCGCGCTGACCGCGAATGGCGCGGCCGTTCCCGACGTGGTTGTCCTTCCGGTACCTCCAGCGACCCCACCGGAGACGGCCCAGGTCACCGAGGAAGTGCTGGCGGTGCTGCAGCAGTTCCTCGGTACCGGGGAACTGCAGGACGCGCGACTTGCCGTGCTCAGCACCGGGGAACTGGGGCACAGTGCGTTGTCCGGGCTGATCCGGGCGGCCGAGTCGGAGCACCCGGGACGGTTCCAGCACGTGATCACCGACGGCCGGTCCGCCGGCGACGAGCTGCGTGCGGCGGCGCTGGCAGATCCGCGGGCACAGCTTGAGCTGCGTGGCGGACAAGCCTATGTGACCAGGCTGGCGAAGGTGCCGCATCCGGCCCGAGTCCCGGACTCGGCCGACCTGTTCGATCCGGAACACACGGTGCTGATCACCGGTGGCACGGGCGCACTCGGCGCCATGGTCGCGCGGCACCTGGTGACCGGCCGTGGCGCTCGCCGGCTGCTGCTCACCAGCCGGCGTGGGGGTGCGGAGAACCTGGTGGCCGAATTGACGGCGCTCGGCGCCGAAGTACGGGTCGCGGCCTGCGACGCGGCCGACCGTGTTGCGCTGGCCGAGCTGCTTGCCTCGATCCCGGACGAACACCCGCTCACCGCAGTGGTGCACGCGGCCGGAGTCGTCGAGGACTCCACTGTGGCGGCCATCAGCCCGGAAAGCCTCGCCCGGGTCCTGCGGCCGAAGGTGGCCGCTGCCTGGAACCTGCACGAGCTGACCGCCGAACTGGAGCTGACCGACTTCGTCCTCTTCTCCTCTGTTGCCGGTCTGGTGGGCAACGCCGGACAGGCCAACTACGCCGCGGGCAACACCTTCCTGGATGCGCTGGCCGAGTACCGGCGCAGCGTCGAGCTGCCCGCAGTGTCGCTGGCCTGGGGGATGTGGCAGGGCGGAATGGCGGACGAACTCGAGCAGGCCGACCGCGCCCGGCTGGTGCGCAACGGGGTGCTGCCGATGCCGGCCGACCGGGCACTCGCGGCGCTCGACCTGATCGTGGCCGGGGACAAGGCGGGTGAGCTGGGTTCCCGGCCGGTGCTCGCACCGGTGGCACTCGACCTTGCCGCACTGCGCTCCTTCGGAGACACCCTGCCGGAGCTGTTCCGAGGCCTGGTGCGTACCGGGCGCCAGGCCGGCCGGCCCAGCACGGCGGTGGAAATCCCGCTGGCGCAACGGCTCACCGGGCTCGGCGAGGCAGAGCAGGAAGCGCTGCTGCTTTCCTTCGTCAAGGAGCAGGTCGGCATCGTGCTGGCCCATCCGGCACCACGGACCATCGACGTCCGGCGCGGTCTGCTGGACCTGGGCTTCGATTCGCTCACCGCGGTCGAGCTCCGCAACCGGCTCACCATCGCCACCGAGCTGAGGCTGCCCAGCACGCTCATTTTCGATCACCCGACCACCGAAGCGCTCGCCAGCTACCTCCGGGGCCGGCTGGTCGGCGAACCGCCGGACCCGGTCCAGAAAGCACTGGACGCGCTGGAGGCCGTCATCGCCACCCCGGATACGTCCGACGGCGGCGCCGCGGAAACGATCGCCGCCCGATTGCGCGGGCTGCTCCGGAGAGTGGACGGAGGATCCGCCGTCGCAGCCCCCGATCTGGAAACCGACGACGACCTCTTCGCCGCACTCGACAACGAACTCGGCAGGTAGACATGAACAACGAGCAAAAACTGCGCGACTACCTCAAGCGGGCGACGCTCGACCTGCGGGAGAGCCGTCAGCGGGTCCAGGATCTGGAGGAGCGTGCGCATGAGCCGATCGCGATCGTGGGCATGGCCTGCCGGTTGCCGGGCGGGGTCGCCTCTCCGGAAGACTTCTGGGAGCTGGTGCGCGCCGGGCGCGACGCAGTAGGTACCTTCCCCGAGTCCCGCGGCTGGGACCTGGAAAAGCTCTATGATCCGGATGCCGGCCAGCTGGGCACCTCCTACACCCGTGAAGGCGGGTTTCTGTATGACGCGGACCGGTTCGATGCCGAGTTCTTCGGGATCAGTCCGCGTGAGGCGGCGGCGATGGATCCCCAGCAGCGGTTGCTGCTGGAGACGGCGTGGGAGGCTTTCGAGCATGCCGGGATCGACCCGACCGCGCTGAGGGGCACCCGTACCGGGGTGTACGCGGGTGTCATGTACGACGACTACGGTTCCCGGATCCCCCAAGCGCCCGAGGACTTCGAGGGCTACCTGCTGACCGGAAGCGCGGGCAGTATCGCGTCAGGTCGTGTCGCCTACACCTTCGGGTTGGAGGGCCCGGCGGTGACGGTTGATACGGCTTGCTCATCCTCGTTGGTTTCACTCCACCTTGCTGCCCAGGCGTTGCGTCAGGGTGAGTGTTCGATGGCGCTTGCCGGTGGTGTGACGGTGATGGCAACGCCGGGGACGTTCGTGGAGTTTTCTCGGCAGCGTGGGTTGGCTCCGGATGGTCGGTGCAAGGCGTTTTCGTCGTCGGCGGACGGCACGGGGTGGGCCGAAGGCGTGGGCCTGCTGGTGTTGGAGCGGCTGTCGGATGCGGAGCGCAGCGGGCATCGGGTCCTGGCGGTGGTCCGTGGTACCGCGGTGAACCAGGACGGTGCGAGCAGCCAGCTGACTGCGCCGAATGGGCCTTCGCAGGAGCGGGTCATTCGGGCTGCGTTGGCCAATGCGCGGTTGTCGGCGTCCGAAGTGGATGCTGTGGAGGCGCACGGTACGGGCACCCGGCTGGGTGATCCGATCGAGGCACAGGCGCTGGCGTCTGCTTACGGTAAGGCCCGCGGGGACGAAAACCCGTTGTGGCTGGGTTCTGTCAAATCGAATATCGGGCATACGCAGGCTGCGGCGGGTGTCGCTGGTGTGATCAAGATGGTCATGGCGATGCGCAACGGGGTCTTGCCCTCGACGTTGCACGTGGCCGAGCCGACTCCGGAGGTCGATTGGTCGGCGGGCACGGTGAAACTGCTGACGCAGGCACGGCAGTGGCCGGAGCTGGACCGTCCACGTCGGACAGGTGTGTCGTCCTTCGGGATCAGCGGGACCAACGCGCACGTGATCCTCGAAGCGGCACCGCAACCGGCGAGCGAACCGGATGTTTTTGTGCAACAGCCGCAGTCCGGCCCATCGATGCCGTGGTTGCTTTCGGCCAAGTCGGACGCCGCGCTCCGGGCACAGGCCAGTCGGCTGCTGGCCTGGCTCACCGACCACCCCGAGGCCGACGACGCCGAGGTCGCTGCCTTCCTGGCCGTTGCGCGCGCCCAGCTGAATCGGCGTGGCGCGGTACTCGGCGCCGACCGGGAGAGTCTGCTCGCGGGCCTCGCGGCGCTGGCTGCGGGTTCGGAGTCCCCGCGTGCGGTGTCCGGTGCCGTCACCGCGGGCGAGACGGCGTTCCTGTTCACTGGGCAAGGCGCGCAACGGGTCGGTATGGGCGCAGGGCTGGCTGCCGATTTCCCGGTGTTCGCCGCTGCCCTCGACGAGGTGTGCGCGGAATTCGATGCCCTGCTTGGCGTTTCGCTGCGCGAGGTGATGTTCGGCGAGACCGCCGGCGATGCCGGGTGCCCGCTTGACCGGACGGAATTCACGCAGCCTGCGCTGTTCGCGTTCGAGGTGGCGCAGTATCGCCTCTTGGCGTCGTTCGGCGTGACACCGGATGTGGTGGCCGGGCATTCGATCGGTGAGCTGGCCGCGGCGTATGTGGCCGGGGTGTGGTCGTTGCCGGACGCGTGCCGACTTGTTGCGGCTCGGGGCCGCTTGATGGGCGCGTTGCCGCCCGGGGGCGCGATGCTCGCCGCCGCGGTGCCGGAGGAGCGGGCGCTGGAACTGGCCGCGGACGGGACGATCTCACTGGCGGCGGTGAATGCGCCTGTGGCAACGGTGTTCTCCGGCGAGTCGGCGGCGATCGCCGCGCTGGAGGAACGGCTGATGGCCGAGGGCGTGAAGACGAACCGGCTGACGGTCAGCCACGCCTTCCATTCGGCGTTGATGGAGCCGATGCTGGCCGAGTACGAGCGGGTCGCCAAATCGGTGGCGTATCAAGCACCGCGAATCGGTGTGTGCTCCACGGTGTCCGGTGCACCGGCCGGTCCCGAGCTGCAGACGCCGCAGTACTGGGTACGGCAGGTGCGCGAGGCCGTGCGGTTCGCTCCGGCGGTGCAATCCCTCGTCGACGCGGACGTGCGCCGGTTCGTCGAGGTGGGTCCGGACGCGGTGCTGACGGCGATGACCCGCCAGACACTGACCGGCGAAGTGGCGTCCCGCTCGCTGATCGCGGCGGCGGCACGACGCAACGTTGACGAGGCGGACCAGTTCCTGCGGTTGCTTGCCGGCGCCCACTGCTCGGGCATTGCGCTCGACTGGGCGCCGCTGTCACCGGGAAAGCCGGTCACCCACCTCGACTTGCCAGGCTACGCTTTCCAGCGTCGCCGCTACTGGGTGCAGCCTGACGACGGTGCGCTCGGTGACCTGGGCCGCGCTGGTCTCGCCGCGCTCGATCATCCGATGTTGCGCGTCGCCGCGCCGCTCGCCGGCCGCGACGAATGGCTGTTCAGCGGTCGGCTTTCCACCACCGACCAGCCGTGGATCGCCGACCACACGGCGTTCGGCGCGATACTTCTGCCCGGCACCGGGTTCGTGGATCTCGCGTTGGCCGCGGGCAACCGCCTGGAACTGCCCGTCGTGGACGAACTCGTGCTGTCCACGCCGTTGCTGTTCGACGGTGCTGCCGGCGTGGACGTGCAGGTGTCGGTGACCGAGCCGGACCACACCGGCCGTCGGCGCCTGTCGATCCACTCGCGTGCCGTCACCGGCACCGCTCGGTCCGACCCGGAATGGACGCTGCACGCCACCGGCACCCTCGCCCCCGCCGACGACGTCCCACCGGAGTGGACCGACCCCGACTGGCCGCCGGCCGACGGCACGCCGATCGACGGAACCCCGCTGTACGAACGGCTCGCCGACCTGGGATTCGGCTACGGCCCGAGTTTCCAAGGCGTACGCGCCGCCTGGACCAGTGGTGACGAAGTGTTCGCCGAGGTGGCCCTCGACGAGACGACAGCGGGCCGGGCGGCCGGTTTCGGAGTGCATCCGGCGCTACTGGACGCAATCTTCCACGCTGTCCTTAATGGACTCGCCGACGATCTGACCGACGGCAAACTGCCGCTGCCGTTCTCCTTCGGCGGTGTCCGGGTGTTCCGGCCCGGCGCCACCGCGGTCCGCGCCCGCATCAGCCGGCTGGGGCCGGAAAAGGTGCGCATCGACGCCTGCGACGCCACCGGTGCCGCGGTGCTGTCGGTCGACGCCGTGCTCGCCCGCCCCGCGGACGCGCGCGCACTCGCCGGTGCCCGCAACCCGCTTTACGCTCTCGACTGGACGCCGGTGACGGCACCTGCGGTGCCGGACCGGAAACTGGTCGCGCTGGACCAGCCCGTCGCAGGGTGTGCCGAGACTTTCGTTGATATCGCGGCGTTCGCGGCAGACGAGGGCCAGCGCGGCGCGACTGTCGTCTGGTCGCCCGAAACGGCAGCGGACGGCGCCGACATCCCCGTGACGATCCGCGTTGCCGTGCACAAGGCCCTCGCAGTGCTGCGCGACTGGCTTGCCGAACCGGGCTGCGCCGACTCGACGCTGATCGTGTTGACCCGCAACGGCGCCGGTCTGCCCGGCGAGACCCCAGACCCGGCGGCAGCGGCCGTCCGCGGCCTGGTTCGCAGTGCGCAATCGGAATACCCGGGGCGCATCGTGAACGTAGACCTCGACAACAGTGACCTCGAAGATCTAGCGGACCTGCCCCGGCGGATCGCCGCCGCAGCCGCCACGGACGAACCACAGCTCGCGATCCGCGACGGCGCCACGGTGGTACCGCGGCTGATTCGTACGACCACCGCCGAGTCGACCGGCAAACCCTTCGGCGATGGCACGGTCCTGATCACCGGTGGAGCAGGCGGATTGGGTGCCGTCACCGCACGCCATTTGGTCACCCGGCACGGGGTGCGCAGACTGCTGCTCGCCTCGCGCCGTGGCCTCGCGGCGCCCGGCGTCGAGGAACTGGTCACCGAACTGACCGCGCTCGGCGCTGACGTCCGCGTCGCCGCGTGCGATGTCAGCGACCGCGCGTCGGTCGCGGCACTGCTGGAATCCGAACCGGTGACCGCCGTCGTGCACACCGCGGGCGTGGTCGACGACGGCACCATCGAAACCTTGACCGCCGAGCAGGTGGATCGGGTGCTCGCCCCGAAGGTGGATGCCGCCTGGCATCTGCACGAGCTCACCCGCGATCTGGACCTGTCGGCGTTCGTGCTGTTCTCCTCCGCCGGGCCGTTGCTCGGCGGGCAGGGCCAGGGCAACTACGCGGCCGCGAACGCGGCGATGGACGCGCTCGCCCAGGCGCGCCGCAGCGCCGGTCTGCCCGCGCATTCGCTGGCCTGGGGGCTGTGGAAACGCGGTATGGCGGAGTCCTTGAACGACCCGGGCGCGGACCATCTGGTGCGGCAGATCCGGACGCGGCTCGGGCTGTCCCCGATCGAACCGGACATCGGCATGCAGATGTTCGACAACGCGGTGACCACCGGCGAACCGGTGCTGATGACCGCGCTGCTCGATCCCCCCGCGCTCACCGCGCTGGGCCGGCTCGGCACGCTGCCTGCGGTGCTGCGCGGCCTGATCCAGCTGCCCGCACGTGGCCGGATCGCCGACAGCCCGTTGCGCCGGCGGTTGCTCGACGCCCCCGCCGATCGGTGGGAGGCGCTGATCCGCGATGAGGTCCGCGCGATCGCCGCCGCGGTCCTCGGCCACGAGTCGGCCGACGCGGTCGACCCCGAAACCCCGTTCACCGAACTGGGTTTCGACTCGCTCGGCGGAGTCGAGTTCCGCAACAAGGTGACCGCTGCCACCGGTGTCCGGCTTCCGTCCACGCTGGTGTTCGACTATCCGACCACCGTCGCTGTCGCGGGCTTCCTGCGTACCCGGGTCGACGGTTCGGCGCCTACGCGCCCGGTCACGACCAGTACCAGAGCCGGGGCCGACGAGCCGATCGCGATCGTCGGCATGAGCTGCCGGTATCCCGGTGGCGTCGAGAATCCGGATCAGCTCTGGGAACTGATCGCCGGGCGCGTCGACGCGATCGCCCCGATCCCGGGCGAGCGTGGCTGGGACCTCGACCACCGGTACGACCCCGACCCCGGCAAACCCGGCAAGATCTACACCCGAGAAGGCGGATTCCTGCACACCGCAGGTGATTTCGATGCCGCCTTCTTCGGGATCGGGCCTCGTGAGGCGGCGGCGATGGACCCGCAGCAGCGGTTGCTGCTGGAGACGTCCTGGGAAGCGCTCGAAGACGCGGGGATCGATCCGATCGCACTGCGGGGCAGCGACACCGGGGTGTACGCGGGCGTCATGTACCAGGACTACGGCTACTCGGCACGCGAGGCCGCCGACGGTGCTGCGGAAGGCTATCTGGCCACCGGGTCGGCCGGCAGCGTCGTCTCCGGCCGGGTGTCCTACGCCCTCGGCCTGGAGGGACCAGCGGTGACAGTAGACACGGCATGTTCGTCTTCACTGGTGGCCCTGCACCTGGCGGCGCAGGCATTGCGCGCGGGGGAGACGTCGCTGGTCCTGGTCGGCGGGGTGACGGTCATGTCGACTCCGCTGCTGTTCCTGGAGTTCTCCCGGCAGCGGGCGTTGTCACCGGATGGGCGCTGCAAGGCGTTCTCGAGTGCCGCGGACGGTGTCTCGTGGGCCGAAGGCGTCGGCGTGCTCGCCCTCGAGCGGTTGTCCGACGCACAGCGCAACGGGCGTCCGGTGCTGGCCGTGATCCGCGGTAGCGCGATCAATCAGGACGGTGCGAGCAACGGTTTGACCGCACCGAACGGTCCGTCCCAGGAGCGGGTGATCGCGCAGGCACTGGGCAATGCAGGGCTGGCCGCGGCCGAAGTGGACGCGGTGGAGGCGCACGGCACCGGCACCACGCTGGGCGACCCGATCGAGGCGCAGGCGCTGATCAACGCCTACGGACAGGATCGCGCCGAGCCGCTGCGGATCGGCTCGTTGAAGTCGAACATCGGGCACACGCAGGCGGCTGCCGGGGTCGGCGGTGTGATCAAGATGGTGCAGGCGCTGCGGCACGAGATGTTGCCGCCGACCTTGCATGTCGACGCACCGTCGCCGCACGTGGAGTGGTCGGCGGGCGCGGTGCAGATCCTGACCGAGGCCGAGTCGTGGCCGGCAGGGGAGCGTCCGCGCCGGGCGGGAGTGTCGTCGTTCGGGATCAGCGGGACCAACGCGCACGTGATCCTCGAAGAGGCGCCCGCGGTCCCGCAGCGGCCGGTCGATCTGCCGTGTCCGGCGGCCGTGCCGCTGCTGCTGTCCGCGCGGACGACTGCCGCACTGCGGACCCAAGCGCGCCGCCTGCACGACGCGTTGCGCGAACGTCCCGAGCTCGACCTGACCGACGTCGCGGTGACGCTGGCGCTGCACCGTGCGCGGCTCGAGCAGCGTGCCGCGGTCGTGGGCGCGGACCGGGAGACGCTGCTGGCGGCCTTGGCGCGCCTGGCAGCCGACGAGCCGGGACCGGGCATCGTCGGCGGCACTGGTCAGACCGGCACGACCGGGTTCCTGTTCACCGGTCAGGGCGCGCAGCGGATCGGGATGGGCGCTGAGCTGTACCGGGCGTTCCCGGCTTTCGCGGCCGCATTCGACCAGGTGTGCGCGGAGTTCGATGCCCACCTGGGGAATTCGCTGCGGGAGGTGATGTTCGGCGCGGAGCGCACCGGCACCGAGCAGGAAGCGAGCGGCGCGACTGCCGAGACTTTGCTGGACCGCACCGAGTACGCGCAACCCGCACTGTTCGCGTTCGAGGTGGCGATGTACCGCCTGGTCGAGTCGTTGGGGGTGACGCCGGACGTGGTGGCCGGGCATTCGATCGGTGAGCTGGCCGCGGCATATGTGGCCGGGGTGTGGTCGTTGCCGGATGCGTGCCGGCTCGTTGCGGCCCGGGGCCGGTTGATGGGGGCGTTGCCGGCCGGCGGAAGCATGCTGGCCGCCGCGGTGCCGGAGGAGCGGGCCGTGGAGCTGCTGGCGGCGGGTGCTGCCGAGGCGGTCTCGCTGGCCGCGGTGAACGGTCCCGGCGCGGTGGTCTTCTCCGGGAACACCGAGGCGGTATCGGCACTCGAGTCGAGGTTGGCGGCCGAGGGGGTCAAGACCAGCAGGCTGCGGGTGAGCCACGCGTTCCACTCCGCCCTGATGGATCCGATGCTGGCCGAGTTCGCGGAGATCGCCGCGGACCTGACGTATCACGAGCCGCGAATACCGTTGTGCTCCACGGTTTCCGGCACATTCGCCGACGATTCGGTGGGTACGCCCGGGTACTGGGTACAGCAGGTGCGCGCGGCAGTGCGCTTCGCCCCGGCGGTGCAGTCCCTGCTCGATTCGGGGGTGCGCCTGTTCGTCGAGCTGGGCCCGGACGCGGTGCTGACGGCCATGGCGCGCGCCACTGTGGAGACAGACCCCGCCGCGCACGCATCGGTGGTGGCGGGATCCCGGCGCACGGTCGCCGAACCCGAGCAGCTGGTTGCCGCGCTGGCAACCGCGCACTGCGCGGGCCGGCCGGTGCGGTGGGCGGACTACTTCGGAGCGCGGCCGCAGGCACGGATCACCTTGCCTGCCTACCCCTTCCAGCACGAACGATTCTGGCTGCTGCCCGCGGAGCCCGCTGCGCCGCTTGCCGGCGCCGACTCCGCCGACCATCCGCTGCTGCACGCCAAGGTGCAGCTCGCCGGCAAGGACGAGTGGCTGTTCACCGGCAGGCTCTCGCTGCGCACACACCCGTGGCTCGCCGACCACGCTGTCTTCGGCGCGGTCCTGATGCCGGGTACCGGATTCGTGGAACTGGCTCTGGCCGCCGGCGTCCGGCTCGGCGTGCCGCGCGTGGCGGAACTGGTGCTCGCGGCACCGCTGGTTCTCCCGGCCGATGGTGCCGCGGATCTTCAGCTCGCGGTGGGCGAACCCGACCCCGACGGGCACCGGACCGTGACCATCCATTCCCGCGCCGCCGACGACTGGGTGCTGCATGCCCATGGCCTGCTCACGCCTGCCGCGCCGACGGTGGCGCCGGACTGGTCACAGGTGTGGCCTCCGGTCGTGGGCGATCGGGTCGACGGGCAGCAGGTGTACCGCGCGCTCGGCGACCTCGGCTTCGGGTACGGCCCGGTGTTCCAGGGGGTTCGCGCCGTGTGGTCGGGCGGGGAGGAAGTGTTCGCCGAACTGGCGCTCGACACCGACACCGCGGCGCGCGCCACCGCCTTCGGACTGCATCCGGCACTGCTGGACGCGGTATTCCACGCTGCTGTCGGCCATCTAGCCGATGGCGGGCCGGACGGCCGGGCGCCGCTGCCTTTCGCCTTCGACGGTGTGCAGCTGGCACAGTCCGGCGTGGGGGCCTTGCGCGCCCGGATCGCCCGCACCGCACCGAACACCTTCTGCGTGGACGCGGTCGACGAGACCGGTGCCCTCGTGCTGAGCGTGGAGTCGGTGCGGGTCCGCCCGATCGAGCGGCAGGCACTGGCCCGGCTGCGCGGCGCGGCACCGTTGTTCGACCTCGAATGGGTCGCCGTGCCAGCAGTATCCAAAGTGGACATCGGGCGCGTCGTCGTGCTCGGCGACCCGGCGACCGTCGAGGCCCCGGAGTCACTGGCAAGCTGTGTCGATCTCGCGGAATTTACTGCACTGCAAGATGTTCCCGATACGGCGGTATGGCAGGCACCCTGCGGAGCCGGTGCCGGAGATGTGCATGCCGGCGTGCTCAGGACGCTCGCGCTGGTGCAGGAATGGATAGCCGCCGAACACCCCGGCCGGCTGGTGATCGTGACGCGCGGGGCCGCCGGGCTGCCCGGCGAGGAACCCGACCTGGTCGGAGCCGCCGTGGCAGGTCTGGTACGCAGCGCACAGTCCGAGCATCCGGGCCGGTTCCTGCTCATCGACCACGACGGCGACGCCGTGGCGATCAAGTCGCTCGCCGACGCCGTGGCCCAGGACGAACCGCACCTGGCCGTCCGCAACGGTCGGCTCCTGGCACCGCGATTGCAGCCGCTGCCCGCCACCGAACCGGGCGAGCCGCGGTCGTTCGGCCACGGCACGGTGCTGATCACCGGGGGCACTGGTGGCATCGGTGCGATCGTCGCCCGGCATCTGGTCGCAGCGCACGGCGCACAACGACTGCTGCTGGCAGCACGGCGCGGTGCCGCTGCGGACGGTGCCGCCGAACTGGTCGCCGAGCTGACCGACCTCGGCGCCCGCGTCCGGGTCGTGGCGTGCGACGTCACCGAACGCGCCGCGGTCCAGAACTTGCTGGCCGACATCGACGCCGACGCCCCGCTGACCGCCGTCATCCATGCGGCAGGCGTCCTGGACGACGGCACGCTCGATACCCTCACCACCGCGCAGACGACCCGGGTACTGGCGCCGAAAGTCGACGCCGCACTGCACCTGCACGAGCTGACCCGCGATCTGGATCTGTCGGCGTTCGTGCTGTTCTCGTCCGCGGCACCATTGCTCGGCGGACAAGGACAGGGCAACTACGCCGCCGCGAACAGCGTGCTGGACGCGCTGGCACGCGTGCGGCGCAGCGCAGGGCTGCCTGCGCACGCACTGGCCTGGGGACTGTGGACCGTCGGTATGGCCGGGATACTCGGCGGGGAAGGCGCCGAGCAGTACGCCCGCCAGATCCGGGCCAGGCTGGGCCTGATCCCGATCGACCCGGAGTCCGGGATGGCGCTGTTCGACAACGCACTCGCGACCGATCGGGCGACACCGACAACGGCATTGCTGGACACGGCTGCGCTCACTGCACTGGCGAGCGGCGGCACACTGCCCGCGGTACTGCGCGGCATGATCCGGGTTCCCCCGGCCACCGCGAGTGCCGGTGTCAGTCTGGCGCAGCAGCTGGCCGCACTGCCCGACGCAGACCGCGACGGGGTGCTCGGGCGAGAGGTGCGCAACGTCGCTGCGGCGGTCCTCGGCCACCTCTCCGGTGACGCGATCGACCCGGACGCGCCGTTCACCGAGCTCGGTTTCGATTCCCTCGGTGCCGTCGAATTCCGGAACCGCCTCGCACAGCTGACCGGGCTGACGTTGCCGTCGACGCTGATCTTCGACCACCCGACTGCCGCCGAGGTGGCGAAACTGGTGCGGTCGCGGATCGAGGAATCCGACACCGGCGTGGTCGAGCAGGCACCGACCGGTCTGCGCGGCACGATCACCGACCTGGTGTCGGCGGCGCATCGTCGCGGTGAGCTGGCCGCGGCGATGCCCCTGCTGATCGCGAGCTCGGCTCTGATGACCACGTACGACCTGGACGAGGCCGCCGCACAGCGCCCGGATGCGCAGCTGCTGGCGCGTGGTGCCGCGGCACCGGCACTGGTCTGCATCCCCTCGTTCCTGGCGGGATCGGGCCCGCACCAGTTCGCCCGCCTCGCCCGTGAACTGGGCGGCGAGCGGCAGATCAGTGCGTTGCGGTTGCCCGGCATGCGCACCAGCGACGATCTGCCGGCGAACTGGGCGGCGGCGATCGAGAGCCTGGCCGCCGCCGTCGCATCGGAACTCGAGCGAAGCCCGGTGGCGCTGATCGGCTATTCGGCCGGTGGTGCGCTCGCCCATGCGGTCGCCCGGCGGCTCGAAGACGACGGAGCCAAGCTCGCCGGCGTCGCGATGATCGACACTTACTCCCCGGAAGACCACGAACTCAACCGCCTCGTGCTCACCGACGCGCTGGGGCAGATCCTGTCCCGGGACAACGCACTGACCCCGGTCGACGATCACGGCCTGGTCGCCATGGGCGGCTACGTGCGGATATATCCCGAGCGCGAGGCCAAGCCGATCGCCGCGCCAACGCTGAATCTGCGGGCCACCACGACGCTGAGCAGCTTCGGAGACGCCTGCCCCGTCCCCGGCTGGCAACACGATGGACCGGTCGAGCGCATCGAGGCACAGCACTTCTCGATCATCGAGGAACAAGCGGCCGAGACCGCCACGCACCTCCGGCGCTGGCTCGACTCACTCGGCGGCCATTGACCTCCGAACCGTCACCTGTTCCCTCGGTGACCGAGCGGATGTCTCGTAGTCCGGTGTGCTCAGGGCGGTCAGGGGTGCGGGGCTGTGTCGTGGGCCAGATTGACCAGCCGTTCCGCGTCCGGGGTGCCTGCTTCGGCCGACCAGAGCACCAGTTGCTGTTCTGGTGCACCGGCGTAGCGGAAGGTGTCCCAGTCGAGAGTGAGTTCGCCGACGACTGAGTGGGTGATGCGTTTGCTGCCGAAGTCCTGGTGCGCGACGCGGTGCTCGGCCCACCAGACCCGGAATTGCTGATCGGCAACGGCCAGCTCGCCCACGAGAGCGGTGAGGGCTGGATCGGTCGGGTTCGTTCCGGCTTCCATCCGCAGGACCTCGACGCAGGTGCGGGCCACGTCCTCCCACTCCGGGTAGATTTCACGCATCACCGGGTCGGTGAAGACCATCCGGACGTAGTTGCGCTCGGACTCGGGCACAGCCGCGAAGTCGCACAGCAGCTCTGCGGCCAGTGGGTTCCAGGCGAGGATGTCGAGCCGTGGGCCGAAGACGATGGCGGGCGTGTTGGTGAGCTGGCCGAGCAACCGGGTCAGGTGCGGGTGCACCTTGGGGCGGACGGACCGCCGCGGCGTCTTGCGGTGCCCAGCTCGCGCGGCCTGGCCGACCAGCCCTTCCACGTACGTCCGCTGGTCGCCGTCCAGCCGCAGCTCCCGGGAGAGGGACTCGAGCACCGGCGGCGACGGTGCCAGTCGGCCCTGCTCGATACGTACGTAGTAGTCGGTACTGATTGCGGCGAGCTCAGCCACCTCCTCGCGGCGCAGCCCCCGCACACGGCGTTGCGTGTGCGCGCGCTCGGGAAGCCCGACCTGCGCCGGGGTGAGCTCGCCACGACGATGCTTGAGGAACTCACCGAGCTCACGAAGGTGCTCGGAACCGGTCACCCCGCCAGCATGACACCCGGGCAGCGGCCCTGCGTGGGATAGATCCTTCCTAGGAAGCAGCCCGACCTTCCCGGGCCCCGGCGGTCGGCCGGACAGTGGATACCGGCCCGCAGATCGCCGGCCGGCAATGATCCCCCAGGAGCAGAACATGAGGACTGACGTCCGATTCCCGACCAACGGCCTGCAGCTTGCCGGCCACCTTTACCTGCCCGAGGACAGCGACGGCCCGTTCGCCGCGATTGTCATCGGTCACCAGACGACCGGGGTCAAGGAGCAGTCCCCGGCGGTGTACGCCACACGCCTGGTCAAGGAAGGGTTCGCCGTCCTGACCTTCGACGCCGCCTTCCAGGGCGAATCCGAGGGCACGCCCCGCGGCCTGGAGGACCCCTGCCAACGCGCTGAGGACTTCCGTGCCGCGGTCTCCTACCTCACTATCCGTCCCGAGGTCGACTCCGACCGGATCGGCGTGATGGGCGTGTGTGGTTCTGGCGCCTACGTGCCCTACGCCGCCCAGACGGACCACCGTATGAAGGCGGTGGCAGGCGTCTCCGGGACCGACGTGCCCAGCTTCTTCCGCGGGGCCGACCCCGAGGGCTGGCAGCAGATGGTGGCGAACTCCGGGAACCTCCGCAGTGCCGAAGCCGCCGGCGAGCCCGCGGCAACGTTTGCCGTGCTGCCGGAGAAGGCCGATGCCGAGACCCCCGCACCGACGGCCGAGTTCGTCGACTACTACAAGACGCCCCGCGGCAGGCACCCGCGCTCCACCGGCGACGTGGTGGTGCGCAGTGCGGATCTCCTCGACCAGTTCGACTCCTTCGCCGACGTCGCCAAGATCGCGCCTCGCCCGCTGCTCATGATCGCCGGCACCGAGGCGGTGACCCGCGGGTTCTCCGAGCAGGCCGTCGCCGACAGCCCCGGCAACGCCGAGCTGTTCCTCGTCGACGGCGCCACCCACGTCGATCTGTACGACCGCGACCAGTACGTGACTCCGGCCGTCGCCAAACTGGTCGAGTTCTTCAGCAAGCACCTCGCCTGAGTCGGCAAGCGTGAGCGGACGGCAAGCTTGTCGTATCTCCCGGCGACCGTGCGATGTCTCTTGAGGCGGTTGATCCCGCACTCGACAGCATCGCGCTCGCGGCAGCCGGACGGATCGAAACGCAGCGGCCGGCCACCGCGGGAGCCGAACTTCCGACGGTTGCGTGCCCGGCCCGATGCGGGGCACGCGAACCTTTGCCGGCACGGGTTTCGAACCGCGGTGAGTCTCACCCGCTTTCCTGCCGTGACCACGATCGAGACAGAAGATCCGGTAAACCACGTCACCTGGCTCGACGGTGCGCTCGGCGCCGCCGCACCGTCGACGGGACAGGCCGGAGACACCCGCCTCGCCGCACGCTGCTGATCGTGAACGGCACGCTCGCGCCCGCCCACGACCGCAGCATCTTCGCTTCCGGCAAGAACTATCCGGTGACCAGGTCGGCATCGCCGCCACCCGTCTGGTCGTTACGGTCGGCGACCCCGCACCCGCTTACCGCACCTGCACCGACTCGCGTCGGCGAGCCGTGCCGACGGGCAGAACCTCGCCAGGTGGCCGACGCCTCACATGACGAGGAGTCCCGATTCCATGGCCCGGACGACCGCAAGGGTCCGGTTTGGACAGTTGAGCTTGGCCAGGATGATGCCGACCGTGCGTTTGACTCCATGTTCCGAGATGCTCAGCGATCGAGCGACTTGCCGGTTGCTCAGCCCTTCGGCAATCAGGCGCAGTACCTGGTGTTCACGTGCGGTCAGGGCAATCATCGACGCGCGCTTCGAGGTGGTGTCGGCTCCGGTTTGGCCGGGCGCCGTCACGGATCGCCGCACCAGGGTCGCGGACACGTGAAATCGTCCGGACTCCACGTCGACGATCGCTTCGCGCAGGGTCTCGGGGCGGAGATCCGTCCAGTCCAGGAAACCGTTGGCACGATCGACCCAGGATTGCTCGAGAACGTCTGCAGAATCCACCAGGATCAGTACACGTATGTTGTTGATGCGCAGCTTTTCGGCGATCTCGTCGGGTACCGGCTGCACGGCATTGCCGGATGAAATGATCAGCTGGCCGTTGCCGAACGTCGAGAGATCTGCGATATCCGTGATGGATTGCACGGTCAACCGGATGTCGAGTGAACGAAACATTCCCTCGATACTGTATCGGCGAATGTCGTCTTGCACGGTCAGTGCGATCTGGATATTGGTGTCGAGGGTGCCGACCGGTACCGTGATCTCAGTTTGCAGCAGGGATCGTCCACCCAGTGGGGAAGCTCTTATGTCGCGTATTTCGGGTAATATGTAGTCCATCTGATGGGTGTAGCATTGGTGGTTTCCGCCGCTCGAGCCCGGCTGCCGCGTCAACCTGTCGTCCACACTACCCATATTGGTAGTCCCCCAGTGTCTCACGTTAAATCTGGAAGGTCCGACCCATTAGATGAGCATGGCGCGTCCGACCCCGTAGACGAGCATGGCATGGGTTGCGGGAACTTGTCCACCCCGCACCAGTCTCGATCTTTCGCCGGGTCCGGCGTTGGCGAAAGAGCGTTCAGATTGGGTTTTCCGGATCGTCTCTCGGCTGGTGGATGTGGTTATTCGCGCGGGTCGGCGGGTGGCCTGCCGGGTTCTGCCTGCCGGTGTCGGTTCTTTCGATGGTGCACATGCCGGACTTGCTGATGAGCGGTGGCGGTATTACTCCCGGCCTTACCGGGCCACGGCATCGCTGCGGCGGGCTTGCCGGTACCTGTCCAGCTGCCGTCGAAAAACGCCCACAACGGGTGAAAACCGCAGCCGCACTTGAACATCGGCCATCATTCGCCGCCACCGGCCGAATCCCATGCCGACCACAGGAATCACACCGGCAGTGCGCATGTCAATCCCGCAGATCAGCAGTATCTCACCGGAAACCGGTTGCTCCCGATTGGCGTGAGCACGTCGTCGCTTGCCGGTCACCGGGCAGCGACCAGGCGGCCCGGCCGGAGACCGACGGCGCCAACAGTGCGCGCACAGCTGCCTTCAGTCTTGCAAGCAGGGACATTTTCGGCTGACTACGACTACTTCGAAGCTGTGAAGTATTCGGCCGGATCAAGGGCATTAAGCGCGATCCACCGCTGCGGTAATGCTGCGGTGGGCACTCGGACGCTACCCGAGGAGCCGCCGAAGAATTCCTGGACGTCGAGCGCAATTCGAGGGTCGTCGTCGACGCGTCGGGCCATTTCGTAGTAGACGGCCAGCACGTGGATACAGCGCCCCGTGTCATCCGGGCAGGAGCAGTCGACGCCGGCGAGTGCCGGTGCGGGCCGGTAGCCCGCCTCGGTGATCGTGCGGTGTACCTCGTCGGTGAGGACGGGCCGTGCCCCGGACAGCTGGCCGGTGATCCCGGCGATCGTCTCCCCGGACATCGGCGCCACCTCGATACAGGCCACCGCCGTGGTGCGGCCGCGCTGGACAACGCCGCGCACGACGCGGCCGTCGATCGTGACCTGCACCCCTCCGGCGCGCGCCAGCTTGCGGGCGCGCGGCAATGCCGGATTGGGCAGGGTCTGGAGCAGCGGCTGGGCGAGCCGAACCCAGTCCCGCCCCCACGCTGTGTAACCGAAGTCGTCGTCCGGCATGTCAACCGGCTCGTTTCCGGCGCAGGGTCGCGATGAGGCGGTCGTCATCCAGCCGGGCCAATTCGGCGACCCCGGACATATCGGCGATATCGGAGAGCGCGGATTTGCGCGAATGCATGGCCGCGATGTGCTCCTCAACGGTGGTATTGGTGGTCAGGGTGGTGACGGTCACGGTGCGGGTCTGACCGATCCGATGGACTCGGTCGGAGGCCTGCGCTTCCACCGCCGGATTCCACCATCGGTCGAAGTGGATCACGTCGGCCGCACGGGTGAGCGTGAGCCCGGTGCCCCCCGCTTTCAGGCTGAGTACCAGCACCTTCGGGCCATCGTCGGCCTGGAAGCCGCGGACGATGTCGGCCCGCTGTTGCTGGTTCAAGCCGCCGTGGAAGAACGGCGCGGACACCCCGAACTGCTCGCCGAAGTGCCGCACGAGCAGCTCGCCGGTCTTCCGGTACTGGGTGAAAACCAGTGTCGGCGAATCGGTTTCGAGGTTGTTGGCCACGATGTCGGTGCACAGGTCGAGCTTTCCCGACCGGCCGGACAGCTCCGCGGAGTCGTCGTAATCGTCGGTGACCAGCTTCGGGTGGTTGCAGACCTGCTTGAGTGCGGTCAACGCGGCCAGCACCCGGGCCTGGCGCTGGGCGCCGCTGCCGAAGCCGTCGTCGATCGCCTGCTCCAGCAGCCGGTCGTACAGTTGCTGCTGTTCCACCGTGAGGTCGCAGATCAGGTCGGCGTGGATCTTGGCCGGAAGTGACCCGGCGACCTGGGACTTCTTCCGCATCAACACAACCGGCTCGATCACCGCGCGCAGCCGGGCAGCGGCGGCGACCGAACCGTCCGCGATCGGCCGGATGAAGCGCCGACGGAACTGCGTCTTGTGCCCGAACAGCTGTGGTGCGACCAGATTGAGAATCGCCCAGAGTTCCTCGAGGCGATTCTCGACGGGTGTTCCGGTCAACGCGATCCTCGCGTCGGCCGTGATGGTCCGCGCGGCCTTCGATATTTGGGTGCGGGGGTTCTTGAGCGCCTGCGCCTCGTCGAAAACCGCGGTCGCCCACTGATGCTCCATGAGGTCAGGGCCGTGCATGCGCAACGTCGGATAGCCGGTGAGCACCACCGTCCGGTTGTCGATCGCCGTCAGCGGCCCGCCACGCCAGGTTACCGTCCGCAGATCAGGTGCGAACCGCGCGATCTCGTGTGCCCAGTTCCCGACCAGCGACGTGGGACACACCACCAGCTGTGGCCCCTCGTCGGCGCGCCCGACGAGACAGCCGATCGTCTGCAGCGTCTTGCCGAGCCCCATCTCGTCGGCCAGCACCGCACCGCCGTGTGCCTCGACTGCCTCGCGCAGCCAGCTCACCCCGCGGACCTGGTACGGCCGCAGCTCGGCGGTCAGCGCGGTGCGCAGTTCGGCCGCAACAGCAGTGGTGTGCCGGAAGACGGCAACGGCATGTTCCGCTGATGTCACGGCGGAACCAGTGGCATCGGGAATGGCATGCCCGGCGATCGGCAGGGCCGCGTCGCCGCCCGCGATCCGCTCCCGCCAGGCATCGACCGACCGGCCGGGCGAGTCGAGCGGCGCGCCGGCGAGCTTGTCCGGCTCGATCAGTGCGCAGTCGACCTCGGACACCTCGAACTTGGCAAGGTCCGAGGTCGGGACGACCAGGGCAACGCTCTGGGCATCACCGTGCGGCGGGGCTTCGCCCACTGCACGATGCTGCGCAGACCAGGTCCACAACGCGAACATATGACGGTCGGGCAGGTACGTGGCCTGGCTGTCGAGCAGGACGGCCGGAAGCTCTTGCCTGATTCCCCTTGTGTCAGTGGCTGTCAAGGTCAGCGCCCGCATGTGTCGCGTGGTTGGCGGTCTCGGCGCGGGCGGTGGCCCCGGCCGCGGGGCGGCTGCTTTCTGGACCGTCGTCAGGCTTTTGTGCCGACCCCGCGCGCCTTCCGGCCGGGCGCAAGGCGAACACCAGCACGGCTGTTGCGAAGAGTGCGATGAGCATGATCCAGATCGCGCCGACGTGCATGGAGTGGATGAACGCGTGATCGGCAGCCTGCGCAAGAGCGGGCCGGTCGAGCGCGGTGGCCACGTGCCGGGCCTGTTCCGCGGAAACCCGGACGCTGTCCTGCTGCGCCGCCGGGACGTCGCTCAGCGAGGGCTCGATCGCGCCTCGGTAGGCGATCGACATGATCGTGCCGCCCACCGCAATCCCGATCACGCTGCCGGCCTGCCGCGCCGTGTTGGTGACGGCCGACCCGGCGCCGGACCGTTCCAGCGGCAGGCTGCTGATCAGCGCGCCGGTCACCGGCGCCAGCACCATGCCGACGGAAAGGCCCTGCACCAGCAACAGGATTTCGATCCAGGCGAACGGGGTGTGCAGATCGAGAAATCCGACCGCGCCGAAGCTGAGCGCCGCCACCGCGACCGCCGGCACGGCAACCGGGCGCAGCGACCACCGGCGAACCAGCCGTGCGCCCACGGGCGCCCCTACGACAGCGCCGACCGCGGTCGGGATATTGGCCAAACCGGCCTTCATCGGCGAGTAGCCCAAGGCGCCCTGCATGTAGAACGCGTTGTAGAAAGTGACCGCAGCCACCGAAAAGAGCAGCAACGCCATGGACGCGTTGCCCCCGCCGAACACCCGCTGCGCAAGCAGCCGGGGATCGAAACTCGGCGCCTTGGCCTTCAATTCGACCAGCACGAAGGCGGTCAGCAGGACAAGCCCGACCGCGATCGGTGCCCAGACGTCCGGACGGCTCCAGGCGTTCACCTGCCCCGCGCGAATCAGCCCGTAGGTCAACGCCGCGAGTCCGCTGATCGACAGCGCTATCCCGGCCGGGTCCAGCGGTCGCACGGTGGGGCTGCGGAAATTGGGGACCAGCAGGATGATCCCGGCCAGGGCCACCACGACAATGGGAACGTTGACGAGAAAGACCGAACCCCACCAGAAATGGCTGAGCAGGAGCCCCGCCAACACCGGTCCGGCCGCCATTCCGACCCCGGTGGATGTCGAGGAAATGGCGATCGCGGTTGCCCGGCCGGGACCGGTGAAGGTCCACAACAGGATGGCGAAGTTGGCAGGCATGATCAGTGCGGCGCCGACGCCCATCGCGGCCCTGGCGGCAATCAGCTGGCCGGCATCGCCCGCGTACGCCGCCCAGATCGAGGCCCCGCCGAAGATCACCAAGCCGATTGCCAGCACAGTCCGGTGGCCGAAGCTGTCGCCCAGTGCACCGGCGGTGAACATCAAGGTTGCGAAGACCAGGGTGTATGCGCCGGTGGCCCACTGCAGTTCGGCCGGGCTGGCACCCAGTCCGCGGACCGGGTCGGCAAGGGTCTCCAGGGTGATGCTGAGGACGGTGTTGTCCAGCCAGATCAGCAGCGAACACACCATGAGAACGGCAAGAATCAACTGCTGCCGGAACTTCGGCAGCGTTGGAGGCGTGGTCATGAACACCTTCGGATATAGATCGGCGGGAACCCGGACGACCATAAACACGCTCCCCGAAACTGTCAAGTTCAGAGATTCTTGTCAATACTGTTGCGAGCGAACCGACGATATGCCCTCGGACGGATTTGCCACCCGAACAATTGTGTGCCCTCCGGCGGATTTGTGATTTGCCGGATTTAATGGCTGCCGGGGGTTGTGACCGGGCAGATTCCATGCCCTCCGGTGAGCTGCCGCACCGCGTCCGGCGGTCCGGCTCGGTGCCCACGCCGAACCCGCAGCTCGTGCCCGGCCAAGACGACCGGAACACCGGCGTTCACCGGATGCCGCTTCGAGGCGCGCGGGCGATGTCGATCGCTGTCGTCGTGGCCGGGACGTCCGCGCCAGTATTTCCGGCAGTGCAGGAGGTCGCCAAATGAGGACTCGTCGTTTTCCTGACGACGCTCGCTCTCGGGATTCGGCGGACTGGGACCCGCATTGCCGCCAACGGAATCACCGTCCAGCAAGTGCTCATCGGCAATGGATCATGCGACAAGTCCTGCCTGTCTACGTTCCCAACCTCCCCGGCCAATACCGCGCCCCGCCGCACACGCTGCCGTTGAATCAGGAGCGGCGAGTATCGCGGCCGTTTCGGCCGTGCCCCGGTGTGCCGGATCTGCTCGGTGGCCCTCTTCGCCACGGGCCGCATCAGACGTCGCCGAGTAGCCTCGCTGCCTTGATGCCGAGGTGCAGGATGAGGCGGCGTTCCCCGTCGCTCAAGTCGAAGCCGGTGAGCTCCTCGATGCGGCGGAGCCGGTGGTAGATCGTCGCCCGGTGCACACCGAGACACTTGGCCACCGCACGGGAGTCACCCGCGCGGTCGAGGAAGGTCTCTGCGGTGACGAGGAGCGCGGGATCGGCGTCGAGGAGCGCGGTGATCGCCTGCGCAACCCCCACGCTGCGGAGTTGCTCGCGCGGTTGAGCGGCCAGCAACGCGTAGATGCCCAGCGCGTCGTGGCGGGCGACGGGCCGGAACGCCGGGATGACGTCGGCGACCCGGATCGCGTCGAGAGCCTGCTGGTACGAGGTCGCGGCGTCGGCCAAGCGTGCGGTCGGACGGCCCACCCCGGCGACCACGGCTCGCCAACGATCGGCGCGCCCCAGCCGCTGCGCCGCCGACGAGCACAGTTCGTCCGCGAGCTGAGGGACCCGCTCTGTCGCGCGCTGCGTCACGACGAGCAATCCGTGGTCAGGGCGAATCAGGACCATGCTCTCGCGGACCGGCATTGCGCCGGCTGCGGCACGCAGAGCCGCGCCGAGCGCAAGGCGGTCACCCTCGTCGAGCTTCTGACCGGCTACCGGCAATGGTGCGACGACGATCGCGACGACGCCGCCGCGCGCGGCAAACAGGCCGGATTCGACGAGCCCATCGGCAGCGAGCGCCCGAGCGACGTGGTCCTCCGACGTCAGATCCCGAAGGAACTCCCCGACCCGGGCGTCGTGCAGTTCGCCGAGAGCCCGCTCGCGGAACAGCACCTCGGCAGCTTCGTCGGCCGAAACACCGGCGAGGGCGAGCCCGGCGTCGGCCACCGGCTCGTCGGCGTCGATCAGCCACAGGTAGCCGAACTGAACGCCCTGGAACCGGATCGGAATCGCGACCCGCGGCAGCAGGTCGAGCTCCGCGGAAGCAGGAAGGTGGACCGGTCCGTCCGCGCGGGGAAGCCGGAAACGCCGCAACCAGGCAACCGCCTCCGGCGGAGCCGCACGGGTCAGAATCACCCGCGCTCGCATCTCGTCGATCGGACCGGCCTGCGCGCTGTAGGCGAGCAGCCGGAAATGGACGTCGTCGATCGCGACCGCCCGGCCCAGCCGCCGGGCCAGTGTGTCCACCACCCGCTGCAGGTCTTCGCTCACGGAACCGCGTTCAGCCGCATCGCTCGCCGTGCCTTTCCTCGTTCGCGGCGCCGCCCCGACGCCACCGGTTCGCCAGTGAATGTAGCCCGATCGCCGAGGACGTCGACCGCGAGCAGGAACGGCTGCCGAGCCTGGCTGCCGCTCCCGAGGCCGGGCGGTTCACCACGGCCTTGTTTGCCGGACACGAGGGTCAGGTCGGGCATCGTTCCTCCGGCCGACAACGAGATCGGGGGAGGGGCATGGCCGCTCAGGGGGTGTCGTCAAGCCACGCGACGACGTTGAGCTCGACGCGAAAGGGCGGGACCAGCTGTGCGCCGATCGTCGTTCGGGCGGGACGCCGGTCGGGGAACTCCTCGGTCCAGACTTCGTGGTAGGCGGAGAAGTCCCCGAGGTCGGCCAGGTAGGCGGTGACCTTGCGGATCTGGTCCGGCCGTGCGCCGGCCGCGGCCGGCACCCGCCGGACATTCGCGAAGGCCGCGCGGGCCTCGTCGGCGAATCTCCCGGGCACCGGCCGCCAGCTCTCGTCGACACCGACCTGGCCCGACAACAGCAGGAGATTGCCCTGCCGGCGGAACGCCGGCGCGGACGGCGGGACGACTGCGTCGTGACTCATCGAAGCCTCCTGATGAGGTGGAATGAAGCAGCGTCCTCCGGACGGAGCGCTGCTTGCGCACACCTGGTCGTCGGCTCGCCGCCGGTCCGGTGCGCGCGTGAGATCGAGCCTTCGGGATCGGCGGTCCCGGCCACGAGTTCACCCGCGGCGCAGCGGGTCGAACGGGGCCATCCCGGGTGCGTCGGTCCCGCTGGTGATCTGCCCGGCCAGCAGCTTCCCGGTGACCGGTCCCAGCGTCACACCCCACATGCCGTGCCCGCCCGCGACGTGTACGCCGGCAACCTTCGTCGCACCGATCACCGGCAGGCCGTCGGGCGTCAGCGGCCGGGACCCGACCCATGGTTCGCGAACGTCATCCCAGTCGGCGCCGTCGATCAGCGGGCGGATCGAGCGCAGGACGGAGTCCAGGCGGCGACCGTCGAAGGGCGCGTCCCGGCCGGCGATCTCCATGCTGCCTGCGATTCGGACCCGGTCTCCGTACGGGGTGAGCGTCGCTCGGGCACCGGGCAGGTAGACCGGACCCGTGAGTGGTTCGGCGAGCCGGATGCTGCACGAGTAGCCGCGCCCGGCCTGCACCGGTACCCGCACACCCAGCCGGCGACCCAGCTCCGGCAACCACGCACCCGTCGCGAGCACGACCGCGTCGGTCCGGTGCGGCGGCCCCGTCCGGGTATCCACCTGCAGTCCACCCGGCCCGAATCCGATCGACTGCACGTGGGCGCCGTTGACGAGCGCGCCACCCCGTTGCTGCACCGACCCGGCGAGCGCGTCGAGGAACCGGCCCGGTGCGAGGAACCGCTGCCCCGCCAGATGCAGGATCTGCGCGATCCGGCCGGAGAACGGGGCCTCGTACCCCGCCGAGGTCCGGTAGGACACCTCCTGCCCGCGGGTGCGGGCGGCGCCGAGCTCGTGCTCGAGCCCCGCGGTGTCCTGGCCGGCGGTGAACCCGATGCGACAGGTCCGCTCGTGGATCTCCGCGGCAACACCGCCCTTGACCAGTTCGTCGAAAGCGCTGAGGCTTTCCGCCGCCAGCGGCCCGAGCGCGGCCATCCCCCGCCGCCATCGAGACGCTGTTGCATTCCGCGCGAACCCGGCCAGGAACGCCATCGTCGCCGCGGACAGCCGCCCGCTCACCGAGACCGGCGAGCCGGGGGTGAACAGGCTCCGCACGCCCTCCCGCAGCAACGCCGGCTCTGCCAGCGGCGCGACCATGGCCGGCACGAGGTAGCCGGCGTTGCCCCACGAAGCGCCCGCCCCCACCGTCGACCGCTCCAGTACGGTGACCTCTACGCCGTGCTCCTGCAGGAACCACGCACACGAGAGCCCGACGACGCCGGCGCCCACGACCACGACGCGGGTCATCGCCACACCTTTTCCACCACGCGCAGGAAGTTTCCGCCCAGGATTCCCTCGACCGCCTCCGGCGCGTGGCCGCGGTCCAGCAGGGCCGCGCCGATGGCGAGCAGACGTTCCGGCTCGATGAACTCCAGCCGGTCCCACTGCGAGTAGCTCGCCGGGAACAGTCCGGGATTCGCGGCCAGCTCGTCGCCGATCTGGTCGAAGCAGTAGTCCAGGCCGAGGCCCACGTGTTCCCAGCCGAGGAGCTTCACGGCGTGGTCGACGTGGCGGACGAGCGCTTCGGTGCTCGCGTCGTTGGCCCCCAGGAACATCCCCACCCCGTTGATCCCGACGACGCCACCGGTCGCCGCGCACGCGAGCAGCTGGTCGTCCCACACGTTGCGCTCGTGATCGTGCACCGCTCGCACCGCCGTGTGGGACAACACCACCGGCGCCGTCGACGCCGCGAAGACATCCATCGACGTCCGGTACGAGCAGTGCGCGGCATCGACCACCATCCCCACCCGGTTCATCTCGGCCACCACCTCCCGGCCGAACTCCGTCAGGCCGCCGTCGGATTCGTCGTGGCAGCCCGAGCCGGCCGCGTTGCGCTGGTTGTAGGTCAGGAGCATGGTGCGCACGCCCAGGTCGTAATAGGTCCGCACCAGATCGACCCGCCCGCCCAGCGGGTTGGTGTCTTCCAGGTCGAACGCGACCGCGAGCCGTCCGGTGGCCTTGGCCTCCCGCACGTCGTCGGCCGTGCGGGCCAGGACGTAGCGGTCGGGCCTGGCAAGCAACTGACGCCGGAACCCCGACAACACCCGGATCGTTTCCGCGACGTCGTGCGGCGCGTAGCCGACGTTCACCGACACGAACGACGCCCCCGCCTCGGCGTACCGCCACAGCGCGCCGACGTCGGTGTCGGGGTCGAGCGGAAGGCAGCAATGCTGTTCCCACACCAGCATCAGTGGTTCCCGTTCAGGCAAGAGGGACAACCGGGCAGGCGCGCGCCGTGGTGGACGGCTTTCCGGTAGCGGGCCGCTTCCACCGGCGAAGGAGGAAGGTCCGCGGTCAACAGCGGCTGCTCCGGCAGCGCGTCGAGGTCCACCACGGCGCCGTCCTTGATGACGGCGTGAATGCTCTGGTAGTTCTTGGCGCTCTGCAGTGGATCCTCGTCGAGGACGACCAGGTCGGCGATTTTGCCGGCTTCGAGTGTGCCGAGGTCGTCATCGACCTGGTAGGCCTCGGCGATGTTGCGGGTGGCCGCGTGCAGCAAGGCCATCGGCGACATGCCCTTTTCTTCCATTGCCTTGAGCCAGACGAAGTGTCCCGTCGCCAGCCGGCCCAGCGCCTCGTCTTCGGGCAGGCCGTTCCAGGTGCCCTTGATCATCGGCTCGCTCCGGACTTCCGGGGCGAAGATGCCGCCGTCATTGGCGAGCAGTATCGAAGCCCCCGAATCGACGAGGTTGCGGGCGTTGGCGTCGGAGGCCTGCCACATCGTCCACTCGTGGTCCGAAACGGACTCCTTCAGGATCTTGAAACCGTTGTCAGTCAACGGGAAGACGACGGCGCCGCAGTTTTTCCCGGCGAGCAGCTCGAGGGTCTCGCGCGGGATCTCGGTAGGTCCGGTCATGTTGCAGTGCTGCACGAGGTCGCAGCCCGCCTCGATCGCCATCCGCAGGCCCTCGACCGTCGAGGTGTGGGATTGCGCGGTCAACCCGCCGCGATGGGCTTCTTCGACGATGATGCGCTGCGTGCGTTCCGAGAACTGGAGGAAGGCACCGGCCGCGGCCGCACCGTGCTCGTTCGACGCGTACTTGACGAAATCCACTCCGCGCTCGAGGTACGCGCGGACCTCCTCGCCGACCGCCTCGGGCGTCAGCCACATCAGATGCCGTCCGACGTTCTCGACCCACGTCGCATTCACCCGGTCGACGAAATGGGAGCTCCCGACGCCGGGGATCCGCTTGTCGAAGTCGTCGGAGAACGGGCCGTCGAATCCGATGATGTTGCCGGCACAGCGAATACGGCTGCCGGGAGTCCTGCCCCGGTCGATCCGGTCGCGGGCCGACATCAGCGCACGTCGTGGCCCCCAGGTGTCGAAGACCGTCGTCATTCCGCTTTTCAGCGCAACCTGCGCCGCCTCGACGATCAAGTCCTCGTAGCGGCCTTCGTACCGGACGAGCGTCTCGAAGAAAACGTTGATGAGGAGGTGCACGTTGGCGTTCATCAGCCCGGGGATGACGAACTTCCCGCGGAAGTCGAGGGTTTCGGTGCCGGTCAGTTCGTCCGGGCGGCCGATCGCCACGATGCGGCCGTCGTCGATCAGGATCGCGTGACCGTCGATGCCCTGGTCGGAAACGCCGTCGATGACGGTCGCGCCAGTCAGCAGGAGTGACATCGTCGTCCTTTCGTTCTCCGGCTCGTCACCTCACGGTAGAACCGGTGGCACCGCCCAGGTATGGACAGCAGTCGCATGGCCACGGGCCGTCATTCGACAGTTGTCGCATGCGGCGCGGCCCTTCGCTTGACAGGATTGCGTGATGCTCACCTCGAACGAACTCGCCGAGCGTCTGTCGCGGCTGGCGGAGAAGTTCACCGTGCCGGGTGCGTCGGCCGCGTTGTGGCACGACGGCACGCTCGTCCGGGCCGAGACCGGGGCGGTCAACGTGGAGACGGGCGCCCCCGTGCTGCCGGGCACGCTCTTCGCGGCCGGATCCGTCACGAAGACGTTGACCGCGTCCCTGGCGATGACCCTGGTGGACGAACGGCGGCTCGACCTCGAGGCGCCCGTGCTGGACTACCTCCCCGACTTCACCACGGCCGATCCGGATCGCTCGGCGGCGATCACCGTGCGCATGCTGCTCAACCACTCGTCCGGGCTGCCCGGCAACTACCTGCCGGACCTTGCCCCGGGCGACGACGTCCTTGAGCGGCTGATGCAGGAGCTCGCGACCTTGACCGTCACGGGCGTCCCCGGCCGGCGGTTTTCCTACTGCAACATGGGAATGAGCACGCTCGGCCGATTGGTGGAAGCGATCACCGGTGACCGCTTCGACGTCGCACTGCGCACACGCATTCTGCAGCCGCTCGGTATGCACGCGACCGCGGACGCCGAGGAACTGCTTCTCCGCTCGACCGCCGTCGGGCACGTCGTCGACGGGGCCGTCTCACGGGTCCCCCGCCTGCGTGTCTGGCCCGAGTACGGTCCAGCTGGTTCGCGCTTGTGGCTTGACGTCGAATCCTTGATCCGCTTCGGGCGGATGCACCTCGACGGCACGACGCCCGACGAACACCGGCTCCTGTCGCAGGAAGCCGTGGACCAGATGCGCACACCTCAGTACGACGAGTTCTGGGGCTGTCTCCGTGGATGCGCGAATTTCGGGCTCGGCTGGGGCATTTTCCGCGAGGGCGACGACCCGGTCCTCACGCACTCCGGCGCCAACCTCGGCATGCATTCCACCCTCTACGTCATTCCGAAGCAGAAGATCGTGCTTGCGGTACTCACCAACAGCACCACCGGGGCGATGCTGCATTCCACGCTGTGCACAGAAATTCTCGACGAGTTCTTCGATGTCCGGGGCCCGGCTGCGATCGCCGCACCCGAGGCGATCGCCGAGGTCGACAACGAACGGTTCACCGGGCTCTACCGGGCCCCCGACGGCCAGGTGTTCGTCGAGGTGCATAACGGCCGGCTCCATGCCCGGTTGACTCCTGAACCCGGACTGGCCGAATGGGACCGGCTGATGGGCAGCCCCACCGGCGCCGGTCAGGCCGTGCCGATCACCTGCCTCGACAGTGAGCAGCGCCGATTCGTCATGGACCTCGGCAGCCCGGGGAATGTCACGGCGGTGCAGTTCTACGAACCGGGCGCGGACGGACGTCCCACCCTGGTGCGGCTGGGGACGCTCTACGAGCGGACATCGTGAGCGCACCGTGCGTGCGGGAGCTGATCCGCCGTCCCGGCTCTCGGCTGGACATCGTGCGGTGCCGACGCGCCCGGCTACGAATGCGCGACGGCCCGAGGTGCCGCTGTGCTACCGGGTCCCGGCGGGCCGGAAGATCGCGCGGCGTCGGCGACAGCGCCGGATTGAGCTGCTTCACCGAACCCGGCGACGGCTCCCACCAGATGAGCTCGTTCCCCGTGACCCGGAGCAGGAACGGGTCACGATCGAGGACACCACGCGCGGAGTCCGGCAGTGCGCCCGGGGCCGCTGCTGAAGCACACCTCGACGGCGAACGTGGCTCGCGATTGACGAGCGCTGCGCTTTCCGGGAACCGGGTACCGGTCTGTTCGCCAAGTACAACGCACTGCTGGACCGGCACCGGCAACCCGCGGGTGTGGCCCGGCTACGCACGACGCGCCGACGAGATCGGACGCGGCTTCGGCTCGTTCTGGACCTACCTGTCGCTGGCCTGTGCGAATTGGCCCGACCCGGACCGCTACACCGGGCCATGGGACCGGGAAACGGCGGCACCGGTGCTGGTCATCGGCAACCGGCAAGGTGATCCGGCCACGCCGCACGACGATGCGCGCAAGACGTCCGAGGTGTTTTCCCGCGCCCGGGTGCTCACCCTCGACTTTTCGGACATGGCGCCCGTGGTGAGAGTGCTTGCATCGACGGGGCGTTGAACGCGTACTTCAGCGCCGGCGCACTGCCCGCGCCCACAAGTGCCGTGCTCGCACAGCCGTCACCTGGTCGAAGATCTGTCCGATCTCGACGTTCGGCAGGTACTCGTTGGACAGTCCCGGGTTGGCTACGGCAGCGTCAGCCCTGCTCCAGCACGATGATCGGTTTTCCGCCGGCACGGCGTCCTGAGCCGAAGGCGGTCGGTGCTTCGGCCAGCGGGTACCGGGAACCGACCGGAACTCGCAGGCTTCCGTTGCGGACGAGGTTCGCCAGTTCGGCCAGCCGTACCCGGTCCGCTTCGACGACGAAGAAGATCGTCCGGCCGTCACGCGGCCTGGTGCTGGTGGGTTCGCTGATGGTGACCAGGGTGCCGCCCGCGCGGACCAGCCCGGCGGAGCGGTCGAGGATTTCTCCGCCGAACACGTCCAGGACCACGTCCACTTCGCCGACGTCTTCCAGCCGCTCGGTTTGCAGGTCGACGAAGGCGTCGGCGCCCAGCTCAAGTGCGGTGGCACGATTGCCGGCGCGGCCCGTGCCGATCACCCGCGCTCCTGCCCTGCGCGCGAGCTGCACTGCGATCGATCCGACGCCGCCGGCTGCGCCGTGGATCAGGACGGTCTGCCCGGACCTGAGCCGGGCGTGGTCGAACAGTGCCTGCCACGCGGTCAGACCGGAGATCGGCAGGGCGGCGCCGACCGTGTGGTCGATGTCTGCCGGGAGGGGCGCGAGGTTGCGGGCCTCGACGGCGGTGAACTCGGCGAGCGATCCGTCCCGGGTCCAGTCGGCGAGACCGAACACCCGCTGTCCGACACTGAGTCCGGTGGTGCCGTATCCGAGTTCCGCCACGACGCCCGACAGCTCGTGACCGGGCACGCTGGGCGTCCGATCGCGGCCGGCCCGGTTCGTCCAGGTGCCCGGCCAATCCAGTTCGCCAGGGGTGAAGCCGGCCGCGTGGACCCGCACGATGACGTCGTTCTCCGCAGCGTGCGGGTGGGGGAGGTCGGTCAGGGTCAAACCATCGAGACCTGCCGCCTGGTCCTTGACGGTGATGGCTTTCACGGTGCGTCCTTCAGTGTGTTCCGGTGCGGCGCGTGCACCGGGTCAGTTCGAGTGCCGGCGGGCGCTGGGATGCCGGAGGTGATCGCGCGCCACGATCTCGTCGGGTTCCAGCATGGTGATCATCTCCACGCCGGGGGCGCACACGCACACGACGAGGAACCGGCTCCAGATCGCCGGCTCCAGGTTCGCGGCCTGGTAGTGCACCACATCCCCGCCCGGCTCCCAGAACGCTTCGCCTGCCGAGATCTCGCGCGGGGCTTCGCCTTCGAGCTCGAAGAGGATCTTGCCTTCGAGGACGTAACCGAAAACGGGTCCGCTGTGGCGATGCGGCTGCACGCCCTCGTCGGCCGGTGGCAGCTCGATCAGCTGGGTCATCGCGTGTGCGCCGGCCGGGATGGGCGGCGGGGTGACGCTGAGGAGATCGGTGACTTTGGTGTTTCCGGCAGCCAGCATGGCCCTGACGCTAACCCAGTTTCGGACCGGGGCCTGGGTCCACTTGGCGCCCGGGAACGGGAACCACTCGGCCGGGGTGCGCTCACCGAACGACGCGGACCAGCGCGTCCAGCGCGCCCGACCACGTACTGGGTGAAGGCGTGGCGAACCCGATGACCGCGCCGTCGCGGTCCGAAGTGGATCCGGGGTGCCGGAAGCTGTCCAGTGGCTCGATCGCGAGTTGTTCGCGGGCCGCCCGGCGCGCGAGCTGGGCGCCGGTTCGACCGGGTTGTTCGAGCAGGACGTGCAGTCCGGCAGGCATTCCGGCCACCTGCGCGCCGGGCGAGTGCCGGCCGATCGTCTCGACCAGCTGCCGGCGTCGTCGGTGGTACTGCGCACGCATTGCACGGATGTGCCGGTCGTATGCTCCCGACTCGATGAATTCGGTCATCGCCAATTGGTTGACGAACCCGACGATCTCTTCGGTCTCCCCCTTTTCTGCGGCTATCGAGCCGACCAGATGATCCGGCAGGACGAGCCACCCCAGGCGCAGTCCCGGCGCCAGGGACTTGCTCGCGGTTCCCAGGTAGATCACATGGTCGTGATCCAGCCCCTGCAACGCGCCCACCGGAGACCGGTCGTAGCGGAACTCGCCGTCGTAGTCGTCTTCGATGACCAGCGTGCCGCGTCGGCGGGCCCAGTCGACGACTGCCGCGCGCCGGTCGGAGTGCAGTGCCACGCCCAACGGGAACTGGTGCGACGGCGTGAGCAGAACCGCTCCCGGGTTCGGTGCGGTATCGAGCGTGGAAACGTCGGCGCCGTCCGCGTCGATCGGGATCGGCACGGCGTCGATCCCGGCTTTCTGCAGTGCCTGGCGCTGGGTCTGGAGGCCGAACTCTTCGACCGCTATTTTCGTGACTCCGGCCCTCGCGAGCGCGGCGGCAACGAGCCGCAGGCCTTCCGCCGCCCCGCTGCACACGATGACGTTGTCGGCCCGTGCGTGCAGTCCCCTGGCGCGGGCGAGATAGCGGGCGAGCGCATCACGCAGTTCACTCCTGCCGAGCGGATCGGTGTATCCGAAGGCCTCGAACGGTGCGGTGCCGACCGTCCGCTTCACCGCGCGAATCCACTCGTCCCGTGGGAAGGACGACAGATCCGGACGTCCGGGACGCAGATCGTGCACCGGCGGCGGGTGCGCACCAGCCGGCCGCCGTCGTGGTCGTTCGCCCGCCAGCTCCGCCGCACGCTGCGACACTTCGGTGCCGGAACCGTGCCGCCCGGTGAGCCATCCTTCGCTGATCAGCTCCGAGTAGGCGCGTACGACGGTGTTCCTGCCCAGTTCGAGGTCGGCAGCCAGCACCCGGCTCGAGGGCAACCGCGTCCCCGGTGCCAGCCGGCCGGTACGGATCGCCTCACGGAAGGCATCCATGAGCCCGGCGCGAACGTCCCGGCCGATGTCGCCCAGGTGCAGGTCGAGGCCGGCCGCCCGGGTACCGGGCCGCACTTGATCAGTCACATCGCAGCACGATACGGGACGTCCCTGCTGGTCAGCAGGGATGTCGAGGTGGTGCGCCGCCGGTGGCCCGAACTCCGGCCCCGGCAACAGAAAGCCCACGGGCCCGACCGCGGTGATCTTGAAACACGGTGCAATTGCAGGGCTTCCACCCGCGCGTGGTTCGACCTCCGCTCGTCGCGACCCTAGAAGGCGTCCTGTTCGGGGAGCAGGACGAGCTTGCCCCGGGGGTGGCCGGACATGCTGAGCGCGACGGCGGCCCGCCACTCATGGAGTGGGCAGGTGCGCGCGATCGGGATGCGGAACGCGCCGTCGGCTGCGAGCGAGGCGTAGTGGGGCAGGAACGTCGTGGCCGGTGCTGGGTCGATGGACTCGTCGAGGTTGACGCGTGCGCCGAGTCGTCTCGCCTCGTCGTGGTTGCTGATGGTCATGACTCGGCGCGGGTCCCCGGCGATGGCGACGAGTTCGGGGATGGACCCCGCCTTCGGCGGCGGAGCGTCGAATACGAGGTCGACCGGGCCACCGGCGAGCTCGCGCACCCGATCAGCCATCCCGGTGCGGTAAGAAGTGACCTGAGCGCCCAACGCGCTGAGCTCCTTGGCGTAGGTGGGGCCGGCGGTGGCGATCACCCGTGCGCCGCGTCGAAGGGCGATCTGAACGGCGGCGAACCCGACCGTCGCACCGGCGCCGTTGACCAGCAACGTGGTTCCGGCCTCGACGCCCATCGCATCGAGGGTCCAGGTGGCGGTTTGGACGGCCATCGGCAAGACGGCAGCCCGGACCGGATCGAGCCCGTCGGGCACGCGGTACCAGCTGTCGAGAATCGCGACGTCGGCGGCGCCGGCGCTCGGCTGCCCGAGGAAGTCCGCCGTTCCGAACACGAGGTCTCCGATCGCGACGTCGTCGACGTGCGCACCCACCGCGTCGACCACCCCGGCGACGTCGTAGCCGATGCCGCGCGGCAAGCTGCCCGGCAGGAATCCACGGCAGAGTTCCCAGTCGGCCGGGTTGAGCCCGGTCGCGGCCACCCGTACGCGGACGCGGCCGGCCGTGGGATCGGCAATCTCGACATGCTCCTCGCGTAGTACGTCGGCCGGTTCGCCGTAGTCGTGAAAGCGGATTGCAGTTGCCGGAACGGGGCTCATCGGTTCTCCTTGCACCCGGACGTATCGTCAGTCACTGACTATACCACGTTACGTCAGTCGCTGACACTACGTATTCTGTGCGCACGCCCTCGCCGCACCCCTGGTGGGAGCGCGAGATCGGTCGAAGGCTCCTGCGCGCGGGACGGCCGGAGTCAGCTGACCGGGCTGCGGCGTTCGAGCAAGACGGTGTCGTGCCAGGTGCCGTCGCGTTGGGCGATGCGTTCGCGGATGCCGACGGTGCGGTAGCCGGCGGAGTGGTGGAGGGCGAGGCTGGCGCGGTTGTCGGTGAAGACCGAGGTTTGCAGGGTCCAGATGTCGGCTTCGTCGGCGGCCGTGACTTGCCTGCGCAGCAGTGCTTTGCCGACGCCGCGGCCGCGGTGGCTTTCGGCGACGTAGACCGATGTCTCGGCGACACCGGCGTAGCAGTCCCGTGTGGACACGGGGCCGGCGGCGGTCCAGCCGACGACCTGGCCGTCGGCTTCGGCGATCCAGCGGTGCCCAGGCAGCCACTTCGCGTCGAGGCTCGCGCGGGTGGGCACGGTGGTTTCGAAGGTCGCAGTGCCGGTGGCCAGCCCCTCGGCGTAGATGCGGCGCACGGCGGCCCAGTCGCCGGCTTCAAGGGCGCGGACGGTGACGTCGCCGGGCACGTCCTCTGGGCAGCAAGGGCGGGGGCCGAGCAGGCCCATGACGGCATCGGCCGCGTGCGGGAGCCCGGAGCAGCAAGCCTCGTTCACGGTGACGACGGTCGCCGTGCCTGCCTTCGTCAGGCGCACGAATCCGACGTCTGCCAGCCGGCGCACGTGGTGTGAGGTCGTGGACTGGCTGGTGCCGAGGATCTCGGTGAGCGCGCCGACGGTGAGACCGCGCGGGGTGGTCGCCACCGCGTGCAGCAGCCGCACGCGCACGGGCTCGGCCAGGCAGGCAAACCACTCGGCGTAGGTGGTGGCGTCCGTGGTGGGCAAGACCTGGGCCCGGGGCAGCGCGATCGGCATGTCCGTCAGTGTATCGATCCGAATCGATGCTTGCATCCATCGATGTCGGTCGATACTGTCTGATCGAGTTAATCGAGCGGGATCGATGGAGGTATGGGGGATGAGCGAATACCCGGTCGTGGTCGTCGGTGCAGGCCCGGTGGGGCTGGCGGCCGCAGCGCAGCTGCGGGAGCGGGACCTGGAGCCACTGGTCCTGGAACGGGGTGCGCAGGCGGGTGCGGCGGTCGCGGAGTGGAACCACGTCCGGTTGTTCTCGTCGTGGTCGGAGCTGGTCGACCCGGCCGCGGGCCGGCTGCTGGAGCCGGCGGGCTGGGTGCGCCCGGACGGCAGCGGGTATCCGACCGGGCGGGAGTGGGCCGAGTCCTATTTGCAGCCGCTCGCGGACGTTCTGGGCGAGCGAGTGCGATTCGGTGCGGAGGTTGTGGGTGTCGCGCGCCGGGGCCGGGACCGGGTGGTCGACAGCGGCCGTGACGCCGAGCCGTTCTCCGTGCACATCCGGCGCGTCGACGGCTCCGAGGAACGCATCTTCGCGCGGGCGGTGATCGACGCGTCCGGCACCTGGGCCGGCCCGAATCCGCTTGGCGGGGAAGGACTCCCGGCCATCGGCGAGGCCGCGGCGGCGGACCGGATCACGTACCGGGTGCCGGATCTCGCCGACGCAGCGACGCGGGCCCGGTATGCGGGCCGGCACATCGTGGTGGCCGGCAGCGGACATTCGGCGCTCACGGCGCTGGTGGCGCTGTCCGGGCCGGCCCAGCAGGACCCCTCGACGCGGATCAGCTGGGTGCTGCGGCGCGGCGGGCTCGGGAACACCTTCGGTGGCGGTGACGCCGACCAGCTGCCGGCCCGCGGCGCGCTGGGAAGGCGCGCGCGAGCCGCGGTGGAGGAGGGGCTGATCACCGTCCTGACCGGGTTCCGCACCGAGTCCGTCGAGCGCGACGTCGCAGGGCGGCTGACGCTGGTGTCGGCGGCCGGACAGCGACTTGAGGACGTGGACCGGATCGTGTCGCTGACCGGATTCCGTCCACAGCTGGCCTGGCTCTCGGAGATCCGGCTGGAGCTGGACCCGACGTTGCAGGCGCCGGTGCAGCTGGCCCCGTTGGTGGATCCGAACGTGCACTCGTGCGGCACCGTCCGCCCGCACGGCGCGAAGGAACTCGCACACCCGGAACGGGATTTCTACCTGGCAGGGATGAAGAGCTACGGCCGCGCTCCGACGTTCCTCGCCCGGACCGGTTACGAGCAGGTCCGCAGCATCGCCGCCGAACTGGCCGGGGACCACGAGGCCGCGGCGAGGGTGGAGCTGATCCTGGCCGAGACCGGGGTGTGCGGGGGCGCCGGCCTGTTCGACGAGCAGGGTTCCGGCGCCAGTGGCTGCTGCGGTCCCGCGGCTGTGCGGGAGGAGCTGACGCTGTCGGCGCCGCCCGCACACCGGAACTGAGCGGTGCGTTTGCCGGACAGCGGGTAGCCACGCGGAGAGTCGTCTGGCACGAAAAGCTCGGGCCTGGGAAGACGGCCATACGTCAGCTTCGCGGTCACCGGGCCGGAAGGCCGGCGCGACCCACGACCGGCTGCACACCCGGCCTACGTCTCAATACCCAGCCGTAGTTCGTGGTCCTCCTGCGCCATCAGGAATGTCGCCACCGCGTCTTGTACCTGTGGTGCGGCTGGTGTGGCGCAGTGCCCGAGCCCGGGGATGCGCACGAGCCGGCCGGTCGGCAACGCCGCGGCCAGTTCGTCGGGTGGCCCGGCGATGGGGTCGTCCTCGCCGACGACGAGCAGTACCTGCGCCTCGATGCGCTGCAGGGCCGCGTGGTCCAACAGCCGTGTCGGTCGGCGGATCACCGCGGCCAGCGCGTGCGGATCGTTGCCTGAGGTCCGCGCTTCGGTCATCAGGGTGCGGAACTCCTCCGGTGCCCCGTCGGGTGTGCCGTCCAGCAGCGCGGTCGCGATCAGCTCGGCGTTTTCCGGCGCGAAGGCGTTGTGCCCCACCCCGAGGATCACCAGCCGTCGGAACCGGCCGGGGGCATCGGCGGCGAGCCGGAGGAGCAGCTTCCCGCCAAGCGAGAAGCCGACCGCGTCCAGCGGCCGCCGCGACGGCAGCGTGGCGGACAGCTGCTCGGCGAGGTCGGCGTAGTCGCCCGGATCGTGTGAAGCGCGGCCGGGCCCGTGCCCGGGAAGGTCGACCGCGACGACCGTCCGGCCCGCGTCGACGAGCGCGGACTCCAGCAATGAGCCACGCCAGGTACGGGCGGCGGAGCCACCCCAGCCGTGGGTCAGCACGACGGGAGGCAAGCCCGGCCGATCGTCGTGCGGGCGGTTCATCGTGGCTGCCGCAGCATGACCGAGTCCGTGGCCTCGTCGAGGAAGACCGCTTCCAGGCGCCGGTGGGCGATCAGCAGCTCCGTGCCGGACCGGACGAATCGGTCCGTCACGTCGCACACGGCCTGCGGGGAGCGAAGGGGCAGTGGCGCAGTTCCGGTTCCGGCGTAGAGGACGAGGCCGTACGCCGCCTCCCACGAATCACTGGAGGTATCCCTGATCAGCAGGTTCGTCACCAGATGCCGGGACAGGCGGGCACCGGCGGCCTGGCGGGCCGCGTAGCCCGCGGCGATCTCCGCACGACCGGTCATGGTTCGTGCGGGCATCTCGCACACGCCGTCGGGCGTGAAGAACTCTTCACCGCCGAGCCCGGCTTCCCGGTCGGCGTTGTGCCAGCTGCGCAGCACGAGATCGGCGGCGATCACGTTCGGATCGGACATGGTCTGGTTGCCTTTCGACGAGGACGCACCGGCGTGCGGCGCGAGTGCGGACCGGGCTCCGCCGCGGCGTTGCGCACACCGTCGGCGCACTCGGTCTGGGGGATCGCCAACGCCCGCTCCGCCGTGCCGCGGTAGTCGGCGATGCCGATCGGGGCGTGCTCCATGTCGAGGTTCACGAAGTCGCCGCCGGCCAGTGCGAGCAGGTCGACCACGTCCGGGTGGGCGAGCTTCACCCACGTGCCGAGCGCGCACCGGCCGAACCGAGTGCGGACAACCACCATGCCGGCTGCCTCAGGAGCCCTGTGTCATGAAGGTCTGCGGCATGTTGTCGGCCCAGCCGTTCATGATCACGCCGAGCTCGTCGGGGCCGAACTCGCGGATGAACGACTCGGAGTCGTCGAACTCGCCCATGCCCGAGCTGAACTCGTTCCGGTTCCCGGTCGGGTCGAACGCGTAGGCGAACAGGTTCGTGCCGAACCCCGTGGTGTCTCGGGGCCGCGAGGCCATGTGCCGGCCCGGTCCGAACTCCCAGCTGTGCCCCGTCTCGGCCAGCCGGTCGGACAACCGGTAGTAGTGGTTGCCGTCCTCGACCGCGAAGGCGATGTGGTGCAGCCGGTCGGCGGGCCGCTGCGCGGCCATGTAGGCGAGGTCGTGGTCCATTCTGGTTGCGCGCAGCCAGGATGCGGCCCATTTGCCGGCGGTGACCAGTGCCAGCGACTGTTTGAAACCCAGCACGACGTTCATGAACTCGGAGAACTCACGCGGGTCGGTCTCGCCGAGCAGGTTGATGTGGTCGATGTCGGTCGGCCGGTAGGTGCCGTCGGACGCGGTCTCGGTCGTCCCGGCGCGGCGGTTGCCGTCGGCGACCACGAACTCCATCCGGTGGCCGGAGGGCAGGTCCAGGCCGAGGACCTCGTCGTGTCCAGGACGGTCCGGGTTGCGGTAGCGCTGGTACCCGACGCCGTTGGCGTCGAGCCGGCTCACGATCTCGTCGAGGTCGTCGGTGTGGTCGACGCCGAATGCGAAGCTCTCCAGGCTCTGCCCGCCCGCGATCAACGTTACGTCGACGGCGGTGCCCGAGCAGGCCAGCAAGGCCCGCTCCGGGTTCTTGTCCAGTACCGTCAGGCCGAGAACGCCCTCGTACCAGTCGAGGGATTCAGCCAGCTCCCGGACGCGGACGGCGGCGTGATCGATGCGGTTGATCGCCATTGCTGTCGTTCCTCCTCATTCGTGGCGGGGTGCCGCGGGGTAGCCGGCGGCTTCGAGAACCCAGCCCTCCTGCGCCGAGAAGTCCGCTCGCGGAGGGCAGAAGATGTCCCGGGATGGGAGTGCGGGGACAGCGCGCTGGTGCTGACTATGCTCCGTCTCAGCGGGCCGGGAGGCTGGTCCGGCGGCTTCCGGGTGGGGGCCGCCGTCTCGAACGCTAGGCGTGGTGGATCCGGTGTGGACCCCACGTGGCCCCATGGGAATTCGGCCCACCCGGGGGTGGCGGACGCTCTGGTTTGTGCCAGGGTGCGATCGCTGAACGGGAGGTCGGGAGACGTATGGCAGGGCCGGACGTCGCTTCCGGGCCACGCACGACGGGTGCCGCCGACCGGCCCGTCCGTAGCGCAGCCGAGGCCGATCTCGTCGAGCGGAGCGAGCAGCTCTCGGCGCTGACCCGGGTGCTCGACGAGGGGCTGGCCGGGGCCGGGCGGCTCGCGGTCGTCGAGGGTCCGGCCGGGATCGGGAAGACGCGTCTGCTCGGCGAGGTCCGGCACCTGCTGGGCACCCGGGACGTGGACGTCCTCGACGCCTGCGGCGGAGAGCTCGAGCAGGGTTACGCACTGGGGTTGGTCCTGCGGCTGCTGGAGCGCCGGCTCGCGCAGGCCGCCGAGGAGGAACGCGTCGGCATCTTCCGCGGGCAGGCCCGGCTGCTCGCGGAGATATTCACCGGTACCCGTGGTGAGGGCTCGGCGGAGTTGAACGACGAGTTCGCGCTCGTGCACGGCCTCTACTGGCTGATGGTCAACCTGAGCGAACGCCGTCCGGTCGTGATGATCGTCGACGACGCGCAGTGGGCCGACGCCCCGTCGCTGCGCTTCCTGGCCTACCTGGCGCAGCGGCTCCGGGGCCTGCCGGTCGTGCTCCTGATGGCCGTCCGCAGCGGCGAGCCGGCCAGTGACGGGCCGGAGATCTCCCGCATGCTCCTGCAGGCCGACGTGTCGGTGACGCTGCAGGGCTTGACCGTCGACGGGGTCCGTGCCGTGCTGTCGGCCACCCTGCCGCCGAAAACCCTGCCGCCGGACACGGACCTCGACGTGCTGGCCCGCGACACCTGGTCGGCGACCCGGGGCAACCCGTTCATGGTGCACGAGCTCGCCGCCGCGGCGCGCAACGGAGAGCGGTCCGCGACGGCCGTCGGTGCCGCGCCGGCCAGCGTCGCCCGCGCCACCATGTTGCGGATCTCCGCACTCGGCGAGGCCGCGGTCGCGATGGCCAGAGCCGTCGCCGTACTCGGCGGCTCCGCGACACTGACGACATCGGCCCATGTCGCCGGGCTTTCGCACGAGGAAGCGTTGCGAGCCGCCGAGCAGCTGGCCGCGGTGGAGATCTTCACCGCGGGACCGGAGCCGGCGTTCCACCATCCGTTGACCTATTCGGCGGTCTATTCGAAGATCGCCGCCGACCAACGGGCCCGAGCCCACCTCGACGCGGCGCGACTGCTGCACGACTCCCGCGCCGACCCCGAGGACGTCGCACTCCACCTGATGCGGAGCATCCCGGTCACCGACCGGTGGTCCCAGACGGTCCTGCGGGCCGCGGCGCGCAGAGCCGCGAGCAAGGGCGCCCCCGGTGCGGCGGTGGGGTTCCTGCGCAGGGCGCTGGAATGGTCGGGCGACGACGACGTCGACGCCGGTCTGTTGATCGAGCTCGGCACCATGGAGGCCGCAGCGGGGGAGACCGATTCGGTGCGGCATCTGGAACGTGCGCACCTCATCGCCCAGCCGCACGATCGGGCCGGCGCGAGGTATGCGCTGGCTCAGACGCTGTTTCGCTACGGACGGCCGGCCGAGGCGTTCACCGTCTTCCGCCGGGGCGCCGACGAGTTCGCCGACCACGACCGGGACCTGCGGCTGCGTTTCGTGGCCGGCTGTCTTGCCTCGGCGGCCTACCAGCTCACCGAGATCCACCGCGGGGACGCGGTCGCTCTCGGGCAACGGCTCGCCGCGGAGTTCGACGGTGCAGCGCAGTCCACCCCGGCCGAGCGTCTGCTGATGCTGCACCTCGCCCTGTTCCGCGCGATGTCCGAACCGGACCCGAAGGTGGTCGAGCAGACGGTGGTGGCGCTGGGGGACAGCGTCCAGCTCTGGCGGGACACCTCCGACGGGATGGCGCTGAGCCACGCGGTGCTGACCCTCACCTGGTGCGCGGCCCCGTCGGAGGCGGTCGTGGTCGCGGACACGGTGCTGGCCGAGGCCCGCAGGCGCGGCGACGCGCTGGTCTTCGCGGAGGTGTCCCTGACCCGCGGCCTCGCGATGTATGCCCGGGGCCGGGTGAGCGATGCGATGGCCGACGCGCAGGCGGCCGTGACCGGTATGAGCCGGGGATGGAACGCGACGGTCCCGGCACCGCAGGGCCTGCTCGCCTACTGCCATCTCGATCGCGGCGAGACGGACGAGGCCGGCCGGGTGCTCACCATGGCCGAGCCGTACCTGCGCGACACCAACGGCTCGGGGCTGAACGTGTGGTTCTACCTGGCGCGCGGCCGGCTGGCACTGGCCCGCCAGGACCTCCACCGCGCCCAGGACGACTTCCGGCTGGTGGGACGGCTCCTCGAGGCACACGGTTTCGGCAACCCCGGCTTCGCGTTGGTGTCCTGGCGCTCGCTGGCGGCGCTGGCCGCACACGAGCTGGGACAGGTCGACGAGGCCGATCGGCTCGTGCAGCGGGAGATCGAACTGGCCACCCGGTTGGGGCTGCCGACCGTGCTGGGTGTCGCCCTGCGGTGCCGGGCGCTGATCGCGCCGGGCGGGGTCGACCTGGAGCTTCTCCGGCGTTCGGCCGAGGTGCTCGACCATCGGGAGGCCTCGCAGCTGGAACTGGCCGCCAGCCTGATGGAGCTGGGCAGCGCGATGCGCCGCGCGGGCCGCCGCCGTGAGTGCCGGGACGTGCTCAAGCGGGCACTCGCTCTGGCTCACCAGGCGGGCGCGCTGGCAGTCGAGGCGCGGGTGCACGCGGAGCTGCTCGCGGCGGGGGCCCGCCCGCGACGACCGATGATCGACGGACCTGCCGCCCTGACTCCGAGCGAGCGGCGTATTGCCGATCTCCTGGCGGAAGGTGTGACGGCCCGGCAGGTGGCCGAGTCCCTCTACCTGACGATCAACACCGTCGAATGGCATCGGCGCAACGTCTACCGCAAGTTGGGTGTGACGTCTCGGGAGGCGCTCGCGGACGCCCTCACCGCCAGTGCGGACGACGTCTCCCGCTGAGGCGGCAACCTGATCGGCACGGGCCGGTCTGCGCTCACCCCGGCCCGGATCGGCGCGGCTGCCCCCGGGTGGACCGAATCCCCATGGGTCCGGATGGGTGCCGCCCCGGGGCCGCGGCTTCTAGCGTTTCGGATGGCGCCGCTCAGCCGAGTCGCCGGTCCGGACGGGCCAGCCGCCGGACCCTGCCGCAGGAGGAGACATGGGAGCAGAAGTGACGAAGGGGTTCCTGGAGATCGACGGCGCGTCGATCTATTACGAGCGACGGGGTGCGGGCCCCGCGCTGTTGCTCATTCCGGGCGGCGGCGGTGCTGCGGACCAGTACGCGCTGGTGGCGGACGAGCTGGCGCGTGACTACACCGTGCTGAGCATGGATCGGCGCGGCAACGCACGCAGCAAGTGGCGTACGCCGGTGCGCGAGTTCAGGCTGCAGGAGCATGCCTCGGATGCGGTCGCGGTGATCCATGCGAACGGCTTCGAGTCGGCGACGGTGTTCGGGAGCAGTGGCGGCGCCGCGATCACCCTGGCGATGATCGCCGCGTTCCCGCGGGTGGTGAACCGGGCGATCGCGCACGAGCCCCCGATCATCAGCGGGCTGCCCAACCGCTCGGAGATCTTCGATTGGTTCGATCACCTCGAGGCGCTGGGAGTCGAGGGGAAGCCGCAGCAGGCCCAGGACGAGTTCATCGAGGCCTGCGGGCTGACCGATTCGATGGCCCCCGATGCCGGCAACTCGGACCTGGCACCGCTGATCGAACACTGGGGTGACGGTGTCCCGTACTTCGTGAACGAGGAAATGCAGGGGTTCACCTACTTCCGTCCGGACTATCCGCGGTTGATCGCGTCGGACGTTCCGCTACAGGTCGCCATCGGCCAGGAGAGCGCCAACATGCACGGACCGGACAAGCCGGTGTTCTACGCGCTCGCCGCGCAGCGCGTCGCCGCACGCATCGGCGCGCCGACCGTCGAGTTCCCCGGTAACCACCTCCCGTTCCTGGTCGACCCGAAGACTTTCGTGAAAACACTCCGCGACGTGTTGAGCCGTCCGGCGGCCTGAGGCCGAAGCGGTGCCCCGACGGCAGGTGTCCGCCCGCTCGACGGCGGCCAACGGGATCGCCGGCGTGCGGTCTCCGGCCACACGCCTCGCTCGTGGCCGCCACCCGAGCCGGGGACCTCCGGCGCCGGAGCGTGCGCAGCTCTGCCGAAGACCGCGCCGGAACACCGAGAAAGTCGTTGAGCGCTGCACGGCCGACCAACGAAGGCGGAAAGTCACGTGCGTTCGAGACCTCGCCGACCGGTCCCCGCTCGGGAGATTCCAGGTCGTTCTGATCGCCGTCGGCGGAATCCTCGACATGGTCGACGGTTTCGACATCCTGGTGCTGTCGTTCGCGGCCTCCGGGGTCGCTGGACAATGGACGCTGACCGGCTCCGAGACCGGCCTGCCGCTCAGCTCGGGGCCGGCGGGCATGGCGGTGGGCTCGGCATCCGTCGCCCCTCTCGCCGACCGGATCGGGCGCCGTCCGCTGACCGTTGCCTGCCTCGAGCTGTCGACCGTCGGGATGGTCACGCGCCTTCCCGTACTGCTTGCCGAGTACTCGCCGCGGCGCAAGCGCGGCACCGTCATCGCCCGCTATTCGATGGGCCTGCCGCTTGGCGGTGTGCTGGGTGGTGCGATCGCCGCGCTGCCGGCCGCCGAGTTCGGCTGGCGGGGGCGGTTCGTGGCCGGCGCAGTGATCACGGCACTGATGCTGCTCTGGCTCGCGTTCCTCGCCATGATGGCCGGCTTCTGCTTCGCGTCGAGCTGGATGCCGCGGTTGCCGGAGCAGCAGCGGGCTCTCGGCGCAGCAGGGCCTCAGCGGTGGGGTGCTGCTCAACCTCGGGGGAGTGGTTGCCACCCTGGACTTCAGTCTGCTTGCCCTGATCACCTCCAGCCGTGTGCTGACGCTGTGCGCATTAGCCGCCGGCGGCGCGGCCGGCCTTTACGCCCTGACCCCGACCCGTGGTGAGTGCCTGCCCCTCGTCGGACAACCGGAGGAAACATCATGAGCGACGTGAGCGACGTGGCGACCGTCGTCCTGCGAGAGCGACAGGGCCGCGACCGGGGCTGGTGGGACCGGATGCACGAATGCATCCATCCCCGCGCGGTCATCCGGCTCTCCTGGTTCCGGGGCACCGGCGAAGACTTCGTGCGCGAATCCGAGACGATGGCCACCCGCGGACAGCGGGCCACCCACCGTCTGTCCCCGCCCGTCGTCTCGCTGCACGGCACCAGGGCTGTCGTGGAGATGCCCGCGAGCATCGAATTCCGTGACGTCATCGGCGGGGTGGAAGCCGACCTGGCCTCCCACACCCGCCTCGTCTACCGGCTCGAGAAGGACAACACCGGGTGGCAGGTGGTCACCCTCGACTGCATCTACGAGCGGGACAGCCTGACCCCGACGATGCCCGGTGAGACACCTCGAGTCGACCGGGACGAGCTGGCCGGCTTCCGCGAGCCCTACCGTTTCATCGGCTACTACCTCGCCTCCTCCGGCTACGACATCCCGGACGACCTCTACGCAGACGATCGCCCCGACGAGGTCGAGGCGCTGTACCGCCGGTCCTTCGACTGGCTTCGGGAGCAGACCGGCCACGACGGCTGACCCGACGACCGCACTGTCCGTGCAGATCGCCGGGGCCGTCGCCCGAACGTCATCGAACCGACCTCGCAGAGCCAGCCCGGTCGATACTGCTTCCCGGCAGCCGCGCCGATAAGACCGCACGTGAGTACTCGCCGGTCGACGGCAGAACGCCGCAGTCGACACCATCCTTTTCGCCCTGCCGCGGACGGTGTCCGGCAGCAGCCGGGACCGGCCGATCAACCCGACCTCACTCATTCTGTCCAGTACCGCGCGGTGAAGACGGAACCCCCGCCCTTGCCCAGATCACGAACGCGGCGAATACCACCTCGTCACCGACATTCCGCATCCCACCACCATGTCGGACACGGTCTTAACGCGTGTCTCATTTGGATACCCAACGGGTGCGCCCGGCGGCATCAGCCGCCCGGGTTCGGGACCGCGCATCGCCGGTTTGCCGAATGAGACCGCCAAGCCAACCGTGCTCTGCGCGCGGTTCGAGAGGCAGGGGCACTTCCACCCGGCATTGCCGGGGCGGCGGCACCGCGCTGTCGGTGAGGCGGCCGCCCCGGCGACTGCGCGAGCCCGGCCTGAGTGTCACCGAGGATCCGGCTCGGTCGAGACGGTGGTCTCGAGCGGTCCGTGCAGACTGCGTAGCGCGAGATCGACGAAGCGCTGGGAGGCCACCTTCTCCTGGCCCGGAGAATTCACGACGACGCCTGCGTTGGCTTTGAGGATCAAGAACACGTCCTCGAGTGAGATGTCGTCACGCAGTTGTCCTGCTTCCATCGCGCGGGTGGCCAGGTTGGTGAAGACTTCGGTGATCGGCTGTCCGATCGCCGGGTCCGAGGTCTCGGCGAGAACCTGCGCCAGCGATGCCGCCAGGCCCGGGGCGTTCGCCTGCTGAGCGCAGCAGGCACGGATTGGAGCTGTGAACGCTTTCCACGGGTCGGCGTTCTCCTCGACGCGGGGGATGAGTTCCTCGAAGTGTTCGAGCTGCTCGCGGACCACTTCGGCGATGAGTGCCTCCTTGGTGGGGAAGCGGCGTTGCGCGGTGGCGAAGCCAACGCCGGCTCGTCGGGCGATCTCGGCCATGGAGACGCCGATCCCCTCCTCGGCGAACGCTGCACGCGCGGCATCGACCACTGCGACGCGGTTACGCTCCGCGTCCGCCCGAAGTCCGGGCGTGCTGTCATTCATCACTCCTCCTCGTGAACTGGTGAACGCACTCCACATGATACCTTGGGCGATAAGTGGATAGCCTTCACCACATCCGCTGGGTTCGCGACCGACATCGAAAGGATTGGCATGGCACGGCTCCTCGACCGCCTCGGGCGCTTCGGCGCGCGCCGAGCATGGACAGTGGTCCTGGCCTGGCTGGTGATCCTCGCCGCGATGGTCGGCGCGCTGACCGCTTTCGGCGGGTCCCTGACCAACGGCGTGTCCATTCCCGGAACCGAGACGGAGCGGGTCACCCAGCAGTTGGAGAAGTCGTTTCCGGAGCTGACTGGAGGGACCGGGCAGGTCGTGTTCTCCAGCGACCACGGCGCGTTCACCAAGGACCAGCAGGCCGCCATCGGCCGGCAACTCTCGGGCGTCGGGAAGCTGGATGGAGTCAAGGGAGCCATGTCGCCCTTCGCCCCGCCCACCCCGCAGACGGTGTCCGAGGACCAGACCGTCGCCGTCGGCACGATCATGTTCGACGCCGACACCTACGACATTCCCGAGCGCGTCCACCAGGACGTCGTCGACGCTCTCGAACACGCGGACATCCCGGGCGTCGACGTGTCCTACTCCTCGACGATCGCTATGCAGAACGGGGGGCTTCTCGGCGCGACCGAAGTGATCGGCGTCCTCATCGCCGTGCTCGTGCTGGTCGTGATGATGCGTGCGCTCCTGCCGGCCATGATCCCCCTGATCGGCGCGCTCGTCGGCGTCGGCGTCGCGGTGGCCGGATCGATGGCCTTCTCCGGGGTGATTGACATGAGCGAAACCACCCCGCTGCTCGGGGTGATGCTCGGGCTGGCCGTCGGCATCGACTACGCCCTGTTCATCGTCAACCGGCACCGTCGTCAGCTCGCAGCCGGAACCGATCTGCACACATCGATCGGGCGGGCCAACGGCACCGCAGGCACCGCCGTCGTCTTCGCCGGGACCACAGTGGTCATCGCGCTGCTCGCCCTGAACGTGGTCGGGATCCCCTTCCTCGGCGTCATGGGTACCGTCGGTGCCCTCGGCGTCGCCATCGCGGTGCTCGTGGCGATCACCCTCACCCCCGCCCTCCTCGGCCTCATCGGACCCCGAGTCCTGGGACGAGGTTCGCGCCGACAACACGAGGACGCGGAGAGTGCACGTCGGCCGATGCGCACCGGCCGGGCGATCGCGATCGCGCTCGTGTCCGTCCTTGCTCTCGCCGCACTCGCGATCCCGGCTTTCGCCATGCGCCTCGGACTGCCCGACGGATCCGCCGAACCCGTCGATTCCCCGCAGTATCGGGCACAGGAGCTCATCGGCCAGAAGTTCGGGGCCGGGACGAACGGGCCACTGCTCGTCCTCGCCGACCTCCCGGCTCCTGTCGACAAGAGCACAGCCGCCCAGACGCAGCAGCAGCTGACCGGCACGCTCATGAAACAGGACGACGTGGCCGGGGCAGCGCCACTGGCGGTGTCCGAAGACGGCACGAGCCTGGTCTTCCAGGTGATCCCGGACGATGGCCCCAACAGTCAGTCCACCGAAAGGCTCGTGCATTCGCTGCGCGCGCTCTCGCCACTCGACGGCGGCATCCATCTGGGCGTGGCCGGCCAGACATCGGGCAACATCGATGTGTCGACGAAACTCGCCGACGCCCTGCCCATCTATCTGGCTGTGGTCGTCGGACTCTCGCTGCTCATCCTCATCGTCGTCTTCCGCTCCCTGCTGCTCCCGTTGATCGCCACCGCCGGATACGTCCTCTCACTGGGCGCCGCGCTCGGTGCGCTCACCGCGATCTTCCAATGGGGCTGGCTCTCCTCGATCTTCGGCGTGCACGACCCGGGGCCGGTGCTCAGCTTCGGCCCGATCCTCCTCATGGGCGTCCTGTTCGGCCTGGCCATGGACTACCAGATCTTCCTCGCCACCGGCATGCGCGAGGCCTACGCGCACGGAACCTCCGCTCGGGCGGCAGTCACCGCCGGGGTGCGCAACGGACGCGGCGTGGTCACCGCCGCGGCCATCATCATGACCGCCGTGTTCGGCGGATTCGTCTTCTCCGACCTGGCACTCATCCGCCCGATCGGATTCGGCCTGGCGATCGGCGTGCTCTTCGACGCGTTCATCGTCCGCATGCTGCTCGTTCCCGCCATCATGACCTTCCTCGGCGAGGCCGCATGGTGGTTACCCGGCTGGGCGAACCGGCTTCTGCCTCACATCGACGTCGAGGGTTCCGCCCTGAAAGACACCGCACCGGCTGTGTCCTCGACCGCGAAGGGTTAGTCCCCGCCGGGACCCCCCCGACGCACCGCGCGTTCAACAACGACACCAAGCAAAGGAAGAGCCATGGCAACCATGCGCGCAGCCCTCTACGACAGTTACGGCGGCCCGGACGTGCTCTACGAAGGAACCTTGCCGATACCCGAGGTCGGCGACGACGACGTCCTCGTCCGCGTCGCGGCCACCACCGTCAACGGCGGTGAGCTGCTGATGCGGTCCGGACGCCTCAAACTCATCACCGGCTCGAAGTTCCCCCTCCCGCTGGGCATCGACTTCGTGGGTACCGCCACGAAGATCGGCAGCAAGGTCAGCAACGTCGCCGTCGGCGACCCCGTCTGGGGGATGGTCGAAGAACGCCGTGGCCTCGGAGCCAACGCCGAATACGCGATCGCCACCAGTAATCACCTCGCCTCGGCTCCTACGAATCTGACTCCTGTCGAAGCAGCCGGCCTTCTCGTCGGAGGTACCACCGCACTGACCGGGCTGCGCGACAAGACCAACCTGCAATCAGGTGAACGCCTCCTCGTCCGCGGCGCCGCCGGCGGGGTCGGCACCATGGCCGTCCAACTCGGCAAACACCTCGGCGCGCACGTCACCGCCCTTGCCAAGGAGGAACAAATCGAGGCACTGCGCGACCTCGGCGCAGACGATGTTCTCGACTACCGCACCACCAAACCGGACCAGGTCGGCAAGTACGACGTCATCTTCGATACCAAAGGCACCCAGCTGCCGGCCTTCCGACGGCAACTACGCCCAGGCGGCCGCATGGTCGCCATCGCCTTCGACATCACCCGCCTCGTCTCCAGCCTCGGCTACATCGGTCTTTCGAGCATCCACGGCAGCGGGCGCGTCCGCTTCTTCCGCGGAAAGCCCACCAGGCCGCTCTTCGAGCAGCTCACGCGACTCGCCGAAACCAGCGCCCTGCGCCCGGTCGTCGACAGCACCTACCGACTCGACCAGATAAGCTCCGCCCACGCAGCACTCGAAGCCGGCGGCATGTTCGGCAAAGCGGTCATCGACCTCAGCTGAGCGGCGCCAGTCTCAGGACAGCGGAGGCGAATACGACACGGCAGTGGCCCAGGCCTATTTCTACGCTGAGGCGGGGGTTCGGACGGTCATCACCCGCGCGGCGGCGGGCCAGTGGGGCACCGCGATCGCCGCGGCCGCGGCCCGGTTCGGACCGGACTGCATGGTGCCCGGCAGCTACGACCGAAAGCCCGGCCGGCGGATCGCGATGGAACTGCTCGGCGCGGATGTGCGGCGTGGCACCGAAACCGCGCCAGGACGCTCGACCGCGCTGAGCGATGTGATCGAACACGCCGGGCGGACCAAGACAGCGTGGTGGATCTTCGGAGGCAGTGAACCCTTCGCCATCCTGCACTCGACCGTAATCGGCCAGGAAACCCGTGCGCAGTTGCGAATGCTGGGCGAGGACCGGAAGCCATTGTTGATCGGCTACCTCGGCAGCGGCAAGGACGTCGAGGGCCTTGGCCTGCTGTATCTGGCCGAAGGTGGCAGCGTTCGGCTCCTCGCCGCCGAATCGACGTTCTGCCCGATTCCGCTATAACGCCACGGATCGGGCCGGGCGCAGCGCATCGGCGAAGATGTACACGCTGGGCAGCGCGTTCGCCGGTGCGCCCATCCCCAGGCGGAGAGCATGCGGTACCACGCGGCGCCGAAGCTGGCGTTGCCGAGCGGTCGCGCCGGTGACTGGGCTGGAGGCTGAGCACCCGCCTGCCTCGCGATCATTGCGTCCGGCCGGATTCCAACGATGATTCGGCCCACTCGCGCGTGGTTGACTGCCGGGTCCGGGTCGCTGCAGATCTCGCCGAGGTGGTGGTGCCCTGCGACAGCACAGAGGTCGCCTGGCATTCCCGCTGCTGGGCCGATCATCAGAGCAGCACCGACCCGGCTCGATGCGGCCGCAGCGGCCCGGATGCGCAGAGTTCGCCGCCTGTTCGCGGTCCCCCCCCGATACGAGCGTTAAGCACCGGGCCTTGGCTGGCTACGACCCCCGGTTCGGTCTCGCTGGCCGCGACGAGGAGATTGCCCGATGACCACCGCGAAAACGACCGCGAAGGCCAGCGGCCGCAACGGCGAGGCCAGATCGCGCAACTCACCCGCGCGCTGAAGGTCCCGCCGCTGGGTCAGGCAGAGCGGCTGCCCGAACGGCCCCCGGGCCGAATCCTGAACGATGATGTGGTGTTCCTCGGCCCGCTTCCTCGGCCCGCCCGGGACCGGGAAGACGCACCTTCCGATCGGGCTCGGGATGCGGCGTGTCGCACTCAACCAGGCCGGGTCAACCTTGCGACATTCCCCCGCTTCATGTCCTCCGCCACGGGTCGCCCCGGTCGAAGACGTTCGGCCTGCAGCTAGCCGGTCGCCGCCTGAACGCGGCGAATGCCGGCTTGTCGCATGCTTGTCCAGGACAACCACATGATCGGCGACATCTTCTGGAGCACAACGTGCGCCCTAGCTGAATTGAGGTCAGGTCCCGCACCAGGATTGCTCCAGTTGCTGAAAGCCAACTGAAGCTATCGGAGGCAAACCCAAGATCCGGAGCACGAAAAAACCGCCCAACCAAAACCTTCGGATCCGGCGAGCGGTGTTTCGTCACGGTGGAGCTTACGAGGCCTTACTCGAACACGGACTGCGAGGCGGAGCCTCGCCCGCGGGGGTCTGGGGGTCGTCCCCCAGAAGACACTGCGGAACGCAAAAGGCTCGCGCTCTTTGCGAGCACGAGCCTCCGATGCGTGGAGCTAAGGGGATTCGAACCCCTGACCCCCTCACTGCCAGTGAGGTGCGCTACCAGCTGCGCCATAGCCCCGGAGCGGAGGTGGGCTCCGCGTCTCGTAGGGAACACAGTACACCCCGCGTTGGGGTGGGTTCTGGTGGGGTCTGCTCTCTGGTGGTGGGGGGCGCTTGCCTAGGTCGAGGCGGTTTTCATGACTTATTTTTAGCTTTGTATTGACTCTGCGTGTGGTCGCCGTTACGTTTTTCGGCGGTTGTGGTGCTGGGGTCCATGCCTGCCACGCCGCGTCTTGCTGGGTTGTGCCTTGTCGTTCCTGCTCGGTGGGTGCCGTGCTGTGGCGGAGGTGGTTTCGGTGCGACGTCGGACACGTAGGGTGTGCACGGCTGTTCTTTTCGTGTTGGTGGCGGTGGTGGTTTGTCCGCCGGTGGCGCGGGGTGCGGTCTTGTCCGGTCAGTGGTACGCGGTGCGGTCGGTGGCCAGTGGGAAGTGCCTTGGCGTGGGGGCCGCCGGTGGTGTGGCGAGCGCGCTGGTCCAGCAGTACACCTGTAACGGGACAAACGCGCAGAGCTGGCAATTCGATCATCTCGGCGGCGGCCACGTCCGGGTGCATTCTCGGCTCGACGGGGTCCTCGGCGCGGGGGTTGCGAACGGTTCTGGTGCCGATCGCGAAGCAGTGCGGGTGTCGTCTGACTCCGGTGGCTTTGACCAGCAGTGGCACGTGATCTCGGAGCCCTCCGGTGCGTACCGCGTCGTGGACCGTGACACCGGACGGTGTCTCGATGTGGCCGATGGCCCAGTCGTGACTGAGCACTCTCTTCGGCAGTACGCCTGTAATGGCTCCAGCGCTCAATCGTTCACACTGGCTCCTGTGGGTGGCGCTACTTCTCCGAAGGCCGCGGAGCCGGACCTCGGACCGAACGTCGTGATCTTCGATCCCTCGATGCCGAGCGAGAGTATCCAGCGCAGGCTGGACGAGATCTTCTCGAAGCAGGAGAAGAACCAGTTCGGCAGCGAGCGGTACGCGGTGCTGTTCAAACCCGGCACGTACGCCAACGACGTGAACGTCGGCTTCTACACCCAGGTGCTCGGTCTGGGCAGCACACCGGACGCGGTCACCATCAACGGCGCGGTGCACGTGGAGGCCGACTGGTTCCCGCCGAACAACGCGACCCAGAACTTCTGGCGCGGTGCGGAGAACTTGTCCGTGAACCCGGCAGGGGGCGCGGATCGCTGGGCGGTTTCGCAGGCCAGCCCGTACCGGCGGATGCACGTCCGCGGTGACCTGCAGCTCGACGACGGCGGCTGGTCCAGCGGCGGGTGGATGTCCGACACGAAGATCGACGGCCAGGTTCGCTCCGGCTCCCAGCAGCAGTGGATCTCGCGGGACTCCGAGTTCGGCAGCTGGGACGGCGCCAACTGGAACATGGTCTTCGTGGGAGTCGACGGTGCTCCGTCCGGCACTTTTCCCTCCCCGCCGTACACCACGGTCGACCGCACCCCGGTGGTACGGGAGAAGCCGTTCCTCCACGTCGACGACGCCGGGAACTACCAGGTCTTCGTGCCCGCGCTGCGCACCGGGACCTCCGGGGTGAGCTGGGCGAACGGCACCGCACCCGGCACATCGCTCCCGATCGACCGGTTCTACCTCGCGAAGCCGGGCGCGACCGCGGGTGAGCTCAACGCGGCGCTCGCGGCGGGCAAGAACCTGCTGTTCACCCCCGGCGTGTACCACCTCGACCGGACGGTGCACGTGACCCGGCCGGACACCGTGGTGCTCGGTCTCGGCATCCCGACCCTGGTCCCGGACGACGGGATCACCGCGATGGACGTGGACGACGTGGACGGGGTGAAGATCGCCGGTCTGCTCGTCGACGCCGGCACCACGAACTCGGACACCCTCATGCAGGTCGGGCAGCCCGGCTCGGACGCGAACCACGCCGCCGACCCGACGTCGCTGCACGACGTGTTCTTCCGGGTCGGTGGCGCGGCCGCAGGCAAGGCGACCACCAGCCTGGTGCTCAACAGCAACAACGTGATCGGTGATCACATGTGGATCTGGCGTGCCGATCACGGTGCCGACGGCGGTTACGTCGGGTGGGACACGAACACCGCGGACACCGGCCTGGTGGTGAACGGCGACGACGTGACGACCTACGGCCTGTTCGTCGAGCACTACCAGAAGACCCAGGTGGAGTGGAACGGCGAGGGCGGGCGCACCTACTTCTTCCAGAACGAGATGCCCTACGACGTCCCGGACCAGGCAGGCTGGATGAACGGCTCCACCGAGGGGTACTCCGCCTACCGGGTCGCTCCGGACGTGACCAGGCACGAGGCGTGGGGGCTGGGCAGCTACTGCTTCTTCAGCACCAACCCGTCGGTGGCCAGTGCGCACGCGTTCGAAGCGCCGGACGCGCCGGGTGTCCGGTTCCACGACATGGTGACGGTGTCGCTGAACAACCAGGGCACCATCACGCACGTGATCAACGATGCCGGCGAGCCGACCCCGGAAGGGACGAAGCCGGTCAACCTGGTGAGCTACCCGTAGCCGCCACTCGGACCACCGGTGCACGCCGTGGTGGCGGCCGCGGTGTGCACCGGTCCCCGAGGTCGCGGTCCGGGTACGCGCACAGGTCGTAGGCTGTCGACTGTGAGCCAGCCGATCCTGATGACCGTGGACGACGATCCCGCTGTGTCGCGGTCGGTCGCGCGGGACCTGCGTCGCCGCTACGGCAGGGACTACCGCGTGATCCGTGCCGATTCGGGCGCGGACGCGCTCGACGCGCTCCGCGAGATCAAGCTGCGTGGCGATGCCGTCGCGGCCATTCTCGCCGACTACCGCATGCCGCACATGGACGGCATCGTCTTCCTGGAGAAGGCGATGGACCTGTTCCCCAACGCCCGCCGTGCGCTGCTGACCGCCTACGCGGACACCGACGCGGCGATCCAGGCCATCAACGTGGTCGATGTGGACCACTACCTGCTCAAACCCTGGGACCCGCCGGAGGAGAAGCTGTACCCGGTCATCGACTCCCTGGTGGAGGCATGGCTGGCGGTCGGTGACCGGCCGGTGGAGGAGACGAAGCTGATCGGCCACCGGTACTCCGCGCCGTCGTTCCGGATGCGCGACTTCCTCGCCCGCAATGCGGTGCCCTACCGCTGGTACTCCGTCGACGACGAAGAGGGCGGTCGCATCCTGGAGGCGGCCGGCGCATGCGACACCGACATCCCGGTGGTGGTCACGCCCGGCGGCACGGTGCTGAAGCAGCCTTCCGGCAGCGAGATCGCCGACGCGGTCGGCCTGTCCACACGGCCGGCACAGGACTTCTACGACCTCGTGGTGATCGGCGGCGGTCCGGCCGGGCTCGGCGCGGCCGTGTACGGCGCGTCCGAGGGCCTTCGCACGGTGCTGGTCGAGCGGAAGGCCACCGGCGGCCAGGCGGGCACCAGCTCCCGGATCGAGAACTACCTCGGATTCCCGGACGGTGTGTCCGGTGCCCAGCTCACCGATCGGGCCCGGCGCCAGGCGCAGAAGTTCGGTGCCGAGGTGCTCACCGCGCGAGACGTCGTGGGCCTGGAGGCACGCGGTTCGAGTCGCGTGGTCACCTTCGGCGACGGTTCCGAACTCGCCGCGCACTCCGTGATCCTCGCCAGCGGGGTCACCTACCGGGCACTCGAAGCGGACGGCATCGAGCATCTGACCGGCCGTGGCGTCTACTACGGCTCCGCGGCGACCGAGGCGCCCGAGTGTCACGACGAGCACGTGTACATCGTCGGTGGCGCGAACTCCGCAGGGCAGGCCGCAGTGTTCTTCTCCCGGCACGCCGCAGACGTGACACTGCTCGTGCGCGGCCCCTCGCTCGAGGCATCGATGTCGCACTACCTCATCGAGCAGCTCGCCGCGATCGACAACGTCCACGTGCGCACGCACACCACTGTGGTCAAGGCTCATGGCGACGACCACCTCGAATCCATCACGGTCTGCGAGAACGGTGCGACCGAGGATCTCGACACCGGGCACCTCTTCATCTTCATCGGGGCCGCCCCGCGTACGGGGTGGCTGGGGGACGCGATCCTGCGGGACGGACACGGTTTCGTCCGGACCGGCCCGGACCTGATCGAGGACGGCCGCCGCCCGGCGGGGTGGCACCTCGACCGGGATCCGCATTATCTGGAAGCGTCCGTCGCCGGAGTGTTCGTGGCGGGTGACGTCCGCTCGCAGTCGGTGAAAAGAGTGGCCTCCGCCGTTGGGGAAGGCGCGATGGCCGTGACCCTGGTCCACCGTTACCTGGAGGAACAGTGACCGCATTGTCGCGTGAGGAACTGCGCAGTCTGTTCCTGTTCGAGCACTTCACCGCCGAGCAGCTCGACTGGATCGAAGAGCACGCTGCGGTGGAGGAGTTCAAGGCCGATTCCGTGGTGATCCGCGAGGGCGACCCGGCAACCTGCTTCTACGTGCTGCTCGGCGGCGCGCTGCGGATGACGCGCCAGGTGGCCGGCGCCGAGGTCGAGACCAAGCGATCGGACCAGCGTGGTTCCTACTGTGGCGCCACGCAGTTCCTGGCGTATCAGGACAGCGAATCGACCTACAGCACCACGATCTACGCGGTGAGCGACCTGACCTTCCTCACGCTGCCCGCGGCCGAGTTCGCGGTGGAGTTCCGCCGCTGGTTCCCGATGGCCGCGCATCTGCTGGAGGGCATGTACCTCGGCTGGCGCAACAACGACGCCCTGGTCTCCTCGCGCCGTCGGCTGGTCGCACTCGGCGAACTGTCGGCAGGGCTCATGCACGAGCTGAACAATCCGGCCGCCGCTGCCGTGCGGGCCACCTCCGCGCTGCGCGAGCGGGTCGCCGGGATGCGGCACAAGCTCGCCGTCCTCGCGAAGAAGGACATCGACCCCGATCTGCTCCAGCTCCTGCTCGATGTGCAGGAACGGCTCGTGAAGCAGGTCGGCGACGCGCCCAAGCTGAGCGCGATGCAGCAGGCCGATCGCGAGGACGAGATCGGCGACTGGTTCGACGAGCGCGGGATCGACCAGGGCTGGGACCTTGCCAGCATCTTCGTCGCCGCGGGGCTCACCTCGGAAAGCCTGGACCACGTGCTGGAATCGGTCGGCGAAGGTCTGCTCGACGGCGCTATCCGCTGGCTCGCCTACGCCCTCGAAACCGAGATGCTGATGGGCGAGATCGAGGATTCCACCGCCAGGGTCTCCACGCTCGTCGGTGCGGCGAAGCAGTATTCGCAGATGGACCGCGCGCCGCACCAGTTCATCGATGTCCACGAAGGACTCGACTCCACGCTGGTGATGATGTCCGGCAAGCTCGGCGACGGCATCCGCGTGGTCAAGGAATACGACCGCTCGATCGCCCGCGTCCCTGCCTATGCGGCGGAGCTGAACCAGGTGTGGACCAACATCGTCGACAACGCAGTGTGCGCGATGGGCGGCGAAGGCACGTTGACCTTGCGCACCTGGCAGGTCGGCAAGCAGATCCGGGTGGAAATCGGTGACACCGGCCCGGGAATCCCGGAGGAGGTGCGGCTGCGCATCTTCGAGCCGTTCTTCACCACGAAGGGCGTGGGCGAGGGAACCGGGCTGGGACTGGACATCTCGTGGCGGATCATCGTGGACCGGCATTCGGGCGACATCAAGGTGACCTCGGCGCCGGGCGACACGCGATTCGAGATCTGCCTGCCGGTGGAGGAACAGGCCTCGCTCTGAACCGGTACGCGGACACAGGCCGGCGGCCGGTGCGGACTTCGCCCGGGGTCTTCGGGATCGTTCGGTGGAGACTGGCATCGGTGGTACCCCCCTCGAAACGGTGTGGTGCTCGATCCCGAGAGTAGCCCTGCGTTCCGGCCGGAATATCGCGACTATTCGAACTTTCCTTGTGCCCCAACGGTTTTCACGGAACAAAATGCCCTGATCAGGTGATTATGGCGGCGGAGTCATGGTCCCTCTCGGCACCCCGCATCGACCGCCGCGGTCACCCAGGCAGTGCGCCGGTGTCAGGAGCGCGGACGTATTCCGGGCAGGGTCAGGGTCATCGCGGCCGTCGTGAGCCAGGTCAGGATGTCGGGCAGCGGGATGCGCGCCAGGTGGCCGGGCCATTCGTCGGCGGCGGTGGTCAGTACCAGCTCGTCCTCGCCTGGTTGCACCCCGGTCAGCCGCAGGCCCTTCGGCAGATCCGGCAGGGGCAGCACGATCGGCCGGATCCGGTGCGGGAGCCGTGTCTTCCAGCGTCCGATGTGGACGGTAGTGGGGGTCAGGACCACTCCGCAGTCCTCGACACCGGCGACGAAAGCCAGGTGTCCCCAGTGCGGCCGTTTCCGCCAGCGCACCCGGAAACCGTCCGGATGCGGGGTTGCGAGCAGCGCAGGCCGTGTCCGGGCCACTCGCTGCCCTACGACGTCACCGCTCACCGCGATGTGCAGTTCCACGGCGGTCGGTACGAAGGTGGGTGACGGCAGTCCGCGTACTCGCACATCCCGTGCCAGCACGGTCACGCGGCGCAGCGGAATCCGGCTTACCGGGGGATGTTCGGCCGGGTCGGTGCCGGATGGCCGCTCCGGCCAGTCGACGTCCTCTGCGACGATGCGGACGTCGCCGACGCGGCCGGTCGCCAGCCGGAGCGAATCGGCCGGGTAGTCGAGTTCGGTCAGGGTCAGGCCGGCCTCGTGGCCCTCCACCGTGGTGGTGAGACGGCGGCCGACGAGCTGTTCGGTGACCATCCGGACGAGCGTGGCCGGCGTCGCGGGCACCGGCGGCAGCAAAGCCCGCCCTGCGGCGGCGAGGCCCGAGAGTTCGGGCCAGGGCACCCAGGCGTCGAACCACCGGTTTTCGCTCATCGGCTCATCGTAGGTCGGTCGCCGGACGGTCGCTCCCGGCTGTGGTGTTCGCCGCGTCGCCCAGCGCGGTGAGCCGGTTACGCAGGGAAGAAGAACCGGAGGTGGCTGCCGGGGTCAGGAGCCGGATCGCGATGACCGGGGTACCGCCGGAAAATCCTGCGTCCGGGTGACTGCGAACCGCCCGGGACGGGAATCCCGGTGGTGCGACGGGCTACCCTTGCCAGGTGCCTGCACGGGAGCCGGAACTGTCCGGTGTCGAGACGGTGGAGGAACGCGTCTACCGCCGGGAAGACTGGTATGCGGAGCAGCTGACCGCGCGCCGGTTCGTGCGGTGCGAGTTCCGCGAGATCGACTTCACCGAGTCGGAAACGCGGGGGGTCACGTTCACCGACTGCAGGTTCGGGAATGTGCGGTTCAACGCTTCACGGCACACGGATTCGGCGTTCACCGGATGCGTGTTCACCCGGTGCAACCTGTTCGACACCGAGTTCACCGGGTGCAAGTTCGTGGGCAGCCGGTTCGAGGAGTGCGAACTGCGGCCGATGCGGGTGACCGGCGGCGACTGGTCGTTCGTGGACCTGCACCGCGCGGATCTGCGTGGGGTCGCGTTCCAGCGCGTGCGGTTGCGCGAGGCGAATCTCACCGCGGCGAACTGCGTGGGTGCGGAGTTCTCCGACGCCGACCTGTCCGGGGCCGAACTGGAGAACGTCGATCTGACCCGTGCCGAGCTGCGGGGCAGCGACCTCTCGGCGCTCGATCCGGTGCGTGCGCGGCTGGCCGAGGCGATCGTTTCCCCGGAACAGGCCACGGTGCTCGTCACGTCGCTTGGCCTGCACGTCCGCGGGTAGGCTCGGGGCGAGCAGTTCGCCGGGCCGGGAGGAGCGCGATGCGAGTCGTCACGCCGGGGTTCACCGGGCGCGCGCGGGGGAACAACCCCCGGTTGCCGCCGGGGCAGCACCTCACCGAGGACTTCCCGGTGCTGTCCGTCGGTCCGACGCCGCGGGTGAACCGGGACCGGTGGGAGTTCGCCGTGGTGACCGAGCGCGGTGCCCGCCGCTCGTGGACGTGGCGGGAGCTGCTCGCGCTGCCGAGTGAACAGTTCACTGTGGACATTCACTGCGTCACGCAATGGTCCAAACTCGACACTCGCTGGCGCGGTGTGCGGGTGGACACGCTGCTCGGTGATCTGGACACCGCTGCCGACTACGTGCTGGCGCGGTCCTACGGCGGCTACACCACGAACATCCCGCTTGCCGATCTGCTCGGACCGGCCTGGATCGCCTACGAGTACGCCGGACAGCCGCTCGTGCCCGAGCACGGCGGGCCTGCTCGGCTGGTCGTGCCGCAGCTGTACTTCTGGAAGTCCGCGAAATGGATCCGCGAACTGCGGCTCGGCACCAAGGACGCCCCGGGGTTCTGGGAAACGGCCGGTTACCACGACTACGGAGATCCATGGCGGGAACAGCGGTATCAGGGCGATTAGCGTGGCGGGTGGCCCGGCTCGCGGAGATCCGGCAGGAGACGGCGACGGCGCGCACGCTGGTGTTCCACGTGGCCGGCTGGCCGGGACACCTCGCCGGCCAGCACGTCGACGTTCGGCTCACCGCGGCCGACGGGTACACCGCGCAGCGCAGCTATTCGCTTGCCGCGCCGCCGGATCGCGATCGCGTCGAGCTCACCGTGCAACGGGTTCCCGACGGCGAGGTTTCCGAACACCTCACCGGGCCGTACGCGATCGGCGATCCGGTGGAGATCCGCGGGCCGATCGGTGGCTGGTTCATATGGCAGCCCGTCGAACCGGAGCCGGTGCTGCTCGTCGCGGGCGGGTCGGGCATCGTACCGTTGATGGCGATGATCCGCGCCCGGCGTGCGGCCGGGAGCCGGGCGTTGTTCCGGCTGCTGTACTCGGTGCGGACTCCGGCCGAGCGGTACTACGCCGAGGAACTTCGCACGCCGTACGCGGGTCTGGACATCACTTACGTCTACACGCGTGAGTTGCCGGAGGGCCGTGCCGGCATCCCGCGGCGGATCGACGCGGCCACGCTCAACGCGGTGGCGTGGCCGCCGGAGTTCGGGGCTACCACCTACCTTTGCGGACCCACCGGATTCGTCGAAACCGTGGCCGACCTCCTGCTCTCGCTGGGGCATGCAGCGCAGTCGATCCGGACCGAACGGTTCGGCCCGAGCCGGGACTGAGCCGCGCGCCGGGGTCAGGGCCGGGCGGGTTTGGCGAGCAGCTCACGCAAGGTGGCCAGCAGCTCCCTGCGGTCCGAGGCGCCGAGTTTGCCCCGGATGCGGGCCATGTGGTGTTCCACGGTCTTGCCCGAGATGAACAGTTTGCTGCCTGCCTGTTTGTAGGTCAGGCCGTCGACCACCAGGCGGGCGACCTCCAGTTCCCGTTCGCTCAGAGCGCTTGGCCCGGGGGCGCTGCCGGTCGCCGGGGCAGGGGAGTCGGGGCGTCCCGTGGTGCCCTGGAACTGACGGGCCGCTTCCAGCAGCTGCACCATCGCCTTGCGGTCCGACGTGCGGATCGCGGCCTGGCCCGCCAGCCGGGCGGCGTCCCAGCAGAGGTCCAGCTCGTGCAGTTCCGCGGCGGCCCCGGAGATCTCGTCGGGATCGAACGTGCCGCCGACCACCGACAGCCAGCAGGTGGCGGCGCGCGCGAGCGCGGCCGGGTAGCGGCCGCAGTCCGCGAACTGGGTCAGCGCCCACAACTGCCGTTCGGCCGCCGCCCGATCTTCCGATGTGATCGCGGCGTGTAGTTCGTGCCAGTACAGCGAGACTGTCCACAACGGAGGATTGCCGAGCTGGTCGAGCATCGTGTGCGCACGTTCGAGGCGGTGGGCGAGCTTGGCCTGCGCGCCGGTCCGTGCAGCGGCGATGGCCAGTTCTCCCAAGGGAAGCAGGGTGAACAGGTCCACCTGCTGGCGCATCGATGCCTGGTAGGCGCGATCCCACGAACGCTGCAGGCCGACGAGATCGCTCGCCCTCCTGGCCAGCCCCAGTTCGAGGGCGGTGAAGAACAGCTCGTCGCGGGCCTCCAGTTTCGTGCCTGCCACGGCGGCCCGGTGTTCGGCCGCGGTGGCGAGGTTCCCGCTGGTCATGGCGACCCAGCCGAGCAGCAGCCGGTGCCGGGTGGTGAGCAGGTCGCCGCCGACACCGTTCGTCAACGCACGCTGCAGCACCGACTCGGCGAGTGCCAGTTCCCCGGAATGCAGTCCGGCGAGCCCGGCAAGGGCGGCCGGGCTGTCCGGCAGCGGTGCCCCGCCCATGGCGGGTTCGAGCATTGCGGCGGCACCGACCAGCTCCGGCAACGCCTCGGTTCCGTACCCGGTCACCGATTCCACGATGCCGTTCGCGGTACGGGCGGCGGCTCCGGTGAACAACGTCGGAGCAGCCCCGCGTGCGGGCGAGGCAGCGAGCGCCCGCCCGCCGTCGGCCTGGCCGGTCCCGACGAGCGCGATCGCGGCGAACGCGTCGACCGCACCCGGCCCGGCCCATCGGTAGCCCTCGCTGGGGGCTCGGCTGCCGGTGAGCTCTTGCGGGTGGCGGAAACCGGAGTCCGCACCGGAAAACTGTCCAGGCACGGTGCGTTCGGGCCGGCCGGAATGTACGGCGGACGACGGTTCGTGGCTTGGTACGGAGTCCGCCACCGGGTCGCCGTGGGTGTTTTCGGCCGGCTGAGAGTGGCTTGGTGGCGTGACGGCGGTTCGGGGCGTGGCGTCGGCCGGTGTCGGGGTGGGGTGTTGGGTGCTGTCGGTCGCGGCTGCCCACCGGTACAGCTCTGCGCTCCGGGCCAGTTCGCCTCGGTGGGCCAGGACAGTGGCCGCGATCTCCGCTCCTGCGGCGCGGCATTCGGGGTCTTCGTCGGACAGCATGCCGTCGCCGAGGCGCAGGGCGGTGTCCAAGTCTCCGGACAGGGCTGCGGCTCGGGCCCAGCCGGTGGTGGTCGCCGCCTCGCGCGCACCCGCGTCGGCGGCGGCTTCGAAGAGACGGGCAGCCAGTTTCGTGTCGCTCGACAGCGCTTCATGGGCCGCGGTGGCGAAAGCGGTTGCCGCGGAGGCACCGGAGCTGCCCGCATCCAGTAACGACCGGGCGAGGTCGAGGATGGGCAGTCCCCGGAGCAGCTGGGTTTCCACCAGCTGCTGGACGGCCGCCAGGCGTCGCGCGGGTGGGGCGTAGGCGCGGACGGCTTCGGCGGCAACCGGCAGCAGCGCGTCCTCGGTGTCCAGCAGGCCGGTTGCGCGGGCGCCGTCCACCACCTCCGCCAGCGCGTCGGGGGAGCGGTCCAGCAGCGTGCCCAACAGGTCCAGATTGCGCCCGGCGCCGGCTTCGGCGGCGATCAGGTAGCGGAGGACGTCGTCGTCGAGGTCGGCCAGTTCGGCGCGGAAGGCGTCCAGCCGATCGGTCACGACGCGTTCCACCAGCCTGGGGACGCCGCCGGTGCGGGCGTGCAGTGCGGCGGCCGCGGCGGCGTCCAGCGGGTGGCCGGTGCGGTGCCGGGCGAGCTTGGCGACTTCGTCGACGTCCAGTGGCGGCAGCCGGAAGGTCTCGCCGAGGCTGCGCAGCGCGTCCGCACGCGGGCTCGGGCGGTGTGCCAGCACCAGCGGGCCTTCGGCGGCGGCGGCCAGTGCGGTGAGTCTGGCCAGGTCCTCGTCGTCGAGCTGGTCGGCGTCGTCGATGACGGTGGCGTCGACGCCGGCCGCGCGGTACCCGCGGTCCAGCGCGCCGAGCAGGGCGGTTTTGCCGTAGCCGCCGGGGGCTATGACGACCAGCCGGACCGGGGTCGCGGCCGCGTCGTGCTCCGCGAGGAGCCGGCGGGCGGCAGGGTGCACAGTGTCGGTTTTCGCCAGCAGTGCGTTCAACAGTGACCTTCACCGGAGGGAGCCGTGGCCGGGTGGGTGCACGAGCTCGGGGGAGGGGGAGGAGGAGTGGATTCTCGGTCCGCGGTCGCTTCGTGCGACGTCAGGGTGGCGATCAGGATGGTCGAGGCGATGGCGAGCACGGCGGCGGTGGCCGCCAGCGGACGCCAGCGGCGGAGCAGCTTCGCGGCGCCTTCGGGTTCGGGCAGCGTGAACGGGGTGATCTCCACCGGCGGCCGTTCGGGCCGTTCGGGAAGTTCGGGGGATTCGTCGAGCCGGGGCAGCAGCGTGGTTTCGGCGGCGGGCTCGAGCCGGGTCAGCGCGCTCGTCCGTGCTGCGACGGCGCCGGTCCGCTGGGAGGCGAGGACACTCGCGCCGATCGCCGCGGTCAAGGCGGGCCGGGGGCCGGCGAACACCGGGCACGGCAGGCGACCCGGCAGCACACCGGGTCCCGGCTCTCCGCAGAACACGATGCCTGCCAACGTTTCCGGGCTGACGTTCGCGGCGTGTGCGAGACCGAAAGCGCTGCTCACCGCGGCCGTGGGGGCCACACCTTCGGTGCTGCTGCGGGATATCCAGCCACTCGCGCCGGAAGCGGTCGCCAGCGTGACGGTGACGCCGTCCGGCCCGAACTCGCACACCGCCGCCGCCCGGTCGCCCGGCTCGGGTTCCGGGAGGTGGGCGTACAGCGCGGCGAGCGCACTGGGTACGAGCGTCACCGCCGCGAAGCCGCCATCGGCCAGCGCGTGACGCAGGAGTTCGCGCCGGTAACCACCCCAGTCACCGGGGTGGGTGACGACGAGATGCCGGGGTGTTCCGCCGAGATCCCTGCCCGCGAGTTCGGCCACACCGTCCACGACGACCGTGCTCAGCGATTCCGGGGTGAACGGCTCGCCGCCGACGAACACCGGCACGTCGTCGCCGATCCGCCGGTGGAAACCGGTGAGCAGCCTGGCCGGCACGGTGGCCCCGGCCTGCGCGGCCGCGTCGCCGGTGAGCAGGTAGCCCTCGTCGTCGAGGAAGAGCGCGGTCGCCGCGGCCGGACCGGATTCGCCCAGCCACAGCGGCTCCGGATCGGCCCATGGATCACCCTGCCTGCGGCGGGTTGCGGCGTGGGTCCGGGCCGGGCCGACATCGATGCCGAGCACGTAGGGCACCGCCGCTTCCTCCCTTCGTCGCATCACGGCTGGGCCGAGGGGCGCAATCACGGAACGCGTACGCATCCTCACCCGGTTGAGGGAGTCGGGCAAGAGTGGGGTGGGATTTAACCCAACCGGGTTCCGCGTGTCCGAGCCCCTAACTCCCTAACGATCTCATATCGACCCCCTAACGGCTGATCGAGGCGCGACTGGGTGTAAACCCCGATGTGAGCGGGGGTGCCCCCTCCCTACCTTGATCGCCAGCCCGGACGGGGAGGTCCGGGCTTTCCCCGTAAGAACGACAAGTGGAGATCCCCCCATGGACCCGGTGCAGACTCTGCACGACTTCACGCTCAACCTGCTCAGTGATCCGGCCGCGCTGGCCGCGTTCGGCCAGGACCCGCAGGCGGCGCTCGGCGCCGCCGGACTCGGCGACGTCAGCGCCGCCGACGTGCACGACGTCCTCCCGCTGGTGCTCGACTACGTCCCGGTCGACAGCCTTGCCGGGCTCGGCCAGCTGCCGCAGGCCGGCGACCTGACCGGCGCCGTCTCCGACGGCCCGCAGGGTGCCATCGACCAGCTGCAGGCCCTCACCGCGTCGCTCGGCCTCCCTGCGGTCGACGCTCCGGCCGGCCTGCCCTCGGCCGGTGAGCTGCCGGGCCTGTCTGCCATCGGCGAGCCGTCCTCGATCCCCGGCGTGCCCGCGCTCCCCGGCTTGCCGGGTATCCCGGCGATCCCGGGTGTTCCGGCCGGTTCCGGTGCGCCGGGTGTGCCCGCGGTGCCGGGTGTGCCCGCGGTCGATCTGCCGGGCGTCGGCGAGGTGCAGAACACCGCCGCGTCGGTGACCGCGCTCGCGCAGGACCCGACCAGTGCGCTCGCCCTCGGCCAGGACCTGGCCCACGGTCTGGACGCGGCCCCGGTCGCGCAGGCGGCGGGCGGTGCGGTCGAGCAGGTCCAGGACGTGGTCGGCGGTGCGGTCGACCAGGTTCAGGACGTGGCAGGCGGCGCCTCGGCCGCGGCCCCGGTGTCGGCCGGCGACGTGGCGGCTGCCGCCCAGCCGGCGAGCGAGACTGCCGGTCACCTTGCCGAGGCCGGTGGCGGCGTGGCCGGCCACGTCAGCGACCTCGTCGGCACGGCCACCGAGCACGTGGGCAGCCTCAGCGGTGCGCTCAGCGCGCAGAGCCTGAACCACGTCGCGGGCACTGCCACCCACGAGGTGCAGTCGCTCACGAACGGCGCGCCGGACCTCGGTACGGAGCGTGCCGGCGCCGACACCGCGGTGCACAGCGGTACCGATGCGGGCGCCGGCGCGGTGCACAGCGGTACCGACGCGGGCCTCGGTGCGGTCCACGACACCGTTTCGTCGGTGTCCGACGCTGCCCACCAGGGCCTCGGCATTGACCTGCACGCAGGCGCCGAGACCCCGCACGGTGGCGGCGAGCTGCACCTTTCCCTCTGAGCAGAGGCGTTCCGGTGGTGGCTTCGCGGGCTGGGTGCGCCCGCGGAGCCACCACCCGCTTTCGATACTCCCCGTACCTGGGGGACACTGCATCGTCGTGACGGCTCCTGCTTGGCTCGACGTGCTCGACGAGACCTTGGATGCCTGCCGGACGCACGGCCGTGCGGACCTGGCGCAGCGGTTGCTGCGGCGCCGGGACCGGCCGCCCGGCGGCACCCGGATCGCGGTGCTCGGCTTCGCGAAACAGGGCAAGGGTTACCTGGTGAACGCGGTGCTCAACGCCCCGGTCTGCGCGGTCGGCGACGCATCCACCCCCGCGGTGCCGGTCGAAATCGGCTACGCCGCCGAACCCGGTGCGACCCTCGTCGGACGTGCCGACGAGCGCATCCCGGTGCCGGTCGAACGGTTGACCGGGGAGGTCGGCGCCCGGCCTGCCGGTTCCCTGCGCCGGGTCGAGGTCGGGGTTCCGCGGGATCTGCTGTCCAGTGGCCTCGTCCTCGTGGACACGCCCGCGGTCGGGGATCCGCGTTCGCCGCGCACGGCCGCTGCACTCGACGTGCTGGCCGACGCCGACGCCGTGGTCCTCGTCTCCGACGCCACGACCGCCCTCAGCCCGGCCGAACTCGCACTGGCCCATCACATCCGCACCTGGTGCCCGCACGTCGTGCTGGCGCTCACCAAGATCGACGTCTGTCCGAGCTGGCGTGCGGTCGCCGAACGGAATCGCACGGCGCTGTCCGAGGCCGGGATCGACGCGGCCGTGCTGCCGATGTCCTCGACCGTGCGGTTCGCCGCGGCGACGGCGGGGGACCAGGAGCTCAACGCGCGGTCCGGATTCCCGGAGCTGCTCGGCTGGATCGCCGGCCAGGTGTCGCGAACACCGGAGAGCCAGGCCGCGCTGCTCGCCGCGGTGAGCGTACGGGCGGCGGCTGCCGAGCTGGTGGAGACGTTGCGGGTGCGGGCGGAGGCGGCCGGACAGGAGGCCGGGGTCGACCAGACGACGTTGCTGCACCGCGCCCAGCGCCGGGCCGACGACCTGCGCAGGCGCAACAGCCGTTGGCAGAACCTGCTTTCCGACGAGATCGCGGACCTGCAGTCGGATGCCGAATACGATCTGCGGGAGCGCACGCGGCGCATCGTGGAGACGATCGACGAGACCTTCGACCGTGGCGATCCGGTGAAGGTGTGGGACGAGTTCGGTCCGTGGCTCGATCGCACGCTGGCCGAAGCCGTCGAGACCACCTACACCTTCACCGCGGAGCGCGCGGAATGGATTGCACAGGCGGTCGCGGTGAGCTTCGGGGTGCAGTACGACCTGGAGGAGGTGACCTCCCCCGACTCCGGCGCGGATCGGATCGCCCAGGTCCGGCAGCCGCGGATCGAGCGGTTCAAGATCGGCCAGAAGGCGTTCACCGGACTGCGGGGTTCCTACGGCGGTGTGCTGATGTTCGGGCTGGTGACCGGGCTGGCCGGATTGCCGCTGCTCAACCCGATCTCGCTCGGCGCAGGTGTCGCGTTCGCCGCGAAGACGATCAGCGACGAGGGCGGGATGCGCCGGCAGCGTCGGCAGGCAGTGGCGAAAATGACCGCGCAGCGCCATGTCGATGACGTGTTCCTGCAGTTCAGCAAGGAGTGCCGGGACGCGATCCGGCATGTGCAGCGGAAGCTGCGGGACCACTTCACCGCGCTCGCCGAGGACCTCGCCGACGAGCTGACCCGGGAACGCGAGACGATCATCGCCGGTTCGGCCGAGCGGGAACGGCGCACTGCCCAGCTGCGCCGGGAAATCGACCGGCTGGCCGGATTGCACCAGCGTGCCGGCGAACTCGGCCTGCGCGCCGGACGAGCGCCGAAGGAGCTTTCCGCGTGACTGAAGACGTCCGCGCGCTTCTGGCCGACGCGTGCGCCTTCTATCGGGGCAGTCCACGCGCGTCCACGTTGTTGCGCGAAGCGCTCGACCATCTCGACGAGCCGCTACGGGTCGGCGTCACCGGCGCTGCGGGGACTGGGAAGTCCACACTCACCTCAGCACTCGGTGATTGGCCGTCTCGCCCGCTTCGTGACCTGGAGCTCGTTGACGACCCTTCGCCGGCGACGCGCACCGACGCCTCCATACGGCTGCTTCGCCACCTCGAACCCGACGAACTGGCTGGGCTTCGCCCGACAACGACGTCTACGTTTGCGCGGCAGACTGCAGTCGACACGGTGCTGGTCCTTGCGCGCGCTGACGAAACGGGCGCAGGGCGGATCGACGCGCTGCTGTCCGCGAAGCAGCTCGCACGGCGCGCCTGGCGTGAAGATCCGTTGTGCAGTGGCTTTCAAGGCGTGATCGCAGTGGCCGGGCAACTCGCGTACGGCGCTCGCGCGTTCACGGAAGACGAGTTCGAGCTGCTGGCCGCCTTCGCGGCAGTGCCACGCGAGGAGCTGGAGCGGTACCTGATCTCCGTCGACGCGTTCACTGATCCGGCTTTCCCGGGCCCGGTATCGGCTGAGACGCGACGTTCGCTCGTGACGAGGTTCGGGCTCTTCGGCTTGAAGCTCGCGCTCACGTTGATTCGCACGGGTTGTGACAACCGGCTGAAGCTGTCCAACGAACTCGTCCGGCGCAGTGGCCTCGGCGAACTGCAGGACACCGTCGCGGGCTGCTTCGCCGCGCGCGCCGAAGTGCTCCGCGCGCGCACCGCGGTGATCAGCCTGGAGACAGTGCTGCAGGCTGAACCACGCCCGCACAGCGACCGCCTTGCTGCGCGCGTCGAGCGCTTCTCCGCGACCGCGCACGATTTCCGCGAACTGCGTTTGATCGCCGACATCCGGGGCGGCCGGACCGCGCTGTCCGGCGATCCGGCCGACGAAGCGGCAAAGCTGATGGGCGCGCAGGGCACCGCGCCGGAGGAACGGCTCGGTCTGGAAATCGGCAGTGATCCCGGTGCGGTCTACGACGCCGGGCTCGATGCCGTTCTCCGCTGGCGGCACGAGGCAGAACGGCCGGACCGGCCCCCGGCCGAGCGGGCCGCCGCGCACGTGGTGGTGCGCAGTGTGGAAGGTGTGCTGGCGCAGTTCACCGGTTGACGCCGGCGGGGCGGGCGCGCACCATAGAGCTCTCTATGGTGCCAGTGCCGGCCGAAGGGATTGCCGCATGCCCGCAGACGTCCGCCCCCGATTCCGCATACTGGGCGAAGTTCTCTCGCACTGGGCCGAGCAGCGCGGTGACCGTCCGGCGCTGACCTTCGGCGAACGCACGCACACCTGGGCCGAGTTCGACGAACGCGTGCGGCGGCTGTCTGCGGCGCTCGCCGGCGCGGCCATCGGCAGGGGTGACCGGGTCGCGTTCGTGGACAAGAACCACCCGGCCTGCGTCGAGGTCACCTTCGCGGCAGCCGGCCTCGGCGCGGCAACGGCGATCGTCAACTGGCGGCTGTCCGCGGAGGAACTGGTCTACGTGCTGAACGATTCGGGTGCGCAGATCGTGTTCGTCGGGGCGGAGCTGATGCCGGTGGTGGCGGGTATTCGCGACCGGCTTCCGGCGGTGCGCGAACTGGTCGTGGTCGGCGGAGCGGACGACGAGTTCGAGGCCTTCGTGGCCAGTGCACAACCGCGTACCGAAGCGCCCGAAGCGACTCCGGACGACGGCGTGCTGGTCATGTACACGAGTGGTACCACGGGTTTTCCGAAGGGGGCAGTGCTCACGCATCGCAGCGTGCTCGCGCACGGGGCAGCGACCGGCACTGCCTTCCCGCTGGGGTCCGGTGACCTCAACCTGGTCGCGATGCCACTGTTCCACGTGGGCGGAAGTTGTTACGCCATCGTCGGTTTCCTCTCCGGCGAGCCGACCATCATGACCCGCGAACCGGATGCCGCGTCGTTGTTCGCGGCACTCGCGGCCGGTGCCACGCACGCGTTCCTGGTGCCCGCCGTGGTTGCTGCCGTGGTGCAGGCGGGGGAGCAGGCGATTGCCGCGTTCTCCCGGCTCAAGTACCTGGGCTACGGGGCGTCGCCGATGCCGTTGCCCTTGCTGCGCAAGGCTTTGGCGGCCTGGCCAGCGACGAACTTCGTCCAGGTCTACGGCATGACCGAACTGTCCGGTGCGGTGACCACATTGGACCCGCCCGCGCACCGCGATCCGGCGCACCCGCAGCGGCTGGAGTCGGCGGGTACCCCGTTGCCGGGGGTCGAGGTGCGCATCGAGGGTTCCGGTACCAGTGGCGAAGTGTGGGTCCGCACCGGCCAGCGGATGTCGGGATACCTCGGTAAACCGGAGGCGACCGCGGAGACCATTGTGGACGGCTGGGTGCGTACCGGCGACGTCGGTCGGCTCGACGACGGCGGGTTCCTGTTCCTCGAGGACCGGGTCAAGGACATGATCATCACCGGTGGCGAAAACGTCTACTCACCGGAGGTGGAACGGGTGCTGGCGGAGTTCCCCGGGGTGGCGGAGGTGGCCGTGATCGGGGTGCCCGACGACCGCTGGGGCGAGCAGGTCAAGGCCGTCGTCGCACCGCTGCCGGGGGAATCCGTCGACGGCGGCAAGCTGATCGAGTACTGCCGGGAACGGCTGGCGCACTACAAGTGCCCGCGGACGGTGGACGTACTGGAAGCGTTGCCGCGCAACGCAACCGGCAAGATCCTCAAGCGGACGCTGCGGGAACCGTACTGGCAGGACCGCAGTCGGCGCGTCTGATGCCTGCCGTCACCAGGCAGCAGTACTTCGACGCGGCGCTGGCCTTGCTCGCCGCGAACGGGTTCGCCGGGCTCAACGTCGGCAGGCTGTGCGGCGAACTGGGAGTCACGAGCGGTTCGTTCTACCACCATTTCGGTGGCTGGCCCGGGTTCGTCGGGAGCCTGCTGGAATTCTGGGAGCAACGCCAGGTCCGGATCCTCGCCGAGGGGCACTTCGGCACCGAAGGTCCGGAAGCCGACTTCGCCGCGCTGATGGACCTCACGCTCGGCCTGCCGCACCAGGCCGAGGCGGCGATCCGGGCGTGGTCGATGAACGACGAGACCGTGCGAGCAGTCCAGAAACGTGTGGACGAGGCCAGGGTAGGCACGGTCGGCCGCGCGGTGCAGGGACTGGTCGGCGACGCGGCGCTGGCCGGCACCCTCACCTCACTGGGCCTGGCGATGCTCGTGGGACACCAGCAGTTGCTCGCCGAAGGCGCGCACACCGACCTGGCCGCACTGCTGGCCGAATACACCCGCCTGGTGCACTCGAGGGTGCCTTAGCGCGTGTCTCCGGATGAGTTGTGGGTGTTGGTGGGGCCGCTGATTCCGGTGCATGGGGTTCGCCGGCAGGGTGCCGATTCGAGCAGGAAACTCGGCAAACACTGCTGGGTCATCGAACGATCCGTCGCCGGGCTCTTCGGCCACCACCGACTCGCCACCCGATACGACCGCTACACCAACCGCTTCTGCGCATTTCTCACCCTCCGCAGCTGCAAGAAAACCACTCGCTTAGCGCAGTTTTGCCTCCGCTGCCCACGTGGCGAAGGTCGTGAGCGGCAGGTCGAGCGCGCGGGCTTCGGCGGGGCTGCCGGGCTGGCCGACCTCGTTGAGCCATACGTGGCCGAGCCCGAATTCCGGCATCCCGGCGGCCAGCGCCTCGTCCGGGGTCAGGTCCGGCGCGGTCAGCGGGGTGCCGAGGGTGCGGGAGAGCACGTCGGCGATTTCGGTCATCGTGAGCCGATCGCCTGCCAGGTCCAGTTCGACCCGGTGGAACCGTTCCGGGGCGGCGAAGGCGGCGGCCGCCGCGGTGCCGATGTCGGCAACCGCGACCAGGGGGACCTCGACGTGCGGTTTGATGACCGTCACGAGTCCGCCTTCCGGGCCGTTCGGGAGCAGGAACAACGGCGGCAGGAAGTTTTCCATGAAGAAGGCGGGCTTGAGCAACGTCCAGGACGGGAAGCCTGCTTCGCGGACCCGGTCCTGTAGTGCGGTCTTCGTCTCGTAGTAGTGCTCCATCGCCGCCCAGCGGCCCTCTTGCCAGCCGGGTGCTTCGCGGTGCTCACCGGCGCCGGCCACCGACGTGTGCACGAATTGCGGCACGCCGGCGGCCTGTGCCGCGTCGACCAGATTGCGGCCCTGCACCCACTCGGCATCGCCTTGCAGGTCTTCCAGGTCAGGCATCTGCACGGAGAAGACCCCGCGGACACCCTCGACCGCGCGGCGGACCGAATCGAAGTCGAGCAGATCGCCGGTGACCAGTTCGGCGCCGAGTGCCGCGACGGCACGGGCCCGGTCACTTGCCGGATTGCGGACCAGCGCCCGGACCGGGACGTCCGCCTTGCGCAGGGCGGCAGTCGTGGCGCCGCCCTGCTTTCCGGTGGCGCCGGTGACCAGTACGGGCGCGGGAGCAGACATCGGGGATTCCTTTCCGAGGCTTAACCGGCGGGGCCCGCCACTTATGCCTGCTACCGTACACCTAACTGGCGGGCCCCGCCGCTTGCTGTTCGGAGGTGAACCGGATGACCGTCCGGCGTGCGGATGCCCGGCGCAACTACGCGCGGATCCTCGCGGTGGCCGAGCAGGAGGTCGCGGCGCACGGGGCGGACGCCTCGCTGGAGCACATCGCGCGCGTCGCCGGGGTCGGCTCGGGAACTGTACGGCGGCACTTCCCCGGGCGGCGGGCGCTGCTGGAGGCGGTTTTCCGCGATCGGGTCGAGAGTTTGTGCGCTCGCGCCGGTGAGCTGGCCGAGACGGCGGACGCGCGCGCCGCGTTGCTGGAGTGGCTGGAACTGCTCACCGACTACGCGATCGACGCGCGGGGGTTGGCGAACGCCCTGCTCGCGGACCACGACAGCGCATCGAACGAGGGCTGTGCGGCGACGGTGGCCGAGGCGAGCGCACCCCTGCTTTCCCGCGCGGTGCGGGACGGCGTCGTGGCGCCCGAAGTGACCGCCGAGGACCTGCTGACGGTGATCGCCGGTCTCGCGCTCGCCACCGAACACGATCCTCCCGCGGCACGACGGCTGCTCGCGCTGGTCGTGGCGGGGATCAGCCCGCCACGGTGAGCGCTACGCGACGGACGCCGGTTCGTGGTGCCCGGTCTCTCCCCTGGTCACCGCGTGGTGGGCGCGGGCGAGGCGGCGGACCGCCTCGGTGAGCTGGTCGTCCGGGAGTGTGTAGGGGAGCCGGACGTTGCGTTCGAACGCGCCGCCGACGCCGAACCTCGGCCCGGCGGCGATCGTGACCCCGTACTCGGGCGCGATGGCCGCGAGCCGCGAGCTGATCGGTTTCGGGAACGTCGTCCACAGCGCCAGCCCGCCCGGCGGCTGCGGGACGGCAAGCTGCGGTAGCTGTCCGGCAAGCGCCGCGCGCAGGGTTTCCCGCTGTGCGCGCACTTTCTCCAGCCGCGCGCTCTGGTAGGTGTCCGGCCCGTCCAGCAGCACCGCGGTGGCGAGCTGTTCGAGCACCGGGGTGCCGAGGTCGAGGCCGGACCGGAGCTGGGCGACGCGATCGAGCAGGGCGGGACGCGCCCGGATCCAGCCGATCCGCAGTCCGCCCCAGATGCTCTTGGCGGCAGAGCCGATGCTGATCGCGGACGGGTGGTACCGCGCGAATGCCTCCGGAACGGGCTGGTCCAGTGCCAGCTCGGCCATCGTCTCGTCGACCAGTACCGGACAGCCGGGGGAAAGCCGTTCCCGTACTGCCGAAGGCATGCACCGGCCGGTCGGATTGTGGAAATCCGGGATGAGGTAGGCCAGGTCCGCGTCCCGGCTCACCGCGCGGAGCTGTCCGGCGTCCCAGCCTTCCGGGGTGAGCGCGACCGGGAGCAGCCGGGCGCGTGCGTCGGTGAATGTCCGGATCGCGTGCGGATACGTCGGGTGGTCGAGCACGATCCGGTCGCGTGGCGAGACGAGGGTCCTGGTCAGCAGGGCCAGTGCGTGCTGGGCGCCGTTGGTGATCAGCACATGGTCGGGTGAGGTGGGCAGGCCACGGCGTTCGTACCGGCGGGCGACCGCTTCCCGCAGCACCGTGATCCCGTGCCGGTCGTAGCCGTGCCGGTCGAAGTGCCGGGGCAGCTGTTGGAGCGCGGCCGTGTACGCGGAGTGCAGGACCTCGACGGGGGCGGGCGGGGCGGCGACCGACAAATCGATCGTCTCGCCCGGCGAAGCGGAGGGCAGGTGAGGCGCCTGCCCTCCGGGAAGCCGGACGGTTGCCCGGGACCGTGGGCTGGTGGCGAGGTACCCGTGGTCGACCAGGGCGCGGTAGGCGGTGCTCACGGTGGTGCGGCTCGCGCCGAGCGCGGTGGCCAGGTCGCGTTCGCCGGGCAGCGCGGTGCCGAGCGCCAGCCGGCCGTCCAGGACCAGCAACCGCAGCCGGTCGGACAGCGCTCGGTGTGCTGGTCCCGGTCCGTTCCGCCAGGTACCGAGCATCCGGACGACGGCGTGTGCACTGATTCGCATAGCGCCAGTATCGCGGATCTGGCTATGGAATAAGTGGCCAGAGGACGATCAGGCTGGAAAGGTGACTTCTCCGATCGTCCGCATGGGCGCGCTCGCGCAGCTGCGTGCCGGGCGCAAACTCCGCCGCATTCCGCAGCTGCTGGTCGGCCTCGTCGGTTACGGGGCTTCGGTGATGGCCCTTGTGCAGTCCGGGCTCGGCGCGGCGAGCTGGAACGTGCTGACCGAGGGGATCGCCGGGATCACGCAGCTGTCGTTCGGCTGGGCGTCGAACCTGGTCGCGCTGACCGTGCTCGTCGCCTGGATCCCGATCCGCGAGCTGCCCGGGATCGGCACCGTGCTCAACGTGGCGGTGATCGGGATCTCCGCGGACGCCGCGGCGCGCTTCCTGCCGGTGCCGCACGGGTTCGCCGCCCAGCTCGGTTACCTGCTCGGCGGTCTGGTGGCGCTGGCGTTCTTCGACGCGCTGTACCTCGGCGCGCAGTTCGGCTCCGGACCGCGCGACGGGCTGATGACCGGTCTCGTCCGGCTCACCGGGAGGCCGGTCGCCGTGGTGCGCACCGGGATCGAGGTCCTCGTTGCGGTGACCGGCTGGCTGCTCGGCGGGACGGTCGGCTTCGGCACCGTGGTGATCGCGGTGTGCTTCGGCCCGCTCGTCGGCCTCTTCCTGCCCTGGCTGACGGTGCGGCTGTCCACATCGGAACCGGACAAGGCATGACGCAGTGTCACTGGTGGTGCGGCGGCAGGTGCGCAATGCTGGGGGCCGATCCGCCGCCCCGACCCCGGAGACCCAGCCATGCAGCCCAGCCCACCGCACACGGCGGACCGGCGATCCGGATCGGCGACGCAGGAGCGGCTGCGCAAGCTCAACCTCCTCTCGTTGCTCCCGCCGCTCGCCGTGGTGGGGATCCTGCTGCTGGCGGTCGGCAGCAAGACCTGGTGGCACGCGGTCGTGCTGTCGGTCGCGCTGCTGGCCGCGATGATCGTCGTCGTGCAGTGGGCGAGCGGAAAGGTCTTCTCGGTCGCGTTGCCCTGCGTGCTCGTGACCGCGGCGGTGTGGCCGGTCGGCGCGCTGCTGATGAACGTGACCACGGCGTTCTACAGCTTCAACATCGCCGCTTCACTGGTCATCCCCGAGCTGCGGCGGCACCGGGGCCTGCTGGCGGTGGGACAGGTCGGCTACGTGGCCGCGGTGGGGGTGGTGCGTGTCTTCACCGGCCAAGGCGAGGGGTCTCACGCGCTGATCGGGTTCGTCGTCTTCCCCACCGGCGCGACCGCGCTGGTGGCCGCACTCATGTTCGTCAGCAAGCGGTTCTACGACCTCGTGACGGAGCTGGACCTCGCCCGTGGCCGGGAAGCGGAGCTGGCCGTGATGCGCGAACGGATGCGGTTCGCCAGCGATCTGCACGACATCCAGGGGCACACGCTGCACGTGGTGAAGCTGAAGATCACCCTCGCCGAGAAGCTGTTGCACCGGGACCTCGACCGGGTAGCGCAGGAACTGCGGGAAGTGCACACCCTGGTCGGCGACACCATCACGCAGACCAAGGAACTCGCGCACGCGCAGCGCAGGCTCAATCTGGCCACCGAGCTGGAAAACGCGAAGAACCTGTTCGAGGCGGCCGGCATCCACGTGCGGATCGTGCGTGCGGCCGAGGCCGACCCCCGCGTCGGCGAGCTGCTCGGTCAGGTGCTGCGCGAGACCACGACCAACATCCTCCGGCACGCGCAGGCAAGGCAGGTGCACATCGTGCTCGCGGAATCGAGCATTTCCATCGTGAACGACGGCGCACAGGACGCCCCGCTCCCGCAGCTGCGTGGGCTTTCCACGCTCGGCCAACGGCTGGCCGACAACGGAGGCGAGTTGAAGGTCGAGCAGAACTCCGGACGGTTCCGCACTGCCGCCGGCTTCCCGCAAGTCCGTGCGGATGCCGTTCCGGCGATGTCCTCGGCGGGTGCGGACCGCCGATGACCACCGTGGTGCTCGCCGACGACGAAGCGTTGCTCCGCAAGGCACTCGCCGCCCTGCTGCCGCTCGAAGGGGACATCACCGTGCTCGCCGAAGCCGAGGACGGTGAATCCGCCACCGAGGCCACCCTGGCGCACGAGCCCGACGTGCTCGTGATCGACCTCGAGATGCCCGGCGTCGACGGACTCGGCGCGGTCGCGGCGATCCGCCGGGTCCGCCCGGACCAGGTGATCCTCATGCTGACCCGGCACGCCCGGCCGGGCGTGCTGCGCAAGGCGCTCAAACTGGGGGTACAGGGTTTCGTCAGCAAATCGGCGGAACCGGCGCACATCACGTCGGTGATCACGGCACTGCACGAGGGCAGGCGCTGGATCGACCCGGACGTGTCGGCGCTCGCGGTGGTGGACGACTGCCCGCTGACCGATCGCGAACTCGACGTGCTGCGGGGAACCGCGGAAGGGTTTTCGGTGGCGGACATCGCCACGCAGCTGCACCTGGCGGAGGGGACGGTGCGCAACTACCTCTCGAACGCCATGCAGAAGACCCAGACCCGAACCCGGCACGAAGCGGCCCGCTACGCGCGCGAACACGACTGGCTGTAGGGCAAGGCTGCCGGGTGGGACGGCGGTGCTCCCCGCATCGGCACCGCGTTGCCACGGGCCGTGGTGGCTGGCTCAGGGGACACCGGTGGCACGGCGGTGACCTTGAGGGCGTCGGCACCGCGCTGCCACGGGCCGTCCAGCAGCGCTGCGGCCGGATCATCGACGGCATCCGGACTGCGCAGGCGGTGGTTCAGGCGTTGCCCAGCACCCGGGTCACGGTGAGTTCCAGGACCACGCGTTGTGGGTTCTCCCGGGGCTGCCGGTAACGGCGGGCGTGGCGTTCCTCGGCGTCCTGTACCGAAGCGGGGTCGTTGCGCAGGCGGAGCCTGCCCTCCAAAGTGGACCACTTTCGGCCTTCGAACTGGCAGACGGCGGCGGCCAGGCCTGCTTCGCCCGCGGAGCGGACCAGGCGGGCTTTGTGCGAGGTGCCCGAGGTGATCACCCTGGCGAGGCCGTGCTCGAAATCCACCGTCACGCTCACTGCGACCACGTGCGGACTGCCGTCCGGGCGCACGGTGGTGAGCGAAGCGTGCCGGCGTTCGGTCCAGAACTGCCGGAAGGCTTCGCCGCGATCGAGGTCCATGGGCGGCACGCTAGCCGAGAGAAAAATTCAACCGTGTGTTGACCTCTTCAACATGCAGTTGTAGCGTTCCGCGCACCACGACGCCCTGGAGGTTCCGCATGTCGTCGCCGCTTCGTTCCCGTGGCCGGCAGGCCGCCCTGCTCGCCGGTGTGCTCGCGCTCGTCACCACCGCCTGCGGCGGCGGCCCCGACGGGGCCGGCGGCGGGCAGCAGACCGCCGAGTCCGGCGCCATTCCGGACAACCACGCCGTGCTCGAGTCGGTGCAGGCGGATCCGCAGCTCACCGCCGCGTTGCCGGCTGCGCTGGCCAAGTCGAAGACGCTGCGGCTGGCGTCCAACATCCAGTCCGCGCCGAACAACTTCTACTCGGCCGACGGCAAGACCCCGATCGGCTACGAGGTCGACATCGCGAAGGCGATCGGCGCGAAACTCGGCGTCACCGTGACCCATCAGGATCTGGCGTTCGGCTCGCTGATCACCAGCCTGCAGTCCGGCCGGGTCGAGGCGACCATGGCCGCGATGAACGACACGGCGGAACGCCAGCAGCAGATCGACTTCGTGGACTACTTCTCCTCCGGCATCACGATCATGACCCGCAAGGGCAACCCCGACGCGATCACCGGGCCGGACACGTTGTGCGGCAAGAACGTTGCCGTGGTGCAGGGCACGAGCCACCAGAAGTTCGCCACCGCGCAGAGCACGAAGTGCACCCAGGCGGGCAAGCAGGCGATCACCGTCACGGCCACCGACAGCGACACGCAGAACCAGAACCAGCTGCGCACCGGCCGGGTCGCGGCGATCCTGAACGACCTGCCCAGCGCGGTCTACATCTCCCGCACGGCAGGCGAGGGCAAGTTCTTCGAAGTCGTGCCGGGGCAGCCGATCGAGGGCGGGCCGTACGGCATCGGGTTCGCCAAGAACAACGCAAAGCTGCGCGACACGGTGAAGCAGGCGTTGCAGGAACTGATCACCGACGGCACGTACGGCAAGATCCTCCAATCCTGGGGCGTGGAGCAGGGTGCGGTGAAGGAGGCGGCGGTCAATGGCGGAAGCTGAACCGCTGCCGATCGTCCGGCTGCGGCACTGGGGCCGCTGGGTCGCCGCGGCGGTGATCGTCGCACTGCTCGTGCTGCTCGGCCTCGCACTCGCGCAGGCGCAGATCGACTGGGCCTCGGTGCCGGATTTCGTGTTCTACCGCGTGATGGCGCTCGGATTGCTCAACACGGTGGTGCTCGCGGTGATCGCGCAGGCTGTCGCCATCGTGCTCGGCATCGTGATCGCCTTGCTGCGGCGCAGCGCCAATCCGGTGGCGAGGTGGTTCGCGGCGGCCTACATCTGGCTGTTCCGCGGACTTCCGGTACTGCTGCAGATCCTGATCTGGTACAACCTCGCGCTGATCTTCCCGGTCATCTCGGTCCGGCTGCCGTTCGGCGGTTATCTGGTGCACGAGCAGACGAACCTGTTGATCAGCGCGTTCACCGCGGCGCTGCTCGGCCTGGCGCTGAACGAGAGCGCGTACATGGCCGAAATCGTGCGGGCCGGGTTGAACAGCGTGGACACCGGACAGACCGAGGCGGCCAAGTCGATCGGCATGACGCCCGGCGCGACGCTGCGCCGGGTGGTGCTGCCGCAGGCGATGCGCGTGATCATCCCGCCGACCGGCAACGATTTCATCAACATGCTCAAGGGCACGTCGATGGCCTCGGTGATCGGCGTGACCGAGCTGATCCACGCGGCCAACAACATCTCCTCGAACAACCTGCTGGTGATGGAAACGCTGATCGCTGCGGCGATCTGGTACATGGTCGTGGTCACCGTGGCCGGTGTCGGGCAGCACTATCTGGAGCGGGCCTTCGACGCGAGCGATCGCGGACCCGCCGCGCGGGCGGGCAAGGCGCTGCGCGGGATGCCGCTGGTACGGAGTGCCGGTGTCTGAGCCATTGCTGCGAGCGGTCGGGGTGCGCAAGGCCTACGGCCACACCGAGGTGCTCAAGGGCATCGATCTGGAAGTCCGCAAAGGACAGGTGGTGTGCCTGCTCGGTCCTTCCGGTGCGGGGAAGAGCACCTTCCTGCGGTGCCTGAACCACCTCGAGACGATCGATGGCGGGCAGGTGTGGGTGGACGGCGAGCCGATCGGCTTCCGGCTGCGCGGCGGCAAGCTCTACGAGCTGCGGGAGAAGGACGTCGCCAGGCAACGGCGGGACATCGGCATGGTGTTCCAGCGGTTCAACCTGTTCGGGCACCGCACGGTGCTGGAGAACGTGGTCGAGGGGCCGGTGCGGGTACTCGGCACGCCCGTGGGCAAGGCCCGGTCCGAAGCGCTGGAGCTGCTGGAACGGGTCGGGCTCGCGCAGCGCGCGGACGCCTATCCGGCACAGCTGTCCGGCGGCCAGCAGCAGCGCGTGGCGATCGCCCGGTCGCTGGCCATGAAACCCAAGCTGATGCTGTTCGACGAACCGACCTCGGCGCTCGACCCCGAGCTGGTGGGCGAGGTGCTCGCGGTGATGAGTACGTTGGCGAGGGAGGGGATGACGATGGTGGTCGTGACGCACGAGATGGCTTTCGCCGCGGAGGCCGCGGACGAGGTGGTGTTCCTCGCCGACGGCGCGGTGGTCGAGACCGGGCCGCCGGAGAAGGTGCTGAAGGATCCGGCACACGAGCGCACCCGCCAGTTCCTCGCGCGGGTCCTGCCGTGATCCGGCTCCCGCCGCGTTATCTGCTCCAGTTCGACGAATCCGCAGGCTACCTGGACTTCGCCCGGTTCGGCCCGCCCTCGCACGCGGTGCTCGACACCACGGCGAGCCTGCTGGACGCGGCAACCAGGGCCGGTCCGTCCACTGTGGACGAGTTGATGCGGCAGGAGACCAGGGCCAAGGCGGCGGCCGCACGGCTGTGCGGCAGCGACACCGACCACACCGTGCTGCTCCCGCACACCAGCCTCGGGTTGTTCCAGGCTGCGTTCAACAGCAGCGGGGAAGTGCTGGTGTCGGCCGCGGAATTCCCGGCGAACACCTATCCGTGGGCACGGGCCGAGCAGCTCGGCCGGGTCCGCACGCGGTGGCTTGACGGCGGCTACGTGACACCCGAGCGCGTCGCGGCGGCACTCACGCCGGAGACCACGGTGGTTTCGGTCAGCGCAGTGGATTTCCGCACCGGCTTCCGCGCGGATCTGGCCGCGTTGCGCGAGGTCGTCGGCGACCGGTTGCTGATCGTGGACGGGATACAGGGCTTCGGCGTGCTCGACGCGCCGTGGGAGGTCGCCGACGTGCTGGTGGTCGGTGGCCAGAAGTGGCTGCGGGCGGGCTGGGGCACCGGATTCGCGGTGCTGTCGGACCGGGCGCTGGACCGGATGGACCCGGTGCTGTCCGGCTGGACCGGCGCCCGCGATCCGGGCCTGTTCGACGACAAGATCCATCCGGCCGAGCCGACCGCGGCGGGCTGGTCGATCTCCAACCTCAGCCCGATCACCTCCGGTGCGTTCGCCGTGGCACTCGAACTGGTCGAGGAAGCCGGGGTCGCCGCGATCGCGGACCGGATCGGCCGGCGCGTCGGGGAGCTGGAGGACGTACTGCGCTCGTGCGGGGCGGAGATCGTGTCGGCGACCGAACGGCGGGCCGGGATCCTCGCCTTCACCCTGCCCGGCCACCCGGCCGAGCAGGTCGGTGCCGCGCTGAACGCGGCCGAGATCGCGGCGACGGTCCGGCCGGAGCACGTCCGGCTCTCCCCGCACGCGTCCACCCCGGCCGCCGCTGCCGAGCACCTGCGTTCGGCGCTGGAGACCCTGACCCGGCCACGGAAATCGTTTGCGGTGACGGCACCCGCGCACACCGGTGCCACGCACGAACTGCTCACCGCGCTGATCCCCGCGGTCGAGGGCCTGGCCGCGATGCTCGGACCCGGCAACGAGGTGCTGCTGCACGACCTGTCCCGGCTGCCCGATTCGATTGTCGCCATCGCCGGCGACCTCACCGGCCGCACGGTCGGCGGCCCGATGACCGACCTGCTGCTCGGCCTGGTCCGCCGCGGCACCACGCAGGACCTGACGAACTACCGCACGCACGGCCCGGACGGTCGCGCGATCCGCTCGTCCACGCTGTTCCTGCGTGATGCCGACGGCGTGGCGATCGGCTGCCTGTGCGTGAACAGCGAACTGCCCGGCGCGGTCCCCGCGGAAACCCCGGCGCGCGACGAGACGTTCCCCCCGGACGTCGACAGCCTGCAGCGGTTCCTCGTGACCCGGGCGATCGGCAAGGCCGGGATTCCGGTGGAGCTGATGAAGAAACGGCACAAGGCGGCCGTGGTGTGCGAACTCGAGGAGGCCGGGTACTTCCTGATCAAGGACGCGGTGGACCACCTGGCCGGCCACCTGGACGTGACCCGCTACACGATCTACAACTACCTCAACGAGATCCGCGGCTGAGCGGTGCACCCGGCCGGGTCGCGTGCTCGGTGATGAGGTTCCGCACCGTGTGGTAGGCGGGCTTGGGCCGGTAGTCGTCGCGCAGCAGGCCGAAGCGGTTCTCCCTGGGGCCGGTGGTGCAGCCGTCGCGCAGGCCGAAGAGTTCGTAGGTGTCGACGTGGAGTTCGGCCGCCAGGCCGAAGACCGTTTCGGCGACCGTACGCAGGACCCTGGCCTGCGCCGGCTCGCCGTGATCGGGTCCGGTGGGCCAGCCGGTTTCCGTGACGTGGATGGGTACGCGCGCGGGAATGCCGATGGCTGAAGCGGATTCGCGGAACGAGCGCAGGACGTGCGCCACCGCGCCGGGCAGGACGTCCGGTGGCGCCGGGCGGAACACGTCGGGGAAGAAGTCGAGGCCGAGATAGTCGATGCGGTCGAGCACCCCGGGATCCACCCTGGACTGCACCGAAGGCCAGAACGGGTCGCCGGGCAGCGCGACCGCGGCGTTGAACCCGACGGCCACCTCGGCGCCGAGCCGGTCCCGTTCGGCCACTGCCGCGGTGATTCCCGCGGCGAGGGCGTCGTAGCAGCCGGGACGTCCGCCGTCCAGCGGCGCCGGCACGTTGACCTCTTCGCAGACCTGGAGCTTGCCGCCGCCGAGTTCGGCGACTTCCCGGACCGCGCCGCGGATCGCGGCGGCGAACCCCGCCGGATCGGGCTGGTCGCTGCCATAGCCGAACACGACGTCCGCGACCCGGCCTCCGCCGAGATAGGGCGAGAGGTCTTCCGGTGTCGGCGGCTGGGTACTGCGGTAGCTGCGATAGCCGCGCACGTAAAACCGGGTGGTACCGGCGGACAGCTGCCGCAGTGCCTCGGTGGTGCGCTCGATGTCCTCCGGCGGCGCCGGGATGAACGTGTCCAGCCGCACGAGGTCGCTGGGCACGACGCCGGGCCAGATGCCGAACGTGATCATCGGTCTCCCTCGTCTCGGATAGTCGTATACGAGCAGCGTACTCGTATACGACTATTTGCGCTATCCTGTCCGGGTGCCGCAGAACGCCTTGGACAACCCGCTCGTGCTGCCGATGCTGGGGCTGCTCGTGGAAAGCCCCCGCCATCAGTACGCGCTGCTGCGCGAACTGCGCACGAGGTATGCCTTCCTGCCGGTGAAGACCGCGACGGTGTACACGCTGGTGCAATCGCTTGCGCAGGAAGGGCTCGTGTCGGTGGCGGAAACGGGGGAGCGCCAGCAGGTCACCCTGACCGAGGCCGGGCTTGCCGACTTCCGTGCGCGGGTGGAGCGGCAGCTGGCAGAGAGCGATCCGAACGCCGATGCCCGGTTCCTGATCGCGCTGGCCTACCTCGGGGTGCTGCCCCGGGACCGAGCGGTGGGTCTGCTCCGGGAACGGGCCGACGGTCTGCGTGCCGACCGGCAGGCGCTGACCGCCACGATCGAACGGGCCGGGGTCGAGGAACTGCACATGATCGAGGCGCATTTCCTCGCGTCCCGGCTCCGGCACGACGCCACCTGGCTCGCCCGGCTGGCCGGCCGGCTCGAGGCGGGCGAACTGGACCGGCGCTGACCCGGCCCGCGGCTTACCCCGCCGCGGGCCGGTGCGGAATCGGGTGGCTGGTTACCGGTCGTATGGCGGGTGCGGAATCCGGTGGTTGTCACTGACCGTGTGGCCGGCTACCAGTCCAGCGACCCGGTCTGTGTCGAGCCCGGCGGCGAGTTCTCGTGCCGGACACCGTGGCCCGTCCCGTGGTCAGCGCAGGAAGTCCTCCACTGCGGTCGCGGCTGTGGTGATTCCGCCGTGTGCGCGGATTTCCTTGCGCAGTTCGGTCAGGCGGGCGGCTGTCTCGGGGGAGCCGGCCACGCTGTCGACGGCTTCGCGCAGGGTTTCCGCGGTGACCTGGTCGGCGGGCAGGTGCTTGCCGACGCCCAGTGACTCCAGTTGTGCGGCGTTGCCGAACTGGTCGACGGCCTGCGGGATGGCGACCGTGGGCACGCCGTACCACAGCGACTCCGTGCAGCTGCCCATCCCGGCGTGCGTGACGAACGCCGATGCGGCCTCCAGTACGGCCAGCTGCGGCACTCGCTCGTGCACCTCGAACGACGACGGCAGCGGGCCGAGGTCGTCGGCGGACACGTGCTTGCCGATCGTCAGCACCACGTGCCAGCGACCGTCGGCGAACGCGGTGACGCACGCGCGGTAGACGTCGAGCTGGTCGGTGTAGGAGGTGCCGAAAGACACCAGCAGCACCGGTTTCCCGTCCGACGGTGGGGTCCAGCCGCCCTCGGTGAGCCGTTCCGGATCGAGGCACGGCCCGACGAACCGGACATTCGACGGCACGCGCTCGGCATTCGGCTGCATTGCGCGCGGGATCAGCGACAGGATGTGCGCCGGATGGCCGAGCCAGTCCCAGCCGTCTTCCTCGATGCCGTTTTTCCGCAGCCACGCGGTGTTCGCCCGGTCGTAGTCCATTCCGGACGGTGAGCTGCGGATGGCCTGCAGGGTCTCGGCCAGGTCCTGCTCGTAGCCGTCCCACGCGACGAGCGCGGGGGAGAGCTGGACCGCGGGCACGCGGTAGCGGTGGCCGAGCACCGGTGCACCGAGGCCGCCGATGTCGTAGAGCAGCAGATCCGGCCGGTCCTCGTCGAACCTCGCGGTGAGCTGCGGGTGGATGGTGATCGCCTCGTCGAGGAACACACGCATGGCCGTGGCGGGGTCGTCCGGCCATTCGGCGGACGGGCCGAACGGGAAGATCGTCGGATGCACCACCACGTCCGCACCGGTGCTCGCGACCAGTTCGGCCAGCGGCTCCCCGACGACGTAGCTGACCCGGTGCCCGCGCCGGACGAGCTCACGGATGAGGGCGAGGGAGGGATAGACGTGGCTGGGTGCACTGCAGCCGACCATGACGATGTGCTTGCCCACGAAGAGTCCTTTCCGGACGGAGAAGCGCCCGGCGCGCAGGAAGGGGACCGCCCGAACGGCGAGCGGCCCGAAGAGTCACGCCGGGATCAATGCCGGCGCAAGCGCACGAAGATCGTCATGGGAGACACCGTACCGGCGGGCCGGAGAACCGGCCAGCCGTTTTCCCGGCGCCCGGGTAGCGGACAACGACGACGGACCGGTTTCCCTGGCGTGACAGGGGTTTACTTGGTTGCACTGTGGCGCCGCTCGGGTGCGGTTGGTCTGTCGGCTGCGGGCAGGGCGCCGCCGATTTCGAACGTGACGAATCCGTCGAACACCGGGCGTTGCCGACAGGCCGCCGTCTACGCGTTTGAACCGGCAGGTGGTGGGCGTAGCGAGCCGATCCTGATGGACGACCGCATTCCCGCGGATCCGGCGATCACCCGGACCCACTTCCTGTCCGGCGTAGGGCAGCACACCTGGAACGGTCTCGACGACAACAACCAGGCCGCCGAGGTGATCATCACGTTCCTCGGCGGTGGGCCCGCGCCCCTGCCCGTCCGCCCCGGCAAGATCCACCGCGGTCCGCTTCGGGATGCGCACTACTTTTCACAGCCGTGGACTTTGTGGTACAAACTCCATACGTCGCACACCTGGGGGTTGGCATGACGGAAGCGTTCAGGCTGCGTGGCCTGGTCAAGAGATTCGGGGCGGTGCCTGCCGTCGACGGGGTTTCGGTGGATGTTGCGCGCGGGGAGGTGGTAGCGCTGCTGGGGCCGAACGGGGCGGGCAAGTCGAGCACCATCGACCTGCTGCTCGGGCTCAGCACGCCGGACCAGGGGGAGGTGCGGGTGTTCGGCGGCACCCCGCGCGCGGCACTCGACTCCGGGCGGATGGCGGCGATGGTGCAGAACGGTTTCCTGCTGCGGGACCTCACACCCGCCGAGCTGGTTCGGCTGCACCGGTCGATGTTCCGCACGCCGTTGCCGGTCGGGGAGATCTACGCGCGCGCCGGGATCGGGGAGTTCGCCGGGCGGCGGTGTGGCAGGTTGTCCGGCGGGCAGCTCCAGCGGGTCCGGCATGCGATCGCGCTCGCCGGTGATCCGGAACTGCTGGTGCTCGACGAGCCCACCGCGGCACTGGACGTGGACGCGCGGCGGACGTTCTGGGCGTCAATGCGGGAATTCACCGCTGGCGGGCGCACTGTGCTGTTCGCCACGCACTACCTCGCCGAAGCCGAGGACTACGCCGACCGCGTCGTGCTGATGCGCCAGGGACACGTCGTGGCCGACGGTCCGGTGGCGCAAGTGCGTGCGAACGTCACCGGTCGCGTGCTGCGGGCCCTCGTACCGGGGGCAGTGGAGAAGGACCTCGCCGCGTTGGACGGCGTGGCCAGCGCCCGATGCCAAGGCGAGCGTGCCGAACTCGCGTGCACCGATTCCGATCTCACGATCCGTGCGTTGCTGCGTGCGTTCCCGCGGGCGAGCGCGATCGAGATCACCGCCGCCGGTCTGGAGGAGGCCTTCCTGGCACTGACCGCGCAGCAACCGGCGCCACCGGAGTCGTCGGAGCAACCGGAACATCCGCAGCCACGGGAGGTGCTCCGATGAACCTCGTCTACCTCCGGCTGGAGATCCTCCGGATCATCCGCAGCCCGCAGTTCGCGTTGTTCACGATCGTCGTCCCGGTGGGTATGTTCCTGCTCTTCGGCGGCCTGTTCGGGGACGAGACCGGGCCGGGCGGGCTGAAGGCGAGCGTCACCACGATGATCAACATGGCCGCGTACGGCGCGATGAGCGGCGCGCTGTTCACCGGAACCAGAGTCGCGACCGACCGCACCGACGGCTGGCAACGGCAACTGCGTCTCACCCCGATGCGCGGGCCGGGCTACCTCGCGGTGAAGATCGCGTCGGCGATGGCGATGGCGCTGCCCGTGGTCGTGATCGTCTACCTGACCGGCGCACTGCGCGGGGTACAGCTGGACCTCGCGCAGTGGTTGCTCACCGCGGTCGCGCTGTGGCTGGGCGCGCTGCCGTTCGCGGTGCTCGGGTTGCTGCTCGGGTTGTTCGGCAAGGGCGACACGGTGGGTGCGATGACCGGCGCGCTGATGCTGCCGCTCGGGGTCTTCGGCGGGCTGTGGATGCCGCTGGCCTTCATGCCGGAGTGGATGTCCGACGTGGCCCATTTCACGCCGACCTACTGGCTCGGCCGGCTCGGCACGGTGGCGCTCGGACCCGGCGGTGGGCTCGGACCGGCGGTCGGCGTGCTGGCCGCGTGGCTGGTGCTGCCCGCGCTCGTGGTGCTGCGCCGGTTCCGGCTGGACCAGGGGAAGGTGGCCTGACGTGTTAGCTTCCGTGCTGTCTGTGGGGTCGGCACGGGGGAAGGGCATGAGGTGAACGAGGACGAGGTGGATCCGGCCGGCGAGGGGCAGTCGCTGTCCGCGGCCGAATCGCTGGACCTCATCGCCCGGCAGCACGAGCGGACGCGTCGTGAGCTTCGGACCAGCCCGGCGCGTCTGCTCGGGGTCTGGGCGCTCGCCTGGCTGGTCGGCTGGGGACTGGTCTACCTGTCCGACCACCGGGCCGGTGCACTGCTGCCCGGCTGGGCGGCGGCGGTCGTGGTCGGCGTGCTGTTCGTCTGCGCGATCGGCTACACCGCCTGGCACAGCACCCGGGTGAGCCGCGGCATCCGTGGTCCGTCGCGGCGGATCGGGCGGATGTACGGCTGGGCGTGGGTGATCTCGTTCGGCTCGATGTACCTGGTCGACCTCCGGCTGACGGATCTGCTCGGGGACCGGCCGGACGTGATCGCGCTGCTGTGGTCGGGCACCTCGATGTTGCTCACCGGCGCGCTCTACCTCGCGGGCGGGATGCTGTGGCAGGACCCGCTGCCCTACGGGTTCGGGGCCTGGATTTCGGTGTGCGGCGGGCTGAGCGTGCTGATCGGCGTACCGGGCAACTTCCTGGTGCTCTCGCTCGCAGGCGGTGGCGGTTTCGCGGTGGCCGCGGTGGTTTTCGTGGTGCGTGACCGGAAAGGCCGGGCCGCGCGGTGACCGGTCCCGCGCTGCCCGAGCTCGACCCGGTCATCCACGCGCAGGCCCGGCTCCGGGTCACCGTCGCGCTCGCCGGGCTGCGGCCCACCGACCAGATCACCTTTCCCCGGCTGCAGCAGCTGCTCGAAATGACCGCGGGCAACCTCTCCACGCACCTGCGCAAGCTGGAAGACGCCGAGTACGTGGAGATCACCAAAGCCTACGAGCACCGCACACCGGTCACGCTGGTGCGGCTCACCCGCAAGGGACGGACCGCGTTCGAGAGCTACACCGAGGCGTTGCACCGGCTGCTGGACGCCGGGACCTGACGTGGCTCGCTGGGTCGTGCACCTGGACCTCGACGCGTTCTACGCTTCGGCCGAACAGCTCACCCGGCCGACGCTGCGCGGGCGCGCGGTCGTGGTCGGCGGAACCGGATCGCGAGGGGTGGTGGCCGGTGCGAGTTACGAATCCCGCGAATACGGCGTGCGCTCGGCGATGCCGATGTCGCAGGCCCGCCGGCTGCTGCCGCCGGGCGCAGTGGTGCTGCCACCGCGGTTCCGGCTCTACGAACTGCTGAGCAAGCAGGTCTTCGACGTCGTCAGCGAGGTCGCGCCGGTGCTGGAACGGATCTCGCTGGACGAGGCGTTCGCCGAGCCACCGGGGCTGGCCGGTGCGTCGCCGCCGGAGGTGGCGGAGTTCGCCGAGCAGCTGCGGGCACGGATCCGTGAGCGGACCGGGCTGACCGCGTCGATCGGCGCGGGTGTCGGCAAACAGGTCGCGAAGATCGGTTCGGACCGGGCGAAACCCGATGGACTGCTGGTCGTGCCACCGGGCACCGAACGGGAGTTCCTGGCACCGCTGCCGGTGCGCGCGCTGTGGGGGATCGGCCCGGTCGCGGAGGCGAAACTCCGCACCATCGGCGTGCTCACCCTCGGCCAGCTGGCCGAACTGCCGGAGCCGGACGCGGTGTCGACGCTCGGCGGGGTCGTCGGACGGGAGCTGCGCCGGCTTGCCGGCGGGGCCGACGACCGCCCGGTCGCCGAACGCGGCGAGGCCAAGCAGGTAAGCGCGGAGACCACCTTCGAGACGGACGTGGTCGACTTGGCACGGTTGCGGGCCGAGGTCCGCAAGATCGCCGGCGCGGCGCACGCACGCCTGGTGAAGGCGGGCCGGGTGGCGCGCACCGTGGTGATCAAGCTGCGGCATACGGACATGAGCACGGTGACCCGTTCGGAAACCACCGCCTCCCCCACCGACGACCTCGACCAGCTTGCGGCCACCGCGGAACGGCTACTGCTCGACCCCACGGAGTTCGGTGGCGTCCGGCTGGCAGGTGTCGCATTCAGCGGCCTGTCCGTACCGCACCAGGACGCGTTGTTCTCGCTGACTGTCCCGGCGGCGGCCGCGCCGGTGCTCACCTCGGCACCGTCGCCCGGCGGCAGCGCGCCGTCGTCGACCTCCGGCTGGCGCCCCGGTGACGACGTGGTGCACGCGGAGCACGGCACCGGCTGGGTCCAGGGCGCGGGCCACGGCCGGGTCACCGTGCGGTTCGAGACGCGCACCTCCGGCCCGGGATCGGCCCGCACCTTCGAGCAGACCGATCCGGCGCTGACCCGCGGTCAGCCGTCGGACTGCTTGGCCTGAGCCGTCGTGGCCGCTGCCGCAGGCGAGGTCGACCACGGCGGCGGGCACAGCCGGCCACCGAGGGCTACGGAGGGTGCTGGTGTGCACGGTGCTGTCCTGATTTTTCCGGCGTGACCTGGGTGTCGGCCGATCGGTGTGCGGTGCCTGGCCGGGCCGGTCGGGCCGATCGGCGGGCATGCGGCAGGATGTGCCGCGCAGCCGGGCAAAGGGGATGAATGATGACGGGTTTCCGCCGCGAGCGTGGCGCGGCAGACGCCGGCGCACCGGACTCGGTCAGGATGAGCCCCGCCGACGCGGGACCTGCCGGGAGAGCAGGCATGCTGCGGGTGGGTGCGCTGGCCGGGGTGGCGTTGCTGCTCGCGGGGTGCGGCGGTGGGCCTGCCGCGCAACCGGCGCCGGACTCGCCGGGCGCGCCCGCCGGATCGGCTTCACCGGAGCCGGACGGGTTTTCCGTTGCCGCGACGGGTGATGTGCTGATCCACCCGCGGCTCACCGATCAGGCGAAGGCCGACGGCGGCGGCACCATCGACTACCGCCGGCTGCTCGCCGGGGTGAAGCCGGTGGTGTCCGGGGCCGATCTGGGGATCTGTCACCTCGAGACGCCACTTGCCCCGGAGGGTGGGCCCTACCACGGGTATCCGTCGTTCAGTGCGCCGCCGGAGATCGCGGATGCGTTGCGGGACACCGGGTACGACACCTGTTCCACGGCCTCCAACCACACCCTCGATCAGGGGACCTCCGGAGTCACGCGCACGCTGGACAAGCTCGACGAGACCGGGCTGAAGCACACCGGGTCCGCGCGGTCGTCCGAAGAGGCCGCGAAGCCGTTGATCCTCGACGTGCACGGGGTGAAGGTCGCCCAGCTGTCCTACGCCTTCGGCTTCAACGGTATCGAGCGGCCGGCCGGGAAACCGTGGCTGGCCAACGAAATCGACGCGGACGAAATCCTGGCCGCAGCGCACGCGGCGAAACAGGCCGGTGCCGAAGTGGTGATCGCGAGCATGCACTGGGGCGTCGAGTACCACCACGAGGTGACCGACGAGCAGCAGCAGCTGGCCGAAAAGCTGCTCGCCTCCCCGGATCTGGACCTGATCATCGGACACCACGCGCATGTGGTGCAGCCGTTCGCCAAAGTGGAGGGCAAGTGGGTCGCATTCGGACTGGGCAACGAGGTCGCCCGGCACGACGAACCGCGGGGCTCCACCGAAGAGGGCGTGGCGGCCCGCTTCCACTTCACCCGCGCCGGCGGGCACTGGAGCGTCGACCGCGCGGAGTACCTGCCCACCCTGATCGACCTCGGTCCGCCGATCCGGCTGCGGGATCTCACCGCCGCGCCGCCGACCCCGCGTGGCCAGGAAGCCTTGTCGAACACCGACAAAGTGGTCCTGTCCCGCGACGCCGGCGACGAAGGCCTGACCCGCCCGGGGCGCTGAGGCGCCCGGGGGTTGCTGGTGCGCCCGGGGTTGTTTGTGCGGCTGGGGTTGCTGGTGCGGCGTGGCTGGATTGCTGAGGCGCCCGGGGTTTGTTGGTGCGGCTGGTGGTTGTTGGTGCGCTGGGGGTTCTTGGTGAGCCGGGGGTTGTTGGTGCTGCGTGGCTGGATTGCTGGTGCGTCCGGGGTTGTTGGTGCGCCCAGGGGTGTTGGTGCGCGCGCCCGGGGTTGCTGACGCGCTCGGGACTGCTGGTGCGGTTAGGTTTGTTGGTGTGGCTGGGGTTGCTGGTCCGGTTGGGGTTGGTGACGCGTCCAGGGTGCTGGCGCGCCCAGGTTGCTGACGTGTCCGGGTTGCTGACGTGTCCAGGGTGTTGACGCGTCCGGGTTGGTGGTGCGGGTCAGTGGTCCCTTCGGGTGATCAGGTGCGCCAGTGCGGTGAGCTCCGCGGTCGGCCGCGGGGTCGGGCCTGCTGCGGTGAGTGCGGCCAGCGCGTCGTTCAGCAGGCCGTCGGCCTGGGCGTGGCTCCACCTTCGGCCGCCTGCACTGTCCACAAGCGACGCGGCGTGCGCCAGTTCGTGGTCCGGTAACGGTTCCCGGTACAGGGCGGCCAGTTCGTCGCCTGCCGTGGTGGCGGAGGTGAGCGCCGCGACGATCGGCAGTGATTTCTTGCGGCTGCGCAGATCCGAGTACACCGGCTTCCCGGTCACCGCCGGATCGCCCCAGATCCCCAGCAGGTCGTCGACGTGCTGGAAGGCCAGTCCGAGGGAACGGCCGAAGCGGCCGAACCGTTCCACGTGCGTACCGCGGCCGCCGACGACCAGCACGCCGAGCGTGCACGCCGCACTCAGCAGTGCGGCCGTCTTGCCCTGCGCCATCCGCACGCATTCCTCGGTGCTCACCTCATCCCGCCGCTCGAACGCGAGGTCCTCGTGCTGCCCGTGCAGCAGCTCGAGTACCGCGGTGCTGAGCAGCCGGGTTGCCGCCGGACCGTCCGCGGACAGCACGTCGAAGGCGAGGGTGAGCAGCGCGTCTCCGGCGAGGACGGCCGATCCGGTGCCGAAGACCGTCCACGCAGTCGGCCGGTGCCGCCGGGTCTCGTCGCCGTCCATCACGTCGTCGTGCAGCAGCGAGAAGTTGTGCACCAGCTCCACCGCCACGGCCGCGGCGATCGCGTCCGCCGGATCCCCGCCTGCCGCCTCCGCGCACAGCAGCACCAGCGCCGGGCGCAGGGCCTTGCCCCCGGAACCGGACACCGGTTCGCCGGTCGCGTCCCACCAGCCGAAGTGGTAGCCGGCGATCCGCCGCATCGAGGCGGGCAGCCGGTCGACCGCCGCCCGCATCGCGGGTTCCCACCGGCCCCTGCTCCAGTCCAGCACCTCCGCGACCGCACGGGCCCCGGCGTGCGCGTCCACCGTCGTCATCGCTCCTCCCCTCCGGAGACCGGGATCAACGCCCGATCTCCACGTCGTCGAGCACGCCGAGCGCGTCCGGCACCAGTACTGCGGCGCTGTGGTACGCACTGACCAAATAGGACGTCACACCCCGGTCGTGCAAGCCCATGTACCGCACGGTGAGGCCGGGCCGGTACTCGTCCGGCAGGTCCTTCGGCCGCAGCCCGATCACGCCGTGGTCGTCTTCTCCGGTGCGCAGCACGAGAATCGACGTGGTGCCCTGCGGGGAGATCGGGATCTTGTCGGACGGCAGCAGCGGCACCCCGCGCCAGGTGGCCACCCGCCGTCCGTCGAGCACGGCGGTCGCCGGGTACAGCCCGCGGGCCGAGCACTGCCTGCCGAAGGCCGCGATCGCCTTGGGGTGGGCGAGGAAGAACCTCGGCTTGCGGCGACGGCAGAGCAGCTCGTCCAGGTCGTCCGGGGTCGGCGGGCCGGTGCGGGTGGTGATCCGCCGGCCGTGCTCGACGCTGGGCAGCAGGCCGAATTCGGTGCTGGTCAACAGTTCCTGCTCCTGCCGCTCGAGCAGCGCCTCGGTGGTGAGCCGCAGCTGCTGTTCCAGCTGGTTCATCGGCTGGTTGTACAGGTCGGTCACCCGGTTGTGGGTGCGCAGGATGGTCTGCGCCACCGCGAGGTCGTACTCCCGCGGCGCCGGATCGTAGTCGGCGAAGGTGCCGGGGAGCGCGATCTCACCGTCGTGCCCTGCGGACAGGTCGATGCTCGCCTCACCGGCCTTGTTGTGCGAACGGGACGGCTCGGCCGGCGTCGCCCGGACGTGCGCACGCAGGCTCTCGATGCGGCCGTTGAGCACCGAGAACGCCGCAGCCGACAGCACGAGCACCGTGCACCGGGTGGCTGCCCGTGCGGTGAACTTCCAGGTTTCCCCGCTGCTGCCGAGCAGTTCGCCGCCGAAGTGGGCGCCGCCGGCGAGCGTGCCGAGGTGTGCCTCGCCGCCGTACTGCCCGGCAGCGGTCCGGTGCACCTTGCCGGAGGCGATCAGCACGACGGTGTCCAGCGGTGTGCCTGCCTCGACGATGGTGTCCCCGGCCGCGTACTCGCGTTGCTCGAACGCCCCGGCCAGCGCGGAAAGCGCTTCGGCGTCGGCGAATCCACGCAGCAGCGGCAGTTCGGTGAGTTCGGCCGGGACGACCTGCACTCGCGCCCCGGTGCTGAAGAAGGTGAGCCTGCCGTCGCCGACGGTGTAGGTGAGCCGCCGGTTCACCCGGTACGACCCGGCTGGCACCGCCACCCACGGCAGCTGCGAGAGCAGCCACCGCGGGGTGATCGCGCGCATCTGCGGCAGCGATTTCGTGGTGGTGGCGAGGGCGCGGGCGGCCTTGGTGGACAGCGACAGTGCCGGTTCGCCGGTGCCGGTCATCCGGGTCCTCGCTTCCCGGAGCCTGGGGGTCGTGGCACGATCCGCGCGGCGGTGGTGCCGAGCCCGGTCGGTCCGGCCGCCGAAGGCGGCAGCGGCGGGACCGGCTCGGCGAGCGGCCGCTTCGGCGGTTCGGTCTCGGGCGGACGCGGGGGAGTGGCCGGTGCGGACATGTCAGTCCCCACGGCCGATCTCCGCGTTTTCCAGCACTGCCAGCGCATCCGGCACCAATACCGCGGCCGAGTAGTAGGCGCTCACCAGGTAGGAGAGGATGGCCTGCTCGCTGATGCCCATGAACCGCACGTTCAGCCCCGGCTGGTACTCGTCCGGCAGCCCGGTCTGGTGCAGGCCGACCACGCCCTGGTCCTGTTCCCCGGTGCGCAGCAGCAGCACCGAGCTGGTGCGGGTGCCGGTGACCGGGATCTTGTTGCACGGCAGGATCGGCACCCCGCGCCACGCCGGTACCTGGTGCCCGCCGAGGTCGACCGCGTCCGGGTACACGCCGCGACGGTTGCACTCGCGGCCGAACGCGGCGATCGTCTTCGGATGCGCCAGGAAGAACCCGGGGTTCTTCCACACCAGCGACAGCAGTTCGTCGAAGTCGTCCGGCCCCGGTGCACCGGTGCGGGTGGACACCCGCATGCCGAAGTCGGCGTTGTGCAGCAGGCCGAAGTCGGAGTTGTTGATCAGCTCGTGCTCCTGGCGTTCGCGCAACGCCTCGACGGTGAGCCGCAACTGCTGCTCGATCTGGTTCATCGGCTGGTTGTAGAGGTCCGCGACGCGGCTGTGCACCCGCAGCACGGTCTGCGCCACGCTCAGCTCGTACTCGCGCGGTGCGGTGTCGTAGTCCACGAACGTGCCCGGCAGCTGCGGTTCGCCGTCGTGGCCCGAGGCGACGTCGATCACCGCCTCGCCGTGGTCGTTGGCGGCGAGTGCCGAACTGGCGGAGATCTCGTCCAGGTGCGCACGCAGTGTCTCGGACCGGTCGAGCACACCCTGGAACTCCGTGCGCGGCAAGGAGAGCACGGTGCACGCGGTGATCGCCTTCGCGGTGTACTCCCAGATCCCGTCCGCGCTGGCGAGCACGTTCTCGCCGAAGTAGTCGCCGTCGGCGAGGGTGCCGAGCACGGTCTGGTCGCCGTACGCACCGGTGCCGACCTTGCTCACCTTGCCGTGCGCGATCAGGAAGACCCGGTCGGCCTGGTGGCCGAACTCGACCAGTGCGTCGCCCGGCTCGTACTCGTGCTGGACGAACCGGCCCGCCAGCTCGGTCAGCACCTCCTCGTCGTCGTATCCGCGCAGCGGCGCCAGTTCGCCGAGCTCCGGCGGGATCACCCGGATCTGCGATCCGGTGGCGGTGAACGTGACCCGGCCGTCGCCGACCGAATAGCTCAGCCGCCGGTTCACCCGGTAGGCGCCGCCGGAGACCTCGACCCACGGCAGCAGCTTCAGCAGCCAGCGCGAGGTGATGCCCTGCATCTGCGGGACGGATTTCGTCGTGGTCGCGATGGTTCGGGCCGCGGCTCGGCCGAGGCTCAGTTGCGGTTGTTCCGGATTCGCGGAGTCGACGGGGTCCGTGACGGTCACAGCGAAAACCACCTAACGTCGAATTGTCCGGCGGGCGGACGGGATTTTCGGCGGAAATTGCATCATTCGGTTCGCGGAATGCGATTCGATAGTGGCGCCGCGAATCAACATAGCAAGTGCGTCCGGCACGACAATCCCACGATCGGGTACCCGCGTCCCGTTCACCTGTTTGCCGTGTCGTTATTCCGGACATTCCCCGCGCTGTTGTCGGGTGGCCAGTTCCGGTAGCGCCCGCGCGGGTCACCGTGGGTCGAACAGCGCTCACCCGGCCCGGGTGCCGGATGCGAGTCCCGGTGGAGTTTTTCCGGTCGGGGAAAGGCGCAAAGCAGGTGTCCGGCGGGTGGGGCTGCTCCGTTCCGGCGAATCGCGGAGGCGGTACACGGCCACCCGGCTGAATCGCCGTGCGCCCGGTTGTCCGGTCCGGAATCGCATGGCTAGCGTCACCGGCATCCCGCAGGCGATCAGCCGAACGCGCGGCGAACGATTTCTCCCCGGGTGGGAAAGGAAGCGGATGAACGTCTACCTGACCGGTGTGTGCTGGGTGATCGGTGCGGCCGGGTCGGCCGCGGTGATCGGTTATCTGGTGCGGCGCTTCGGCTGGGACGAGGGGAGACGGGACAACAACGACGCGGCCGGGCAGGTGTTCACCATTGTCGGCGGCCTGCACGCGGTGCTGGTCGCGTTCGTGCTGATCTCGCTGTTCGACGGGGTCGGCACCGCGCGGGACGACTCGTACTCCGAGGCGGACAGCCTGGTGGCCGCCACCTGGGCCGCACAGGCGCTGCCCGGCGACACCGGCGAACAGGTGCGCACGCTCGCCATCGCTTATGCCGACACGGTCGCCCGGCAGGAGTGGCCACGGCTGGCCGACCGCGGGCCGCAACCGGAGACCGGCTGGACCCAGCTCGACCGGATGCGCCGCGCGGTCGCCGCGGCGACCGCGTCGGACGACTGGGAGACCGACCGCAAGAACGAGGCGACCGACGAACTGTGGCAGGTCTACCAGGACCGCCAGTCCCGGCTGACCGGGGCGCAGGCACCGGGCGTCGGTTCGGTGATGTGGTTCGCGCTGATCCTCGGGAGCGTGATCTTCGTGTTGCTGCCCAACCTGTTCGGCGGTACCCGGATGGCTGCGCACCTGGTGCTCGTGTCCACTCTCGCGGCGACGATCGCGTTGCTGCTGTACGCGATTTTCCAGCTGCAGAACCCGTTCGCCGGCGGGGCGAGCGTGCACCCGGACGCGTACACCTCCGTCCTCGCGCGGCTCGGCTGACCCGTGCGCCTCGTCGTGGTGGCCGCGGTCGCGGGACTGCTGGTGATGTCCGGCCTGCCGGGTCCGCCCGGACGCCGGTCCGCCGCCGCACCGGCGTCCTGTTCGGTGCTGCAGGTGGAGAGCGTAGGCAGGCAGGCGTCCGCACTTGTGCGGCTGTCCTTGCCTTCGGGCGCCAGGCGTCCGCTGGGGACCAGCCGGTTCGCGCTGAACGCCATTGCCTACTCGGCCGGGCAGAACGTGACCTACGGCGTGGCCGACGGCTCGTTCCCGGACGGCTCGCACGCGGTCCGGATCGACGCGAACGGACGGGTGCGGGACCTCGGCGCAGTGGGCCGCCGCGGCCATCACGGCGGGTGGAGCTGGGTCACCGGAGCCACCGGCGGGGCGATCTCCGGGAGCTCGTGGTACCTGCTGCGGGCGAACAGTCTGTACACAGTGGACATCGATCCGCACAGTCCGGACTACCTCACCGCGTCCGGGCCACGGCTGTTGCACCCGTGGCTGCCGGCGTCCGGAGTGGACGACTTCGCCTACGACCCGTCCGACGGATTGCTTTACGGGGTATCGGTTTCCCCGGCCGGACGAGGATCGGTGGTCACGCTGGATCCGGCGACCGGCCAGGTGCACGCGGTCAGGGGACGGCGGTTTCCGATGGCCTCGGCGTACGGGTCGGTGGTGTTCGGGCCGGATCACGCGCTGTATGCGACGGCGAACCGGATCGGGTACCGCAGTGTCACCTACCGGCTGCCCGCCGGTGGCCAGCCGGCCGAAGTCAGCACCGGACCGGCTCTCACCGCTTCGGACGGCGCAGGCTGCCTCACCACATCCAGGCCTACGCCACCACCCACGCCCTCACCGACACCCACGCCACCACGGCCATCCTCGCCCTCGCCGTCACCAGTGCCTCCGCTGCCCTCGTCGACGCACCCTTCGCCGCCGTCGTCCGCATCGTCACCGGCGCCGTTGCCGTCGAGTAAGCCGGCTGCGAGTGAACCGTCGCCCAGCTCGTCGTCGCCGAAGCTCCGGAGAGCCGCGGAGAAGCGAGCCGCCGACAAGGATGAGCGGGTGGAGAAGCAACGGCGCTGGGGCCTGGCCGTGGTGCTCACGGTGGTCGGTGCCGGAGCGGTGGCCGCGCGGCTACGGCGTGCTCGTTAATGCGGACGTCGTCTCGATGACGGCCGGTGTCCAACTCGGGCATCAAGACTCCCACCGGTGCCGGACGGCGCCGGAGGAGGAGAACACGGATGAAGCGCGTGAAAATCGGGGTGGCCGCCGGGATACTGGTGCTGCCCCTGGCGGCCGGAGGAACAGCGGCGGCACAGGGCGACGGGCATTCCGCGGTGCCCGCCCGCGACGGGCACTACCGAGTCCATGCGGGACAGAGCGTGCACGGGGATCTGGCCCGCAACGGCGGTGGCGCCGTGGTGCGGCACACCGCCACAGCGCACGGCACCGTCACCGTCGGCGCCGACGGTTCGTTCCACTACACCCCCGCGGACGGTTTCACCGGACGTGACTCCTTCACCTACACCACGTCCGACGCGGTCCGGCTTTACCGTACGGACCTGCCGCCGCTGGCGACGGTGGGTGGCGTGCCGATCACCGGTGGCGCCTACGGGTCCGCTCTCACCGCGGTGCCCGGTTCGCGCACCGAGTTCTACGGCCTCACCGACCGCGACCCGAACGTCGACGCACCGGACGGGGCGAAGGTCGAGCCGATCCCGTCGTTCACCCCGGCCGTCGGCAAGTTCCGGCTCGTCGGCGGCAAAGCCGTGCTGGAGAAGCGCATTCCGCTGCGCGCCGCGGACGGTTCGCCGTACAACGGCCAGGTCAGCACCGTTGCCGACACCGGGGAGAAGATTGTCGGCCTCGACGGCAAACCGCTCCCGGCATCGCCGAACGGCTACGACCCGGAAGGCCTCGTGGCGCTGCGCGACGGCACCTTCTGGGCCTCCGACGAGTACGGCCCGTTCATCACGCACTTCCGCACCGACGGCCGGGCGATCGAGCGGCTCTCGCCGTTCGACGGTTCGCTGCCCGCGGAGCTGAAGTACCGCGTGCCGAACAAGGGCATGGAGGGCCTCACCGTGACGCCGGACGGCCGGACGCTGGTCGGCATCATGCAGTCGGCGTTGCAACAGCCCGATCTGACGAAGAAGCCCGGCAACGTGGCGACCGTGCGGATCGTGACGGTGGACCTGAAAACCCGCGCCACGCACGAATACCTGTACCTGCTGGACAACCCGGACGACACCGGCACGGCGGTCAGCGAGATCACCGCACTGTCCGCGACCAGGTTCGTCGTAGACGAGCGGGACGGCGAGTTCGAACCGGGCGCGTACAAGAAGCTGTACGAGATCGACCTGAGCAAGGCGTCTGACGTGAAGGGGCAATCGGTCGACGGTGGGAAGAGCATCGAGGCGTACGTCGGCAAAGACACCACCGAAGAGGCGACGGCGGATCTGGCAAAGGTGGGCGTGAAGGCGGCTTCGAAGAAGCTGTACCTCGACATCGGCGCCCTGGTGACGAAGCTGGACCCGAGCGGTGGTTTCTTCGGCCACGACAAGGTGGAAGGCGTTGCCACCACGGACGGCGGCCGCACTCTGCTGATCAGCAACGACAACGACTTCGGCATCGACGGCGTCGCCAACTCGGCACCCCCGTACACGCTGCACGCCAAGTCGTTGCCGAACGGGCAGCAGGACGACGGTGAATACCTGAACGTCGACACCACGAAGCTGCCTGCGCGGACCAGCACGGCCACCGTGACGTTCGACGTGCGGTGAGACGGGGTCAGTACTTGTACTGATCCACGTTGTCCTGAGTGATCAGCAGCGGGTTGCCGAGCAGGATCGTGTGGGTGGCCGCGTCGTACTTCACCGCCGGGAGCTCCGGGCTCACGTTGTTCCTCGGTTTGAGCGCGCTCCCGTCGGCGAGCTGCTTCGCGGTCCACGCGGTGAGGTAGCCGAGCGACTCGACGTTCCACAGCACGGTCATGGAGCAGGAACCGTCGAGGAGGTACGGCTTCATCGTCTGGGGTGTGCCCGCGCCGACCGTGTACACCTGGCCGATCTTCTGCTGGTCACGCACCGCCTGCGCGACGGCGGGCGCGGAGGTGGTGCACTCGCCGATCAGCCCGGTGAGCTGCGGATGCCGGTCGAGGACCTGCTTCGCCAGCTTCGTGGCGGTGGTGATGTCCTCGCCCGCGTACACGGTCTCGACGAGTTTCGCCTTCGGGTAACGCTGGGCGGCGTAGGCCGTCTCCGCGTCGATCCATGCGTTGAGGTTCGCCGCGGTCTGGCCACAGGACACGATGGCGAACTCGCCGGTGCCGCCGGTCTTGGCCATCAGCGCGTCGACCACGGCCGAGCCGATCCCCTCGGGGGTGGCCTGGTTCACGAACACCTCACGCTGTGACGTGGCGGCGTCGGTGTCGGTGGTGAGCACGTGGATGCCCTGTGCGCGGGCGTCCGCGATCACCGGGGCGAGCGAGGCCGGATCGTTGGGCGCGACGGCAATCGTGTCGACCTGCTCGCCGATCAGCTGACGCAGGATCGCCGCCTGTGCCGCCGGGTCCACCGACGCCGGCGCGCGGGTGCTCCAGTGCGCGCCGAGTTCGCGAGCGGCCTGCAGTCCACCGGCGTTCATCGCGTCGAAGTAGGCGATCCCGCCGACCTTCGGCACGAACACGATCCGGGCCGGTTCCGGGCCCGGTCCGGGCCGTCGATCGGCCGAACAGCCGCCGAGGGCCAGCACTGCGCACAGCAGCAGTGCCATGCGCGCTTTCGTTCGCCCTCGCATCCTCACCGTTCCCCGGGTCCCTGATCTGGCTGCCGAAACCTAAGGCCACCGATCACGGCGGTCAACCGGATGTGTGCAAAGGGTTACGGAAGTGAGTTCAACCGCCGAACGGCGGCCGCGTGGCTGTCCGTTCGGGGTATCTGTGCGGGCATTCGGCCGGCCGGTCCGGCTAGAGTGCGGTTTGATGCCTGCCCCGCCCGTCCCCGCCCCGGCGCTGCCCGGATCGGCGCGGTCCTCCCGCGCCGCCCCGCTTGGCTCGGTGTCGTCTTCGCGGGCGCTGTCCGGGCCGTTCCGCTGGTTGCTGCTCGGCCTGCTGGTGGTGGGCGTACTGGCAATGCACCACGTTCCGACACCGCACGAGATGCCCGCCCCGCCCGGAATTTCCGAACATGCAGGGATGCCGGACGAGGCGGCACGGCCGTCCGGCCACCTCCCGATGCCCACGCCACCGACCACGACAGCGACGGCGGAAGTGCTGGACAACGCTGGAGCGGCCGGAGCGCTGGTGTCCGGCTTTGCTGGTGGTGTGCATTCGATGGGGCACCTCTGCTTGGCTGTGCTGCTGGGGGTTGCGGGGCTGGTGCTGGCGCTCGTCGCGCGTGGCTGGTCGTGGCGGGGCCGGGCGTTCGCGTCCGGCAGGGGTGCCGGGGGCGTTCCGGCCGCGCGGGCGCCGCCATGGCCGGCGGGACGTGGGGTGCTCGGCGTGTGCTGCGTGCTGCGGATCTGATCGGACGGCGGTGTCCCGCTCGTCCGATTCCATTCGCAGTACCCAGTGAAGGAACAAGAAATGAACCGCAAGATCCTCGTGGGCTTCGTGCTGCCCGCGGTCGCTGCCCTGCTCGTCTCGTCGTGCTCCGGTGAGCAGGAGGCGGAGCACAACGCCGCCGACGTCACGTTCGCCGAGGGCATGATCCCGCACCACCGGCAGGCCGTGGAAATGTCCTCGGACGTCCCGGCGCACACCGCGAATCCGCAGGTCCGCAGCCTGGCCGAGCAGATCGGACGGGCCCAGCAGCCGGAGATCGACCAGCTCACCCGGTGGTTGACGGACTGGGCTGCCGCACCGTCCGGGAACCCCGTCACGGGCAACGACGACCCCGGTCACCGCGGCATGGACCACGGCGACCCGGGCGGCAACGGTATGTCCGGCATGGTCGATACCGCTGGTCTGGACCGGCTTCGTGATGGTGCGTTCGACCGCCGGTGGCTCGAGTTGATGGTCCGGCACCACACCGGTGCGGTCGGGATGGCCCGTACCGAGCTGGCGCAGGGCCGGGACGCCGGGGCGAAGGCGATGGCCCGGCGGATCGTCGACACCCAGCAGGCGGAAATCGCCACCATGCGGGGCATGCTCGGCTGACAAAAATACCCTGTGGGGGTATCGTGAAGGGATGAGCGAACGCCAGCACGGCGCGTCCTGGGCCACCGCCGTCCAGGCGACCCTGCACTGCCTCACCGGCTGTGCCATCGGCGAAGTGCTGGGCATGGTCCTCGGTACCGCGTTCGGGTGGCACAACGCGGCCACCGTGGTGCTCTCGATCGTGCTGGCGTTCGTCTTCGGTTACGGGCTCACCGCGCGCGGGGTGCTCAAATCCGGTCTCGGCGCCGCGGCCGCGTTCAAGATCGCGCTCGCCGCGGACACGGTGTCGATCGCGGTGATGGAGATCGTCGACAACACCGTGGTCGTGGCCATTCCGGGCGCGATGGACGCGGGGCTCACGAGCGGGCTGTTCTGGCTCTCACTGGTGGTCTCGCTCGCAATCGCCTTCGTGGTCACGGTGCCGGTGAACAAGTGGATGATCGGCCGCGGCCGAGGGCACGCCGTCGTACATGCCCACCACCACTGATCCGGGAAGCCGGACCGGACACGCCGCTGACCCCGGCGGCTCAGGAACACGGGCGGCTCAGGAACACGGCGGCGCGGCGGAGTCCGTGCGCAGGTAAGCCTGCGCGAGATACTGTCCCGGCCCGAGCCGGGCCCAGGTCGTGCTGGTGCCGAACGCACCGGACACCGGCTCGCCCTGCACGGTGCACTCGACGGGGACTTTCGCGTAGTTCGCCGCGTAGCCGACCGCGGCGGCGGACGTCGTGGCGTCCGCGCGCAGGTTCAGCGGGGCGCCCGCCGTGGTCACCACGCCGCTTGCCGTCGCCGCGCCGGTCCACAGGAAGGTGACGTCCACGTAGCTGCTGCCGGTCAGGCCGAGGCCGTCCCAGAACGTGCCGTCGGCCAGGTCGATCCCGGCCGGATTGCGCACAGTCCGCCCGCGGGAGTCCTTGCCGCCGTTGAAACCGTCCAGATAGGCCGCCTGTGCTTCCGGCACGCCCGGTGGCAGCGACCGGAACTGTGCCCGCTCGGCGGACGGGTTCCAGTAGTCGTCGTGTTCGTTCCACGGCCCGACCTCCCACACCGGCGCGTACTCACAGCGGGCGGCGTCGGTGCGGCACACCCGGGCGGTGTAACTGCCGGTTGCCAGGGGAGACACCGACTTCGTCGACGGAAAGGACACGAAGTGGTCGCGTTCGGTGATCCGGTGCCCGTTCGAGGTGGTACCGCCGACGAGGCCTTCCCTGGTGGCGTAGATCCGGTAGCTGGACGGCGCCCCGCCGGCCGGGGCGTCCGCCCGTGCGACCCGGTCCGCGGACAAGGTCACCGCGTGCACGGCGGCCGGACCGGACAGCGAGATTCGTGCCTGCACCAGGGTTACCGCGTGTGGGAACGTGGTGCCCGCCGGTAGCCATTCCGTCCAGGCCTCGCCGGTCGCGCCCCGCACGTCCACCTGAACCTCGGCACCGGCGGGCAGTTCCGCGTCGACGCGTGCGCTCACCCGGTCCGCGGCGGGGGAGAGCCGGTGCTCGGCGGTCACGAGCACACCCGGTCTGTCCCCGGCCGCGCCGTCCGGTCTCAGCGTGCCCCCGACGGTGGCGACGCCGAAATCGGCACTGTCCACGGTGGACAGGTCGACCTGCCAGTCGTGCGTGGCCGGCGCCGGCAGCACCGAGGCCGCCCCCAGCAGCACCGTCAGTACTCCGTATCGGATCACGTTCCGCTCCTTTCCCGGACCTGGGACGAATCCTGGTCCGGGAACGGGCCGAAACGGGGTATCCGGGTCCGCGCGTCAGGCGGACACGATGCGGTGCGGTTTGCCGATCTCCGGCAACCGGCCCGACGGTTGTGGCGGTGCGGACGACTGCGCTGCCGGCGGGGCGAACGGTTGTGGCCGGGCGGACAGCTCGTGGCGGATCGCCAGCGCGCGCTCGGCGTAGTGGCGCGAACGTTCCGGTTGGCCGAGCGCGGAGTGCAACTCGCCGAGCAGCTGCGACACGGTCGCCTCGGAACGGCGGTCGCCATTGCGCCGGTGCACGCTCAGCGAGTTGACCAGCAGCAGCCGGGCGTGTGCGAAATCGCCGCTGTACAGGCAGAGCTCACCGAGATTCTGATTGGCGTAGCCGACGCAGTGGTCGTCACCGAGATCGGTGAACACGGCGATCGCACTGGTCACGTGCTCGCGTGCCTGCGCGAGATTGCCCTGGCGCTGGTGCAGCAGCCCGAGCCGTTGCAGCGCATGCGCTTCGCGGTGCCGGTCGCCGATCTCGCAGGACAGCTCCAGCGCGTCGGTGAACCAGCGGCGGGCGGTGGCGAAGCACGCGCGGGCCATCCAGATCGCGCCGATCGAGATCCGGATGACCGCTTCCCCGTGCCGGTCCCCGGCCTCCTCGAACAACCGGAGCGCCTCGTGGCAGGGCGCCAGCGCGCCTTCGTGGTCGCCCTGCATCCGCAGGACGGTGGCGAGCCCCGCGTGCGCGACGCCGAGCCCTTGCCGGTCGCCGATGCGCTGGTACTGCTCGCGTGCGGCCTCGAACGCGAGCAGTGCGTCCGCGTCGTTGTCCTGGTAGAGCAGCACCTGCCCGAGGTTGCGCTGGATGATCGCCTCGCCACGGGTGGCGCCGCAACGCCGGGCGGCGGCCAGCGCGACCGCGTGGGTGGCGTGCCAGTCGTCCTGGTGTCCGCGCAGGTCGAAGAACGGGGTGAGAGCCGCGCTCAGCCGCCAGGCCGGTTCGTCGAAGCCCTGTCCGGCGGCCAGCCGGACCAGTGCCACGCAGGCTGTGTGTTCCGCGGCGAACCAGGCGGCCGGATCGGCAGGCCGCCGGTGCACGGGCAGTGCAGGCGGTTTGCCGCAGCGGTACTGGCCGAAGAAGCGGATCGGCATCCGGTCCGCGGCTTCGACCGCGAGCGCGAGGTACCCCTGCAGGACCCGCCCGATGGCTTCCCTCGTGCGGCCGGGGGCGTCGCGTTCGGCCAGCTCCGCCGCATACACCCGCAGCAGGTCGTGCAGCCGGTACCGTGGCTGGCCCGCGACGTCGGTCGCGACGAGCTCCACCAGGTGCGCGTCGACGAGCACGTCGAGCACGTCGTCGGCGGACGGCCTGCCCAGTACCGCGGCAACCACCCAGGCCGGGAAATGCACCGGGCCCAGCGTGCCCAGCCTGCGAAACGCGGTGGCCGCGGACATCGGCAGCAGGTCGTAGCTCAGTGCCACGCTCGCGCGGACCGCGAGATCACCCACGCGCAGCTCGTCGAGCCGCCGGTGCTCGTCGTGCAGCCGCTCGGCGAGGATCCGCAGCGACCAGCTCGGCCGGTGGGTCAGCTTCGCGCCGGCCACCCGGATCGCCAGCGGGAGGTGCCCGCACTGGCGAAGGATCGCGGCCGCGTCGGCCGGTTCGGCGGCCACCCGCTCCCTGCCGACGATGCCCTCCAGCAGCCGCGCGGCCTCCGGTTCGGGCAGCAGGTCGACGTCCACCGGCAGCGCGCCGTCGAGATCGGGCAACCGGACCCGGCTGGTCACCAGCACCGCGCAGGCACCCGCGCCGGGCAGCAGCGGGCGCACCTGCGCGGCGCCGGCGGCGTCGTCGAGCACCACGCACATCCGGCGCCCGGCCAGCGCCGAACGCAGCAACGCCGAACGCTCCGGCAGCGCACGCGGCATTCCGGAGTCCGGGATGTCGAGCGCGCGCAGCAGTTCGGCCAGTACGCCCATCGGCGTCCGCGGTGCCGGCGAAGTCCCGGCCAGGTCGACGTGCAGCTGGCCGTCGGGGAACGCGTCGCGGACCGCGTGCGCCACCCGGACCGCGATCGCGGACTTGCCGACACCGGGTGCGCCGGACAGCACCACCACTGCGGGGCGAGCATCCGCACCGTGCTCGCGCAGCCGCGTGACCAGCTGCCCGACCAGGTCCTGCCGGCCGGTGAAGTCCGGAAGGTCGAGCGGCAGCTGGCACACCGGCGAGCCGGTGGCGGGGCGGGGGAAAGCGGGTGGCGGGACCAGGGTGGCGCGCAGTTCCTGCAGCCCGGCGCCGGGCTGCGCGTCCAGTTCGTCGGCGAGCGTGCGCTCCGCGCTCCGGTAGGCCTCGAGTGCTTCGGCGACCCGGCCGTCGTCCCGCAGCGCGGTGATCAGCTGGTGCCACAGCTGCTCGCGCAACGGGTGTTCGGCGACGAGCCCACGCAGCTCGGCGATCGCTTCGCTGCGTCGGCCGAGGGCGAGCCGGGCACGCAAGCGCTTGCGCTGGACTGACAGGCGCAGCTCCGTCAGCCGTGCGACGGCCGGCTCCCAGCCCGGATCGTGCGGCAGGCCTTCCAGCACCGCACCGCGCCAGAGCCCGTTGGCCCGGTCGAGCAGCCCGAGCGCGGCCTCCGGTTCACCGCGTTCGAGCGTCTCGTGCGCCTGTGCGGCGAGCCGGGCGAAGACGAGGTGGTCGAGCTCTTCTTCCGGCACCGCCAGCAGGTAACCCGACGAGCGGCTGCCGATCCGGTCGCCGAGCTCGGGTGCGGTTTCGGCGAGCCGTCTTCGCAGCGAATGCACGTAGGTCCGGATGTTCGCCGCCGCGGACCGCGGCGCGGAGTCCGGCCAGAGCACTTCCACCAGCGCTTCGGTGGACACCACGAGATTCGGCTGCAGGGCCAGTGCGGCCAGCAGCAGCCTCGGCTTCGGACCGCCCAACGGCACGGTCCGTCCTCCGGCGACAACCTCCAGCGGCCCCAGGATCCGGAAGGTCAGCGAAGTCAATTTACCCGCCTTGGCGGCAAGGTCCCCATGTCCGGGCATGCTAGGAGCGTCCGTCCCGGTTAGCTAGCGCCAATCGGTGCCGGATACCCCTTAAGCAGCGGTTTGTACGGGTTGTGGACGCCGTTCGCACCTGCGGTGGCCATGCCCCGTTCGGGGATCCGGGCCAGGATGCCTCGTCGATTTCCCTGCCTGCGCGGATTTCCCACCGTCTGGAAAGGACTTCCGCAAGGGTGGTGAACCTGCCCGGCACCCGACCTTCGTAGGTACGGCAGCTGCGGAGCTGATCCGGACTTTTCGCCGTCAACCGGGCAATCAACCCGCAGACGGTGCGGACGAATCGGACGTTGCGTGCGGAATGTCCCGGCCTGCGGCGGAATGATCAGATAACGGTTCCGCACCGGCAGGTGGGACGGCTCCCGTGCGGCGGGGTGCCGACTTAGTCTCGGGCGGACGTGCGAGCCGCCCCGGGCCGCGATTCACGAGGGAGTTGCCTGTGCGAAGAAGTGTCACCGTGTTCCTGTCGCTCGCGGTGGCGGGCGGCCTTGCCGCGACGCCCGCTGTGGCCTCGGCTGACAGCCGGGCGGACATCCCGCAGTCGCACCCGTCGTGGGCCAGTCCCACGGCGAAGGTCGCGGACGCCGCCTCCTCGTCCACTGTGGACTTCCGGGTCTACCTGAACCTGCGCGACCAGTCCGGTGCGGAGGCCGCGGCGCAGGCGGTGTCCGATCCGCAGAGCCGGACCTACCGCCAATACCTGACCCCGGACCAGGTCCGCGACCGCTTCGCCCCGTCCGACCAGACGGTGTCCGCGGTGCGGAACTGGCTCACCTCCAGTGGTTTCCGCATCGGCCAGGTGCCGGCCAACCGGGCTTACGTGGAGGCGAAGGGCTCCACGGACCAGGTGCAGCGCGCGTTCGCCGTGACGCTCGGCAAGTACGCGGTGAAGGGGCAGACCCTGCGTGCCGCGGACAAGAACCTGTCCGTGCCCGCATCGCTCGCCGGTGCGGTGCTCGGCGTGGTCGGTGTGGACCAGGCCACCAACCTGTTCAAGCCCAACCACACCGACGGTGCCGACACACCCGCGGCGAAGCAGGACAAGGCGGCCGGGCCGGCCACCGCACCGCCGTCGACCGGATTCCGCAACTCCGGCCCCTGCAGCGCCTACTACGGCGAGAAGGTCGACTCCACCGACCCGGCCTACCAGGGCAAGCAGCTGCCCTACGCGCCGTGCGGGTACACGCCCGCGCAGCTGCGTTCGGCCTACGGCCTGGACCAGGCGGCGAAGCTCGGCGCAGACGGCAAGGGCACCACGATCGCCATCGTGGACGCGTTCGCGTCGCCGACGATCTACGCCGACGCCTCCGAGTACGCCAAGCGCAACGATCCGGCGCACCCGCTGACGAAGGCGCAGTTCTCGCAGCACATCTTCCCGGCGAATCCCGATCAGGAGCCGCCGGACCAGTGCGACGCCTCCGGCTGGTACGGCGAGGAGACCCTGGACGTCGAGGCCGCACACGGGCTCGCACCCGGTGCGGACATCCTCTACGTCGGCGGCGCGGACTGCCAGGACCTGTCACTGGACACCGCGCTGAACTACGTGGTCGCCGGGCACAAGGCGGACATCATCTCGAACTCCTACGGCGACACCGGCGAGGACATCCCGGCGGACGAGGTCAAGGCGTTCAACCAGATCTCGGTGCAGGCCGCGCTCGAGGGCATCGGCGTGTACTTCTCCTCCGGGGACAACGGCGACGAGGTCGCGCGGCTGGGCGAGCCCTCCGCCGACTTCTCCGCCTCCGCGCCGTGGGTGACCGCGGTCGGCGGCACCTCGCTCGCGGTCGGCAAGGACGGCAAGCGGCAGTTCGAAACCGGCTGGGAGACCGGCAAGTCCACGCTCACCGACGGTGCCTACGATCCGGCGTTCCCCGGCACGTTCAACGGCGGCGCGGGCGGCGGTACGAGCAGACTGTTCGAACAACCCTTCTACCAGAAGGGAATCGTGCCGGACGCACTGTCCACGAAGAACCAGACCGGTGGTGCGAAGGGCCGGGTGGTCCCGGACATCTCCGCGGTGGCCGACCCGAACACCGGTTTCCTGGTCGGCCAGACGCAGACCTTCCCGGACGGCGCGTACTACGACCAGTACCGGATCGGCGGCACCAGCCTCGCGTCGCCGGTGTTCGCGGGGGTGATGGCGGTGGCCGACAACCTCGACCACGTTCACCACGGGTTCATCAACCCGGCGCTGTACCAGCTGACGTCGCACACGTCGGCGATCAAGGACGTGCAGCACGTGGACGGTGCGGTGCAGCGGGTGGACTTCGCCAACGGGGTGGACGCCTCGGAGGGGCTGCTCACCTCGGCGCGGGTGCTGGACTACCCGAACCTGACCATCCACACGACGAAGGGCTACGACGACGTGACCGGCCTCGGCGCGCCGGACGGTCTCGCCTTCCTGCTGCTCGTCTGATCGGCTGAGTTCCGGCCCCTTCTCCGGGTTACCGGGGGAGGGGCCGGTTGCTGCCGGTGGGTGGGTGACGCATCCCGCGTACGGCGGGGGAACGCAGCGGAGCCAGTGCGGCGAGGGCCAGTACGACCCCGCCGGCAAGTACCACGACCCGGTCGCCGAACGCGCTGCCGAGCGGGCCGGCGAGCAGCTCGCCGATCGGAATACCGGCGTAGGAACCGAAATCGTCGAACGCGGCCATCCGGGACAACAGGTGGTTCGGGATGTTCTCCTGCATCGTGGTGTCCCAGGCAATGCCGGACACGCCGAGCCCGGCGCCTGCCGCCGGCGCCGCGGCGAGCAGCAGCGGATAGCTTCCGTGCAGGCCGAGTACGAGTAACGGCACTGCGGTCACCGCCGCGCAGATCTGCCCGAGCCTCAGCAGCCGGTGCACGGCGAGGCGGTACATGACCAGCCCGGCGACCAGCACCCCGATCGCCCGCACGCTCAGCACCACGCCCCATCCGGCTGCGCCGACCGTCTGCTGGGCGATGCCAGGGCCGAGGACCAGCCATCCGCCGGAGTGGACGATGTTGACCACGGTGAACGCCGTGACCACCCGCCACATCCACGGGATGTGCCGGAATTCGCGCCATCCGGTGCGTACGCCGTGCAGCACGCCTTCCCGGTGAGCCGATTCGGTGGGCGGAAGCGTGATCGTCCGGTACAGCAGCGCAGCCACCAGGAACGAGATCCCGTCGGCGGCGATCGCCCAGCCGCCGCCGGTCGTGGCCACCAGGACGCCGGCCAGTGCCGGGCCGCCGACCTTCGTGCCGTTGCGTGCGGTGGCGAGCAGGGAGTTCGCCTTGCGGAGGTGTTCCGCGGCAACCAGCTGGACCACGATGCCGCGCAGCGCGGGAGTGGTGAAGGCGGTGCAGACGCCGCCGAGGAACTCCGTGGCCGCGATCGCCGGTAGCGAATAGTGCCCGGTGAGCAGGATCGCGGCCGCGATCAGCTGGGCCGCGCCGGCGCCGAGGTTGGACAGCCGCAGCACCCGGTTGCGCGGGAACCGGTCGGCGACCGAACCGCCGACCAGCACCAGTGCCAGCATCGGCACCATCCCGGCGGTGAGCACGATCCCGAGGTCGGTGGCGCTCCGGCTGCTGCCGAGCACCGCGAACGACAACGCGACAGGGGTCATCGAACTGCCCAAAAGGGACACCAGGCGTCCGGTGCAGAACACCGCGAACCGCCGGTGCCGCAACGGCGCGGGCAGCCGCAGGCGTTCCCCCATGCGGCGAGCCTGGCACGGGCCGGGCGTGCGGTGCAGCCGATTTCGCCCCCGGCGATCGGCGGGGGATCCGGGTCGGGAAGGACACACCGGCTTGGCCGGGTGCCCGGAACCGGGACACACTCACCTCCGCAACCGGGAGAAGGGCACAAGCATGAGCGGGATCGACGCCGACGTCTTCGGTGGCCGGATGCCTTCCGGGGCAGGGGACCTCGCGATCGAGTCACACGGGATCGCACCGGTTCCCGAGGCGAACCGGTTCGGCAGGCCGTGGCGGCTGGCCGGGGTGTGGTTCGCCCCGAACCTCACCATGACCGCGGTGTTCACCGGGACCCTCGGCGCCACGCTCGGGCTCGGCTTCACCACCGGGTTCGTGGTCGCGCTGGTGGGGACGGTGCTCGGCTCGCTGCCGGTCGCCTGGCTCTCCACCTGGGGACCGCGCACCGGCACCGGCCAGCTTCCGCTCGCGCGGCTGCCGTTCGGCCGCGGGGTGGTACTGCCGGGACTGGTGCAGTGGCTGGGGTCGATCGCCTGGGACGCGCTGGTCGGGTTGTTCGGCGGCGAGGCGCTGGCCGAGCTGACCGGGCTGCCGTTCTGGGCCGCGATGCTGGTGGTGCTGGCACTGCAATGCCTGCTCGGGGTGTTCGGCTACGCGGTGATCCACCGGGTGCAGGCGGTGATGAGCGTGCTGCTGCTGGTGGCTTTCGTCGGTATGGCGGTGCGGGTGGTGCTCGACCACCCGATCACGTTCGCGGACGCGGCGAGCGGTGGTGACCTCGCGGGCGCGATCGTGCTGTTCTCCACGATCACGCTGAGCCTGGCCATTTCCTGGGCACCCTACGCGGCGGATTTCAGCCGTTACCTGCCCTCGTCCACGCGGCCGTCGGGGGTTTTCTGGTTCACCCTGCTCGGCCTCGTCGCGTCGTACGCGCTCGGCGAGGGCATCGGGCTCGCACTCGGCACCGCACTGGGCGACCAGACCGCGGCCGGAGTGTCCACACTGGTCGGTGGTGGTCTGCTGGGCAACCTGGCGCTGCTGGTGATCGCGCTGGTCACCGTGTCGTCCAACGCGATGAACGACTACAGCGGCTCACTCGCGCTGCAGACGGTCGGGGTGCGGGTGCGGCGTCCGGTGTCCGCGGTGGTGGTGACGGTGCTGGCGTTCGCGCTGATCCTGTGGATGCACAGCGGCGACCTGTCGGCCAAGTTCGAGAACGTGCTGCTGTTCGTGAGCTACTGGATCCCGCCGTTCCTGGGGGTCGTGGTGCCGGACTGGCTGCGCCGTACCCGGGGCGGCCGCCGCCTCGACGTGCGGGCCGAGCTGAACCGGCCGGTGCGCGGTTGGGCCGCGCTGGTCGCGTTCGTGGTGGGTTTCGCCGCTGCGGTGCCGTTCGTGAACACCACCGTCTACACCGGACCGGTGGCCGCCGCCCTGCACGGTGCGGATCTGGCTTATTACGCGGGATTCGTGGTTTCGCTTTTGGTGTACACGCTGCTGCGGGGCCACCGTCCGGTCGAGCCTCGGTAATTCGGGAATAAGATAATGGCCGCGGATCCGAACCGGGATTCGTGGCCATTATCTTTTCCGGCCAGCCAGGTCCTGCGCGGAACCCGGCAGAATCCGGGCTCAGCCGTAATAGCTCCAGAGTTCGATCCGGTCGGTCTTCGTGCGGCAGTTGTACGGACGACCGGTGGAGTTGTTCAGGCTCCGGGCATCGACCGTGCACTTGAGGGCACCGGTTTGCGATTTGGCGTACGGCTGGATGTAGACCCAGGTTCCCTGCACGGTGACCTGGTCCGAAGCGGCCGAGGCCGAGGCGGGCGACGGGGCTGCGGAGGCGGCCATGGGCGCGGCGGCCGCAAGGCCGAGCGCTGCCATTGCGGCGCCTGCGCCGAACGCGATCTTGCGAAGCACGTGAATTCCTTTGTTCGTCACGAAATCCGATACGAGTGTTACGAAACGAACATTAACAACCGGCCGTCCGGAGTTGGTCGGTGCATACGCGTTCGGTCATCGACTTTGCCCGAACCGACAGGGTTGTGTCCGGCCGGTCACTGTCGATCACCACGGCGCACGGACCGTCCTGTCGAATTCTTTCTCGCCCGGTTGCCCGGTACCTGTCTGCCTTTCCTGCGTCGTATTGCCGGACAAGCGCGGCCTGCGGCGCAGGCATAAGGTCTTGCCTATGACGCAAAGCGATGCCGAGCTGGACAGTCTGGTGCGCAAACGCATCCGGGCCTTGCGGGTCGCGCAGGGCCGGTCGCTGGAGGAACTGGCCGAGCGGGCGCGGCTCAGCCCGTCCTCGCTCAGCCGGATCGAGAACGGGCAGCGCCGGCTCGCGCTGGACCAGCTCGTCACCCTCGCCAGGGCATTGGACACCTCGCTGGACCAGCTCGTCGAGATGGACACCGACGACGTGCTGTCCCATCCGACGATCGACAGCGCGCACTCCGCGATGCGGTGGCCGATCAAAGCCGACCCCGGGATGACCGTCGTGCGCCGGCGGATGACGGAGCCGCCGCCGGCGAGCGCCGCGCGGATGCGTGCCCACCCCGGCCGTGAATGGCTCGTCGTGCTCTCCGGCACTGCCGTGCTGCTGCTGGGCAACCGCCGGTTGCGCGTGGAGACCAACCAGGCCGCGGAATTCCCCACCATGCTGCCGCATGCGATCGGCACCGCGGGTGGACCGTGCGAGATCCTGGGCATCTTCGACCGCGATGCCCGTCGCGGTCACCAAACCGAACGGGCGGCTTCGAAGGCGCAGTGACTTCCTCGTGCACTGCCTCTCGTGCACTGGCCTTTCGTGCACTGCCCCTCGTGCGGGCTGACCTTTCGGGCGGGTCCGGCAGCCGCCATTCGTGCGTGTCCGGCAGCCGTCAGGTCGATCGGCTTGCCTTCTGCGCAAGAAGCTGTGCGGCTGGGGCATGAGGTTCCTACCGTGGCGGTATGCCGCACACAGCCCACGGACATCAGCACGACAGCCAGGCCGAGATCCTCGACCTCGATGCGGAAGTGCTCGCGGAACACACCTCGTCCATCACCGCATGGCTGCCCGTCACGGCAGCGCCTGTCCAGATCGTGGACTTGGGCAGTGGTACCGGCGCCGGTACCTTCGCGCTGCTCGCCCGTTTCCCCGAGGCGCAGGTGACCGCTGTCGACTCCTCGGCCGACCACCTGCACCGGCTGCGGGAAAAGGCGCGCGAGGACGGGCGGGCCGACCGTGTGCGCACCGTGCAGGCCGACCTCGACGGGCAGTGGCCGGATCTCGGCGAGCCCGACCTGGTGTGGGCGTCGGCGTCCCTGCACCACATGGCCGACCCCGGCGGTACGCTGCGCCAGGTCCACGACCTGCTCACCCCGGGTGGGCTGTTCGCCGTGGTCGAGCTCGCCGGGTTCCCGCGGTTCCTCCCCGACGCTGCTCCGGAATACCGGCCCGGCCTGGAACAACGCTGCCACGAAGCGAGCGAGCGTCACCACGCCACGCACGTGCCGCACCGCGGTGCCGACTGGGGTCCGATGTTGACCGCCGCCGGCTTCGCCCTCGAAGGCGAACGCACGATCGCCGTCAACATCGAAAACGCCCGCTCCGCGGCGGTCGGCCGCTACGCGCTCAGCAGCTTGCGTCGCATGCGCGGCTCGGTCACTGGCGAGCTTTCGGCCGAAGATCTGGCTGCGCTCGACGAACTGCTCGACACCGATGGTCCGCGCAGCATCCTGCGTCGTGCCGACCTCGCTGTCCGCACTGAGCGCGCCGTGTGGGCCGCCCGCCGCCCCAACAGGTAAGCCGCCGATCTGTCAAGCGATCCCACACAATTTCCCGGGATGCGGATGCCGATGCACGCAACCGGGTGACCGTGCGAACCTCGCGGGGACCGGCCGTTTCCGAAAGGGCACCCCTGTGCGCACGTTCCCGAGATCCCGTCTGCTCGCCTCCGCGCTCGCTGCGCTCACCGTGGTGGGGGCGGTTTCCGCCTGTTCGCGCGCGGACCGCACGGAGGACACGACCAACCAGGGTGCCGCCTCGGAGGTACGCGTCGGCTTCTTCCCGAATGTGACGCACACGCCCGCCCTGCTCGGAGTGAAGAAGAACTTCTTCGCCCAGAACCTGGGCGGTGCGAAGCTCACCACGCAGACGTTCAACGCCGGCCCGGCCGAGGTGAACGCGCTGCTGGGGAACTCGCTCGACGTGGCCTTCCTCGGATCGGGGCCGGCAATCAACGGATTCACCCAGTCCAAGGGCGCCATCCAGCTGGTGTCCGGTGCGGTCTCCGGCGGCGCGCAGCTCGTGGTGAAGCCGGACATCGCGTCGGTGGACCAGCTCAAGGGCAAGAACATCGCGACGCCGCAGCTGGCCAACACCCAGGACGTCGCGCTCAAGAAGTTCCTCGCCGAGAAGCACCTGACCGGCCAGGTGCAGGTGACCAACACGGACAACCCGAAGACGCTCGACGCGTTCCGCAAGGGCGAGGTCGACGGCGGCTGGCTGCCGGAGCCGTGGTCCTCGCGGCTGGTCGTCGACGCGGGCGCGAAGCCGCTCGTGGACGAGAAGACCCTGTGGCCCGGCGGCCGGTTCCCGACCACCGTGGTGGTGGTGCGCAGTCAGTTCCTGAAGGAACACCCGGACACCGTGCGTGCGCTGCTGAAGGGTGAGCTGCAGGCGATCGACTGGGCCGAGAAGAACCCGGCCGAGGCGAAGTCCGTGGTCAACAACGCGTTGAAGGAGCTCTCCGGCAGCACGCTCAGCCCCGCGGTGCTCGACCGCGCGTTCCAGAACATCGAGCTGACCACGGATCCGATCGCTGCGCAGTTCCCGCAGCTGGCCAAGGACTCGGTGACCGCGGGCGTGGTGGATTCGGCGCCGGACCTGAAGGGGTTCGCCGATTTCGGCCCGCTCAACGAGGTGCTCAAGGAACAGAACCTGCCCGCCGTCTCGGCTCCCGAACTGGCCAAGTGACGTCCCGACCGGAAGGCGATCCCCCGATGACCACCACCCTGCCCGGCCCGGCGGCCACCACCTCCGCTGCCGTGCACCTCGACGGTGTGCAGAAGGTGTTCGGCTCGGGCGGCGGCGCGGTGCAGGCTCTCGACGGCGTCGACCTGACCGTGGCGCCGGGCGAGTTCGTGTGCCTGCTCGGCGCGTCCGGTTGCGGCAAGACCACGCTGCTGAACCTCGTGGCCGGGCTGGACGAGCCGTCCGCGGGGCAGATCACGCTCACCACTTCGCGGCCCGCGGTGATGTTCCAGGAGGCCGCGCTGATGCCGTGGCTGACCGCGACGCGCAACGTCGAACTGCCGTTGCGGCTGGCCGGGTTCGGCCGCAGCGAGCGGCAGGAGAAGGCGGCCGACCTGCTGGAGCTGGTGCGCTTGGCCGGTGCCGGCCGGAAACGGCCGCACGAGCTGTCCGGTGGGATGCGGCAGCGCGTCGCGCTGGCCCGTGCGCTGGCCGCGACGCACCGGGTCGGCGGGGACGACGAGCAGGCGTTGCTGCTCATGGACGAACCGTTCGCGGCCTTGGACGCGATCACCCGTGACGTGCTGCAGAGCGAGCTGCTGCGGGTGTGGCGCAGCACCGGGACTTCCGTGCTCTTCGTGACCCACGACGTGCGCGAGGCGGTGCGGCTGGGCCAGCGGGTGGTGCTGCTGTCCTCACGCCCCGGCCGGGTGGTGCACGAATGGCAGGACGTTCCGTCCGCGGACCCGGAAGAGCTCGCCGAGGAGATCACGGCGGATCTGCGTGAGGTGATCAGCACCCATGCCGCAGCCTGACCAGGCGGCCCCTGACCTCGACGAAGCGGTCGGCGCCGGGCTGGACCGGCTCGACGCGCCGGTCGGACCACGACCGGCGTCGCTGCGGCGCCGGTTCGTGCGCGGCTTCCTGCCGCCGGTGGGTGCGCTCGTGCTGCTCGTGGTGGTGTGGCAGATCCTGTGGGCCGCCGCGTTCTGGCCGGAGACGAGCCTGCCTGCGCCACTGGACGTGTGGAACGAATTCGCCGGCACGGTCGCGGACGGTTCGGTGTTCGGCTTCATCTGGACCTCGGTGCACCGTGCCGCACTGGGGTTCGCGGCCGGGGTGGTGCTGGGCACGCCGCTGGGCGTGCTGGTCGCGAAGGTACGCGTGGTGCGGGCGGCGATCGGGCCGCTGCTGTCCGGGCTGCAGAGCCTGCCGTCGGTGGCCTGGGTGCCCGCGGCGGTGATCTGGTTCGGTATCAACGACGGGGCGATCTACTTCGTGGTGCTGCTCGGCTCGGTCCCGTCGATCGCCAACGGCCTGGTGTCCGGGATCGACCAGATCCCGCCGATCCTGCCGCGGGTGGGCAAGGTGATGGGCGCGGGCAGGCTGGCCGCGGCCCGGCACATCCTGCTGCCCGCCGCGTTGCCGGGTTTCCTCGCCGGGTTGAAGCAGGGCTGGGCGTTTTCCTGGCGTTCGCTGATGGCTGCCGAGCTGATCGCCCGCTCGCCGAGCCTCGGCGTCGGCCTTGGCACCTATCTGAACGACGGCTCGTCGTACAACTCGATGCCGAAGGTGATCGCGGCGATCTTCCTCATCCTGTTCGTCGGGGTCGCGATCGAACTGGCGGTGTTTCGGCCATTGGAGCGTTCGGTCCTGCGTGCACGGGGGCTGACCGGCGCGCTGTGACCGCGGACCTCGGCGAGCGGGTTCCGAGCGCACCCGACAGAATGCCTGATCATGGTCGCCGGGCTGTTCGCGTTGTTCACCGTTCTCGTGTTCGTGGTGCGGCTGGTCCGGGAACCGCGGCGGTTCGGGAATGCCGTGTGGTTCGCGATCGCGTTGCTGTTCACCGGCATGTGGCTGCTCAGCTTGCTGAACGGCTCCGGCTGGGTGCAGACCGTCGTGGTCGTCTTGATCACGGTGCTGGCGGGCATGTCCGCGCTGGTGCTGCCCTGGGCGCTGATCGTCAACGGTGTGGTGATGCTGCGCCGTGAGGGGCGCCGGCTCGCGAACCTGCTGTCCTTGCTGGCCGGGCTGGCCATGCTCGGGATCTACGTGCTGACGGTGAGCTCGCTGGTGTTCTCGCACCGGATCTTGCTGCTGATGCTCGCCAGCTCGGCCCTGCTCGTGGCCGGTTACCTGGGTTTCGTGTTCACCGGTCTGCTGTTGTACTCGGTGCTCTACAGCCGGCTGAACCGCCGGGCCCGCGCCGACGCGGTGATCGTGCTCGGTTCGGGGCTGCTGGGCGATCGGGTGCCGCCGCTGCTCGCGAGCCGACTGGACCGCGCGGTCGAGGTGCGGCAACGCTCACCGCAGGCGCTGCTGGTGGTTTCCGGCGGACAGGGACCGGACGAGTCGACGTCGGAAGCCGCCGCGATGGCCCGGTACCTGACCGAGGCCGGGGTGCCGGAATCCCAGGTGGTGCTCGAAGACCGGGCCACCACCACCGACGAGAACCTGCGCTTCAGCGCGGACCTGCTGGCGGCGAGGGGACTCGAGGGCCGGATGCTCGCGGTGACGAACAACTACCACGTCTTCCGCACGGCCGTACTGGCCCGCCGACTGGGCTTGCGACTGGACGTGATCGGAGCGAAGACCGCCTCGTACTTCGTGCCGAGCGCCTTCCTGCGGGAATTCGTGGCATTGCTGGCCCAATACCGCAAGACCAACGGAGCCGCACTGATCGTGCTGGCAGGCGGCCCGATCCTGCTGACGATCCTGGCAAACCTCTGACCACAACCAACCGGCGGTGCGCTGCGCTGCGCTCGAACGGGTCGGGTGGCGTTCTGCCGGTACGAGACAGCGGCGCGCGACCTCGCCCGCTCGACCCGCGGCGACCCGGCCGAGTCCGCTTGGCCCGTGGTGGTCCGGCCGAGTCCGCTTCGCCCGTGGTGGTCCGGGGTGGTCAGGCGGGTCTGGGCGGCGGGGTTGGGTGGCTTTTGGCGGTGTGCACCGGCGGGTCGGTTGCGGTTGGCCGGTGAGTGGTCGGGGTGGGTGGCTTTCTGGCGGTGCGGATCGGGGGCGTGGCCTTGCCCCGCTTGGCTCGTGGTGGTCCGGGGTGGTCAGGCGGACCGGGGTGGCGGATCGGGTGGCGTTCGGCGGTGCGAAACCGTGGTATGCGGTTGGGTCGGTTGCCTGGCTGGGGCTCGGTCGTTCCTGGTTGCGTGAAACCGGGGGCGCGCGGCTGGGTCCGGTTGTTCGGGCCCGGCCGCGGTTGCCGGTTTCGTTCGCGGAGGACAGTCGGCGGGCGCGGAAGCCGGCGACTGTCGGCGTGCTCAGTTGCCGGGCTGACGGCGGCTGGTCGAGCCGGTGCCTGCGCGGCGTCCGCGTGCGGAGCGGGTCGGCATCGAGCGGTCGCCGCCTCGGGTTGCGCGGTGGTCGCCTGCCTGGCTGCGCCGACTGCTCTGTCCGCTTCGGACTGCTTGCTGGTCGGCCTGCCGGGCACCTTGGCGAGTACCGCCCTGACCGCTGTGCCGGGCGCCGCCTTGGCCGCCCTGCCTGGCGCCGCTCTGGACGGTCTGCCGGGTGCCGCTCTGCGGGGACTGCCTGGCGCCGCCTTGGCTGCCCTGCCTGGTGGCACTCTGGCCAATCGGACGGGCGCCGCGCTGGGCGGTTTGCCGGCCGCCGCCTTGGCCGCCCTGTCGAGTGGCACCCTGGCCGGCCTCCCGGGCGCTTCCCCGGCGGGCGCCGGCGGACTGGGTGCCTCGGCGGGAGTCTCCTCGGCTGCCGTCCCGGCGGGAGTCACTGCGGTTGCTGCGGTTCTTCGGGGGCTGGCCGTCGCGGCGGCCGGGGCCGGAATCGGCGGTGGCGGCCTTTGCCGGTCGGGTGGTCGATCGCGGGGCGGACGCACTGAACGTCCGCTCGCCGGGGGCCAGTTCCGCGAGCAGCGGATGGTCCGGGCCGATCCGGGTGGTGGTGGGCCGGATGCCCGCCTTCCTGGTCAGCGCGCGGACGTCGGCGACCTGCTCGTCGGTCATCAGGGTCACCACTGTCCCGGAGGCACCGGCCCTCGCGGTCCGGCCGGAGCGGTGCAGGTAGGCCTTGTGCTCCACCGGCGGGTCCGCGTGGATCACCAGCGACACGTCGTCCACGTGGATGCCGCGGGCGGCGATGTCGGTGGCCACCAGTGTCCTGGCGGTGCCGGTGGAGAACGCTTCCAGATTGCGGGTCCTGGCGTTCTGGCCGAGGTTGCCGTGCAGTTCCACCGCCGGTACGCCGCTGGCCACCAGCTTCCGGGTGAGTGCCTTCGCACGGTGCTTGGTCCGGGTGAACACGAGCGTGCGGCCGGGGGCCGCGGCCAGGTCCACCAGCACCGGCAGCCGGTGCGGTTCCTCGACGTGCAGTACGTAGTGGGTCATCGTGGCGACCGGGGACTGCGCCGAATCCACGCTGTGCAGCACCGGATCGTGCAGGAACTGCTTGACCAGCACGTCGATGCCGCCGTCGAGGGTCGCGGAGAACAGCATCCGCTGGCCGCGTTCCGGGGTGGCCGCCAGGATGCGCCGCACCTCGGGCAGGAAGCCCAGGTCGGCCATGTGGTCGGCCTCGTCGAGCACGGTGATCTCGATCCGGTCGAGCTTCACCTCGCCGGAACGCATGTGGTCGGCCAGCCGCCCCGGACAGGCCACCACGATGTCCACGCCGTCGCGCAGCCGGGTGATCTGCGGGTTCGCGCTGACCCCGCCGAAGATCGTGGTGGTCCTGAGCCCCAGCACCTTGCCCAGCGGCAGGATCGCCGCCTCGATCTGGGTGGCCAGCTCCCGCGTCGGCGCGAGGATCAGCGCACGCGGACGGCCCGGACGGCGGCGGGTGGGGCCGTCGGCGAGCCGGGTCAGCAGGGGCAGCACGAAGCCATAGGTCTTGCCGGAACCGGTCCGTCCGCGGCCGAGCACATCCCGGCCGGCGAGCGTGTGCGGCAGCGTGGCCGCCTGGATCGGGAAGGGCTCGGTCACGCCGTTGGCGGCCAGCGCGTCCACGAGCGGTGCGGGCAGGCCGAGTTCGGTGAAAGTCGTCATGAGCGGTACGGGCACGCGGGGCGCCCTGATCTCCATACCTGAGAAGGGTTGTCCTGCCCGGCGCGGACGAGGTGGCCGCGGCGCGTGGTAGTCGACAACGACGGCCCGAGGCAGAACTGAGCGGGCCGCGCCACCCACTCTACCCCGGCACCCGTACGGATTGCGCGTGAGTTTGCCCGCACCCTGTACGGCTTGATAAGTTACCCGTCGGTAATCACGGAGGAGGGGTCATGCGCGCGACGTCGTTGCTGCTGAACCCGCACGGGTACGACCCGCAGCGGTTCGACCAGGAGACCCGGCGGCTGCTGCGCGCCACCGTCGACTGGTTCGAGACCAGGGGCAAGCGCAAGCTCACCGAGGATTACCACGAGCGCGTGTTCTACGCCGATTTCCTCGAGTTCGCCGGACGGGAAGGGCTGTTCGCGACTTTCCTCACCCCCGCGCCGGATTCCGCGGGCAATCCGGACAAGCGCTGGGACACCAGCCGGATCGCCGCACTGTCGGAAATCCTCGGCTTCTACGGGCTCAACTACTGGTACCCGTGGCAGGTCACCATCCTCGGCCTCGGCCCGGTGTGGCAGAGCGCGAACAGCGCCGCCCGCAAGCGAGCCGCGGACGCGCTCGACGCGGGCGGCGTCGGCGCGTTCGGACTGTCCGAACGCGAGCACGGCGCGGACATCTACTCGTCCGACCTCGTGCTCACCCCGGACGGCGCTGGCGGCTACCGCGCGAACGGCTCGAAGTACTACATCGGCAACGGCAACTGCGCGCGCACCGTGTCGGTCTTCGGCCGGATCGACGGTATCGAGGGCCAGGACCAGTACGTGTTCTTCGCCGCCGATGCCGAGCACCCGAATTACCACGTGGTGAAGAACGTGGTGCCCTCGCAGATGTTCGTCGCCGAATTCCGGCTCGAGGACTATCCGGTGCGGGCGGCGGACATCCTGCACACCGGTGCCGAGGCGTTCAGCGCGGCGCTGAACACGGTCAACATCGGCAAGTTCAACCTGTGCTTCGGCGGCATCGGGATGGCCACGCATTCGCTGTACGAGGCGATCACGCATGCGCACAACCGGGTGCTCTACGGTAAGCCGGTCACCGATTTTCCGCACGTGCGCAGGGAATTCGTGGATGCCTTCTCCCGGCTGGCCGGGATGAAGCTGTTCTCCGACCGCGCGGTCGACTACTTCCGCACCGCGAGTCCCGAGGACCGCCGTTACCTGCTGTACAACCCGATCACCAAGATGAAGGTGACCACCGAGGCACAGAAGGTGATCGGGCTGGTCGCCGACGTGGTGGCGGCGAAGGGCTTCGAGGCGGACACCTACCTGGCGATGGCGAAGAACGACATCGACGGACTGCCCAAACTGGAGGGCACGGTCGCGGTGAACCTCGGGTTGATCGCGAAGTTCATGCCGGCCTACCTGTTCTCGCCGCAGGAGTTCCCGTCGGTGCCGACTCGCGACGATGCCTCCGACGACGGGTTCCTGTTCCGCCAGGGCCCGGCGCGCGGGCTGTCGAAGGTCCGCTTCCACGACTGGAAAGCGGCCTACGAGAAGGCCTCGCGGATCCCGAACGTCGCCCGTTTCGCCGAACAGGCGCATGCGCTGGTCCGGCTGCTGACCGAGGCCGCGCCGGACGAGGCGCAGCAGGCCGACCTCGACTTCGGGCTCGCGCTCGCCGAACTGTTCACGCTCGTGGTCTACGGCCAGCTGATCCTCGAGCAGGCCGAGCTGACCGGCATCGAGGACGACCTGCTCGACCAGCTTTTCGCCGTGCTGGTACAGGATTTCAGCACCGGCGCGGTGGACCTGCACGGCAAGGCGAGCTCCACCGACGCACAGCAGCGGCTGGCACTCGCCGCGGTGCGCAAGCCGGTGGTGGACGACGAGCGGTTCGACCGGGTGTGGGAGATGGTGCGCGGCCTCTCCGGTGCCTACGAGATGAACCGCTGACTCCGGCAGAACCAGGCCCCGTACCGGCGGATCGGTGATCTTCGATCCGGAAACCGCAGGTCCGGCCATGATCGTCGGCGCGATCCCGGCGTAACCGGGCGCACCGCCTGCGGACACACCCCGGCAATACCCCGTGCCTAGCTTTTCGGCCCAGCAGGCCGGAAGGAGCGGACATGGGGCTCGCCGACAATCCGCACATGGAGGACTACTCACTGCGCTACACGCCGGCGTCGTTCCGGAAGTGGTCGCCGTGGATGGTCTTCCTCAGCTGTCTGGTGGGGATCTCGGCGATGGCCGGGTACGCCCTCGACGCGGCGTTCGTGGACGCCTTCGGGTTCACCAACGCGATGATCGGCTTCCTCGTCGCCGCCGCGGTGACGTTGCCGCTGACCCTGGTGATCGCGTTCGCGATCGCGCGCAGGCACGTCGACATCGACCTGCTGACCAGGGGTTCGGGCTTCGGCTACCTCGGTTCCACGCTCACTTCGCTGGTCTACGCCACCTACACGCTGATCTTCCTCGCCTACGAGGGCGCGATCATGGCGCAGGCGGTGACCGCGCTCACCCGCCTGGACATCCATCTGTCCTATGTGGTCGTTTCCGCGGTGATGATCCCGTTGACGCTCTACGGGATGACCTTCAGCTCGAAGTTCCAGGCATGGACGTGGCCACTGTGGATCGCGTTGATCGGACTGGCCATCGGCACCGCGGCGACCGCGCCGGACGCCGGGCACCACATGGTGCACCCGGCAACCGTGTCGCCGGCCGGGCTCGCCGGGCTGAGCGTGCTGGCCGTGTTCACCATCGCCGCGGCGCAGCTGTCGCTCGCCACGCAGGTGGGGGAGCAGGGGGACTACCTGCGCCTGATGCCGGATCCGAAACCGGCGACGCGCGGCCGCTGGCGGCTCGCGGTGATCATGGGCGGTCCCGGTTTCGCGTTGTTCGCCGTCGGCATCTTCTTCGCCTCGACGCTGCTGGTCGGCTACGCGGCGACGAAACTGGGGCCGGACCAGGTGGCCGTGCCGGTGGACCTGTTCACCGCGGTCTACGAACGGCTCACCGGGAACCACACGGTCGCACTCGTGCTCGCCGGACTGCTCGTGCTGCTGTCCCAGATCAAGATCAACATCATGAACACCTACTCGGGTTCGCTGTCGTGGTCCAACTTCTTCTCGCGGCTGCTGCACCGGCACCCCGGGCGCGCGGCATGGGTGTTCCTGCAGGTGGGGCTCGCGCTCGTGCTGATGGAGCTGGACATCTTCGCGCACATCGTGGAAGTGCTCGCCTGGTACTCGAACGTCGGCGTGGCCTGGATCGCCGCGATGGTTTCGGATCTCGTGCTCAACCGGCGGGTGCTGAAGCTGGCGCCGCGGGATCTCGTGTTCCACCGCGCGCATCTCTACCACGTCAACCCGGTCGGTTTCGGCTCGATGGTCGTGGCCGGTGCGTTGTCGATGGTCGCCTACTACGGCGTTTTCGGGCCGACGATGGCGGCTCTGTCACCGTTCTTGGCTCTCGTGCTCGCTTTTGTCCTGCCGCCGCTGATCGCGCTCGCGACCCGGGGCCGCTGGTACGTGGCGAGGCGCTCGGAGCTGCCCGCGGACGCGACCGAACTGCCCTGCACGGTGTGTTCGGGCACTTATGACGTCGCAGACATGGCGACCTGCCCGTTCCACGGCGGCACGATCTGTTCGCTGTGCTGCTCCACCGACGGCGAGTGCAAAGACGCGTGCAAACCCAGCGCCTGGCGGCCGGTGCGGACGGAGCTGGGTATTCCGGCGGTGCCGCCGCGCGGCCCGGAGCTGACCGCTGCGTCCGAGGCGGCGTCGTGAGCGCCCCGGGGTCGCTTAACACCCGGGTGACGTCCGGGACCTCCACCGGCAACGCCCGCTGCCTACGGTCCGGCGGAGTGAGGGATGCGGCGCGATCGCACGACGTACGCAGGTTGCGTGACCTGCTGCGCTCGGCCGTGCAGGGGGACCGCTTGCCCGGCGGGCAGCTGCCCGGTGAGGCGGAGCTGATGGCCCAACACGGCCTGCCCCGCGCGGCCGTGCGGGAGGCACTCGCCCTGCTGCGGGCCGAAGGCCTGATCGAACGGACCCAGGGCATCGGGACACACGCCGTGACGCACCCGGTCAGCACCGGGATCACCGAGGCACACGGGACCAGCTCACCCGCGCCGACGAGCGTGCTCAACCGGCGCACCCGGCCGCGGGTGCTGGACCGATCCGTCGTGCCGCTGCCTGCGGTCGCCGCCGAACGGCTCGGCGCACCGCCCGGAACCCCGTGTCTGCGCCTGGAGTACGTGGCGCTGCACGAGGAGGAGCCGTTGTGGCTCGCCACCAACTACGCGCTGTTCCCGGAAGCGGAAAAGCTGCGCGACTGTCCGTTCATCACGGATTGGTACGCGCTGCTCGCGGACGCGGGCGTCGAGTTCGGCGCCTCGGAGTTCGTGATCGGTGCGGAGACCGCCGATCCGCACACCGCGGCCGTGCTGACCGTGCCCGCAGGCGCACCGGTGCTGGCCATCGAACAGACCATCGTCGACGTCGCCGGCCGGCTGTTCGACCTCGCCTTCATCCACACCCGCGCGGACCGGTTCCGCATCGTTTCGCGCGGAACCCGCACCCCGACCCTGGAGGAACTGTCATGACCGAGATGCCCTCGACCCTCACCGACGCCGCCGCTGCGCTGCGCGCCGGAACCGTCACGTCCGCGCAGCTGACCGAAGCCGCGATCGGCCGGGCCGACCTCGCCGATGCCGAGGTCGGGACGTACCTCGCCCGGTTCGACGACTACGCCCGTGCCCGCGCCGCGCAGGCCGACGCGGAACTGGCCCGCGGCGAGGACCGTGGTCCGCTGCACGGGATCCCGTTCGGGGTCAAGGACATCCTCGCGATGGCCGAGGGGCCGACCACTGCGCAGAGCCTGATCCTCGACCGTGCGTGGGGTGCCGGAAAGGACGCGCCGGTGGTGGCGCGGCTCAAGGCGGCCGGAGCGGTGATCACCGGGAAGACCACCACGATGGAGTTCGCCTGTGGTATGCCCGACGAGACCAAGCCGTTCCCGATCCCGCGCAATCCGTGGGACACCGCGACCTGGCCGGGCGGGTCCAGTTCGGGCACCGGCAGTGGTGTGGCGGCCGGGATGTTCCTCGCCGGGCTCGGTACGGACACCGCGGGCAGTATCCGCATCCCGGCTGCGTTCTGCGGGGTGAGCGGGTTGATGCCGACCTTCGGCCGGGTGCCGAAGTCCGGATGCGTGCCGCTGGGCTACAGCCTCGACCACATCGGCCCGCTCGCGCGCAGCGCGGAGGACTGTGCGGCGGTGCTGGCCACCATCGCCGGTCCGCACGGCAGCGACCCGGACTGTGTCGACGCGCCGTTCGCCGCGCCGGAGCTGGGTGGTGACCTGACCGGATTGCGGATCGGCGTGGTGCGTGAACACCACTTCCCCGCGGACGCGGATCCGGCCCTCGCCGGGGTTTTCGACGCCGCGATCGCCGAACTGGGCGCGCAGGGTGCCGAGGTGGTCGAGGTTTCGCTGCCGTACTGGACCGAGATGGTCACCGCGGACATGGTGACCATGGGCTGTGAAGCGCTCGCCTACCACCGCACCGACCTCGCCGGCCGGTGGGACGACTACTTCGTGGCGACCCGCGCGATGCTCGCACTCGGGGCCACCGCGTCCGGCGCGGACTACGTGCAGGCCCAGCGCGTGCGGCGAGTGGCCCAGGACGCGCTCGCGCGGCTCTACGAGACGGTCGACGTGGTGGTCAGCCCCACCGCGGCGGTCGGCGCGCCCGCGTTCGAAACCCTGGTCGGCGCGGACGGGTCGGTGGACATCGGCGGGCTGTTCTCGGTGATCTTCACCCCGTATTGGGACAGCGTCGGGAATCCGGTGCTGGCCCTGCCGATGGGGTTCACCGCGGCCGGGCTGCCGCTTTCGATGCAGCTTGCGGGCCGCCCGTTCGAGGAGGCCACCGTACTGCGCACCGGAGCCGCCTTCCAGCGCGCGACGGAATGGCATCTGCGCGCACCGGACCTGGCCGCAACCGCGGTCGCGGCCTGAACCTGTTCACCGGAAAGGGGAATCGAATGTCCGAAGTGGAGTCCACGGTCGTGGTGCGGACGCTGCTCACCGCGGCGGGCCTGCCGGCGAGTGAATCGGAGGTGGCCGCATACGCAGCGGGTTACCCGGCTCAGCGGTCCGGATTGGACGCGCTGTACGAACTACCGGCGGCCCGCTACGCCGACCCGGCGCTGCGCTTCCGCGCCGGAGCGACGATCGAGGACTGGGCCTCGTGACGGCCGCGCTGATCAGAGCGTGACGACCAGCTTCTTCGCGGAGACCCCGCTGCGGAGCTGCCGGATCGCGTCCGGGATGGCTTCGAGCCCCTCGCCGACGACGACCGCCTCCGGCGCGGCACGGTAAGCGCCGGAGGCGAGTGCGCCCGGCAGGAAGCCGGCGTAGATCGCGGGGCCGACTTCGTTGTCCTTCAACGTGCCGCCCCAGATCCCGCTGACGTGCACCCCCGGGCGCCGGGCACGCGGCGAGCGCAGCCGGACCACCCGCTCGGGCTGCGCCGACGTGACACGTTTGCGGCCAGGCACCTTGGCCGCGATCGCGACCGACGGCGCCAGTGACCTCCGCCCGATCGCGAGGGCACCGGCGAGCGGGCTGGTGCCGATCCGCTCCACCAGCTCGTCCACGGCGGTGCTGCTGTGGTAATCGACCGCCTCGGCCGCGCCGAGTGATTTCACGTAGTCGAAGTTGTGCGGCGAAGCGGTGGTCACGACCCGGTAGCCGGCGTTGCGGGCGAGCTGGATCGCGTTGCTCCCGACGCTCGTCGAACCGCCCCACACGAGCACGGTCTCGGATCGCTCGGGGGGATCGGCCACCGGCAGCGCCAGTCCGAGGTGGTCCTGCTGGAACAGCCCGGTGGCCGCGGTGGACAGCGTCAGTGGCAGCACCGAGGCCTGCTCGTAGGACAGCGTGCCGGGGATGGCGGAGACCAGGTGCTCCAGCAGCACGGTGTAGTGCTGGAAGGCGCCCTCCGCGGCCCGGTTGTGCGACTTCTCGATGCCGACCGCGTGCCCGAGGACGCGATCACCCGGCTTCAACCGCGTCACCCCCGAACCGACTTCGACGACCTCGCCCGCGACGTCCGAGCCGACCACTGCCGGGAACTGCAGCCAGGGCACGACCGCCAGGAACTGGACGCCGTGCAGGGAGTCGATCGGATTCACCGCGACCGCCCGCACCCGGACGACGACCTCGTTCGCCGCCGGTGCGGTGACCTGGGCGGGCCCGGCTTCGAACGGCGCACTCCGCTTCGCGAGCCACAGCGCCTTGTTCTGTTCGCGCTTGCCGTGGCCGGTCCTGTTCCCGCCGGCCTGGTACTGACCGGCGTTGTTCCCGCCGGTCGTGTTCTGTTCGGTCATTTTCGGATCTCTCCTGGGTGGGCGGTGGGCCTTCCCCACCAAACTAGACGCTGTCTAGTATCTAGTCAACGACTAGTTGTGCGGTATCATCCACAGGTGTCCGAACGGCCTTTCCATCACGGCAACCTCCGTGCCGTGCTCCTCGACGAGGCGGAGGCGGTGCTCCGGGAGCGGGGGACCGAGGCGCTGTCGCTGCGTGAACTGGCGCGCAAAGCAGGCGTCAGCCACGGTGCGCCACGCAGTCACTTCATCGATCGCAACGCGCTGCTCGACGCCTTGGCGGAGCGGGGTTACCTCCGGCTCGTCGACGACCTTCGGGAAGCCACCTCGCGCGCGTCCGGGGGCTACGCGGCCACACTGCGCGCGGCAGCCGCGGCGTACGTCAAGTACGCGACCAGCAACCCCGCGTTACTCGATCTCATGTTCGCGGCCAAGGTGGACCGGTCCTCGGCGGCGGTCCGCAGCGCCGCCGAGCGTCTGTTCACCACCATGACCGACATTCTGGGGGAGGGGGTCGAAGCGGGGGCCTGCGAACCACACGAGGTCGGCAGGCTGGCCTTGCTGCTGTCCTCGACCATGCAGGGCATCGCGGCGCTCGTCACGTCCCGGCGGATCACCGGGCCGCAGAGCGACGCGGTGATCGACGATGCGATCGCCGTCTTCCTCGCCGGCATTTCGGCCGGCGCACTGACCCCGGGCAGCGAAACGGCCTCCTCGCCGCACGGGTGAGGAGGCCGTTTTCACCGGCTACTTGCCGAAGCCGGCCCGCCGCAGCGCGTCCGCCATGGCGCCGCCGCCTCCGGCGGCCTGCCGTCCGCCGCGGTTCTGCTGGGCGCGGCGCTGTCCGCCACCCTGTCCGCCCTGTCCGCCGCCGCTCTGTCCGCGGTCCCGGCCGCCACCGCCGCCGCGGCGTTCACCGGACGGGGCACCCGGCTCGTCGTCAAGGCGCAGGGTCAGCGAGATCCGCTTGCGCGGCACGTCGACGTCGAGCACCTTGACCTTCACGATGTCGCCCGGCTTGACCACGTCGCGCGGGTCCTTCACGAAGTTCTTCGACAGCGCCGACACGTGGGCGAGCCCGTCCTGGTGCACGCCGACGTCGATGAACGCGCCGAACGCCGCCACGTTGGTGACCACACCCTCCAGCCGCATGCCCGGCTTCAGGTCGCCGATCTTGTCCACGCCCTCGGCGAAGGTCGCGGTCTTGAAGGCCGGCCGCGGGTCGCGGCCCGGCTTCTCCAGTTCGGCCAGGATGTCGGTGACCGTGGGCAGTCCGAAGGTGTCGTCCACGAACTGGGCGGGCTGCAGCTTCTGCAGCGTGCGCGCGTTGCCGATCAGCTCGCGGATGCCGCTGCCGGTGTGGTCGACGATCCGCCGCACCACCGGGTAGGCCTCCGGGTGCACCGACGACGCGTCGAGCGGGTCGGCTCCGTCCGGGATGCGCAGGAAGCCCGCGCACTGCTCGAACGCCTTCGGGCCCAGCCGTGCGACATCCTTGAGTGCGTCGCGGGTACGGAACGGGCCGTTGCTGTCGCGGTGCGCCACGATGTTCTCGGCCAGTCCGGTGGTGATCCCGGAGACGCGGGTCAGCAGCGGCGCCGACGCGGTGTTCACGTCCACGCCGACCGCGTTCACGCAGTCCTCCACCACCGCGTCCAGCGACCGCGACAGTGAGGATTCCGCCAGGTCGTGCTGGTACTGGCCGACGCCGATCGACTTCGGATCGATCTTCACCAGCTCGGCAAGCGGATCCTGCAGCCGCCGTGCGATCGAGACCGCGCCGCGCAGCGACACGTCCATGCCCGGCAGTTCCTGGGAGGCGAACGCCGAGGCCGAGTAGACCGACGCGCCCGCCTCGGACACCACGGCCTTGGTGAGCTTGAGCTCGGGGTGCTTCTTGATGAGTTCGACCGCGAGCTTGTCGGTCTCGCGAGAGGCGGTGCCGTTGCCGATCGAGATCAGGTCCACCTGGTGCCTCGCCGACAGCGCGGCCAGCTCGGCGATCGACTGGTCCCATTTGTTGGCGGGCTGGTGCGGGTAGATGACGTGGGTGTCCACGACCTTGCCGGTCGCGTCGACCACGGCCACCTTCACCCCGGTGCGGAAGCCGGGGTCGAGGCCCATCGTGGCGCGCGTGCCCGCGGGTGCGGCCAGCAGCAGGTCCCGCAGGTTCGAGGCGAACACCCGGACCGCGTCGTCCTCGGCCGACTGGCGCAGCCGCATCCGCAGGTCGATGCCGAGGTGCAGGAGGATCTTCGTGCGCCAGGCCCAGCGCACGGTGTCGCCGAGCCATTTGTCCGCCGGCCGCCCCTGCCGGCTGATCCCGAACCGGGCGGCGATGCGCTGTTCGTACTCGGTGGGCCCGACCCGCGGCGCGGCGTCCTCGGCGGCGGGCTCCTCGGACTCCATGGACAGGTCGAGGACTTCCTCCTTCTCGCCACGCAGCATCGCCAGGATCCGGTGCGAGGGGAGCTTGGTGTAGGGCTCGGCGAAGTCGAAGTAGTCGGCGAACTTCGCGCCGTCGGTCTCCTTGCCCGCCCGGACCTTCGAGGCCAGGTGCCCTTCGGTCCACATCTTCTCGCGCAGCTCGCCGATCAGGTCGGCGTCCTCGGCGAACCGCTCGACCAGGATGGCGCGTGCACCGTCGAGTGCGGCCTGTGCGTCGGCCACGCCCTTGTCCGCGTCCACGAACACCGCCGCGGCGGGCTGCGGGTCCGTGGCCGGATCGTTCAGCAGGCCGTCGGCCAGCGGCTCGAGCCCGGCCTCGCGGGCGATCTGCGCCTTGGTCCGCCGCTTCGGCTTGTACGGCAGGTAGATGTCCTCCAGCCGGGACTTGGTGTCCGCGGCGAGGATCTGCGCTTCGAGCGCTTCGTCCAGTTTGCCCTGACTTCGGATCGACTCCAGCACGGCGCCCCGCCGCTCGTCGAGTTCCCGCAGGTACCGCAGCCGCTCCTCGAGCGTGCGCAGCTGCGCGTCGTCGAGCATCCCGGTGACTTCCTTGCGGTACCGGGCGATGAACGGAACGGTCGACCCCCCGTCGAGGAGATCGACGGTGGCCTTGACCTGTCCTTCGCGCACCCCCAGTTCTTCGGCGATCCGTTGCTCGACCGACTGCACGCTCACTACCCGGCTCCTGCTTCGTCTCGGCTGCTCCGAGCCTGCATTCTGCCGTCAGTGGCCGCCACGGTCGCGGATGGCCCCGCGAAGCCGTCCCTGGCAGGGCCTTGACATCCGCATTGGTCTAGTCCACCTTGGGGTGATCTTCCCCATGGTCGCGGAGGTGCTTCCCGTTGTCCCCAGAACGGTCCCGCCGGCGCAAGCCGGTTCTCCTGTCCCTGCTGGCCGTCATGGCCGCATTCCTCGGCGTCACGGTCGCCACCGGCAGCGCGACTGCCGCACCGGCCGCCGACCTGCCCAAACACGTGCTCACCGGGTACTGGCAGAACTTCGTCAACGACGCCAAACCGCTGAAGCTCGCCGATGTGCCGGACAAGTACAACATCGTCGCGGTGTCCTTCGCCGACGCCACCGACAAGCCGGGCGAGGTCAAGTTCAGCCTTGATCCCGACCTGTCCTCCGCGCTCGGCGGCTATACCGACGACCAGTTCCGCGCCGACGTCAAGACCCTGCAGTCGCACGGGCAGAAGGTCGTGCTCTCGGTCGGCGGCGAGAAGGGCACGATCAGCGTGACCGACGATGCGTCGGCCACCAGCTTCGCCGATTCGATCAAGGCGGCGATCTCCGACTACGGCTTCGACGGCGTGGACATCGACCTGGAAAACGGTGTCGACGCCACGTACATGGCCCAAGCGCTGAAGAGCATCCACGACGGCGGCGGCTCGGTGATCACCATGGCGCCGCAGACGATCGACATGCAGTCCCCGGACGCCGGCTACTTCAAGCTCGCGCTGAACGTCAAGGACATCCTCACGATCGTCAACATGCAGTACTACAACTCCGGCACGATGAACGGCTGCGACGGCAAGACCTACTCACAGGGCTCCGTCGATTTCCTCACCGGGCTCGCCTGCATCCAGCTCAAGGGCGGTCTGCGGGACGATCAGGTCGGCCTCGGCCTTCCCGCGTCGGCTTCCGCGGCAGGCGGTGGCTACCAGGATCCGGCGAACACCGTGTCCGCGCTGAACTGCCTGGCCAAGGGCAGCGACTGCGGTTCGTACAAGCCGGATGCCACCTACCCCGGCATCCGGGGCGCGATGACCTGGTCGATCAACTGGGACGCCTCGGCGGACTACGCCTTCTCGAACGCGGTCAGTTCCGGACTGGCCGGGCTGCCCTGACCGGTCCTGCCACCCGATAGTCGGCCGGGTCGAGCACCCTGGTCCGCCGGTCGTATTCGACGACCGGGCCGGGCCAGTTGGTGCTCACCCGGCCGTCGGCCTGTCGGTACCAACTCGTGCACGCGCTCCACACGCTGCCGCCGAGGCGCCGCTGCACCTCGCGGTCGTAGTGTTCCTCGACCTCCGGCCGGACGTCCATAACGGACACTCCGGGCCTGGCGAGCAGTTCCACCGCCTGGCGCAGGTAGCGGGCCTGCCGCTCCAGCAGATACACGATCGAGCCTGCCCCGACGTTGGTGTTCGGGCCGTAGAGACAGAACAGGTTCGGGAATCCGGGCACGGCCAGGCCGAGATAGGCGCGCGCGCCGCCCCGCCACGCCTCGGCCAGCGAGCGGCCGTGCCTGCCCAGCACCTTCATCGGGCCGAGGAACTCGGTCGCCTTGAACCCGGTGCCGTAGATGAGCACGTCGGCCTCGTGCTCGACGCCGTCCTCGGTGCGCACGCCGCGTGGGGTGATCTCCCGGATCGGGGCGGTCACCACCGCGACGTTCGGCTGCGCCAGTGCGGGCAGGTAGTGGTTGCTGAACAGGATCCGCTTGCAGCCCATCGGGTAGTCCGGCTTGATCCGGCGCCGCAGCCCGGGATCCTTGACGTGGCGGCGGCGCAGCTGCGCGGTCCGCAGCTCGAAGACCTTGAGCAGCCAAGGATGTCCGCTCATCGCGTAGGTCGCGTACTCGGCCAGCAGGAAGACCCGCAGCCTGCCGAGCAGCTGGGTGGCCGGCACCCGCCGGAAGAGCCACTTCTGCCAGCGGGCGTAGCGGGCGTCGTGCTTGGCCAGGAGGTAGGGCGGGGTGCGCTGGAAAACGGTGAGCCGTGCGGCGCGTTTGCGGATCTCCGGCACGAACTGCACGGCGCTCGCCCCGGTGCCGATCACCGCGATGCGCTTGCCTGCCAGCGGCACGTCGTGGTTCCACTCCGCGGAGTGGAACGCGGGCCCGGTAAAGCTTTCGCGGCCGGGGATGGCGGGCAGCGCGGGCCGGGAAAGCTGTCCGACCGCGGGCACGAACACGGTGGCCTCGAAGGTTTCGCCCTGTGCGGTCTCGACGCGCCAGTGGTCTTCGTCGAACGTTGCGGTGGTGACTTCGCGGCCGTAGCGGATGTGCCCTTCGATGCCGTACTTGGCGATCACGTGCTCGAGGTAGGCGTGGATGTCCGGCTGCGTGGAGTACCGCCGCGGCCAGTTCGGATTGGGCTCGAAGGAAAAGGAGTACAGCGGCGAGGGCACGTCACAGGCCGCGCCGGGGTAGGTGTTCGCGCGCCAGACCCCGCCGGGCTCGTGTGCACGCTCCAGTATCGTGAAATCGTGGAAGCCCGCGCGCTTCAGCTCGATGGCCGCGCCGATTCCGCCGAACCCGGTGCCGACGATCAGCACCGACGGCGTCCCTGCCGTATCGCCCATTCCCCGAAGCTACCCAGGCGGGCGTCCGCGGCGGAAGGCACGAACGGTCAGCGAATCGAGAATTCCGGCCAGGTGAGCGCGTGCTCGACGCCGGGTTCGGCCCAGGCCAGCAGCCGTCGTCCGGCACTGTCCAGCGCGGCCGTATCGCGTTTCGACAGCCGCTCGAACGGGGTCAGCCGCAGCGTCGCGGTATCGCGCGTGGTGCTGATTTCCCATGACCCCCGCACGTACCCTCCGACCAGCAGGGTGCCCTTGACCAGGCCGTTCTGGGTGATCACGCGTGCGCGGTACTCGTCGGAGATCAGCCGGGTGCGGTCGGCGTAGGAAAGCAGCGTCTGGTCGAACGGGCCGAGCAGCCGCGGCGGCGCGGGCGTGTCCTCGTCCGGCAGGGTGGCTTCGGGCAGGTCGTACAGGGTCCGTCCCTCGGGGTCGAGGTACCTGCGCAGCTCCATCCGCTCGACCACCTCGCCGAGTTTCGTGATGCCGGCCCAGATCTGCGCGTCGGCGACGGTGGCCGGGCCGAACGCGGCGAGGTAGCGGCGCACGAGCGCGGCCGGCTCCGGCCGTGGTTGCGGTTGGTCGCCCAGCCAGTGCCGGGCGAGCTGGTACGTCGGCTGCCCGGCCTTGCCCCACACGCCGCGCGGTGGGATCTGCACGAGCGGAAGCGCGTTGCGGGCGAGGAACATCAACGAGGCCGCCGGCACGTCCGGATAGTGCTCGGCGAGTGCCGTGCCCAGCTGTCCGCTCGAGTGCGGTCGCTCGCGCAGGAGCGCACCCGCGGTGGCCGCCACAGCGGCGTGGTCGACGTGTGACAGCGGGAGCCGATGTTCATTGTTCGCCTTGAGTGCGCGGTCCATGACCGGTTGCACCAGCGGCCGCCACGCGAGCGCATCGGCTGCCGGGACGAGGTGCACCGTGCCGCGCATCAGCGCGATCCGCACTACCTTCCGGTCGAGCAGCAGCTGCGCCAGCTCCTCCGGGCGGAAGCCGTGCAGCCGCGCCCACAGCGCGTAGTACGGCGGAACCGGCGCCTGCGCCTGCAATCCCGCGAGGTGCGCGACGGCGTCGAGCGCGGGCAGCTTCGCTCGTCGCAGCAGCAGTTGCCGGTCAAGGGTCGCGCGGTTCAGCACACGCCGGGAGAGATGCACGTGAGAAGCGTAATCGGCAACCAGGACAGCCTCGGTCCTCGACGAGCCGGAAACGCTGATCCATAATTCCGGCCATGACGGAGCTGGCCACCCCCGCGATCCGCGACTGGGATTATCCGCGTGGTACCGCGAGCGTGCTGCTCATGCTGCAGTTCGCCGAGGAGCACGGGATTGCGCCGGACCGAGTGCTGCCCGGAACGCCGCCGGAGGTGTTGCACGCGCCGGAACGACAGGTGGACGCCCGTCAGGAACTCGCCGTGGTGCGTGCGCTGTGCTCGACGATCGGCTCCGGTGACGACATCGCGCTCGACCTCGGCAGCCGCTACCGCGCGAGCACCTTCGGCATCTTCGGTTTCGCCTGCCTCAGCAGCACGACCATGCGTGCCGCGATGGAGTTCGCGCTGCGCTACCTCGACCTGAGCTTCACCTTCTGCGTTCCGCACGTGGAGCTGGCCGCCGACGGAATCCGGTTGGTGATGGACGATTCCCGGGTGCCCGCGGACGTGTCACGGTTCCTGGTGTTGCGTGATCTCTGCGCGATCCACACCGTGATGCGGGACCTGCTGCCGGACGTCTCCCTGCAACGGCTGGAGTTCCGGTATTCCGCACCGGCCACTGTGGACTCCTATGCAGACACCTTCGGGCTGGTGCCGGCGTTCGATGCCGGGCAGTGCCGGGCAACGCTCGACGCGGCGATGCTGAACCGTTCGCTGCCGCAGGCGAACGAGCAGACCGTGGCGTTGTGTGCCGCCCAGTGCGACGCGCTGGTGGCCCAGCGCCGGACCCGTTCGGGCACTGCGCAGCTGGTGCGGGAACGCCTGGTCCGGCTCGGCGGCGTGGACGCCGGGATGGATGCGATCGCCGGGCAGCTCACGATGAGTGCGCGGACCCTGCGCCGTCGCCTGACCGACGCCGGTACCGGGTACCGTCAGCTGCTGGACGAGGTCCGGCAGGCGCTCGCCGAGGAAATGCTGAACACCGGTGTGCTCTCGGTGGAAGATGTCGCACTGCGCCTTGGTTACGCCGAGGCGTCCAGCTTCATCCACGCGTTCAAGCGGTGGAGCGGGACGACGCCTGCCTCGTACGTGCGTCGTTCGGTTCCGCGAGTACCGCCGGGTAGGTGACTTCGAGCAGCTGCACCAGCGATTCGACGAGAAAGGTGCGCAGCTCCTCGCGCCGCAGCGTGCCGCGGACCAGCCATTCGCGGGATGCGGCACGCAACATCCCGCCGTAGGAACGGATCATCGCGCGCAGCTGAGCACGTCCCTCGGCAACGTCGGTCAGCAACGCCGCGGACAGCACCCGGTCGGCGGCGACCTCGTCGGCCTCCAGCACGATGCGCTCGATCTCCGGATCGTGCGCGGCCGTCTCCGGTCCGATCACGGTGAGCCATGCGTCGCGATTGCGCTCCACCACGTCGATCCAGCGGTCGATGCCGACCTCCAGCCGGGTCCGCACCGGCCCGTCCGGTAACGCGTCCACCACCGGTGCGGGCACGATCATCAGCTGCCGTACCACTTCCAGGTAGAGCTCGCGTTTGCTGCCGAAGTAGTGGTTGATCAGCGGCCGCGCCACCCCTGCCGCCTCCGCGATGTCCGAAGTGGACACCGCGGAATAGCTGTCCGCGCCGAACAACCGGCGTGCCGCGGCAAGGATCTCGGCCCTGCGCTGTGCCGGTTCCAGCCGGCGCCGGGGTCCGCCTGTCATCCGGCCAGCCTTGCCGCCGGTTGCCGGGCTTGTCAACCGGACGGTCGACAAGTTGCCCCCTGCCGCATGCCGTGGTGGCCAGGTGTCGTTACGCAACCGGAACAACCCGCGGGTAACTTCCGTGCACCCGCGGACGACGGACCGGGCGACACCGCGGGCAGGAGCACCATGGACGGTACCGAGCACGGCCCGGGTACGCCCGGACGACGGGTCCGCGTGTGCCTCCAGCACCGGCAGGTCCGCATCGACGGCGCCGCACTGTCCTACCCCGGCGTCCTGATCCGCAGCTACGACAACGACGAGCTGGTCGCGCAGCACTGGATCCCGCTCGGCACCGACCCGAGCGAGGAAGACGACGAACGGTTCATCGAGGAGCTGCACCGGGCACTCCGGTGGCAGTCCGGGCCATCCCGGCGTCCGCCCGGAGCGGAGTGAGGATACTGATTCCGCAGTTTTCCCGCAGGACGTGCTCCGGAGTCGTACCCTCCTTCCCAAGGAAATTCACGGTGACCACCAAGAGGGTTATCCGGAGGAGGCGACATGACCGACGGCCCGTCGGCGGCACAACCTGGTCAGGAGCGGCTCGCCGCCGTTCAGCAGGACCTGCTGCAGGCACTCGAGCGTACGCAGCGGGAAAGCGAGCAGGCCGCCGACGCCAGTCAGGCCCTCGACCGCATTTCCGGCCGGGCGAGCAGCCAGGACCAGGCGATCACCGTCGTGGTGAATGCCGGCGGGGCGCCACGGGAGATCAGTTTCACCGAGAAGATCGACAAACGCAGTCCGGCGGAACTCGCGGCCGAACTCATGGCCTGCTTCCAGCGGGCACAGGCGACGCTCGCGGAGGAATTCACCCAGCAGGCGGGGGACAACCCGTTCGCGGGCCGGATCGCGCAGAAGTTCCAGGAACGCTTTCCGCCGCCGGAGCCCGATCCGGGCACCGAGCAGGTGAACGAGGCCAGGATCGGCGAACTCGCCGAACAGGAATCCGCGCAGGCACCGGCCGAGCCTCCCGCGGCCGCACGAAGGCCGCGGTACGAAGAGGACGAAGAGGACTTCGGCGACACGAATTTCCTGCAGGAGCCGGACAGCGGGCGGGGGTCGGACCATGCCTGAGGGATACACCGTCGACCCGGCGAAGCTGGACGCGCACCGCCACGACCTCGAGCAGGCGGTGGCCGGGGGAAACCAGGTCGTGGACGCCGGGAACCAGGTGACCCCGGGTGGCTGGGACAACGCCTACGGCCTGATGTTCCAGGCGTTCCCGCAAGCCACCCGGCCGATCGCGACGGCGTTCATCTCCTTCACCAAGGACGCCGTGCAGGCACTGGAGACCACTTCCGCCGCGCTCGGCCAGGCGGCCGTCGAGTACCAGACCAACGAACACCATGCCGCCGAAGCGTTGCAGGAACTCGAACGGAAGATCGCGGACCTGCCGGGGATGCAGGTGGGCAGTGGCGCACTGCCACCGGATGACGTGCCGGAGCCGGGTACACCGGTGACCGGCGCCGGGTCCTCGCCGTCGGACGGGCAGGAGGCGCAGCACGATGCCTGAAGGCAACCCACTGGTCGACAAGAACGCGAAAACGGACTGGCAGCAGTACAACCCGCTCTCGTCGCACACCGGCTGGGGCCCGTTCATGCCAGGCCCCGGTGCCGACGACAAGAACCCGCATTGGGCGTCCGGGCTCCCGGTCGACGGCTCCGTCGAGAACCTCGCGCACGACCTCGAGCAGAGAGACTGGTTCAGCTACGTTTTCGACGGACTGAGTGCCGCACTCGATGTCGGTGGCTTCGCCGCGAGCGCGGTGGACGCCACCACCTCGCTCGGCGGCGCAGTCGGTTTCGCAGTGCAGCCGCTGATCGCGTGGATCATGGACCACGTCAAGCCGATCCGGCTCGTCATGGACGAACTGGTCGGCAATTCGGCGACCGTGAAGGGGGTCTCCGCGACCTGGACCAATATGGGCCGGGCGCTGGGGCAGACCGCGCACAAGTACCACGACGCCGCGCAGCGGACCCAGCAGTACTGGCAGGGCAAGGCCGCCGAGCTCTACCGGAAGCGGGCGCGGGCACTGGCCATCGGCCTCAACAGCCTCGGGCTGCTGTGCGAGCTGTGGGCGAACCTGCTCGACGTGGTCAGCAACATGGTCCAGGCGGCACACGACATGGTGCGCGATCTCCTTTCCGGGCTGCTCGCCACCCTGGTCGAGGTGGCGATCGACTCGATCGCCGAAGGACCGCCCCCGGTGGACCTGGCGTTCATGGCGAAGGACGGCGGGATGTACATCGTCAAGGCCGAAACGGTGCTCGGCAAGGCGCTGACGGAACTCGGCGAAGGCATGACGGACGTACTGACCGTGGTCACCAAGGTCCTGTCCTGCATCACGCAGATCGCCGCCGCGATCAAGAACCTGATCGAGTTCGCGAAACAGGGCGGCAACGCAGCGGCCGCGCCCTCGTAGGGGCGTGTCCGGTGGGTCATCGGGGCCAGTGCCCGGCGCGCCCGCCGTCCGGCGCGGGACGACGGTTCAGGCGCGCAGTCCCTCGAAGGCCATCTTGCACACCGCGTCCGCCAGGTCCTCGGCCGGTGAATCGCGGCGGGGGCGGTACCACTCGATGAGCGAGTTGACCGTGCCGAACAGCAGCCGGGCGGCGACCGCGGGGTCGAGGTCCGGGCGGACGTCGCCCTCGGATTCGGCCTGCTTGACCAGGTCGGCGACGAGGTGATCGAACTCGCGGCGACGGGCGAGCGCGGCACGTTCGATCTTCGTGTTGCCGCGCACCCGCAGCAGCAGCGTGACGAACGGCAGCCGGTCGGCGAGCACCAGGACACTGCCGCGCACCAGGTGGGTCAGCCGGTCGATCGCAGGGCCCTCGAGTGCCGTGGTTTCGTCCGCGACCTCGAACAGCCCGTCCAGTGCCCGGTCCACGGCCAGCCGCAGCAGTTCCTCCTTGCTCGGCACGTGGTGGTAGATCGCGGACTTCGTGATGCCCAGCTTGCGCGACAGGTCCTCCATGCTGGTCCCGTCGTAGCCGCGCTCGTTGAACAGTTTCACCGCGACCTGCAGCAACGATTCGAGGTCGTAGCCGGGCCGCCCGCGCCGGGCAGGGGCGGTACTCACCCGCGGTCCCGTTCGTCGAGCACGCGCCGCATCTTGCCGACGGAGCGCTCCAGCGTGTCCGGTTCCACGACCTCGGCCGTCACGCTCACCCCGACGCCGTCCTTGACCCCGGCGACCAGTGCCGCCGCGGCGGCCTCGCGGGCTTCGGCGCTCGTGTCGCGGGCGGCCTCGACCCGCACGGTGAGGTGGTCGAGCCTGCCGCGGGTGGAGCGCACGAGCTGGAAGTGCGGACTGAGCGCGGCGGTGCGCAGCACGATCTCCTCGATCTGGGTGGGGAACACGTTCACCCCGCGCAGGATGATCAGGTCGTCGCTGCGCCCGGTCACCTTCTCCATCCGCCGGAACGCCGGCCGTGCGGTGCCCGGCAGCAGCCGGGTCAGATCGCGTGTGCGGTAACGGATGATCGGCAACGCCTGTTTGGTCAGCGACGTGAACAGCAGCTCGCCGCGCGCGCCGGAGGGCAGCACCTCCTCGGTGAACGGATCGATCACCTCGGGGAAGAAATGGTCCTCCCAGATGTGCAGGCCGTCTTTGGTTTCCGCGCACTCCTGCGCCACGCCCGGCCCCATCACCTCGGACAGGCCGTAGATGTCCACCGCGTCGATCGCGCACCGTTGCTCGATCTCCGCACGCATCTGCTCGGTCCACGGCTCCGCGCCGAAGATGCCGACCTTCAGCGAGCTCTCGCGCGGGTCGACGCCCTGGCGTTCGAACTCGTCCAGCAGGGTCAGCAGGTACGACGGGGTGACCATGATGATCTCCGGCCGGAAGTCGGTGATCAGCTGGACCTGCCGTGCGGTCATCCCGCCGGACGCGGGGATCACCGTGCAGCCGAGCTTCTCCGCGCCGTAGTGCGCGCCGAGCCCGCCGGTGAACAGGCCGTAGCCGTAGGCCACGTGCACCTTGTGTCCCGGGCGCCCGCCCGCGGCGCGGATCGAGCGCGCCATCACGGTGGCCCACACGTCCAGATCGTCCTCGGTGTAGCCGACCACGGTCGGCTTCCCGGTGGTGCCGCTGGACGCGTGCAGCCGCCGGATGTCCTGCTGCGGCACCGCGAACATGCCGAATGGGTAGTTGTCCCGTAGATCGGCCTTGGTAGTGAACGGGAACTTCGCGAGATCGGCCAGCTCGTGGCAGTCCTTCGGATGCACCCCGGCCTGGTCGAACTTCGCGCGGTAGCACGGAACGTTGTCGTACGCGTGCTGCAGTGTCCACTGCAGACGTTCCAGCTGGACGGTGGCGAGCTCGTCGGCGTTCAGCTTCTCGGCACTGTCGTTCATGAGCGTTCCCGGGTCTTCTCGACGACGCGGCTGCGGCCGCGGAACTCGGCGACGACCTCGGGCCCGCCGGGGGTCTCCCGGTGCACCGTGACGTCGTAGATGCCGTTGCGGCCGTAACGGGTGCGCTCGTCGGCAGTGGCGACCAGGTGGTCGCCGAGCCGCCCGGCCGCGACGAAGGAGATTTCCGCGCCGGACGCGACGGTCACCGGACCGTGCGAGTTGCAGGCGCAGGCGAATGCGGTGTCCGCGAGCAGGAACAGGTAGCCGCCGTGGGCGATCGCGTGCCCGTTGACCATCGATTCGGTGATCGTCATGGTGGCCACTGCCCGGCCGTCCCCGGCCTCGGCCAGCTCGATGCCGAGCGCGCGAGACGCCTGGTCGAGCGCGAACATGTCGTGTGCGGCGTTGCGTGTCACGGGCCCCGCGTCCTCCTGCGCTGTACATCAACTTACTGACCGAATGGCCGGTAAATCGCGGATGCGCTCAGTAAATGCGGTGCACCGGGCGGTGTCAAGCAGGTGCGGGCTTCCGATCGGGCGCCGGACCGGCTACCATGCGAATTACTGAACGTCCGGTTGGTAATTCGGCGAGAGGGTCGGCATGGTTCTGCTCCGCAGCTACGTCTCCGGGGAATGGCACACGGCGCCGGACGAGGGCGCCCCGCTGCACGACGCGGTGACCGGGGAGGAGGTCGCGCGGGTTTCCTCGACGGGTGTCGATTTCGCCGGTGCGCTCGGTTACGGCCGGCGGGTCGGCGGTGCGGCGCTGCGTGAGCTGACGTTCCATCAGCGGGCGGCTCTGTTGAAGGCGCTGGCTTCGCACCTGCGCGAGCATCGCGAGGAGCTGTACGCGCTGTCCGCGAAGACCGGCGCCACGCTGGGCGATTCCAAGTTCGACATCGACGGTGGCATCGGTGTGTTGTTCAGCTACGCCTCGAAGGGCAAGCGTGAGCTGCCCAATGACACGGTGTACGTCGAGGGTGCGGTGGAGCCGCTGGGCAAGGGCGGCACGTTCGTCGCCCAGCACATCGCCACGCCGTTGCGTGGGGTCGCGGTGCAGATCAACGCGTTCAACTTCCCGGTGTGGGGGCCGTTGGAGAAGCTGGCGCCCGCGTTACTGGCCGGGGTGCCGAGCATCGTCAAGCCGGCCAGCCAGACCGCCTACCTGACCGCGCGGCTGGTGGAGCTGATCGTCGAATCGGGCATCCTGCCGGAAGGTTCGGTGCAGTTCATCGCGGGCAGTGTCGGTGATCTGCTCGACCACGTCACGGCGCAGGATCTGGTGTCGTTCACCGGTTCCGCGGCGACCGCGCAGAAGCTGCGGGCGCATCCGGCGATCGTGCGGAATTCGGTGCGGTTCAACGCCGAGGCCGATTCGCTGAACTGCTCGATTCTCGCGCCGGACGCGCGTCCGAGCACACCGGAGTTCGACCTCTTCGTGAAGCAGCTGGTCACTGAGATGACGGTGAAGGCGGGGCAGAAGTGCACTGCGATCCGGCGTGCGTTCGTGCCCGCGGAGATGCTGGACGACGTCGCCGAGGCGGCTTCCGCGCGGCTGGCGAAGATCACCGTTGGCAACCCGTCCGCCGAGGGTGTCCGGATGGGTGCGCTGGCGAGTCTGGAGCAGCGCGAGGAGGTTCGTCGTTCGCTGAAGGCACTGCTCGACGCGGGCAGTGTGGTGTTCGGGGACCCGGAGCACGTCGACGTGGTCGGCGCGGACGAGGCGACGGGTGCGTTCCTTTCGCCGGTGCTGCTCAAAGGTGATCCGGAGCGGGCCGAACCGCATGAGGTCGAGGCGTTCGGACCGGTGTCCACGCTGCTGCCTTACACGTCGGTCGAGCAGGTCATCGAGCTGGCCGCGCGGGGTGGCGGCAGTCTGGCCGGTTCGGTCGTGACCGGTGATCCGGATTTCGCGCGACGGATCGTGCTCGGTGTCGCGCCGTATCACGGTCGGCTGCTGGTGCTCGACAGCGACGACGCGAAGGAGTCGACCGGGCACGGTTCGCCGATGCCGCAGCTGGTGCACGGTGGTCCCGGTCGTGCCGGCGGTGGCGAGGAGATGGGTGGTATCCGCGGCGTGCTGCACCATCTGCAGCGCACTGCTGTGCAGGGCAGCCCGAAGGTACTGGGCGCGGTCACCGGCCGGTGGGTCCAGGGCGGCCCGCGTACCGAAGGTACGCATCCGTTCCGCAAGTCGCTGGCGGAGCTCGGTGTTGGTGACACGGTGGTGGCCGGTCCGCGTACGGTCACGCGCGCCGACATCGACCACTTCGCCGAGTTCACCGGCGACACGTTCTACGCGCACACCGACGAGGCAGCCGCAACGGCGAACCCGCTGTTCGGCGGGATTGTGGCGCACGGCTATCTGGTGGTTTCGTTCGCCGCGGGGCTGTTCGTTTCGCCCGAGCCGGGTCCGGTGCTGGCCAACTACGGTCTGGAGAACCTGCGCTTCCTCACGCCGGTGAAGGTGGACGACGCGCTGACCGTCACGCTCACCGCCAAGCAGATCACCTCGCGGATCGACCAGGACTACGGCGAGGTCCGCTGGGACGCCGACGTGACCAACCAGAACGGGGAATCCGTCGCCAAGTACGACGTGCTCACCCTGGTCTCGAAGGAGCAACCGTGACCGCAACGCTTCCCGAATCGGAACTCGAAGCGCACTTCGAGCACACCATCGAACGTGACCAGCGGGTGGAACCGCGGGACTGGGTGCCCGAGGGGTACCGCAAGACGATGGTCCGCCAGATCGCGCAGCACGCGCATTCGGAGATCATCGGCATGCAGCCGGAGGGCAACTGGATCACCCGCGCACCCTCGTTGCGGCGCAAGGCGATCCTGCTCGCCAAGGTGCAGGACGAGGCCGGGCACGGGCTGTACCTGTACTCGGCGGCGGAGACGCTGGGCACCGATCGCGGCGAGCTGACCGAAAAGCTGATCGCCGGAGGGCAGAAGTACTCGTCGATCTTCAACTACCCGACGCTGACCTTCGCCGACGTCGGGGTGATCGGCTGGCTGGTCGACGGGGCGGCGATCTGCAACCAGGTCCCGCTGTGCCGCTCGTCCTACGGTCCGTACGCGCGGGCGATGATCCGGATCTGCAAGGAGGAATCCTTCCACCAGCGCCAGGGCTACGAACTGCTGATGACCATGATGCGCGGCACCGCGCAGCAGCGGGAAATGGTGCAGGAGGCGGTGAACCGCTGGTGGTGGCCGTCGCTGATGATGTTCGGCCCGCCGGACGCGGATTCGCCGAACACCGCGCAGTCGATGGCCTGGAAGGTCAAGCGGCACACCAACGACGAGCTGCGGCAGCGCTTTGTCGACATGTCCGTGCCGCAGGCCGAGGCACTCGGGGTGGTTTTCCCCGACCCGGAGCTGCGCTGGAACTGCGAACGCGAGCACTACGACTTCGGCACACCCGACTGGGACGAGTTCAAGAACGTGCTCAAGGGCAACGGCCCGTGCAATGCGCAGCGCGTCGCGCACCGGCGTCGTGCGCATGAAGACGGTGCCTGGGTCCGGGAAGCGGCGATGGCGCACGCGGCGAAGAAAGAGGTCCCGGCATGACGCACGATTGGCCGTTGTACGAGGTGTTCGTGCGGGGCAAGCGCGGGTTGAACCACGTGCACGTCGGCTCGCTGCACGCGGCGGACGACGAGATGGCGCTGCACCACGCACGGGACCTCTACACCCGGCGCAACGAGGGCGTGTCCATCTGGGTGGTCAGAGCATCCGACATCACCGCGTCGTCGCCGGACGAGAAGGATCCGTTCTTCGCGCCCAGCGGGGACAAGGTGTACCGGCACCCCACGTTCTACGAAATCCCCGACAACGTTCCGCACATGTGAGGCTCTGATGTCGTTCGACAACGTCTACGAAGCCATCACCGAGGACAACGACTCGCGCTGGGCGTTCGGCAGCGGGTTCGAGGACCCGCTCTCCGGTGTGGACACCTCGGTTCCGTCCGGGGTGGACGGTGCGCGGCTCGCCGCGTACTGCCTGATGCTCGGCGACGACGCGCTGGTGTTCTCGCACCGGCTGCAAGAGTGGATCACCCGCGCACCCGAGCTGGAGGACGAGGTCGCGATCGCGAATATCGGCCTCGACCTGCTCGGCCAGGCCCGGCTGCTGCTGGCCAGGGCCGGTAAGGCGGACGGCACCGGCCGATCCGAGGACACGCTGGCGTTCCTGCGGTCCGAGCACGAGTTCCGCAACGTGCGCCTCGCCGAGCTCGGCGGCGGGCACTTCGGGCACCTGATCGCCCGGCTGTTCGTGTTCGCCACCTGGCGGCTCGCCCTGTTCCGGCAATTGGAGTCCAGTGCGGACCCGGTGCTGTCGGCGATCGCGGTGAAGAGCGTCAAGGAGCTGACCTACCACCGCGATTACGCGGCGCAGTGGCTGGTCCGGCTCGGCGACGGCACCTCGGTGTCGCGCGAGCGGATGGCCGAGGGGCTGGCGGCGGTCTGGCCGTACGTCGACGAGTTGTTCGCCACGCACCCGGACGAGCTGGTGGACGCCGAGACGCTGCGCCCGGAATTCGACGCGGTGCTGGACCAGGCGCTCGCAGTGGCCACTGTGGACCGGCCGGAGCTGGCAGCGGTCGCCGGCGTGTCCGGCCGCACCGGCCGCGACGGCGTGCACACCGAGCAGATGGGTTTCCTGCTCGCCGAACTGCAGAGCGTGGCCCGCGCGATGCCGGGGGCGAAATGGTGACCACGATCCAGCGCGACGCTCGCGCGGTCGCAGAGACCGTCACCGATCCGGAGCTGCCGATGCTCACGCTGGCGGACCTCGGCGTACTCCGTGAGGTGTCCGAAGTAGACGGTCGGGTGACGGTCGCGATCACACCCACCTACTCCGGCTGTCCGGCGATGGACACCATGCGCGACGACCTGGCGCACGCACTGCTCGACGCCGGCTACGGCGACGTCGAGATCCGCACGGTGCTGGAGCCGGCGTGGTCGTCGGACTGGATTTCGGCCGCCGGGCGGCGGAAGCTGGCCGAGGCCGGGATCGCACCGCCCGGTGCCGCGCCGCGCCGGGCGGCAGGCCCGATCCCGTTGACGCTGGCGCCGCCTGTTGCACGGGTGGCCTGTCCGCAGTGCGGTTCCCGCGACACCGAGGAGCAGTCGCGGTTCAGCGCGACGGCGTGCCGGGCGTTGCGGCGCTGCCGCTCGTGTCTGGAACCGTTCGAACACGTCAAGGAGATCTGAAGTGACCACCGCGGTTCCCCGGCGTACCGGGTTCCACTCGCTGCGTGTCGCCGACGTCGAGCGGCTCTGCGAAGACGCTGTCGCCGTCACCTTCGACGTGCCGCCTTCGCTGGCGGAGACGTTCGCGTTCGCGCCAGGGCAGTCGCTCACGCTGCGGCGGTTCGTCGAGGGCCGGGACGAGCGCCGGTCGTACTCGATCTGCGCCCCGGCGGGCGCACGGCCGCGGGTGGGCGTGCGGCTGGTGCCGAAGGGAGTGTTCTCCTCCTGGCTGGTCAACGAGGTACGGCCGGGCGACACGGTCGACGTCGCGGGTCCGACCGGGACTTTCACACCCGATCTGAGCACGGGCGGTCACCACGTGCTCGTCGCGGCCGGCTCGGGGATCACGCCGGTGCTCTCGATCGTCTCGTCGCTGCTCGCGACACCGGACGCCACGGTGACCGTGCTGTATGGCAACCGCCGCACGGATACGGTGATGTTCGCCGACGAGCTGGCGGACCTCAAGGACCGTTGGCCGGCGCGGCTGGAGCTGGTGCACGTGCTCTCCCGCGAGCCGCGCGAGGCGGAGTTGTTCACCGGCCGCCTCGACGTGGACAAGCTGCGTGCGCTGTTCGACTCGCTGGTCCCGGTCGACGAGGTGGACCAATTCTGGCTGTGCGGGCCGTTCGGAATGGTGACGGGAGCCCAGGAGCTGCTGTCGTCACTCGGGGTGCCTGCCGAGCGGGTGCACCAGGAGCTGTTCTACGTCGACGACGTCCCGCCGGAGCCGGTGAAGCACGTGGACCCGTCGGTGCCCGGCACGTCCTCGGAGGTCACGCTGGTCCTCGACGGCCGCTCGACCACCATGAGCCTGCCGCGCGATTCGTCCATTCTGGACGGTGCGCAGCGCTTCCGCCCGGACCTGCCGTTCGCCTGCAAGGGCGGCGTCTGCGGCACCTGCCGGGCCAGGGTGACCTCCGGCGAGGTGGACATGCGCCGCAACTTCGCGCTGGAGAAGTCCGAAGTGGCCGCGGGGTTCGTGCTCACCTGCCAATCCCACCCGGTTTCGGACCGGGTGGGCGTGGACTACGACGAGTGACACTCAGGCGAACAGCAGCGGGAGCACGGTGCCGAGGCCGTTGTTGACCGCGTGCACGATGACGCCCGGCCACACCGACTTGGTGCGTACCAACAGGATCCCGTTGATCGCACCGACGACGATCGCGGGGATGAGCGCCAGGTTGATCCCGTGCGCCAGTGCGAACACCACAGTGCTGCCGACGACGCTGATCCACGAGCCGTACTTCGAGAGCGCAGTGGCGAGCACGCCGCGGAACAACAACTCCTCGCCGAGCGGGGTGAGCACGGCAATGAACAGCAGCTGCAGGATCAGCGCGATCGGACCGCCTGCCGCCGCGGCCTGGTAGTCGCCCTGCGGGTCACCGGAGGTGCTGCCGGCGACGACCACGTAGAGGGCGGCGAAAGCCCGGGTCAGCACGAGCGCCAGCAGTCCGAACCCGATCGCGGCGAAGATCCGGCGGACCGGGACGGCGCGGATGTTGAACGCGGCCAAGGACCGCATGCGGACGGCGAACGCGGCGAAGAACGCGAGCAGCCCCATGATCCCGGAGAGCGCGGCGAACGACAGCCCGCTCGACACCGGCGAGCCGCCGGTCAGTGCGGTCACGATCGGCGGGCCGACGAGGTAGCACAGGAGGTAGACGGCGGCGCCGACGAGCATTTCGGGCCACCCCGGCCGCTGTTCGGCGGCCGTGTCGGCCGTGTCGGCCGAATCCGGCGAAACGGTGTTCAGCTCCACGAAAGTCCCTCTCCTGCTGGTGGGAAGCGCTGGGCGGCCGGATGGAGGAGTGCCCGTACGCTGTGCCGCACACTGTACCGCACAGTGTGCGGATAAGGTGAGGCATGGCCTCGAAGGAGAAGATCGTGCCGGCCGCACTGGGTCTGGCCAGGCGGGAAGGGCTGGGTTCGCTGAGCGTCCGCCGCGTCGCGGCCGAGGCGGGCGTGGGGGCGACGACGCTCCGCCGTTGCTTCCCCAGCCAGGCGGAACTGCGCCTCGCCGTGGCCGCGGAGCTGGTCTGTGCCACCGTCGACGACCGCGGCATCGCCGACGACCGGCGCGACCCGGCCGAGCGGCTGACCGACTGCCTGGCTCAGTTCTTGCCTTCGGCCGACGGCCGGACGACTGCCGAGGGTTGGTTCGAGCTGCGTCGGCTGTCCGCCGGGGCGCGCGGTCGACGAGGTTCGCTCCATCGTCGAGGACGCGCACCGGTCAGCAGCCGGGCACGTCCGAAGGTGGCTCACCACCTTGGCCGGTCAGGGACACTGCCGCCCGGCGGAGGTGGACAGCCACGTCACCGCCACACTGGCACTCATCGACGGGCTGTACCTGCATGCGCTGCTCCACCCGCCACAAGCCGGCCCTGCCGCCGCGCAGAACTCCGCCGCGCAGAACCTGGTCGCGCGGAGTGTTGCGGTGTGGAAGTCCGTCGTGCGGGAAACTGCGGTGCAGAGCCTGGTCGTGCGGAACGCCGCTGCGCGGGACACGCTCCGGTGGTTTGCCGAGGGTGTGGTCGGCGGCTGGTCGCGGGCTCGCCGGTGATGCCTTCAGCTGCCTTTCGCGGCGGTGTCCACTTCGGCGGCGATGGCTTGTTCCGCGAACCAGCGGACGGTGTCCTCCGCTCGGCCGAGGAGCTGTTCGTCCTTGTCCAGCAAGAGGTTGAGGTGCAGTCCGGCCAGCAGGGCCTGGAACCGCTCGGCCAGCAGCTCGGGGGTTTCCCGCAGCTGGGCGCCGTCCGCGGCCAGTTGCGTGAGCCAGCGGGTCACGATTGCGATCGATTCCCGGTGCGCGGAACGCACCAGTTCGAGCACCTCGTCGCCGGCCTCGGGGCCGAGCGCGAGGGTGAGCAGTTCGAACCACGCCGAGAGGGCGGAGTGCCGGTTCTGCGCGGTGGGGAGGAACTGCCGCAAGCTCTTGGACAGCCGCTCCACCGGAGCGAGGGAGATGTCCTGGATCCACTCTTCGCTGAGTGCGAGAGAGACCTGCTGTTCCGCGACCGCCCGGTGGAGCAGCGCCTGCGACGGGAAGTAGGTCCGCAGTGTCGTCGCGCCGATCCCCGCTGCGGCGGCAACGGATCGCACGCTCAGGCCCCGCAGGCCTTCCTCCGCGGCAAGGCGGATCGCCACGTCCAGGATGTGCTGTCGTTTGTCGGCATTCCCCACCACGCCGCGATCCTATAGCGCGGTGCGGGAACCTTCAGCGACGCCGTCGACGCCGTCGCGGCCCCACTGTCACGTCTGCCGGTGCTGCCGGCTCCTGCTCCGAGTCCGGATCCGCCACGGTTTCGGCCAGCCCCATCGCTTCCGCCGCCCGCTCCTGCGAAGAGGCGAACCGGCCGGTCGGTTGCTCGCTTCCACGGCGCAGCGCCGCGGGCCGCAGCCGGTGGTAGCCGCGCACGGCGACCGGACGCCGGGTGCGGATTTCGAACTGCGCCAACGGTTCCAGCTCGCTCGCGAGCGCGCGGTCGACCAGTACAGTGCCGGGGCGGGCAACCGAGGTGAGCCGTGCGGCCACGTTCACCACCGAGCCGTACACGTCGCCGAAGCGGGACAGCACCCGGCCGGCGGCGAGACCGGCACGGACCGCGGGCAGCTCGTCGGTGCCGGTGCGCTCGGCGAGGGTGAGGGCGATGTCCCCGGCGTCGGCGGAGGAATCGGTCACGAACAGCACCTCGTCGCCGATCATCTTGACCACCCGGCCGTGCCGGTCCGCGATGACCTCGGTCGCCAGCGTCTCGAACGAGTCGAGCACCCGGCTCAGCTCCTCCTCGTCGACCTGCCGGGTCAGCCGGGTGTAGCCGACCATGTCGACGAACCCGACGACCTGGGTGCGGGTCTCCATGCCCTCGTCGGCGTTCGCGAACGCGCGGCCCGCGTAGGCGGCGAGGTGCCGTCGCCAGACGAAGCTCTGCACCCGTTCCAGCTCCGGCAGCAGCCGGTCCACGAGGCGGGTCACCTGGCCGTCGTTGTCCGCCAGCTCCGGGTTCCCGGTGATCAGCTCCCACAGCATGTGCACCTGCCACTCGGCGAGCCGGGACAGATGCTGGCCGAGCGCGCGGGTGACCGCGACCTCCAGGCCGCGCTCCACCAGCCCGGACTGCACGAGCTGGTCGGCGATGCGCATCGCCTCGACGTCGGCGTCGGTGAACACCACCTCGTCGTCGTCCACGGTCGCGAAGCCGAGCGCCCGCCACAGCCTGCGGGACCGTTCCTCCGGTACGTCGGCGAGCTTCGCCACGTCGAAGCGGGTGTAGCGGCGCGGACCGCCGAGCAGCGTGCGTTCCAGACGCTGCTGCAGATCGCGGGTGGATTCGGCCACGGCTCAGGTGGTGTGCACGATCAGCACGTCGACGCCCGACTTGCGGGCCACCTCCGCGGGCACCGAGCCGAGGATCCGCCCGGCGAGGGTGTTGAGGCCGCGGTTGCCGACCACCAGCAGATCCGCCGAGCGCTCCCGGACCACCGTGCGCAGCGTTTCCACCGGTTCGCCCTCGACCGCGAGGGTCACCACGTCGCCGGCGCCGGCCTGCACCGCCCGGTCGCGTGCGGTCTGCAGGGTGTCCTCGGCCGGCGCCGAGCCGACCACCTGGTAGGCCTCTTCGCCAAGCTGGTCCTGCGCCCGCTCCACGTCCTGGCGGCTGGCGGGGTGGTACGCGCACACGACGACGAGGGTCGCCCCCGCGGCAGCGGCAACCCCCGCCGCCCGATCCACCGCGGCGAACGACGAGTCGGACCCGTCCGTCCCCACCACCACAGTCCGGTAGACAGCCATCCACAACCTCCCGAGCTCGGCTCCGGCGGGGCGGCGCCGCCCCTTCGCCGGGGTAGGTTACTCGCCAGTCGGTTTTGCCGCCCGGCGTGCCCACGACTGTCTGCGAGTCGTCCTCGGGGGAGCGGCCGGCATCGCAACGGCCGCTCCCCCGGACATCACCGGACGCCGGGTGGCGGGAGCTCCGGCGGGGTGGCCGCGGGGCGCTCGGCCAGCGCACTGAGCGCGAGCCGGATCGCGGTGTCCAGCTGCGGATCCCGGCCTGCTGCGCGATCCTGCGGGGTGCGCACCACCTCGACGTCCGGATCGACGCCGTGGTTCTCGATGCCCCAGCCCGGTCCCTGGTACCAGTGTGCGTACCGCGGCTGGGTGACCGCGGTGCCGTCGACGAGGCGGTAACGCCGGTCGATGCCGATGGTGCCGCCCCAGGTCCGGACGCCGACCACCGGTGCGATGCCCCGTGCCTTGATCGCGTTGGTGACGATGTCGCCGTCGGAACCGGAGAACTCGTCGGCGATTGCCACGACCGGACCGCGCGGCGCGTCCTTCGGATAGGTCTCCACCACCCACCGGTCCCTGGCCACGCCCCAGCCGCCCACGGTGCGAGCGAGCCGTTCGACGACGAGCTGGGACAGGTGGCCGCCGCGGTTCTCCCGTACATCGACGATCAGCGCGTCGTAGCGGACCTCCAGCCGCAGGTCGCGGTGCAGCTGCGCCCAGCCGTTGGCGACCATGTCCGGCACGTGCAGGTAACCGGCCCGGCCGTCGGTGGCCTCGTGCACGTACTCGCGCATCCCGGCGATCCAGGCGTGGTAGCGCAGCGACGTCTCGTCGGCCAGCGGGGTGAGCACGACCCGGCGCGGCGAGCCGCCCTGAGCCGGGGCGATGGTCAGCTCCACCGGTTTGCCTGCGGTGCCGGCCAGCAACGGCGCGGGGCCGAGGTGGTCGGGCACGGGTTGTCCGTCGACCGCGAGCACTGCGTCGCCCTCGCGGACCCGGATCCCGGCCGCGCGCAGCGGCGAGCGGGCTCGCGGATCGGAACTCTCCCCGGGCAGGATCCGGCCGATCCGCCAGTGACCGTCGGTGTCGCGGTACAGGTCGGCGCCGAGTTTGCCGTGCGGGCGCCGGCCGGACTCCGGGTCCGGCGCCGTGACGTAGGCGTGTGAGGTGCCCAGTTCGCCCTGTACTTCCCAGAGCAGGTCGCGGAAGTCGTCCGCGGTGCCGATCCGGTCGAGCAGCGGCCGGTACCGGCGCAGTTCGCCTTCCCAGTCGACGCCGTTCATGTCCGCGCGCCAGAAATGGTCACGCATCAGCCGGCCGGCTTCGTCGAAGCCCTGCCGCCACTCCGCGGCCGGGTCGACGGTGACCTGGATGCGGTCCAGATCGACCTCGACCCGGCTGCCGTCGCGGGCGTCGTGACCGGCCTTGCCGGAAGCCGGGACGACGCACAGGTCCTTGCCGTCGCGCAGCACCACACGGCGACCGTCACCGGAAACGATGGCCGCGTCGATGCCGTCCTCGACCTGATCGACGTGCAACCGGGTCAGGTCGAACCGCTCCAGCGCCGGTTTCGGCCGGACGATCGTCTCGGGCCGGTCCTCGTCGGTGCTCTCGAACACCGGATGCACCAACCAGAACAGCGCGTTCTCGGCGGCCTGCAGGTGCGTGTAGGCGGCGGTCCCGACCGGGAAGGCGACCAGCCGGTCGGCGATGCCTTCGGTGTCCACCACGGTCGGCGAGGCCACGGCGTCGTGCTCGCCGGTTTCGCCGTGCCGGTCCTCGGCCGGTGGCCGCCCGGCAGGCTGCGGATCGAACGGGGACGGGGTGTCCGCACCGAGCGGCACCAGGTACGGGCGGCAGCCGCGCGGGAAGGACATCTCGAACACGTGCACGTCGTAGACCGGTTCGAAACTGCGCACGGACAGGAATGCCAGGTACTTCCCGTCCCGGGTGAACACCGGATCGGAGTCGGTGAACCGCAGGTCGGTGACATCGGTGGGGATCAGGTCGGAGAGTGCGGCGAGCCGGATCCGGCGCAGCGGGTCCGGACCGGGATGCGACCAGGCCAGCCAGCGGGAGTCCGGCGAGAACGCCGGGCCGGTCGGGTCGCCCTCGGCGGCCCTGGTGACCTCGCGGAGTTCGCCGGACCCGGTGTCGATCAGCAGCAGCCTGCTGTCGTGGCTGACCACCGCGAGGTGGATGCCGTCCGGAGCGGCGACGAGCTCCAGCACCCGGCCGAGCTCGCCGGTGCCGATCCGGCGCGGCGGGTCGCCGACGGCACCGCCCTCGGAGGGAGCGATCTGCACGGCGTCCTCGCCGTCGGCGTCGGTGATCCACGCGACGTTGCCGGAATTGCCGAGGACGACCGGGAAACGAGCGCGCACACCCGGCTCGACGGTCAGTGCGCGAGCGGGTCCGTCGGTGTGGGTGAGCCAGTGCACGGTGCCGCGCACCTCGACTGCGCTCGCCCGGCCGGTGTGGTCCGGGGCCACGACGCCGAGGTGCCCGGCGGCGTCGATCGGATAGGGCCGGCGGTCTCCGGCCGAGCCGCCGAGCTTGATGTCGAGCTTGCGGGGTTCTGCGTCGACTTCGCTGAGCAACCACAGTTCGCCGGCCGATTCGTACACGATCCGTGTGCCGTCACCGCCGGCGTGCCGGGCGTAGAAGTCGACGCCGCGCTCCGCGCTGCTGTGCCGTCGAAGGTCCGTGCCGTCCGGCGCGGCCGAGTAGAGGGCACCGACGCCCTCGTGGTCGGACAGGAACGCGATCCGCTCGCCGAGCCAGCCCGGGGAGTCGATGTTCCCGTCGAGCTCGGCCAGTACCCGGGTGAACTCGCCGGTCCCGCTGGGGTCGAGCCACAGCTTGCCTGCGGTGCCCCCGCGATAGCGCTTCCGGCCGGCCGGATCGCGCGAGATCGGCACCGAGTTCAGCAGTACGGCGCCGTGCGGGCCGAAGGCGAGGTCGCCGACCGGTCCGTAGGCCAGTTGCTCGGCAGGACCGCCGGTGGCAGGCACGGCATGGGCCCAGGTGTGCCGATTCGACGGCCGGCCGGCCGCGGTCTTGGCCACCACCTTGGCGTCCTCGCGCCAGCCGAGTACGTCGGTGGTCGGGTCGGCCCAGTAGGTCAGCCGGGTGCTCGGCCCGCCGTCGGCCGGTGCGACGTGGACTTCGGGCGAGCCGTCGCGGCTGCTGGTCCAGGCGATGCGGGTGCCGTCCGGGGAGAACCGGGGGCGCCGTGCCGGAACCCGGTCGGCGGACACCCGCCAGGCCCGGCCGCCGGTCAGCGGGGCGAGCCAGACGTCGTCCTCGGCGACGAAGGTGACGAGATCATCGTGCAGATGCGGGAAACGCAGATAGCTGTCGGTCACCGATCGAAGCTAGCCGCGGATGCCCGTTCAGTCAGCGCTTTTCGGCGACCGAACACGGTCCCGTCGGGATCTGCTCGGCACCGATCGGGGCGTGCGCCGCCGCACTCTGCCCGGCACCGCCGACCGAACCGGCCGAGCGGCGGCCGGATCACCGTTGCCGCCGGGCCGCTCGCCGTCCGGGTGTGGTCAGGACTGGGACTTCGGGACGTCGGAGGCCCGGATCCGGATGGTCTGCTCGATGTCGGCTTCCGGGGACGGCTTGCCCTGCCGGGCTCCGCCGCGGTTGGCGCCGTTGCCCTGGCCCGGTTTGCCCGAGCCCGCAGTGCCACCCTGGCCCGGCTTGTCCGCGTTGCCCTGGTTCGAGGTGCCGCCCTGACCCGGTTTGCCCGCGCCGGGGTGGCCGCCCTGACCCGGCTGGCTCGCGCTGCCCTGGTTCGGTGTGCTGCCCGGCTTCGCCGAACCGTTCTTGGCGTCGGCGGAGACCGCGGCCTTGATGTCGGCCGGGACCTCGGCGTCGGTCTCACCGAGGACGTGGTGGGCTTCGGCCAGTACGGTGCGCGCGGCGCGGACCTGTTCGGCCAGGCTCGCGCGGACGTTGCGCAGCGCTTCGACCCGTTCGTTGGCCTGGGTGATCCGCCGGTTGGACTCGTCGGTCGCGGTGCGCACCCGGCGGCGGGCCTCGTCGGCCGCCTCGGCCAGCCGGGCGTTCGCCTCGGTGATGGAATCCTGCTTGCGCTTGTTTGCGTCCGCGACGGACTCGCGCTGGCGACGTTCGATGTCGGCCTTCGCGGTCGTTTCCTCTTCCAGCACCTTCGTGCGGATCGCGGCGGCGTCCTCGGCCGCCTCGCGCACCCGGCGTTCGGCCTCGGCCTTGCTCGCCGCCTCCTGCTCGGCCAGTACCCGCATCGCCTCCGCACGGCGGGTGGCCATCGCGATCTCGAAGTCCTCTTCGACCTGAGTGCGGCGGGCCTCGGACTCGGAGTCGAGGCGGCGGCGTTCGGCGTCGGCCTCGTCGGTGATCCGCTTGGCCTCGGCGCGGGCGTCCTCGAGCACCTTGCGGTGCTCCGCCTCCATCTCCTTGCGCCGCAGGTCCAGTTCGGTGAGCAGCTGCTCGTAACGGGCGCGCATGGCGCTCGCGTCGGTCTCCGCCTTGGCCCGGATGTGCCCGGCCTCCGCCTCGGCGCGCGCCCGCGTGTCCGCGGCCTCGTCCTGTGCCAGCCGCAGCATCCGCTGCAGCCGCTCGGACAGGCCCTCGACACTCGTCGGCGGCTGCGCCAGCCGATCGACCTGTCCGCGCAGGTCGGCGATCTCGCCACGGGCGGTCTCCAGCTGACGGGCGAGGTCGCCCGCCTGGCCGATGGCGGCGTCCCGGTCGGCGGTGAGCATCTTCAGATCGCCGTCGAGCCGTTCCAGATGCTCGTCGACCTGTGCCCGGCTGTAGCCGCGCTTCGCCACGTCGAAGCCGGCTCCCAGCGGCACCAGCTCCCGTTCCTCGCCAAGGCTCATGGTCCTACCGTAGTCGCTGCGGGGTCACGGACGGGTGAGCACCCACGGGGCAGGCCCGGCGGTGCGCCGAGCGGCCGAACGCGGTAGCCCGATGGCCGTCGTTCACGCGCCGCGGAAGGCGTTGATCGCGTCGAGGTGTTTCGCGCGCAGCTGTTCGTCGCGGACGCCGAGGCCCTCCTCCGGTGCCAGTGCGAGCACGCCGACCTTGCCCTGGTGCGCATTGCGGTGCACGTCCAGCGCGGCCTGTCCGGTGTCCTCGAGCGAGTACGTCCGCGACAGCGTCGGGTGGATCAGCCCCTTGGCGATGAGCCGGTTGGCCTCCCAGGATTCCCGGTAGTTGGCGAAGTGCGAGCCGATGATCCGCTTCAGGTTCATCCACAGGTACCGGTTGTCGTACTGGTGCAGGTAACCCGAGGTGGACGCGCAGGTGACGATGGTGCCGCCCTTGCGCGCGGCGTAGACCGAGGCGCCGAAGGTCTCCCGGCCGGGATGCTCGAACACGATGTCCGGATCCTCGCCGCCGGTCAGCTCGCGGATCTTCGCGCCGAAGCGCTGCCACTCCCGCGGGTCCTGTTCGTGCTCGTCCTTCCAGAACCGGTAGCCCTCCGCGTTGCGGTCGATGATCAGCTCGGCGCCGAGCTTGCGGCAGATCTCGGCCTTCTCCGGACTGGACACCACGCAGACCGGGATGGCCCCGCCGTTGAGCGCGTACTGCGTGGCGTACGAGCCGAGCCCGCCGGATGCGCCCCAGATCAGCACGACGTCGCCCTGTTTCAGGTCCGCACCGTTGCGTGAGACGAGCTGGCGGTACGCGGTGGAGTTGACCAGCCCGGGGGAGGCGGCCTCCTCCCAGGTCAGGTGCGCGGGCTTGGGCATCAGCTGGTTCGCCTTGACCAGCGCGATCTCGGCCAGGCCGCCGAAGTTCGTTTCGAAGCCCCAGATCCGCTGTTCGGTGTCGAGCATCGTGTCGTTGTGCCCGTCCGGGCCCTCCAGCTCCACGTTCAGGCAGTGCGCCACGACCTCCTCGCCGGGCTTCCAGTTGTGCACGCCGGCGCCGGTGCGCAGCACCACGCCGGACAGATCGGAGCCGACCACGTGATACGGCAGGTCGTGCCGCTTCGACAGCGGGGAGATCCGGCCGTAGCGCTCGAGGAACTTGAACGTGGGGATCGGTTCGAAGATCGAGGTCCACACGGTGTTGTAGTTGATCGCGCTCGCCATCACCGCGACCAGCGCCTCACCCGGGCCCAGCTCCGGCGTCGGCACGTCGTCGACGTGCAGTGACCGGCGCGGGTCCTTGTCCTGGCTGGGCAGGCCCTCGAACATGCCGACCTCGTCGGCCCGCACGGTCACCCCGCGGTAGCTGTCCGGCACGGGCAGTCCGGCCAGTGCGTCGAGGTCGTCGTTCAGGATCGCCTGCCGGATTTCGTCGAGCTGCGTCATCGGAACCTCCACGGGGTCGGGGCGCGGCGGGACGGCGGAAACTACTCGCCAGTAACCAAGGGGCCCCCACTGTACGAGACGAAGCCCGCCGGCACGACCCGAACTGTGACGCACGAATCTTGACCGGCTGGCCAGTCAAGGCGCACAGTGGAACCGGGAAAGCATTCCTGAACAGCTGTTTCTCCGGTGGAGGTGAGCACGAATGAGTGAAGTCTCGACGCGCGCTTGGACACGGCCCTACGACTGGGCCGAGGTCGTCATCGGCGTGGTCGCCGCCCTTTCACCCCTTTGGCTGAGCGCGGACACGAGCACGGTGTGGACGATGGTGGTCCTCGGTGCGTTGATCGCGATCGACGGTCTGGTGTCGCTGGCGGCGCCGGGCGCGGTGTACGGCGAGGGGATCCAGATCGTCCTCGGCGCGCTGCTGTTCATCGCACCGTGGGTGATGGGGTACACCGAGTTGAACGGGGCGTCGTGGACGTCCTGGGTGGGCGGTGCGCTGACGATCATCGCCGGTGCGGCCGCGATGCCGGAGGCGAGTGCCGCGCACCGGATGGCCGGGCAGCACTGACCGGCCGGGGCCGCGCACGGGGTGGCGAAGGGAAGGAAGGTCGACGATGACCGAGGACTCGGCGAAGGAACGCATCCTGCGTGCGGCGGAGGAGCTGTTCGCCGAGTCCGGTTTCGACGCCACCCCCACGTCCCGCATCGCGGAGCGCGCCGACGTGCCGAAGGGCCTTGTGCACTACTACTTCCGCCGCAAGTCCGATCTGCTGGCCGCACTGGTCGCGCGGCTGCCGGACGAACGCATCGAGCCCGCCATGGTCGTCGTTCCCGGCGACCTGGCGGGCACGCTGCGCCGGCTGGTGAGCGAGCTGGACCGCCGCTTCACCGGCTCGCTGGGGTTGTCGCACCTGCTGTGGCGGGAGGCCGACACGCACCATGTGGTGCGCGACGCGTTGGCCGACCGGTTCCAGCAGCTGGTCCGGCTGGTCCGCTCGGTGATCGTCGCCGCGAGCACGGAGCATCGCCTCGCCGAGGCCGACCTCGACCACGCCTCCGGCCTGCTCGCCCGCGCGGTGAGCCACCGGCACGCCACCGCCCGGCATTCCGGCGACGAGCGTCCGGCGGAATTCGACGGCGAGCTGACCTTCGTCGCGAACGCGCTTTCCGCGCAGACTCCGAAGGCCGCTCCGCCGGTCTGAGCCCGGGACTCAGTGCCCGGCGGCCGGCTCCACCAGCTCCACCAGCACGCCACCGGCGTCCTTGGGGTGCACGAAGTTCACCCGGCTGTCCGAGGTGCCGCGCTTGGCCTGCTCGTAGAGCAGGCGCAGGCCCTGCGCACGCAGGGCGGCCGCCGCGGCATCCACATCGGACACTCGCAAAGCCAGCTGCTGCAAGCCGGGCCCGTTGCGGCCGATGAACTTCGCGATGGTCGAGTCCTCCCGCGAAGGGGCGAGCAGCTGGATCAGGGTCTCGGTGCCCGCGGTGCCGGGCGCGCGCAGCATCGCCTCGTGCACACCCTGCTCCTCGTTCACCTCCTCGTGCACGAGCTCCAGGCCGAAGTGCTCGCCGTGGAACGCGATCGCGGCGTCCAGGTCGGGCACCGCGATCCCGACGTGGTCGATCGCCGTCACGAAGGGCTTGAGCGCGGATCCGGTGGGCCCGGTCGAGGCAGGTACAGCGTTCATACCCGGACACGATAGGCCCGCCCGGCCGATCCGGGACCCCACGTGCGCCCCCTCACACTGGCTCCATCAAGACGCGCAGGGCACGGCGTGCAGGCCGTATCGTGGCGGTACTGCCAGTGCACCGATGCTTTGGAGGACGTCGTGTCCGGTTCCGTGATCCTGGGCGCTGCCCGTACCCCCATCGGGCGACTGCTCGGTTCGCTGAAGGACTTCTCGGGGGCCCAGCTGGGCGGCGTCGCGATCAAGGCCGCGCTCGAACGCGCCGGGGTCTCCCCGGACGCGGTGCAGTACACGATCATGGGCCAGGTGCTCACCGCGGGCGCCGGCCAGATCCCGGCCCGGCAGGCCGCGGTGGCCGCGGGCATCCCGATGGACGTGCCCGCACTGACCATCAACAAGGTCTGCCTGTCCGGTCTCGATGCGATCGCACTGGCCGACCAGCTGATCCGGGCGGGCGAGTTCGACCTCGTGGTGGCCGGCGGACAGGAATCCATGACGCAGGCGCCGCATCTGCTGCCGAAGTCCCGCTCCGGGTTCAAGTACGGCGACACCGCGCTCGTGGACCATATGGCCTACGACGGGTTGTTCTGCGCCTTCGACCAGGTCGCGATGGGCTCGTCCACGGAGAAGTACAACTCCCGCTACGGCCTCACCCGCGAGCAGCAGGACGAGTTCTCCGCGCGTTCGCACCAGCGGGCGGCGGCGGCGATCGAGGCCGGGTTCTTCCGCGAGGAGATCGCGCCGGTGTCGATCCCGCAGCGCAAGGGCGACCCGGTCGTGTTCGACACCGACGAGGGCGTGCGCGCGGACACCACGGCCGACGGTCTCGGCAAACTGCGCCCGGCGTTCGCCTCGGACGGCACGATCACCGCGGGCTCGGCCTCGCAGATCTCCGACGGTGCGGCGGCGGTGATCGTCGCCAGCCCGGAGAAGGCAGCCGAGCTGGGCATCGCCCCGCTGGCCGAGATCGGTGCGCACGGCGTGGTCGCGGGTCCGGACGCGAGCCTGCACGAGCAGCCGTCCAACGCCATCCGCGCCGCACTGGTGAAGGCGAAGCTGGCGGTGTCCGATCTGGACCTGGTGGAGATCAACGAGGCGTTCGCCGCGGTCGGTGTGGTCTCCAGCGAGAAGCTCGGCCTGGAACCGGCGAAGGTGAACGTGAACGGCGGTGCGATCGCACTCGGTCACCCGATCGGCGCCTCCGGTGCGCGGCTCGCGGTGCACCTCGTGCACGAGCTGCGCCGGCGCGGTGGCGGACTGGGTGCGGCCGCGCTGTGCGGTGGCGGTGGCCAGGGTGACGCACTGCTGCTGCGTGTCCCGTCGGCGTGATCCTTGCCAGTACCTGATCTCGGCGAACTGGTCGGCCATGCGCGCGAAGGCCGGCCGCACGCGGTCGCCCGGCTGATTTCGCTCGTCGAGGACTCCTCCCCGCAGATGGCCGAGATCGCCCGTGCGCTCACGCCGCACACCGGCCGGGCGCGGGTGGTCGGGCTGACCGGACCACCGGGGGTCGGCAAGTCGACTTCGACCTCGGCGCTGCTCACCGCGTTGCGCGCGGACGGGCTGCGGGTTGCGGTACTGGCGATCGACCCGTCGTCGCCGTTCTCCGGTGGCGCGCTGCTCGGCGACCGGATCCGGATGACCGAGCACGCCACCGATCCGGGCGTGTTCATCCGGTCGATGGCCACCCGTGGCCACCTCGGCGGGCTTTCCGTGGCCACGCCGCAGGCGGTGCGGGTGCTCGACGCCGCGGGGTTCGACGTGGTGCTGATCGAGACGGTCGGGGTAGGACAGTCCGAAGTGGACGTCGTGCGGCTCGCGGACAGCACGGTGGTGTTGCTGGCGCCGGGAATGGGCGACGGTATCCAGGCGGCGAAGGCGGGCGTGCTGGAGATCGCCGACGTGTTCGTGGTCAACAAGGCCGATCGCGACGGTGCCGATGCGACCGTGCACGACCTCAAGCAGATGATCTCGCTGGCTCGTCGTGAGCTGCGGGGCCCGAGCTGGCGCCAGCCGATCGTCCGCACGGTCGCCGCGAACGGCGAGGGCGTCGGCGAGGTGGTGGAAGCTCTGCGGGCGCACCACGAATGGCTCACCGGCCACGGTGAGCTGACCCGCCGCCGCTCCGCCAGGGCGCGTGCGGAGGTGGCGGCCATTGCGTTGCGGCGTCTGCACGCCGAACTGGCCGACCTCCGGCACGGCGACCGGCTGACGGAGCTGGCGGAACGGGTGGTGGCCCGTGAGCTGGACCCGTTCGCGGCGGCGGACCGGTTGGTGACCGAGCTGAAGAACTGAGCGGTCAGCTCTGCTTCTCGGCCGCGGCGTAGAGCGGTTCGGTCACCGCCCTGCTGAACTGCGGGCCGGCGAGGAACCGGGTGCAGCCGTCGGTTTTCCCGCTGTCGCAAGGGGTTCCGTCGGCAGCGAAGAACCCGGCGTGCGTGTTGTCGCCGACCACGGTGCCCAGTCCGGTGCCCGCGTCGAAGTCCCGCAGGCGCGGGCCGCCGCTGGAGCCGCCGCCCATCACGCACGCGGTGCCCCACTGGTCGGGGGAGTCCGGGGTGTCCGGCGTGCCGGTCCAGTGCCGAGCCTGTCCGGTGCAGTACGCGAGCCGTTCGCCGATGTACTCCGGCAGTCCTTCCCGCGCCGGGTCGGAAGCTGCGCGCGGATAGCCGAACTGCGTCACCTCGGCATCCCCGGGAAGGTCGAAGCCGATCTTCTGTGCGGAACCGACGGCGTCCTGCACCGTCTTGCCCTCGGTGTTCTTGCCCAGTACGGCGAAGGCCTGATCGTAGGTGTCGAACTTCGCGCCGTTCTGCTGGTCGTTCTCCAGCCACGTCGCGTCCGCGACGCCGTAACGGGCGGCGAACTTCCCGTACGGCGCTTGGCCGTCGTGGTAGCCGGGCACGAACATCAGGTGCGCGTTCCACGCGTTGTGCTCGCCGATCAGGTCGGTGTCGTTCACGCAGTGGCCCGCGGTCACGATCGTGCTGTGGTTCGCACTGTCGACCACCGTCGCCGTGCAGCTCGCGTCTTCGCCGTGGTCGGTGTAGAAGAGCCTGCCGACGGTCTTCGTCACCGCGTTCGCGGTCGTCCACGGTGCACCGTCGGCAGCACTCTTCGGCGGGTTGTCCGACGACGGCTGGGTGAGCGCCGCGATCCGCGCCGGCGTCCAGTAGTCGAAGACTGCCTGCTGGTCGGCGGCGGAGGTCGCGAGCGGCTGCACGAGCGGGCCGGTCGCGGCGTCGGCGGCGGGAGTGAATGCGATCCCGGCGGCGACGGCAGCCAGCCCGGGGAGGATTCGGGTCCAGGTCATGCCCGCACGGTAGGCCGCGAGTGTCAGGGACCGGTCAGCATGGGATGAGGATCCGACTTTCTCCGGGGGCGCGGCCCGGCGCGCGTTCCTATACTGCGAGCTTCGGCGGACGGGGAGGAACCGGATGAAGAGACTGCTCGGGATCGTGCTGGCGGCTGCCGTATCGGGCGCCGTGCTCACTTCCGGTACCGCGTCCGCCGAGCCGGCTCCGCCGCGGGTCACGCACGGACCCTGCCGGTACACCGAGACCCCGGACGAACCCGCCGCCCGCCCGGTGCCGTTGCCGCCGGATCCGCGGCACACACCCGATCGCGGTCAGGTCGACGTCGCCGTGCTGACCAGCCAGGGCGCCTTGCCACTGCGGCTCGACCGGGCGGAAGCGCCGTGCACTGCGCAGAGTTTCCTGCACCTGGCCGTGCACGGCTTCTTCACCCGGACCACCTGCCACCGGCTCACCGCACACCCGACGTTGAAGGTGCTCCAGTGCGGCGATCCGACCGCGACCGGCGAGGGCGGGCCCGGCTACCGCTACCACGACGAACTGCCCACGACGTTGCCGCCCGCACCGTCGGACCCGACCGGACAGCGACGGATCTACTCCCGCGGCCTGCTCGCCATGGCCAATGCCGGCCCGGACACCAACGGTTCGCAGTTCTTCGTGGTCTACGGCGATTCCACGCTGTTGCCGAACTACACGGTGTTCGGCACGGTCGGCGCGGCCGGATTGCGCACCCTGGACCACGTCGCGGCGGGTGGCATCCAGCCGGACGCGGACACCCCGCCCGGCACCCCGCCGGTGGACGGGAAACCGGTGCGCACCACGGATCTGCAGCTCGTGCTGCCGCTCTGCGTACGCTGCGCCAGCTGATCTGCCGGTCCGCACGCCGAAGGCCGCGCGCCACTGGACCACGTTTCCGGTGCCCGACTGGACCATCCGGATAGTCCAGTCCGCATTAGCGTGGTTGCTATGACGAAGCGAATTGCTCTTGCCAAGGGTGGGCTGTACCAGGCCATGGCACGGCTCGGGGCAGAGGTGACGAAGGCCGCCGCGGACGCGGGGCTCGACTCCAGGCTGATCGAGCTGGTGAAGATCCGTGCTTCCCAGATCAACGGGTGCGCGTTCTGCCTCGATATGCACGCGGAAGCGGCCATCGCGGCAGGGGAGTCGCCGCGGCGGCTGTACGTGCTCGAAGGATGGCGCGAGACCGAGCTGTTCAGCGAGCAGGAGCGGGCCGCGCTCGCGTACACCGAAGCGATGACGGTGATTTCCGAGCACAAGGACGTCCCCGAGGACGTGTACGCCGAGGCGGCGCGGGTGTTCACCGACGATCAGCACCGCGCGCTGGCGTGGTCGATCGTGACGATCAACTCGTGGAACCGTCTCATGGTGACCAGCCACGCCCCGCTGCCGGAGCGCGCCGCATGACCGCGGAAGCGTTGCGCGCGCTGCACGTGCCGGGTAAACCGCTGGTGCTGCCGAACGCATGGGACGCGGACACCGCACGGCTCGTCGAAGCGGCCGGATTTCCCGTGGTGGCAACGAGTTCCGCGGCGGTCGCGGCCGCGCTGGGCCGGCCGGACGGTGAAGGCGCGAGCGTGGCCGAGATGTTCGGCGCGGCCGAGCGGATCGTGCAGGCCGTCTCGGTCCCGGTGACCGTCGACGCGGAGAGCGGCTACGGTCTGCCACCGGCCGAGGTCGCGACCCGGCTGCTCGCGCTCGGCGTGGCGGGGTGCAATTTCGAGGACACCGACCACGGCAAGGGCGGCCGTCGTCCGCTCGACGAGCAGGCCGAACGCATTGCCGAGCTGCGCCGTGCCGCCGGCGACGCCCTGGTGATCAACGCCAGGGTCGACGTGTTCCTCGGCGCGGAGGACGAGAAAGCGGTGCTGGCCGAAGCCGTGGACCGTGGCCGCGCGTACCTGGCGGCCGGCGCCGACTGCGTGTACCCGATCCTGGTGCGCTCGCCGGAAATCCTCGCCGAGTTCGTCCGGACGGTCGGCGGGCCGGTCAACGCGACGCCGCTGCCCGGTGGTCCCGGCCTCGCCGCGCTGGCGGAGCTGGGCGTCGCCCGGATTTCGCTGGGCACCGGGCTGTGGCGGCACCTGCGCGGGCTGCTGGAAAACGTGCTCGGCGGGATCGCGGAAGGAACCCTGCCGTACTGAGCCCCGTGGGGTGCCGTGCTCCGGCACCCCACGGGGAATTCAGTGCTGGACGGCCTTTTCCGCACCGGCTCCGGTGAGCGAGCGGACCTCCATCTCGGCGTACTTGCCCGGGTCGCGCTCCTTCGACAGGATCGTGCCCAGCCAGCCGAGCAGGAAGGCAACCGGGATGGACACCAGGCCCGGGTTGTCCAGCGGGAACCAGTGGAAGTCCACGCCCTGCAGCATCGACGTGCTCTTCCCGGTTTTCGGATCGATCGGTTTACCGGACACCGCGGGCGAGAAGACGATCAGCACGATCGTCACGATCAGCCCGCCGTAGATGCTCCACAACGCGCCCTGGGTGTTGAACCGCTTCCAGAACAGCGAGTACAGGATCGTCGGCAGGTTCGCCGAAGCGGCCACCGCGAACGCGAGCGCCACCAGGAACGCCACGTTCTGGCCGTTGGCGAGGATGCCGCCGAGGATCGCGACGATGCCGATCACCACCGCGGTGATCCGCGCGACGCGCACCTCCGAACCCGCGACCGCCTTGCCCTTCTTCACCACGTTCGCGTACACGTCGTGCGCGAACGAAGCGGACGCGGTGATGGTCAGCCCGGCCACCACGGCGAGGATCGTGGCGAACGCGATCGCCGAGATCAGCCCGAGCAGCACCGGACCGCCGATGTTGAGCGCGAGCAGCGGTGCCGCCGAGTTCACCCCACCCGGCGCCGCCTTGATGTCCTCCGGCCCGACCAGCGCACCGGCCCCGTAGCCGAGTACCAGGGTGAACAGGTAGAACACGCCGATCAGCACGATCGCCCACACCACCGAACGCCGGGCGTCCCGCGCGGTCGGCACGGTGTAGAAGCGCATCAGCACGTGCGGCAGGCCCGCGGTGCCGAGCACCAGCGCGATGCCGAGCGAGAAGAAGTCCAGTTTGGACGTTCCGGTCGCGCCGTACTGCTTGCCGGGGCCGAGCAGCCCGTCGCCGCCCTCGCCCGCCTTGTCCACCGCACCCTGCAACAGTGCGGAGAAGTTGAAGCCGTACTTGCCCAGTACCCACAGCGTCATCGCGAGCGCGCCGATGATCAGCAGTGCCGCCTTGATGATCTGCACCCAGGTGGTGCCCTTCATCCCGCCGATCAGCACGTAGGCGATCATGATCACGCCGACCACGGCGATCACCACGGACTGCGCGGCACCGCCGTCGATGCCGAGCAGCAGCGCGACCAGCCCGCCCGCGCCCGCCATCTGGGCCAGCAGGTAGAAGAACGACACCACCAGCGTCGAGATCGCCGCGGCTGCCCGCACCGGACGCTGCTTCATGCGGAAGGCCAGCACATCGCCCATGGTGAACTTGCCGGTGTTGCGCAGCAGTTCTGCGACCAGCAGCAGCGCGACCAGCCAGGCCACCAGGAATCCGATGGAGTAGAGGAAACCGTCGTAGCCGTAGATCGCGATGGCGCCCGCGATGCCGAGGAACGACGCGGCGGACAGGTAGTCGCCGGAGATCGCGATACCGTTCTGCGGTCCGGTGAACGCACGCCCGGCGGCGTAGTAGTCGGAGGCGGTCTTGGTGTTGCGGCTCGCGCGGAACACGATCACCAGCGTGATCAGCACGAAGACGGCGAAGATGCCGATGTTCAGCGCCGGGTTGCTGCCCTCGACGCCGGCGGCGATGCTCATACCTGCTCCTTCGGCTGTTCGAGGTCCTCGCGGATCCGTTCCGCGATCGGGTCGAGTTTCCGGTTGGCGTAGCGCACGTAGAGCCACGTGATGAGGAACGTGGACACGAACTGCAGCAGCCCGAAGAGCAGGCCGACGGTGAAGTTGCCGGCGAGCTTGGTGCTCATGAAGCCGTGCGCGTAGTCGGCGAGCAGGACGTAGAGCAGGTACCAGGCGAGGAACAGCACGGCCATCGGAAACACGAACCGGCGCAGCCGTCCGCGCAGCTGGCGGAACTCGGCGCTTTCGTGCACCTGTGCCCAGTCCGGTTCCGGCGGGCCGCCGGACGCCTCGATGTCGCCGGTGCTCATGGGCATCTCCCTCGCGACGCTGCGGATGTGGTCGGCGCCACAGTAGGGAGGCCCGGTCGCGGAGGGGAACGCCTCAGCGGTTCAAACGCCGGGCGACACGACGAACGGTCGACGAACGGCTGGCCGGTGCGGACGAATGGGGTGGCTCCGGACCGGGCCCGCGCTCGTCGAGGTGCAGGCGGAGCATCGCGGCCGCGGCCCAGGACGGTGGCCGTCCGCGCAGCGAGACAGCCGCCATCACGCCGAAGGCGAGCGGCACCGACCAGGGTGCCGGTTGCGACACCAAGATCGCCACCCATCCGTGCAGCGGCGGTCCGGCCAGTGCGAACAGGATCGAGCCGGACGACGCGACGAGGCCGGTGAGCACCCCGCCGATCGCACCCGCCGCGGTCAGCCGTGGCCACCAGATGCCGAGCACCAGCAGCGGGCAGAAGGTCGACGCGGCGACGGTGAACCCCCAGGTCACCAGAATCCCGGCGTCGAGCCGTGCGGACGGCAGCGCGAGCACCACCATCGCGGCCGCGGCGAAGACCACGGTCACCCGCAACCGGCGCAGGCCGCCGGGCATCAGGTCGTAGGCCAGCGCACCGGACATCACCAGCAACAGACCGAGCGAGGTGGCGAGGAACGCGGCGAACGCGCCCGCGGTGAGCAGTGCGGTGACCAGCTGCCCGGCCCAGCCCCGGTCGATCTGCAACGGCAGCGCGACCACGACGGTGTCGGTTTCCCCGGAGAGGTACAGCTCCGGCACGAGCACCCGGCCGAGCACGCCGTAGATGCCGGGGAAGAGGTAGAACACCCCGAGCAGGGCCACCGTGATCGCCGCGGTCCGCCGGGCGGCCCGGCCGTCCGGGCTGGTGTGGAAACGCATCAGCACGTGCGGCAGGCCCATCGTGCCGAGCACGGTCGCGATGAGCACCGCCCAGGTACCCAGCAGCGGATGTCCTTCGTGCACCTGGAGCAGCGGCCGTTGCCAGCTCGGCCCGCCGAGCGGGGTTTCCCCGCTGACCGCGGGCACCTGCGCACCGGGGGCGAACACGAGCCGGTCGCCCTCGTGGACCGGCAGTTGTCCGGGCGGCAACGTGCGCGAGGTGCCGTCTTCGAGCACCGTGGTGGGTTCGTTCAGCGTCAGCGTGACCTCGTGCCGGAACTCGACCGGGGTCTCGCGGGAGAAGTGCGTGAACTCGACCGGTTTCAGGCTCGCGTCGCGGTCGGCGGCGCCGACGTGCAGCACCAGCCACAGCGCGGGTACGAGGAACAGCACCAGTTTCAGGAAGAACTGGAACGCCTGCACATAGGTCGCTGCGCGCATGCCGCCGAGTGCGAGCGTGACGCTGACCGCGGTGCCCGCGATGACCACACCGACCCAGTACGGCGTGCCGCCCACCGCGGTGAGCACGAGCCCCGCGGTGCGGAACTGGGGCACCACGTAGATGGTCCCGATCACCAGCACCACCACGGCGGCAAGACGGCGCAGCGCGGGGGAGGCCAGCCGGGCTTCGGCGAAGTCCGGCACGGTCAGCGCACCGGACCGGCGCATCGGGGCGGCGACGAGCACGAGCATCGCGATGTACCCGGCGGTGAAGCCGACCGGGTACCACAGCGCGCCGGCCCCGTCCTTGACCATCAGCCCGGCCACGCCGAGAAACGACGCCGCGGACAGGTATTCCCCGGACACCGCCGCGGAGTTCACGAACGGCGAGATCCGCCGGGACGCCACCAGGAAGTCCGACGTGGTGCGCATGGCAGCCACCCCGCGCAGCCCGATCAGCAGGGTGATCAGCACGACGGGGGTCACGGCCAGCGCGATGTCCACCTAGTCGTCCTCGGCCTTCTCCGCACGGCGCAGCTGCCACCACGCCAGCCCGGCCATCACCGGATACGGCAGCAGTACGATCATCAGCCAGGACAACGGAATTCCGCACACCCGCAGCGCGTCCAGCGCAGGCGCCAGCGTGAACACCACGGGCAATCCGAGCACCAGCACGAACATCGCCACCAGTGCCGGGATCCCGCGCCGCCGCTGGATCCGGTAGAGCGCGGCGGCCCGTTCGGCCTCCGACGCCCGCAGCCGCGGCATCCGCCACCGGCCGCGGGACTGGCGCCGCGAACGGGCGAGCCGGGTCTGCGGACTGGTGACCGCGACCCGTTTGGTGCGGCTCACCGCGGCGTCCCGAGCTGTCCGCGCTGTGCCGCTTCCAGCAACCGGTCCCGGAGTTCGCGGGCATGCCTGCGGCTGACCGGCACGTCGCCCGCCTCGGTGTGCGCGAGCAGTCCGCCGGTGGTGTCGCTGCGCAATTCCTGCACGGCGTCGACGGCCAGCAGGTAACCGCGGTGCACGCGGGTGAACCCGGTGCCCTCCCAGTACTCCTCGAGCCGCGAGATCGGCATCCGCACCGGGTGCACCCCGGCGCGCGTGTGCAGCCGGACGTAATCACCGTGCGCCTCGACGTACAGCACGTCGTCGCGGCGGACGTAGCGGGTGCGGCCGCCGGAGTCGACCGGCAGCGCGGCCATCGCGTCCGGCGCCGGACGCCGCCGGTCGTCGGGCGCCAGCCGCACCACTTTCGCGAGCGCGGCCGCGAGCCGTTCCGTGCGCACGGGTTTGAGCAGGTAGTCGACCGCGCCGATGCCGTAGGCGGTGACCGCGTGGCCGTCGTGCGCGGTGACGAACACGATCACCGGCGGCTCGGACAGCTTCGCCAGCAGTGAGGCCAGTTCCAGTCCGTCGAGGCCGGGCATCGAGATGTCCAGGAACACCGCGTCGAACCGGTCCGCCTGCAACAGCTTCAGCGCTTTCAGCGCGTCGCCGGCACCGACCACCTCGCCGACCTCGGGCGCCTCGGCCAGCATCCGGCACAGTTCGTCCAGCGCCGGCGGCAGATCGTCGACGGCCAGCACCCGCAGCCCGCTCACGGCAGCACCCCCGGCTGGAACCGCGGCACCCGCACCACGACCCTGGTGCCCGCGTCGACCTCGGTCTCCACCGTCAACCCGTACCAGGCGCCGTAGACGTCGCGCAGCCGTCTGTCCACATTGGCCAGACCGAGTCCGGTCCGGTCGGTGCGGCCGGCGAGGATGTCCGCGGCCCGGTGCGGCGCCATGCCCACTCCGTCGTCCTCCACGGTGATCACGCAGTCGTTCCCTTCCGCCTGCCCGTGCACCTGGACGAGCCCGGTCCCCGACCGCGGTTCGATGCCGTGCCGGATCGCGTTCTCCACCAATGGTTCGAGCACCAGGTACGGCACGGCCACCGCGAGCACCTCCGGAGCGACGCGCACCTGCACCTTCAGCCGTTCACCCAGTACCGCCCGCTGCAACGCCAGGTACGTCTCCACCGCCCGGAACTCCTCGGCGACCACGGTGTACTCGCCGTGCCGCGCAAGGCTGTAGCGGGTGTAGTCGGCGAAGTCGAGCATCAAGTCCCGCGCACGATCCGGCTCGGAGCGGACCAGTGAAGCGATCACGGTGAGCGCGTTGTAGACGAAATGTGGGGACATCTCCGCGCGCAGGGCACGGAGTTCCGCCTGCGCCGCCTGATCGGCCGAGGCCTCCAGCCTGCCCCGTTCGAGCGCCTGCACCACCAGGTCGGCGGCCTGCCGCAGCACCGCAGCAGGCTGCTCGCCGACCAGCACCAGCGCGCCGGCCAGCTCGTCGTGGACGTGCAACGGCACCGCGGCCACCCCGCTGTCCGCGGTCGGCTCCGCACTGTGCAGCACCTCGTCGAGCACCTGTGCCACCGTGCCGTCCGCACCCAGGCGGCCGGACCAGGCCAGCGCGCCGGACAGATCGCTGATACCCAGGCCGGGCACGCCGAACAGCCGTCGCAACGCGTGTGCCGCGTGCCGGACCCGGGTGCCGGACAGGCCGTCCATCAGATCGTCGGTGATCCGCCTCGCCGCGGCGAGCACGCCGACGGCGTCCGGCCGGCGACGCCACGGAGCACGCTCGGTCATCGGCGGCCTCCCCTCGGCGGTGGCTGGGGGAGTCGATACTAGCGCCGAACACACCGAAGGGGACTTTCCGTGTGGAAAGCCCCCTTCGGTGTGCTTCGGACGTCAGCAGCTCTGCTTGTAGAAGTACTTCGCGTTGGCGTCCAGATCGTCCTTGGTGATCGCGTGCAGTTCGGCGTTCAGCTGGCGCTGTACCGGTTTGCCCTCGATCGCGGCGACCGCCTGGTCCACGCCCTTGGTGCCGATCTGGGCCGGGTCCTGCGCGATCAGCGCCTGGTACTCGCCCTTCTTCATCCCGTCGATCTCCGACGGGCTGGCGTCGAAGCCGACCAGGTTGACCTTGCCGATCTTGCCGGCGTTGCGCAGACCGGTCGCGGCGCCCTCACCGGTGTTGAGGTTGGTCGCGAAGATGCCGACCAGATCGGGCGTCGAGGCCAGCGCCGCGGTCACCTTCGCCGCGGCCTGGTCCGGTTCGTTCTGGGTGAACTGGATACCCGCGGCCTTGAGGTTCGGATGTTTCTTCAGCTCGTCCTGGAAGCCCTTCGCCCGTGCCGCGGTGGTGGACGTGCCCGCGATGGTGTCCAGGATCAGCACCGAGCCCGGTTTGTCGCCGGCCAGCTTCGCCATCGTCTGCGCGGCCAGCTTGCCGCCTTCGTTGTTGTTCGAGGAGATCGACGACACTGCCACGCTCTGGTCCTTGAGCGACGTGTCGACCTCGACGATCTTCGAACCGCGGTTCTTGACCTGCTGGATCGGTGCCAGCATCGCGTGGTCGTCGGTCGGGGTGATGAGCAGCGCGGCGGGCGGGTTGGAGCCCATCGAGTTGACGATCGTGGTCTGCAGGGCCGCGTCGAACTTCTGCGGTGCCTGGGTGGTCAGCTCGTACCCGAGCTTCTTCGCCTCGTCCTGCGCACCGCACTGCATGGAGATGTAGAACGGCTCCGCCTGGGTGCCCGGCACCAGCGCGAGCTTCTTGCTGTTCGCCGAGTTGCCGGAGTCCCCGGACCCGCTTTCGCCCACCTGCCCGGAACCACACGCGGCCACCAGCGCGGCCGCCGTCGCCAGTGTGCCGGCGACCAGGAAGGTCTTGCTCAGTTTCATCGTGAGTACCTCTTTGTACTGTCGGGGAACGGGTCAGCGGGAGTTGCGCCTGCGCCGGCGCAGCTGGTCGAACCAGACGGCCGCGATCAGCACCGCACCGACCGCGATCATCTGCCAGAAGTCCTGCACGTGGGTGATGTTGAACCCCTTCTTCAGCACCGCCGGGATGAACACGCCGATCACCGTGCCCAGCATCGAGCCGACGCCGCCGAAGAGACTGGTACCACCCATCACCGTGGCGGAGATGGCGTTGAGGTTGTCCGTGGTGTGCGCCGAAATCGTCGTCGAGGCGTAGTAGGCCAGTGACAGGAACCCGGCGATCCCGGCGAGGAAACCGGTCAGCGTGTAGACCTTGAGCAGATGCGCGGTCACGCCGATGCCGGACCGGCGGGCGGCCTCGGCGTTCGAGCCCACCGCGTAGGTGTAGCGGCCGAACCGCGTGGTGTGCAGCAGCCACGCGCCGATCAGCGTGATCACCACGGCCACGAGCACCAGGTTCGGCACCCCGCCGAGCGAGGTGCCGTAGCCGAGGGTCTTGTTCAGCGTGGTGGGCACGCTGCGCACGTCGGACCCGCCGTTGAGCAGGTACGCCGCACCGAGCGCGGCGCCCATCGTGCCGAGCGTGACGATCAGCGGCGGGATGTTCGCCACCGCGATGAGGAACCCGTTGATCAGGCCCCACACGGTGCCCGCGATCACCGCCGCGACCAGCCCGACGACGATCACCCCCCAGCCGGCGTTCGAGGCGTCGCCGCCGCTGAGCGCTTCCATGATCTTCCCGGCCACCATGCCCGCGAAGATCAGCACCGAGCCCACGGACAGGTCGATGCCGGAGGTGATGATCACGAACGTCGTGCCCACCGAAAGCACCAGCAGCACGGACGTTTCGATCAGCAGCGTCTGGAAGGTGAACAGGGTGGCGAACTCGGCAGGCGCGATCGCGGTGAACACGATGATCAGCGCAACCAGCACCAGCGCGATCCAGAAGGTGTTCGCCCCGGCCAGCCGCTTGCGCAGCGGCCGCTTGGTGAACCCACCCTCCACAGTGGTCTGGATTTCCTTGGTGGGAGCGCTCATGCCGCCACTCCTTTCGTGCGGGACACCCGCGCCCGGTCGGCGACACGAGCGGGCTGTCGCGATGGTGTGCTCATGCCGCCTCCTCCTGCACGAGTGCGCCGGTCATCGCCGCCACGAGGTCTTCCAGCTTGGTGTCCGTCGCGGCGAAGCGGGCGACGCGCTTGCCGAGCCGCAGCACCTCGATCCGGTCGGACACCGACAGCACCTCCGGCATGTTGTGGCTGATCAGCACGACCGCGATGCCCTTGTCGCGCACCTTCTTGATCACGTCCAGCACCCGTTCCCGCTGCACCACGCCCAGCGCAGCGGTCGGCTCGTCCATGAACACGACCTTCGACGCCCACACCACCGACCGCGCCACCGCCACGCTCTGGCGCTGGCCGCCGGACAGTGAGCCGATCGGCACGTCGGTGCTCTGCAACGTCACGCCGAGCCGCTGGAACTCCTGCACGGCCTGCTTGCGCATCTCCGGCTTGTCCAGCATGCCGAGCTTGCCGAGCAGTCCCTTGCGCGGGATTTCCCTGCCGAGGAACAGATTCGCCGCCGGGTCGAGCTCCGGGGCGACGGCGAGGTCCTGGTACACCGTCTCGATGCCGACCCGGCGCGCGGTCACCGGAGAATCCAGCTGCACCTCGGTGCCGTCCAGCAGGATCCGGCCGGACGTCGGCTGTTCCGCTCCGGAAAGGCATTTCACCAGGGTCGACTTGCCCGCGCCGTTGTCGCCGATCAACGAGGTGACCTCGCCTGCGCGCGCCTGGAAGGAGGCGCCGCGCAGTGCTTCGACCGAACCGTAGTGCTTGGTCAGATCCACTGCGTCCAGCAGGATTTCACTCATCGGCCTACCTCCTCCGGAGCCGGCGGGCGGCAGCGGATCACGGTGATCGTGCCGGATATCTCGGCCTGTCCCGCGGCGAAGGGCACCGCGTAGGTGTCGCCCTTGGCCAGCGGGAACTCACTGCCGTGTTCGGTGCGCAGGGTGCCTTCGCCGGCGAGCACCACCAGCACCGCGAACGACGGGTCGAGTGCGAACGCGCCGCCGGTGAGCTGGATCCGGTCGGCGCGGAAGAACGCACCGGAACCGCCCGCCAGCAGGTCCACCGAGTCCGCGTCCTCGCCTGCGGTGTGCTTCACGATCGTGCTGAGCCGGTCGGTGTCCCAGCCGGAGGTGTCCAGCGTTTCGATCGCGGTGTCGAAGCCGATGCCGAGGTGCCCCTTCTCCGGCGAGGCCAGGAAGTCGCGCCACTCCAGGGTGAGCGAGAAATCCGTCGGCTGCTGCAGTTCCACCACGAACACGCCTTCGCCGATGGCGTGCGGCAGCCCGGCCGGGATGTAGACCGTGTCGCCTGCCTCGACCGGGATGCTGTTGAGTGCGCCCAGCATGCTCGGCGCGTCCTGCTCCCTCGTCCACTCGGCGACGGTTGCCTTGCTCTGCGCCTCCCGGAAACCCGGGTAGACGCGCGGATCGTCGCCGTAGGTGCCGATCACGATCCACGCCTCGGTCTTGCCGAAGTGCGAGTCGAAGTGCTGCTTCGCGAAATCGTCCGACGGGTGGAAGTGGACCGGCAGCCGCTGCCCGGCGTCGAGCAGCTTCACCAGCAGGCCGGTGGAGTCACCGAGCTTGGCCACGTGCCGGTCGCCGAGCCAGCCCGCGGTGTTGCCGCGGACCTCGTCGCGCAGCCAGATCCCGCTGGGCGCCTTGGTGAGGCCGGTGCTTTCCTGACCGAACATCGTGGTGACGGACGCGACCCAGTCCTCGGGGCCGAATTTCGAATCGGAGCCGAGTACCCCACGCAGCTCGGCGATGGCATCGCCGCCGCGGTAGAACTGCGGCGGCTGGTTGGCCGGGAGCCGGATCGGCTCGAGGTGCTCGGTCACGGGGCGACCTCACCGGAACCACGGGGAACGAGACGCACAGGGAGAATTACCTTTCTTGGTGCGGATTGCTCGCCCTGGATCCGGGCGAACAGCAGCTCAGCCGCCGCGTGCCCGAGGGCGCTGACGTCGTGTGCGACCACGGTGACCGGCGGATCGAGCAGATCCGCCAGCTCGAAGTCGTCGAAGCTCACCAACGCCGGCCGGTGCTCGGCGTGCGCGAGCGCGCGCAGCAGGTGTACTGCAACACGGTTGTTGCCCGCGATCACCGCGGTGGCGGCGCCGGGGCCGCGCAGCAGTGTGCGCACCGCGTGGCCGACCGTCTCCGGTGTCGGCGTGTGCATCGTGACGAGGGTTTCGTCGTAGGAGATCCCGTTGCGCGCACAGCCTTCGCGGAAGCCGCGCAGCCGCTCGGCCGCGGTGAAGATGTCCGGGCTGTCGCCGAGGAAGGCGATCCGCCGGTGGCCCTGCTGCGCGAGGTGGGTGACCGCCTCGACGGTGCCGCCGAGGTTGTCCACCAGCACGGTGTCGGCCACGATGTCGCCGGCTGGCCGGTCGAGGAACACCACCGGGGTGCCTGCGCGCATCTCCGGCACCAGGTACCCGTGCTGCAGCCCGGCGGGCACGACCAGGATCCCGTCCACCCGGCGCGAGCAGAACTCCAGCGCCAGCTCGCGTTCCCGGTCGGAGTTCTCCTCCGACGAGCCGGTGAGCACCTGCCTGCCGAACGACGTCGCCATGCGTTCCACCGCGCGGTTCAGCTCGGAGTAGAACGGGTTGCCGACGTCCTCCACGATCAGGCCGATGGTCCCGGTGGTGGAACCGCGGCGCAGGTTGCGGGCGCCGAGGTTGCGCCGGAACCCGAGCTGCTCGATCGCGGCCACCACGCGTTCGGCCGTCTCCGGATGCACCGCGGGCTCGTCGTTGACCACTCGCGACACCGTCTTGATGCTGACGCCGGCCAGCCGGGCCACGTCGCTCATCGTGGCCCGCCGGCTCGCCGGGCGGGGCAGCCCATCGGCCTCCCGGCCATGCTGAGACAACGTTGTCATAGTGTCCGGGATTGCACACCACGGAGGTGACCGCTGTCAATGCCCGGTGCCCCGGTCACCGGATTCACCCTGCGAAAGTCGTGGGTCGGATGGCTGATCAGGTTGTCCGGAACCAGACAGGCTCCGTCGCCGGACTTGACGTCTTCGTGCGGTATTACCCAAGGTTGCCCGCATCGACGGTGTGCGCGACAAGGTTGTCATCCACGCCTGGCCCGGCAGTGGTCGACCGCGGGTGAGACGGTGCAGTCGCGCCGACAACTGGAGAGGCGATGGCGATGGCGCGAGTGCGCTGGCGAGCCGGATTGATCTTCGTGACCACCGCGGTGGTGGCGGCCGTGGCGCCTGCCGTCCCGGCGGTGGCCGCGGGCAAGGCCCAGGACACCGACCTGGCGAAGTGGGTGAACCCGTACGTCGGCACCCGGCCCGGCGGTGAGGACCACGGCACCGGCGGCGGCGCGGGCAACACCTTCCCCGGTGCGGTGGTGCCGTTCGGCATGGTGCAGTGGAGCCCGGACACCCAGAAGTCCCAGCCCGGCGGGTACTACTACGACGACGACACGCTGACCGGGTTCAGCCTGACGCACCTGTCCGGTGCGGGCTGCACCACCTACCAGGACCTCCCGTTCATCCCGTACGTCGGCGACGTCACCACCTCGCCCGCGAAGGATCCGGCGCACTACACGTCGAAGTTCTCCCACGACAACGAGCACGCGACCGCGGGCGCCTACGACGTCACCCTCGACAGCGGCGCGAAGGTCGAGCTGAGCGCGACCCAGCGCACCGGCTCCGCGCGGCTGAGCTACCCGGCAGGCGCGGCTTCCACGCTGCTGGTCAACACCTCGGGTTCGGTCAACGGCACCAGCGACGCGTCGATCGACATCGGCAAGGACACCATCAGCGGCTGGGCCGACAGCGGCAAGTTCTGCTCCACCGACAGCAAGTACCGGGTGTACTTCTCGGCCAAGTTCGACCAGCCGTTCGCCTCCAGCGGAACCTGGAAGGACGACCAGGTCACCTCCGGCAAGACTGCGGAAACCGGTGGCTCGAAGGCGAAAGTCGCGCAGCAGGGCGGCGTGAGCACCGCAAAGGCGCGTCCCGGCAAGGTGAAGACGCAGGACACCACGGTGGGCGGCCCCGGCAGCGGCGGGTATGTGACCTTCGCGAACCAGGACGGTGCACAGGTCAACGTGCAGGTCGGCCTGTCCTTCGTGTCCGTGGACGGTGCGGAGGCCAACCGCAAGGCGGAGAACGACGGCACGAAGGCTTTCGACGACGTGGCCGCCGCGGCGCGGAAGTCGTGGAACGACCAGCTCGGCAAGATCGCGGTGAGCGGCGGCCCGGACGCCGACCTGACGACCTTCTACACCTCGCTCTACCACTCCCTGGTCCAGCCGAACGTGTTCTCCGATGTGGACGGTCGCTACATCGGCTTCGACGACAAGGTGCACCAGGCCGACCAGGGCCACGCGATGTACACCAACTTCTCCGGATGGGACATCTACCGCTCGGAGGTGCCGTTGCTGGCCACGATCGATCCGAAGCAGACTTCGGACATCGTGCGCTCGATGATGGCCTACGCCGAACAGGGTGGCTCGTGGGACCGCTGGACGGTGGCCAACGACTACACCGGCGTGATGAACGGCGATCCGTACCACATCATCGTCTCCAGCGCCTACGCCTTCGGCGCCCGTGACTTCGACGCGAAGAAGGCGTTGCAGCTCATGGTCAAGGGCGCGACCCAGCCGACCACGGGCTACACCGAGCGGCCGGGGCTGGCCGACTACCAGAAGCTCGGCTACTCACCGGGCGCCGGTGCGGACACGCTGGAATACACCAGCGCGGACTTCTCCATCGCACAGTTCGCGAAGCGCCTCGGCGACAACGACACCTACACCGAGTTCATGAAGCGGGCGCAGTACTGGCAGAACCTCTACAACCCCGGCACCGGCCACCTGCAGCCGCGCAACGCCGACGGATCGTTCTCCGGCACTTACGATCCGGCCAGCTCGGAAGGCTGGGTCGAGGGCAACGGTGCGCAGTACGACTGGATGGTCCCGTACAACCTCGGCGGCCTGGTCACCGCGTTCGGCGGCAACGACGCGACGCAGTCCCGGCTGGACGAGTTCTTCACGAAGCTCAACGCGGGCACCCAGGAGCCGTACGCGTTCATGGGCAACGAGCCGAACTCCAACGCGCCGTTCGTCTACTCCTATGCCGGTGCGCCGTCGAAGACGCAGTCGATCGTGCACCGCTCGATGGACGAGCTGTACAACCCTCGTCCGGAAGGCCTGATCGGCAACGACGACCTCGGGCAGATGTCGTCCTGGTACGTCTGGTCCGCGCTCGGCATCTACCCGGAGATCCCGGGCCGTTCCGAGTTCCTGCTCACCACCCCGCGTTTCGAGCACGCCACGGTGACCACCGGCTCCGGCAAGAAGATCACCGTCAACGCCCCGGGCACCGGTGACTACGTCGGTGGGCTGAAGGTCAACGGCGGCGACGCGACCAAGGCGTGGCTGCCGGAGGGCCTGCCCGCCAGCGGCGGCACGCTCGACTTCACCCGGTCGGACACCGCGACCCAGTGGGGCGCGGCCGCGGCTGACGCGCCGCCGTCCTTCCGTGATCAGGAAAAGACCAGCGTGTCCTTTGTGGATCCCACGCGGGTGGTCACCCCGGCGGGCTCCACCGCCACTGCGACGGTCGGTGCGCAGGATCTCTCCGGCAAGGCGAAGACCTGGACGTACCAGGCGGGCAGCGTCGACGGCATCACCACCTCGCCCTCCAGCGGCAAGGTGGAGGTTCCGGCGGCGGGCAAGGCAAACGCCAAGATCACCGTGACCGTGCCGAAGGGCACCGCCGACGGTGCGCGGCGGATCCCGATCACCCTCTCCTCGCCGGGTGAGGCCGATTCGCAGGTCGTGCTCACCGTGCTCGTGGCGGAGCCGAACAGCTGGCTGGCCGCGGTGAACAACGCGGGCATCTCACCGGATTCCGATTCGTCGAAGGGGAACTTCGACGGCGGTGGCTGGAGTTATTCGGCCGACGCGCTGGCCGCGGCCGGTGCGACCCCGGGTGGCACGGTGACCAGCGACGGGTTGAACTTCACCTGGCCGTCCTATCCGGCGGGCGATCCGGACAACGTGGTGGCCGCGGGGCAGACGGTGAACATCGGCGGCTCCGGCAAGCTCGCGTTGCTCGGCTCCGCGACCAACGGCAAGACGCAGGGCACGCTGACCGTCACCTACACCGACGGCAGCACGTCCACCGCTACCGTCGGGTTCTCCGACTGGACGCTCGACGGAGGCGATTCACAGCCGTCGTTCGACAACCGGACCGTGCTGTCCACGCCGTACCGCAACGTCTCCGGTGGCTCGGCGCAGCAGCTCGCCACCGACGTGTTCGGCACCGCGCCGATCACGCTGGACGCCGGGAAGACGGTGGCCAGCGTGACGCTGCCGAAGGACGTCGACGGCGGCGCGATGCACGTGTTCGCCATCGCCATCGGCTGATCCGTCTCAGCAGGCGTGCGGGGTCACCGGTCCGGTGGCCCCGCATCGCCGTTTCTCCGGAAAGGTTCTCTCGATGAAGAGCAGAGTCCTGGCGGGCGCGGTCGCGCTCGCCGTCGCCGCGGCCGGGTTCACCGCGGTGCCCGCACAGGCCCGCCCCGCCGACCCACTGGACGCGGTGAACACGTTCATCGGCACGCAGGACGAGGGCAACACCTTCCCCGGCGCCTCGGCGCCGTTCGGCATGACCCAGGTCAGCCCGATCACCACGCACTACGCGGGCTACCTCTACACCGACACCGCGATCCGCGGGTTCGGCCACTTCTTCCTCTCCGGCGCGGGATGCTGGGAGCAGGGCGGGCTCGTCTCGACGCTGCCGACCACCGGTGAGGTCGGTCCCGGCGCGGCCTTCGACACGAGCAAACCCGGTACCTTCGACCAGGCCGCCTACGCCGCGCCGTACACGCACGACGGCGAGGTCGGCAAACCCGGCTACTACAAGGTGCACCTCACCGGCTACGGCGGCGTCGACGTGGAGACCACCGCAGGCACCCGCGCCGGAGCCGAGCGGTACCGCTTCGACAAATCCGGGCCGGCCAACGTGTTCGTGAACGTCGGTCAGGCCAACGCGAAGGAGCCGGTGACCGGCAGCAGCGTGCGGATCATCGACGACCACACCGTCGCCGGAACGGTCGAGTCCCAGGCGTTCTGCGGTGGCAAGTCCTACACCACGTACTTCACCACCAGATTCGACAAGCCCTTCACCACCTACGGCACCTGGGCCCCGGAAGGCGGCACGCCCGGCAGCCGGTCTTCCTCGGGTGGCGAGGGCCTGCGCGGCGCGTGGCTGACCTTCCCCGACGGCGGGGAAGTCACCGCCACCACGTCGACTTCCCAAGTGGACGCACTCGGCGCGGACCGCAACCTCACGGCATCCGGCATCCGCCCGTTCGACGCGGTCAAGGCCGATACCCAGCGCAGCTGGCGGCGTGAGCTGTCCAGTGTGGACATCACCGGCGGCAGCCAGGACGACCGCACGGTGTTCTACACCTCGCTTTACCACGCGTTCCTCCAGCCGCTGACCGCGAGCGACGCGGACGGCCGGTATTTCGGTTTCGACAAGAAGATCCACCGTGCGATCGGCTGGACCTACTACGACTTCTTCTCGCTGTGGGACACCTACCGCTCGCAGAACCAGTTGCTGGCACTGTTGAAACCGGACCGTGCGCGGGACATCGCGAAGAGCGTCCTCGCCATTCACGCACAGGGCGGGTGGCTACCGCGGTGGGCCTACGCCAGCCAGGAAACGAACACGATGTCCGGTGACCCGGTCACGCCGTTCCTGGTCGACCTGTGGCGGTTCGGTGCCCTGCGCGGCGACGAAGTGCAGGCCTACCAGGCGTTGCTGCAGAACTCCCGGGAGATCCCGCCGGCCTCGTCACCGTTCCAAGGCCGTTCCGGCAACGAGAACTACCAGGCCGACGGGTACGTGCAGTACGACCCGGACTTCCCGGTGAAGGGACAGGACAGCGATCCGAGACACGGCGCATCCGCGACACTCGAGTACGCGCTGGCCGACTGCTCGCTGTCGGTGATGGCGTCCGCACTGGGGCACCCGCAGGACGCGGCGGCGCTCGCCGACAAGGGCCGCACGTACTCCACGTTGTGGGACCCGTCGGCGAACGACCGCGGGTTCAGCGGCTTCTTCCGGCCGAAGGTGCCGGGTGGCGGCTGGTTCACCCCGGCCGACGGTCCGTACACCCCGCAGAGCCAGGACGGCTTCCAGGAAGGCACCGCCTGGCAGTACCAATGGCTGGCGCAACAGGACGTGCCCGGTCTGCTGAAGAAGATGGGCGGCGCGGCCGCGGCAGGCAAGCGGCTCGACGATTTCTTCGCCTACGACGATCTGGTGACCGACCCGGCCGGGACGGTCCGCGACAAGTGGGTGATCGGCCCCTACGACTACGACAACCAGTTCCGCTACAACCCGAACAACGAGCCCGATCTGCACTCGCCGTGGATGTACACCCTCGCCGGGCAGCCGTGGAAGACCTCCGCCGTGGTCCGGGCCGCGCACACGTTGTTCACCAACGCGCCGAACGGGGTGACCGGCAACGACGACCTCGGCACCATGTCCGCCTGGTACGTGTTCAGCGCGCTGGGGCTCTACCCGGCGGTGCCGGGCACCGGCAACTTCGTGCTCAACGCGCCGCGGTTCGCCAAGTCCGTGCTGCACCTGCAGAACGGCCGCGAGGTGACCATCGAAGCACCCGGTGCGGACGGTGCGAAACTCCAGTACGTCTCCGGGCTCACCACCGGGCACGGACAGCCCTCGGACCGGACGTACCTGAACGTGGACCAGTTGCGCCAGGGCGGCACACTCGGTTTTTCGCTCACCACCGACGCGGCGAAGGCCACGTGGGGAACGTCACCTTCCTCCGCGCCTGCCTCGCCGTGTGCCGGTCCGTAGCCGGATGCGGACAGCCGGTGCGGGTTTCTTCCCGGATTCCGGGAATCGGCAGGAAACCCGCACCCGGTTCCGGGCATTCCCCGCGAATCCCCACAGTGGTCCAGACCACGTGCGCCGCTGGTCGTGATCGGAGTCACCGGCCCCGGTGTTCCGGTGAGGGCGGTCACGCCTCACACTGGTCACATACCGTCCGACAGTGCTGTTGACGCCAAGCGGTTCCGTCCGCCTTGGACAGTGCTTCGGACGGTTTTGTGTGTGCAGTCAGCACGCACCGGGTGACGCACAGGAGGATGTCGTGTCCAGCAAGGCCGCTCTCGTTTTCCGCGTGGCCGCAGTCGCCGAGGCCCTGTCCTGGCTCGGTTTGCTGATCGGGATGTTTCTCAAGTACGTCGTCGAAAGCTCCGGAGAGGGCGGCGTTCCCGTCCTCGGCATGGTGCACGGCGTCGTCTTCGTCCTGTACGTGATCACCTCCCTGTCCGTGGCGAAGCCGCTCGGCTGGCGCCCGAGGACCCTGGTGCTCGCGCTGCTGGCCAGCATCCCGCCGCTGTTCACCTGGCTGTTCGAGAAGTGGGCGCTGCGCAACGGCAGGCTCGACGGCCCGCAGCGGCTCACGCACGGCGGCGTCGGGCTGTTCGAGCGCGTCCCGGAGCCGGCGAACGCCTGATCTGAGCAAGACTCACCGGCGGGCCCGTGCGAAGACACTTCGCACGGGCCCGCCGGCTGTCCGGCGAGGTTCCCGGTCCGGGCAGGCCGGCGGCGCGCCCTGGCCGCGGTCTGAGGTCCGGTGCTATTCGGTGAAGTCGCCCGAGGACTTGCGCACCTTGGTGAGCAGCTCGATGAGCTGGCCGACCTGCCGTTCGGTGAGACCGGTGAGGCCGAAGTCGATCGCGGTCACCGCCTCGGTGGCCGCCTCCCGGCGGGTGCGCCCGTCGCCGGTGATCTCCACCAGCGTGGTGCGCCGGTCGGTCGGATGCGGCACGCGCTTCACCAGACCGTCGCGTTCGAGCCGGTCGACTATGTTGGTGACACTGGTGGGGTGCAGTTGCAGCCGTTCACCCATCACCCGCATCGGCAGCCGTGAGTTGCGGGAGAACGTGAGCAGCACGAGCGCCTCGTAGCGGGCGAAGGTGAGGCCGTGCGGCTTCAGCGCACCGTCGACCGCCGACTGGATGATCTGCTGCACGCGCATCACACCGGTGACCGCGGCCATGGTTCCGGCGGGGCCGATCCGGTCCTCCCAGAGCGAGGCCGCGCGGGCGATCGGGTCGAACGGCAGCGGACGGTTCATGACACGCGAAGCTACCAGCGGGTATCCCGGACCCGGTGATCGCCCTGCTCAGCAGTACGAAATCCCTCCGGCGAAAGGACCGAACCATGATCGTCGCGTTCAGCGTGAGCCCGTCCGGCGGTGACCAGGACGGCGGGGTGAGCGAGGCCGTCGCACGAGCGGTGCGGGTGGTGCGCGACAGCGGCCTGCCCAACTCGACCAACTCGATGTTCACCAACGTGGAAGGCGAGTGGGACGAGGTGATGGACGTCGTGAAGCAGGCCGTGGCAGCCGCGGGGGAGGGGTCCGCGCGGGTCGGTCTGGTGCTCAAGGCGGACATCCGGCCCGGCTACGAGGGCCAGCTGACCGCAAAGGTGGACCGCGTCGAGGCGCACCTGCGGCAGGACTGACCGGGACCGGCGGACCGGGCCAGCCGCTCGGGCCCGCGGCGGGGAGTTCGGGGCGGGGGAGTTCGGGGCGAAGGCCCAGCGCAGTGCCGCAGGACAGTGGCTCGGGGTTGTTGCTCCGGAGCGGGTGGCTCGGCGCCGCGCTGCCGGGCAGTACCGCAGGGGTAGCAGGACAGCGGCAGTGGCCCGGAGCAGTGGTGGCTCAGGGCAGGGGTGGCGTGAAGGCCACCGTCCACCGGCCGTTTGTGCTGGTCACCGCCAGTTGGTAGGTGAACCGGGTGCCGGGTCCGCTGATTCCGGTGACCACCGCGGAGGTCGGGGCGTGTTCGTCGGGGGTGAGCCGGACGGCCAGGTCGCGTACCCGGTCCGCGCCGAGTGCGCGTACGTAGTCGTCGGCCAGGTCGGTCGCTCCGGAACCGGGGACGTCGAACAGTGCGGCGAGCGCGTCCGCGTCGCGGCCGGACAACGCCTCGGTGAGCTGGTCGCGCAGGGCAGGCGCGGACGGCGCGCCCGGGTCGTCCTCGTGTGCGATGAGAGTGGTGATCGTCGCGATCCACGCCACCCCCGCCCCGACCGCAGCCGCCACAGTCGCGTTGCGCCGGCTCAGCATCCACGGCCTCCCTCGTCGTCCCGCGCAGAAGCATGCCCCAGCCGGGCGGTTCCGCGCCAACGCGAAACGGCGGGGCTCCGGCTGAACCGCACGGGTGTGGCGTGCCAGGATGGAGGTGTGACAAACCCACGCGGATCTGCAGCGAACTCGGCGGCCCTCTCCGCCGCATTGTCCCGCGCGGTCGATCTGTCCGCGCTCAAGGCCCGGTCGGAGGCGACCCAGAACCGGCCGACGGCCCCGCCTCCGGACGGCACCGCGCCCGACGGGGGTGGCGCGCCGCCCTCGGGCGCGGTACTCGACGTGACCGAGGCGAGCTTCCAGACCGACGTAGTCGAGCGCTCGTTGAGCCAGCTCGTGGTCGTCGACCTGTGGGCCGACTGGTGCGGCCCGTGCAAGCAGCTGAGCCCGCTGCTGGAGCGGCTGGCCGAGGAGGCGGGCGGCGCCTGGGTGCTGGCCAAGGTCGACGTGGACGCCAACCCGCGCATCGCGCAGCTGTTCAACGCGCAGTCGATCCCCACCGTGGTGGCGATCGGCGGGGGCCAGCCGATCGACGCGTTCTCCGGCGCCCTGCCGGAGCCGGAGATCCGCAAATGGCTGAACTCCCTGCTCGACGCCCTGCGTGACCAGCTGCCCGGTATCCGCGCCGCGGAGGAGGCCCGCGGTCCGGTGGAGGAGCCGGAGGACCCGCGCTTCACCGAGGCGGAGGAGGCCTTCGACCGGGGCGATTTCGCCGCCGCCCAGGCCGCCTACGAGCGCATCCTCGACGCGGAGCCCGCCAACGAACTGGCCAAGAGCGCGCTGGCCCAGGTCAAGTTCACCGCTCGCGCCGAGGCGGCCGACCCGGACGCCCGTGCGACGGCCGACGCGGATCCGGCCAACCTCGACGCCCAGCTCGCGGCCGCGGACCTGGAAGTCGCCGAACAGGACGCGGAAGCCGCCTTCCGCCGCCTGATCGACGCGGTCCGCCGCACCGCAGGCGCGGACCGCAACCGGGTGCGCGAACACCTGGTGGCCCTGTTCGACCTGTTCGACCCGGCCGACGAGCGGGTCACCAGGGCGCGCCGGGACCTGGCGAGCGCACTGTTCTGACCGAGCTGTCCTGACCGGCCCGGTGCGAGGGTCCCGGATGAGCCGGGGCCCTCGCACCGTCGTCGGCGGGGGTCCCGGGCGTCAGGCGTACTGCTTCGAGCACACCGGCGAGCCTTCGAGATAGCCCCGCCGCAGCGCCTCCACCCGGTCGAACCCGCTGTCCGGCCGGGCGCCGCCGACGTCGGCCGACACCAGGCCGTCCGGGCGGAGCAGGTCGGCGATCGCCTCGTCGAGGTCGCCCGCGGACAGCCGCAGTCCGGGCTTCCCCGGTTCGCCGGGCCGGTTCGTGAACGCCGCCCACGCGCCCACGAGGCAGGCGGTACGCAGGCCGGCGTTCGGGTTGTCGATCGACGCTCCCACGCCCTTCTGGATCCCCATCGCGTAGCGCGAAGCGAGTTCCGCGAACGCCGCGAAGTCGCCGAGCCCGGTGCTCTCCTTGCCCGCTTGTTCGGCTTCCTGGTCCACCGGTTGTGCCAGCTGCTCCAGCTGGTTCTGGTTGAGCTGCACGGTGTTGTCGTCCGGGCAGTACGAGGTGGGCGGGGTGTTCGGGCCGCCTGCCGGGCAGGCCCCGCTGCCGGGCACGAACTGCGGGGCCGTCACGCCCGCGCCCTTGAACGCCTCGTCCAGGCTCGCCTTCACCAGCTGCAGGGTCTCCTCGTCGAGCCGCTCGTCGCCCTTGCCGGTGTCCCCGCTGTCGAACGGCCGCTCGGTGAGCCGCGCCCGTACGTTCTCCGTGTTCATCGCGGCGCAGTCCTTCGGGCCCTTCGTGAACCCGGACTGGAACGCGAAGGTGCGGTCGAACGCGGTGCCGTGTGCCTGCCGGTCGGTGCCGCTGGTGCCTGCCTGGTCGCGGATGAAGAACATCGCGGCCATCACCTGGTCCAGCCCTTCGGCCGTGGACAGCCGGTAGTACTCGCTCTTGCCTGCCGCGACCCACCGGAAGTAGCTGCCCGCGAAGCAGTCCGCCTGCTGCTCCTTCACCACGGTCGGCGTGCTCTTGGTGATTCCCGCGCGGTCGCCGAGCCGGTACTGGATGGCGTGCCCGAACTCGTGCGCGAGCACGGTCACCACCGACATCGGGCCGAACCGCTGCTTCAGCATCGGCAGCAGCACCCCCCGGTCCCACGCCACCGAATCGTCGCCCGCGCAGTAGAAGGCGTTCACCAGTTCCTTCACGCTGCCGCAGGCGGTCTCTTCGGTGTCCCGGGTGGAGTCATACGACAGCAGTGAGGTCACCGGCTTGAACTTCTCGCCGCCGAATTCCTCCGGCAGCGCGCCGGACCAGTAGGCCTGCACGTCGGCGATCGCGGCGGTGGCGAGCTGGTCCTCACTCCCGCCGTCCGCGTTCTGCACCTGCAGGTCCGGCTTCGGCGCATCGGGTTTGAGGCCGCTTTCGAAGTGGGTCACCGGCAATCCCGCGACGTTGCCCGCTCCCGCGGTGACCGGGCCACCGGCGCTCGTACTGCACGCGGCCGCCCCCAGCAGACCTGCCACCACGAGCACGGCCAGTGCGCGTCCCCCTCGGCTCATGTTCCTTCGCTCCACTTCCCCGGTCGACGTACGGCCCCCGGAGGCTACCGAGCGTGCACCGCTGCGGTGCGCACAACGCCCGAAGTGGGCTACGGGCGCGGCCGGTCCCGGCCAGATAGTGTCCCTGACCATGCGTGCAGTCCGCCGGTTCACCGTTCGCGCCAGCCTGCCCGAGCCGCTCGCCGGGCTCGGCGCGCTCGCCACCAACCTCCGCTGGACGTGGCATCCGCCCACCCGTGACCTGTTCGCGTCGATGGACGCCGGGCTGTTCGACAAGATCCGCGATCCGCTGCGGATGCTCACCGCGCTGCCCCCGGAACGGCTCGAAGAGCTGGCCGTGGACGAGGACTTCCTGCGCCGCACGGACGAGGCCGCGGCCGGGCTCGAGCGCTACCTCACCGAACCGCGCTGGTACCAGCGGCGCAGTGACGAGGGCCTGCCGGAGGCGGTCGCGTACTTCTCGATGGAGTTCGGCGTCACCGAGGCGCTGCCGAACTACTCCGGCGGGCTCGGCGTGCTCGCCGGCGACCACCTCAAGGCCGCCTCCGACCTCGGCGTGCCGATGGTCGGCGTCGGCCTGCTGTACCGGTCCGGCTACTTCCGCCAGGGCCTGTCACTGGACGGCTGGCAGGTCGAGCACTATCCGGTGATCGACCCCAACGCGTTCCCGCTGGAGCCGGTGACCGACCGCGGCGCGCCGGTGCTGATCAGCCTCGCCATGCCCGGCGGACGCGAGCTGCACGCGCAGATCTGGCGGGCCAGGGTCGGCCGGATCCCGCTGTTGCTGCTGGACACCGACATCGACGCCAACGCCGAGGACCTGCGCCCGGTCACCGACCGGCTCTACGGCGGCGACGCCGACCACCGCATCCGGCAGGAGATCCTGGCCGGTATCGGCGGGTTCCGCGCGGTGCGCAAGTTCTGCGCCCTGACCGGGCATCCGCAGCCGAAGGTGTTCCACACCAACGAGGGGCACGCCGGATTCCTCGGGCTGGAGCGTGCCCGGGAGATCATCCAGGCCGACCGGCTCGCGTTCGACGAAGCGCTGCCCGCGGTGCGTGCGGGCACCGTCTTCACCACGCACACCCCGGTGAGCGCCGGGATCGACCGGTTCCCCGTCGACCTTGTGCAGCGCTACTTCTCCGACGGCAGGCTGGTGCCCGACGTGGACGTGCGCCGCGTGCTGCAGCTGGGCGCGGAGGACAACCCGGGCCTGTTCAACATGGCGCACATGGGGTTGCGGCTGGCCCAGCGGGCCAACGGCGTCTCCGAGCTGCACGGCCGGGTCACCCGCCGGATGTTCTCCCGGCTGTGGCCCGGATTCGACGACGACGAGGTGCCGATCGCCTCGGTCACCAACGGCGTGCACGGGCCGACGTGGGTCGCGCGGGAGCTGAGCGCGCTGCTGGGCGGCAACCACGACGAGTTCGGCCACGAGGGCCGGACCCCGGACAGTTCGCTGCACGACGGCGTCAGCGACGAGCAGCTGTGGGCGTTGCGGCGGGAGCTGCGGGAGAAGCTGGTGGGCGAGGTCCGCCGCCGGGTGCGTGCGGCGTGGATGCAGCGCGGTGCCTCGGCGCTCGAGCTGGGCTGGACCGACCGGGTCTTCGACCCGGACGTGCTGACCGTCGGTTTCGCCCGCCGGGTGCCCACGTACAAGCGGCTCACGCTGATGCTGCGCGATCCCGACCGGCTGCGCGCGCTGCTGCTGGACGAGCGGCGGCCGATCCAGATCGTGGTCGGCGGCAAATCGCATCCGGCCGACGAGAACGGCAAGCAGCTGATCCAGCAGATCGTGCGGTTCGTCGACGATCCGGCGGTGCGCCACCGCATCGTGTTCCTGCCGGACTACGACATGTCCATGGCCCGCTACCTCTACCGCGGCTGTGACGTGTGGCTGAACAACCCGGTGCGGCCGCTGGAGGCGTGTGGCACGTCGGGGATGAAGTCGGCGCTCAACGGCGGGCTCAACCTGTCCATCCGGGACGGCTGGTGGGACGAGTGCTACGACGGCTCCAACGGCTGGGCCATCCCGACCGCAGACGGCGTCACCGACCCGCTGCGCCGCGACGACCTCGAGGCCGCCGCCCTCTACGACCTGCTCGGCCAGCAGATCGCCCCGCTGTACTACGACACCGGCGACGACGGCGTGCCCACCGGCTGGCTGGCCATGGTGTGGCACACGCTCGAGACGCTCGGTCCGCGCGTGCAGGCGTCCCGGATGGTGCGCGAGTACGTGGAGTCGGGTTACCTGCCCGCCTCCCGGATGGTCGCCGAGGCCACCGGTGAGGGCTATCGCGGCGCGTTGTCGCTGGCCGACTACCGCACCAAGCTCGAGGTCGCCTGGCCGCGCGTGCGGGTGTTCGACGCCGAGTTGCAGTACGACCACACCGAACGGCTCGTGGTGGGCACCGAGGTGACCGTGCGCGCCCGGATCGACCTCGCCGGGCTGGACCCGTCCGAAGTGGACATCCAGACGGTGGTCGGCCAGGTCGGCGACGGGGACGAACTCACCGACGCGGTGCACGTCCCGATGCGGGAGGACGGTATCGGCGCGTTCGCCGCGAAACTGCGCCTGCCCAGGGCGGGTTCGGTCGGCTACACGGTGCGGGTGCTGCCGAAGCACCCACTGCTGGCCAGCCCGGCCGAACTGGCACGGGTGGTACTCGCCTGATCCGGGGTGCGGTCCCGTTGGCCGGTTCGGCCTCGGGGACGCCGGAACGTCGAGATCGACCGGGGGCATCGGGGTGTCGCCCGCAGTGCTGCGGTCCTGGACCGGCTGCGTGCCGCGGAACTACCGGGAACCGGATTTTCCGGGAGCGCGAAGCCGGCCCGTCGGCATCCGGTTGCGGTTCGCCCGGGTTCGGGAAGTGCGTCCCGGACCCGTCAGGGCACCGCAGGGGAACCGCCGGGGCGCACCGGCTGCCCCGCCGCGGCCCAGGCCCGGAAACCGCCGGTCAGGTCGGTCGCCCCGGGCAGGCCGAGTCGTTGCAGGTCGGCCGCCGCGAGGCTGGACGAGTAGCCCTCGTTGCACACCACGACGGCCACGGTGTCCGCGGTGACGCCCGGCAGCCGCCATTCGCTGTCCGGGGCCAGCCGCCATTCCAGGTGGATCCGTTCGATCACCACCGAACCGGGGATCTCGCCCTCGGCGACCCGGTTCGCGTGCGGGCGGATGTCCACGATCAGCGCGCCGTCCGCCTGCAGGGCCGCGGCCCGCTCCGGATCCGCCCGGTCCAGCGTGGACCGGGCGGAAGCCAGCAGCGAGTCGACGGCGGTCATCAGCGGATGATCGCCGGCAGCGGGGGAATCTCGTTCGGCAGCTCGGCCAGCGTCCGGTATTCCCTGGTCGGCACGAGCGGCGGCGAGTACGCGTGCACGCTCGCGGCAGCCTCGTCGCCGATCCCGGTGACCTGGTGCGCCCGGCCTGCACCGAAGCCGATGCCCTGTCCGGCCACGTGCGTGCGGCGGCGCACCGGGCCGCCGGGGTAGCGGTACTCCTCGCCGAGCTCGCCCTGCAGCACGGTGAACGAACCGGCCGCGCCGCCGTGGTCGTGCGGCTTGGTGTGCTGGCCGGGCAGCCAGGACAGCAGCCACAGCTCGACGCCGTCGGTCAGGGCCAGCCGCGCCCACCAGCGCTGGTCCTCGTCGACGCGCAGGATGTCACGCAGGCCTGCGGTCAGTTCGGTGGTCACGGTGCGGGTCAGGTCGGCCAGCTCCCGCGGCGTCCACAGCAGCCGTGCCGGGTGCAGCAGCTCGGTCAGCAGCGGATCGGTGAGCTGGGGGTGGGTCTCGACGGAAGAGGGGGTGATCGAAGTGGTCAACGCGGGCTCCTGGAGTTCTGCGGGACGGCTGGACACAGCAGCGCGTACGCACGCGGAAAACTTCAGCGTGCGGGTCGCGCCTCGGTACACCCGCAGGAAGCGACGAGGAGCAGATCGATCGCACGCCGGCGCCAGAACGAGCCCCGGCTGACGGGGCGGGCGGCGGACGTGGATTCGATCACGTTCTGCATGCTGCCACAGCGGCGCCGCGAGCGCCGCGATGTCCCACCCGCTGGACCGGCATTCGCGAGTCATTCCGCACAAAGCGCCGCGGCCGTCCGTGCGCACCCCGGCTTACCCCGGGCGGGTGCGCACGGGTGCGCGCGGGCCGCCACAATGGGCGCGTGAGCGAGCCGATCCTGCCCAGCGACCCTGACGACCTGGTGGTGCGGATGTCCGGTGTCGGCGTCCGTCGCACCGGTAACGACCTTCTCGCGGACCTCGACTGGTCGGTCGAGCTGGACGAGCGATGGGTGGTGCTCGGCCCGAACGGCGCGGGCAAGACCACCCTGCTGCGGCTGGCCGCCGCCGAGCTGCACCCCACCTCCGGCGCGGTCGACCTGCTCGGCGAACGCATCGGCCGGGTGAACGTCTTCGACCTGCGCCCGCGCATCGGCTTCACCTCCGCCGCGATCGCCCAGCGGGTGCCCGGCGAAGAGCTGGTGCGCGACGTCGTGGTCAGCGCGGGGTACGCGGTCGTCGGCCGCTGGCGTGAGGCCTACGACGCGCTGGACCTGGACCGCGCCGCCGAACTGCTCGGCACGCTCGGTATCGCGCACCTGGCCGAGCGCACCTACGGCACGTTGAGCGAGGGCGAGCGCAAGCGGGTGCTGATCGCCCGTTCGCTGATGACCGATCCGGAGCTGCTGCTGCTCGACGAGCCTGCCGCGGGCCTCGACCTCGGCGGCCGGGAGGACCTCGTGGCCCGGTTGTCGGCACTCGCACTGGATCCGGACGCGCCCGCGATCGTCCTGGTCACCCACCATGTGGAGGAGATCCCGCCGGGCTTCACCCACGCGCTGCTGCTGCGCGAGGGCGGTGCGGTGGTGTCCGGCCTGGTGGACGACGTGATCACGAGTGCGAACCTGTCCAAGACCTTCGACCAGGACCTGGTGCTGGAGCGCTCGGGGGAGCGGTTCTTCGCCCGCCGAAGGTAGGTTTGGGCGTACCGGTCGGTAGCCTGCTGGCAGTGTGGTCAGCGCCGTCAACGAGGAGGAGACGCGTGGGAGAGTTCGTAACCCTGGAGGTCGAGGGCGGGGTCGGCACGATCCGGCTGGACCGGCCGCCGGTCAACGCACTGAACGCCCAGGTGCAGGCCGAGCTCGCCGAGGCGGCCGGGGAGGCGTCCGACCGCGACGACGTGCGCGCGGTGGTCCTTTTCGGCGGGGAGAAGACCTTCGCCGGTGGTGCGGACATCAAGGAGATGGCAGCCCGCACGTACCCGGAGATCGCCAAGTTCGGCGCGGAGCTCACCGCGTCGCTCGCGCGGATCGCGAACATCCCGAAACCGGTCGTCGCCGCGATCACCGGGTACGCCCTCGGCGGCGGCCTCGAGCTGGCGCTCACCGCGGACTGGCGGGTGGCGGGCGACAACGTGAAGGTCGGCCAGCCGGAGATCCAGCTCGGCATCATCCCCGGCGCAGGCGGCACCCAGCGGCTCGCGCGGCTGATCGGCCCGAGCAAGGCCAAGGACCTGATCTACACCGGCCGGTTCGTGAAGGCCGAAGAGGCGCTGAAGCTGGGCATTCTGGACGAGGTCGTGGCGCCGGACGACGTGTACGCCGCGGCGCACAAGTGGGCCGCGCAGTTCGCGAACGGTCCCGCGGTGGCGCTTCGCGCCGCGAAGGCGGCCATCGACTCCGGTCTCGACGTGGACCTCGCCACCGGCCTGAAGATCGAGACGCAGCTGTTCACCGCGCTGTGGGCGACCGAGGACCAGCGGAACGGGATGCAGTCGTTCATCGACAACGGTCCGGGCAAGGCCACCTTCGAGGGGAAGTGACCGGCGTGACCGACCCGGCGCCGCACCCGCACGCCACCGCCGACGAGGTCAAGGCGGCCTACGACGATCCGAAGCTCGCGAACGTCCTATACCACGACTGGGAAGCAGGCACCTACGACGAGAAGTGGTCGATCTCCTACGACGAGCGCTGCATCTCCTATGCCAGCGACGTGTTCACCGCGGTGGCCGGTGAGGACGGCCAGCCCTATTCGCACGCCATGGAGCTGGGCAGCGGCACCGGGTTCTTCCTGCTGAACCTGATGCAGGGCGGGGTCGCGAAGAAGGGTTCGGTCACCGACCTGTCGCCGGGCATGGTGCAGGTCGCGTTGCGCAATGCGGAGAACCTCGGCCTCGACGTCGACGGCCGGGTCGCCGACGCGGAGCGGATCCCGTACGAGGACAACACCTTCGACCTCGTGGTCGGGCACGCGGTGCTGCACCACATCCCGGACGTGCGGCAGGCGTTCGGCGAGGTGCTGCGGGTGCTCAAGCCGGGTGGGCGGTTCGTGTTCGCCGGTGAGCCGACGAAGGTCGGCGACCGGTACGCACGCAGGCTCGGCCAGCTCACCTGGTACCTGACCACGAACGTCACCAAACTGCCGGTGCTCAGCGGCTGGCGGCGTCCGCAGTCCGAATTGGACGAGTCGTCGCGGGCGGCGGCGCTGGAAGCGGTGGTCGACATCCACACGTTCGACCCGTCGGAGCTGGAGGCGATGGCTCGCGGGGCCGGGGCACAGGACGTGCGCGCGGTCACCGAGGAGTTCTCCGCCGCACTGGCAGGCTGGCCGATCCGCACGTTCGAAGCGGCCGTGCCGCAGGAAAAGCTCACCGTGCGCTGGCGGCTGTTCGCCTACCGCCTGTGGCTGCGGCTGTCCGCTTTGGACAAGTTGGTGCTGGCCAAGGTGCTGCCGCGGGAGCTGTTCTACAACGTGATGATCACCGGGACCAAACGGCCTTCCTGAGTTGGCCTACGGGTTCACCCTCGACGACGTCGCCTTCCTGCGCTCTGCCGCAGGAAGAGCGGCGCTCGCCGGATGCGCCGAGCTGGACGCTTCGCGGGTCGCCGACGTTGCCGCGGCGCGGCGTGCGGTAGGCGAGCGCCATGCTGCCGCTGTGCTGGAAACTGTTGCGCTGCGCCGGAAGTCCGTGGCGAAGATCGTGGACTCGGGCGAGTGGCTATTCACCTCCGACGCACTTCAGCAGGCGAGTGCCACGCCGGTCGCGCGCCACCGTGCGCGTCGGCTGGCCGGGCTCGCCGTGCACGACGTCACCTGTTCGGTCGGGGCCGATCTCGTGGAGCTGTCCCGCGCCGCACCGGCCGTCCTGGGGTCCGATGTGGACCCGGTGCGGCTGGAAATGGCGCAGCACAACGCCTCCGTGGCCGGAGTCGCGCCGCTGGTGAGCCGGGCCGACGCACTGCGGCCGGTGTCCCGGGATGCCGCGGTGGTGGCCGATCCGGCCCGCCGGGACTCCGCCGGGCGCCGGGTGTGGCGGCCTGCGGACTTCCTGCCCCCGCTCGACGAGCTGGTGACGGCCTATCCCGGCCGGGTGTTGTCGGTGAAATGCGCGCCGGGGATGGACTTCGCCATCGCGCCGTGGGCTGAGGAAGTGGAGCTGGTCTCGCTCGACGGGCAGGTGCGCGAGGCGTGCCTCTGGCGTGGCCTCTCCACCGGCGTGACGCGACGTGCGACCGTGTTGCGTTCGGACGGTGCACAGTGGACGCTGACCGACGCCGAGCCGGACGAGGTGCCGGCGAAAGCGGCGGGAGAGTGGCTTGTGGACCCGGACGGCGCCGTGGTGCGCGCCGGGCTCGTACGCCATTACGCGGCCCGGCACGGACTGTGGCAGCTGGACGAACGCATCGCCTACCTCACCGGGGACGCCCCGCCGCCGGGTGTGCGCGCCTTCCGTGTTCTGGAACAGCTGCCCTACCGTGAGAAGCCGCTCGGCGCGGTGCTGCGAAGGCTGGGCGTCGGGCGGCTGGAGATCCTGGTGCGGGGACTCGACGTGGACCCGGATGCCTTGCGTCGCAGGTTGAAACCACGTGGTCACGAAGAGTCCACTGTGGTGCTGACGCGGATCGGCCGGTCGCCGGTCGCGTTCGTGTGCCGCAGCGAACGCATCCCATCGGAGGGTTTCCAACCCGGGTCGCCCGGCGTAGGTTCTGCGGGTTCGGAATAGTCACTGGAGGGTTGCCGTGTCCCGTTTTCCCGCTCTCGTCAAGCTCGCCGCAGCCGCGGCCGTCGGAGCCACCGTGGCAGGTGGTGCGACCGCCCTCGCCGGCTCGGACGAGGTGACCGCCGCGCACGGCCGTGAACCGGCCAACATCGGCCAGGTGAAGAACGACGTCAAGGCGTACTACGGCGACTACCTCGACGCGTCGGGCAAGCACCACTACTCCGACACGAGCCGGTTCGTCGCCGACACCAAGCGGGTCGTCGCCGACGCCAAACGGCAGCTGGCCCAGCAGCTGGGCCGGGTGAAGAACCCGGCGATCGTGCTCGACGTCGACGACACGTCGGAGGTCACCTACGGCTGGGAGGCGGACAACGACTTCGGCTTCGACCCGGTGAAGCAGCAGCAGGCGATCGACGACGGGACGTTCACCGCCAACCAGCCGGTGCTGGAGCTCACGAACTGGGCGGCGCAGCGCGGGGTGAAGGTCTACTTCCTCACCGGCCGGACCGTGCCGCAGGGCCCGCAGTCGCTGAAGAACCTGGCGAACGAGGGCTATCCGGCGCCTGCCGACGCGTTCTTCAAGCCGACCGACTCCGCGCCGGACTATCTGCCGTGCGGCCTGGACTGCACCACCGTGCAGTACAAGTCGGGCACGCGGGCGCACATCGAGGCGACCGGCGCGGACATCGTGCTCAACCTGGGTGATCAGTTCAGTGATCTGGAAGGCGGCTACGCGGACCACCCGGTGAAGCTGCCGAACCCGATGTACTACCTGCCCTGAGCCGCCACCGCCGCCCGAGTCCACTTCGGACCCGGGCGGCGGCCGGCGTCATCCGTTGTAGCCGGCGAAGATCTTGGAGAACTCGTACGGCTGCTGGGAGATGTTGGTGCAGCGGTACAGCGCGCCGGTGCAGGCGTTGGCGTCGCGGCCGGTCTCCCAGAGCGACAGCATGCCAAGGTGCACGCTCTTGGCGAAGTCCACCAGCGCCGTGGCGTCCTTCTGGTAGAAGATCTCGTTCTGCGAGTCGTTCACGCCCAGCATCGGGGTGACGCCCAGCTTCTTCCAGGCGTCCTCATCGGACAGTCCGAGCGCGGACTTGAGCTGCGCCTGGGTGGCCTTCGCCGCGGAGATCGCCTTCGCCCCCTGGTCTGCATCGCCCTGGTAGTAGTCCATCGCCATGACGTTGACCAGGTCGAGGTCCACTCCCGCAGCCTTGGCCTCGTTGACCACGGCGAGCCCGTCGGAGGTCAGCCCGTCCGGCAGCACCGGCAGCGTGAGTGAGATCTTGAGCCCCGGATTGTCGGCCTGTACCTGCTTGAGTGCCGCCGACCGCCGTTGCACGGTGGCGGTGTCGGCGACCGCGGCACCCTCGATGTCGAAGTCGACATACTTGAGCCCGTAGGCCTTCACGACCGCGTCGTACTCCGCCACGAGCGCGGAGACGTCGGTACAGGCCTGGGCGAGCTCGATCCCGGATGCGCCGCCGAAGGACACCTTCACGTCACCCCCGCCGTCCCGGATCTTGGCGATCTCGTCCGCCTGCCAACCGGCACGCGGGTCGTAGGAGTTGAACCAGCTGGCCTTGCAGCCGGCCGAGGTGACGAACCCGAGCGTGAACCCTTTGACGCCGCCTTGGGCAGCCATATCGGAGATCACCGGCGTCGGCCAGGCCCCCATGTCAACGTAAGGCGCAACCGGCAACGGCGCCCCGGCATCGGCAACCGCGACACCATGCGGCACCACGAGCCCGGCACCACCAGCCACCAGCGCACCAACCACACCGGCCAGCCTTCGAAACGAGGGAACCTTCATCGGGAAAACCTCCACAGCGGGGATTCGGAGAGCGCACAACCCTGTCCAAATGGTATAGACCAATAGGGTGATGGTGGCCATACGCCATTCGGATGCCAATCGTTGCTTCTACGCCCCCGCTCGGCCGGAATGACCGAGGATTTCCCGGAAATCCTCCGATTTGAGGCATTACCCCCCATTCACCTCGACGCGGGGCAGGTGTCCGGCCGATGCTTTCGTGCCCGTGCCCGTGCCCGTGCCCGTGCCCGTGCCCGTGCCCGTGCCCGTGCCCGTGCCCGTGCCCGTGCCCGTGGCGGGCCGATGGTCTGTGGTCGTGGCAGGTGGATTCCGGTGCCGCGGGCGACAGCTGTGAACCGTGGGTTGGCAGGCGGCAAACCGCAGACTGCGGAGCCGGTGAAACGCGGAGTCGCAGTCCGCGAGCAGTTGCCCCATGGCCCGCGAACTCGCGAGTCGTGGCGCCCCGCGCCCCGCGCCCCGCGCCCGCGCCCCCGGACCCGCGCCCGCGCCCCCGACTCGCGATCCGCGCCCCGCGCCCCGCGCCCGTGACTTTGCGATCTGCGGCCGCCCGTAACCCGTGGCTCGCGATCTGCGACCTGCGAGTCGTGCCCTCATGCCCCACGCCCCGGTGGCTCGCGACCTGAGACCTGTGCGCCGTTGTCCGTGCCCGTGCCCGTGCCCGTGCCCGTGCCCCGCGACCCATGACCCATGACCCATGACCCATGACCCGTGGCTCGTGACCCATGACCGTGGCTCGTGACCCGTGGCTCGTGGCCCGTGGTCTGTGGCTTGCGACCCGTGGCTCGCGCCTTGTGGTCTGCGAGCCGTACGGCGTTGCCCGTCGCCCGCGGCTCGTGCCCCGCGGCCCATGACCCGTGGCTGGTGACTTGTGGCCTGTGGCCCGCGCCTGGTGATCTGCGGGCCGTGAGTCGTGGCCAGCAGCTCGTGACCCGTGGCCCGTGATCAGTGGTGAGTCATGGGCAGTGAGCCGTGGCCGGCGGGACTGCCGGCTCGCGGGCCACGGTGGCCTCTCCGGATGTCGCATGGCTCCAGCGCGCTCGACCCCGATGCCGTTCGCGCCTTTGGCCATCCGATCCCGGGTCGACGTCCGTGCTCAGTGTTGCCCGAGGTTCTCCGTGCACGCCCACAGCAAGTCGGCCAGCTGGCGTCGCTGGGTGCCGGTGAGTCCGGTCAGCATCCGTTCCTCGACCTCACCGACCACCGTGTGCGCGGCTTCGAGGTGGCCTTCGCCGGAAGAAGTCAGCGTCACCGGTCGTGCGCGTCCTCCGGACGTTTCGGTGGCGACCGTGACAAGTCCCGCGGTCTTCAGTCCACTGAGCACGTCGCGCAATGACTGTCGCGTGACGAAGCACCGTCGCGCCAACTCAGCGGACGAAGCCCCGGGCTGCTCGTCCAATGCCTGCAGGACCGCGTACTGCGACATCGACAGCCCGAGTGGTCGCAGCTGCTCGTCGCACGCCTGCCGCAGCGCCAGCTGTGCCCGCTTCAGGAGGTACCCAGGCCGATCAAGTGTGCCGACTTGACTCATGACAGGAACCTTACACATACTGTCCATGTAAGGAACCTGTCATAAAGGAGCCGGAACCCATGCCCAGCACGACCATCGCGCCGCACGCCGAGCTGACCACCCTGGTGAACGTCTTCACCGTCGACCCGGCGCGCCAACGCGAACTGGTGGAGATCCTGACCGGCGCCACCCAGAAGGTGATGCAGTACCGAGAGGGCTTCATCTCCGCAAACATCCACGCAAGCACCGACGGCACCCGCGTGCTGAACTACGCACAGTGGTCCAGCACCGACGCCTACCAGGCCATGCTCGACGACCCGGAATGCCGCGAGCACATGTCCGAAGCCGCCGCGCTGGCCACTTTCGACCCCCACGTGTACACAGTCGAGTCGATCCACCACACCTGAGCACCGCAACCGTCGACCAGTAGCAGACGCTGCCCACCCGGCGGAAAAACGGACCCGCCGCCACCGCGAACCGGTGGCGTCCCACGCCGCGGTGACCACCGGCCCGCTCGCGTCCCCTCTCGCCCCGGGCGCCGACCACCGCTCGGTCGCCCCATGGTCGTCGCGCTGCCGTTGCCGACTCGATCGCCGCTCGTCCACGCGGCGGTCGCACGGTCGGTGCCGCGGTGGTCGCACTTTGTGACCGTTGTGTATCTGGTGCCGACCGCCGCTCGCGCCGCTTGGCGGTTGTCGCGCTGCCGTTGCCGACCCGATCGCCGCTCGTCCACGCGGCGGTCGCACCTTGTGACCGTTGTGCATCTGGTGCCGACCGCCGCTCGCGCCGCTTGGCGGTTGTCGCGCTGCCGTTGCTGACTCGATCGCCGTTCGTCCATGCGGTGGTCGCATGGTCGGTGCCGTGGTGGTCGCACTTTGTGACCGTTGTGTATCTGGTGCCGACCACCGCTCGCGCCGCTTGGCGGTTGTCGCGCTGCCGTTGCTGACCCGACCGCCACCGGCCCCACGTTGCGGGACCGTGCCGCCACGACCGCTGCTCCCGCTCCCGGCCGCCTCGCGGACTGCCGCTCGTTCGCCCGCTCCCGCGATCCGACCGGTGCTGACCCGGCAGTCGCTTGGGTCGTCTTGTGGTCGTTGTCTGGTTGGTGCTGACGCGACTGTTGATCGTTCTCCCATGGCGCGGCCGGTGCTGACCCGGCAGTCGCTTGTGCCACCGCTGCTCCCGCTCCTGGTCGCCCCGCGGACTGCCGCTCGTCCGTCTGCGACCGCGCCCTGGCCAGTGCCGACTCCGACCGCCGCTCGTCCTGTCCGGGAGCTGCCGAGCACCCGGTGTCGACCCGACCGCTGTGCACCCGGTGCTGGCCACCGTCCGGCGGTCACTGCGCGCCGGGCGCGGGCACGGCCGACGGGTCACCGCCGCCGTGCCACCAGCACGGTGTCGCGAATGGACACTTCCTGCCCCTCCGGGCCGACCGTTGTCCGCTCGCGGGCGTCGGGTACTGCGGAATCCCATGAACCGTCCAGGGTTTCGGCTACCTCTTCGGCGGTGAAGAGCAGGTCGGTCATGTCCGGACGGCCGGCCGCGGACGCCACGTCCGCCGGGTGGTGGCCGACCACGAGCAGTGTGCCGCGAGGTGCGACGGAATCCGCCAACCGCGTGAAAAGCGGCACTCGATCAGTTGCGGGGATGTGCAGGAAGTGCGTGGTGACGAGGTCGAACTTCCGGTCGGGTACCCAGGTCGTCAGATCGGTGACGACCCATTCGATCCGGTCGCCCACGCCGAGCCGCTCGGCCTGTGCCCGACCGCGTTCGACGGCCGTCGCGGAAAAGTCGACGGCGGTGACCTGCCAACCCTGCTGCGCGAGCCACAGCGCGTCGCCACCCTCGCCGCAGCCGGCCTCCAGCGCGCGCCCGGGGATCAGCCCGGCGGCTTCGGCGACCAGCTGTGCATTCGGTTGTCCACTCCAGATTTCCGGCCGCGAGAGGTAACGCGCTTCCCAGGATTCCTGGTCGATCGGCGGCTTCCCGTGCTCCGCGGATGCTTCGTGCTGTCGACGCCCGCCGACGCCAGCAGCGACCGCACGTTCGGTCCGGTGCGAAAACGGTTCGCCACTGCGGCGTACGGCCTCCGCGACCTCTTCGTTGATCAGATCCGCGTTGATCGCCGCCCCAGCTGTGAGCCCGGCGCTCGCGGAAACCGAGACCTGCGCACGCATGTCGACCACGTTCCCGGCCAGCCACACCCCCGGCACCGTGGTGGCACCCGCTTCGCCGACGGGCACGGACGTGCCGAGCAGATACCCGTTCATCTCCACCCGCTCCGGCACCAGTCCGAGCGGCGCCAGTGCCTCTGCCCGTGCGATGAACCGCGGTGCGACCACCAGCACCTCACGCGGCACCACCTCACCGGAGTCCAACCGGAGCCCGGTGAGCTGATCGTCCTCGATCTCGAGCCCGGTCACCACGCCTTCCACGACCCGGATGCCGCGCGCCGCCAGTTCCGTGCGCTGCTCGGCGCCGAACTCGGCCGCAGTGTGCCGGAAAACGACCACATCGCTGCTCAGCTGCCGCCACATCTGTGCCTGGTGCAGGCTCATCGGGCTGGTCGCGAGCACGCCGACGGCCCGGTCGCGCGCCTCCCAGCCGTGACAGTAGGGGCAGTGCAGCACGTCGCGGCCCCACCGCCGTTCGAGACCGGCCACCTCGGGCAACTCGTCCTTCAACCCCGTCGCCACCAAGACCCGGCGGGCCCGGACAGCGCGACCGTCCGCCAGCTCGATCGCGAATCCGCCGTCGACCCGCTCGTCGTTGGCTCGGCCGTCGTCGACCCGGCCGTCGTTGGCCCGATCGCCGTCGACCCGGCCGCCGTCGACCCGGCCGCTGTCGACCCGGTTGCCGTTGGCCCGATCGTCGTTGGCCCGATCGTCGTTGGCCCGATCGCCGTTGGCCCGGCCGTCGTCGATCCGGACGCCGTCCACCTGGCTGCCGTCGACCCGACCGTCGGCGGATTCGCAGTCGGCGGACCGGCTGACGGACGTGACGGTCCCGTTCACCACTTCACCGCCGTACCCGGCAAGCTCGGCCCGTCCGGCGGCGAGCAGCTCGGCCGGTGGTGTGCTCTCACGGCCCAGGTAGTTGTGCACATGCCCGGCCGGCGCGTTGCGCGGTTCTCCGGAGTCGATCACCAGCACCGACCGCCGCGACCGGGCGAGCGCGACCGCTCCACTCAGCCCCGCTGCACCGCCGCCGACCACCACGACGTCGTACTTCTCATCCACAGGTTCCTCCAGATTTCGTCGTCCCCTGTGGACTATCCGAGGTACCGGGCAACCTGGCAAAGAGATTTGCAGAAACAGCAAAGACGTCGCTACGGCCGGACGCCGGGAAGAGTGCTCCGCACGGCCGTCAGTTGCTTGGACCACCCCGGTTCGGTGAAACGCCGACAGACCGCAGCCGCCACCCGCCCCACCGACCCGTGGAGACTCACTCGCGCGAGACGGCGGTGAAGTTTTGTCGCGCGAGACGACGACGCCAGGTGGTTGCATGAGCCGATGGTGCGAGCGGCCCGTAATATGCCGTTGTCAGCACAACGCGTATCGAAGTGTGCATACAAGACGGTCCACTTCGGACCAAGTGGCCCGCTCACACGACCGCAGCCACCACACAGTGACGATCGAAAGAACCCGACGACGGCGACCCTTCCGAACGCCCCGGTCCAGCGACGCGACGGAAACTCTCCCGACGCGCCCGGCCCCCGGGACTGCACATCGCCGCCAGGCACCGTCCCGACCGCCGGGACGACCGAGACGACTCGAACTGCCGCGACTGTCGGTCACTACCCGAACCACCGGCACGACTGGGACTGCGAGCACAACCGAGTCGATCGGGACTGCAGGATCGCCGGACTTCCGGCGTGGCCGGGGCGGCTGGGGACTTGCCGGCACCATCGGGGTCGTAGGCACGGCTGGGTCCGCTGGTGCGACCGAGCCGATCGGGACTGCAGGATCGCCGGGACCTCCCGCGTGGCCGGGTCGACTGAGGACTGGGACGACTGCGGCTGCCAGCACGGCCGAGTCGATTGGGGACCACCGGAGCGGCCGGCCCGAATGGGGACTGCCGGCACGGCTGGGACCGGCAGCACGGCCGGGATGGCCAGCCGGTAGCACGGCCGGGATGGCCAGGAAGATCGACGGGGCCGGCAGGAGCGCTGGACCGGCAGGAGGCCGAGCGGGATAACCGGGTGCCGGAAGACCGACCGGGACTGCCGGGAGGACCGGGACTGCCGGGACTGCCGGGAGGACCGGGACTGTCGGGACGATCGGGACTGTCGGGCAGCGATCGGCGCTCCTCAGTGCGGCCACCCGTCTGTCTGCCGAGCTGCCCAACCGGCCCGTCTGTCTGCCTGACGGTCGAATTCCTCGGCCCGCAGGGTTTCGACCGACCGATCTGTGCCCCCCCTCGGCTGGCCGAGCCTCGACCGACCCGCGCCTCTCGATCCGCCAGCCGCAAGCCTACCGACCGGTGCCCCTCCAATCACCGACCCGCGCCCCTCAATCCCCCGACCCCAACCCACCGACCCCACACCACCCCTCGACCCGACGGGCCCAAGCTCGCCGAGCCCCGGCCCACTCTGACCGGGCCGGTGTCCGGGCCGTTGCCGTTCAGCGGCGAAGTCCCGTGTGTGCTTCAGCGTTGAAGCTGGGTGAGTGCGTCCAATGTCCGCTCGCGGGCTGTGTGGTCTCCCAATGGGGTTACCACCAGGTCGGTTACTCCTGCGTCGCGGAAGCGGGCCAGTTCGCGCAGTACGGTTGTTTCGTCGCCGGCGACGACGGTGTCCGCGGGGCCGTCCAGGCCGCCTCGGTCGAGCATCGCGCGGTATGCCGGCAGTTCGTTGGCCACGTTGTACCGCTGGGCAACCTCGGTTCGGGTGGCGTCCGGGTCAGTGGTCACCGAGACCATCACCATCACGGCCACCCGCGCGCCGTCGCCGAGGCGGGGGACCAGGTAGTCCGCGACGGTGTCCGGTCGGACCCACACGGCTATGGTGCCGTCCGCGAGATCCCGCGTCACCTCCAGCATTCGTGGCCCGAGCGCGGCGACGAGCACCGGCGGCGGCGTCGCGGGCAAGGCCAGCTGGTCGTCGACGGTGAAGAACTCCCCGGAGTACTTCACGTGCTCACCACGCAGCAACGGCCGCAGCACTTCCAGGTACTCCCGGGTGTGTCGCGCGGGTGCCGTGTACGGCAGTCCCCACCAGCCCGAAATCACCGCTTCGTGGCCCGGTCCGATACCCAGTGTGAGCCGTCCGCCGGTCATTTTCTGCACGGTGAGCGCCTCGGTGGCCAGCGCGACGGGGTGCCGGGGGTACGTCGGCACGACAGCCGTGCCCAGTTCAGCGGGACCGTCGCCGAAAAGCGGCAATATCGTCAGTGGGTCCCAGCCGCCGGGTTGCTGATTGGTCCAGGCGCTGTCGAGCTCGCGCGCCGCGACCGCCGCCGCTTCGTCGCGCAACTGGTCGAAACCGGCCGTGCCGGCGGTGATGAGGTGTGTTCCGATCCGCATACAGCCAGTTCAGCCCGTACCGGTCCACTGGTCGAGACGCGGTTTGTCTCCGCAGCGATCACGTATTCTGATCATTGCAGGTCAAGGAGGAACCCATGGAACTGCGGGCGTTGCGGTACTTCGTCGCGGTCGCCGAGGAGCTGCATTTCGGCCGCGCCGCGGAGCGTCTGCACATCGTGCAGCCTGCGGTCAGCCAGCAGATCGCCCGGCTCGAGCGCGAACTCGGGGTGCGGCTGCTGGACCGTTCGCCCCGCACGGTCCGGCTCACCGAGGCGGGCAACCGGGTACTCGCCGCGGCCCGCGACGCGCTGCTGGCCGCCGACCGGGTACGACTTGCCGCCGGAACGTCCACCGGCGCGGTCCGGATCGGCACTGCGCCGGGTTTGACCGCCCGTTTGCAGCGGGGGATCGACGCCCTGCGCCGCCGGACCCCGTCGTTCGAAGCTGTTCTCGTGGACCTCCCGTTGCCCGATCGGCTTGCCGCGCTGCGCCGCGGTGAGCTCGACCTCGCATTGGCCCGCGGTGTCACCGAAGCAGCAGGTCTACGGGTGTTGCCTGCGTGGATCGAGCCGCTGCACGCCGTGATCTCCACTCGCCATCCGGCGGCGAACCGCACCTCGGTGCGGCTGAGTGACCTGGCGAACGACGTGCTGCGGGTCCCTTCGCCACGAGCGGACCCGCCGCTGCACGAAGCGGTGACGAAAGCCTTGCACGATGCCGGTTTCACCGCACCCCGCGGCCGGCCGCTGGGCACCATCGAGGACACCATGGTCGAGCTGAGCGCGAACTGGTCCACCTGGGCCTTGCTCCCGGCCGGCCAGACGAGCAGCACCGCCGACGGCGTGCGCGCCCTCCCGCTCGACCCGCCACTGGAGATCCGCGGTGCCGTGCTCGTCCCCGAGGACGGCAGCCCCGACCTGTGCCTGAGCCTGGTCACCGACGCCTTCCGCGACACGGCCGATCCGGCGCACCCGATCCCGGACGCGATCAGCCGCTCGTAACCGCCGCGTCTGGTCGGAACGGGTCGTTGGCAACTGCCGTGGTCGGTGGGGAACGGGTCGTTGGCAACTGCCGTGGTCGGTGGGGAACGGGTCGTTGGCAACTGCCGTGGTCGGTGGGGAACGGGTCGTTGGCAACTGCCGTGGTCGGTGGGGAACGGGTCGTTGGCAACTGCCGT